>CAVSGS010000008.1:0-70866 GCA_963727545.1 uncultured Chloroflexia bacterium
GGTGATTTAGCAGATGTATAAGAAGTTTGCTAGAAATACTTGACGTTATGCCCTGCTTTTGCTATATTTCCGATTGTAAATTAGCACTCGCGGATGCAGAGTGCTAAAATATTGCGAATTGTGACTGACGCGATAGCAGCGATACGCTCGTCAAAAGATACTCAGGAGGCAAGAAGCATGTCCGTTAACATTCGCCCGTTGGGTGATCGTATCATCGTCGAACCCGTCGAGCAAGAGGAAACCATCGCGGGGGGTATGCTGGTGCTGCCCGAAACTGCGAAGGAAAAGCCGCAGCAGGGTAAGGTTTTGGCAGCTGGTGCCGGTCGTCGTGATGATGACGGCAAGCGCATCGAGATGGACGTCGAAGTCGGCATGACGGTGCTGTTCGCCAAGTACGCCGGTACCGAGATCAAGCTCAACGGCAAGAAGCTGTTGATCATGAAGGAAAGCGACATTCTGGGGATTGTTGAATAGTCCGCAGAATTTTCTTTTGAATCCACTACACGTATACCCCATTCAGGAGAGGTAAATATGCCTGCCAAGCAGTTAACGTTCCGTGATGAAGCACGCCGGGGACTCCAGCGTGGTGTCGACAAACTCGCCGACGCCGTAGCGACGACCCTCGGTCCCAAGGGGCGCAACGTTGCGCTCGACAAGAAGTTCGGCGCGCCGACCGTGACGCACGACGGCGTGACCGTCGCCAAGGAAATTGAACTTGACGACCCGTATGAAAACATGGGCGCGCAGCTTCTGAAGGAAGCCGCCACCAAGACCAACGACATTGCCGGTGACGGCACGACCACCGCGACCGTGCTGGCGCAGGCGATCGTCAACGAAGGTCTCAAAAATGTCGCCGCTGGCGCGAACCCGATGCTGCTCAAGCGCGGCATCATGGCAGCCGCCGAAGCGATTGCCAAGAACATCGGCACGCAAGCTATCCCGATCAGCACGAAGGAAGAAATCGCGCAGGTCGCCAGCGTTTCGGCTCAGGACAGCGACATCGGCAACTTGATCGCCGAAGTCATGGACAAAGTCGGCAAGGACGGCGTGGTGACGGTCGAGGAGAGCAAGGGTCTGGAATTCGAGACCGAATACGTCGAAGGTATGCAGTTCGACCGGGGTTACATCAGCGCCTATTTCCTGACCAACCCGGACGCGATGGAAGCCGCGATTGAAGAACCCTACATCCTGATCTACGACAAGAAGATCAGCGCGGCGCAGGACATTGTCCCGCTGCTGGAAAAGCTGGTGCAGATCGGCAAGCGTGACATCGTCATCATTGCCGAAGACGTCGACGGCGAAGCGCTGGCGACCCTCGTGCTGAACAAGCTGCGCGGGATGCTCAACGTCCTCGCGGTCAAGGCTCCCGGCTTCGGCGATCGTCGTAAGGCGATGCTGGGCGACATCGCCATCCTGACGGGTGGCACGGTCATCAGCGAAGAGACCGGTCGCAAGCTGGAAACCGTCACGCTGCAAGACCTCGGTCGCGCGGCGAAGGTCACCTCGAATAAGGAAGACACCGTGATCGTGGACGGTGCCGGTGATGAGAAGGCGATCAAGGGTCGCATCGAAGAAATCCGCAAGGAAATCGAACTCAGCACCAGCGACTACGACCGCGAGAAACTGCAAGAGCGTTTGGCGAAGTTGAGCGGCGGCGTCGCGGTCATCCGCGTCGGTGCGGCGACTGAAACCGAACTCAAGGAAAAGAAGCACCGCGTCGAGGACGCGCTGAGCGCGACCCGTGCGGCAGTTGAAGAAGGTATCGTCCCCGGTGGTGGTGTGGCGCTGATCAACGCGGTCGCCGCGCTGGACGACGTCAAGATGCCTTACGAAGACGAGCAGACCGGTGTGAACATTGTTCGCCGCGCGCTGGAAGTGCCGATGAAGAAGATCGCCGGGAACGCCGGGATCGACGGTGCGGTGGTCATCCAGCAGGTTCGCCGCGAGCAGAAGGAACAGAACAACTACAAGATCGGCTACAACGTCGTGACCAACCAGTACGGCGACATGATCGCGGCGGGCATCCCGGACCCGGCGAAGGTCACGCGCGGTGCGGTCGAGAACGCGGCGTCGATCGCCTCGATGATCCTGACGACCGAAGTCCTGATCACCGACGTGCCGGAGAAGACCCCGGCTCCGGCGGCTCCGCCGATGCCTGAGTATTAATCAGAACCTCACCCCCAGCGGGTAGGTGTAGGGGCAGGTCTCAGACCTGCCCTTTTTAATTCCAAAAAACGACCCCACGACCCCACCCCCAGCCCCGAAACCTCACCCCCCGACCCCCTCTCCATGAGGCGAGGGGGAGAAAAACCACGTGAGCAGATTGCGTAGGGGCACGGCACGCCGTGCCCGTTATACCATTCCAGTTGGACTCAAAGGATCGGCTACAATCGGATCACGTGGTTAGGGGGAGAGGAAACGAACATGGCGGAGAACGTCGGGATACTGCATCCGGGGGCGATGGGAGTCTCAATCGCGGCGACGATGGCGAACAGCGGGTACGCGGTCTGGTGGGCGTCGGAGGGGCGCAGCGAGGCGAGCCGCGCCCGCGCTGCTGAGCATCGGCTGAACGATGCCGGATCGCTGGCAGAGTTGTGCAATCGCTGCGACGTGATCGTCAGCGTGTGTCCGCCGCACGCCGCCGCCGCGACCGCCGACGCCGTGATCGCGCAGGGGTGGCGCGGGCTGTACCTCGACGCCAACGCGATCGCGCCGGGGAACGCGCAGCGGATCGGTGCGCAGATCAGCGCGGCGGGCGGGACGTTCGTCGATGGCAGCATCATCGGCGGTCCGGCGTGGGAGCCGGGGAAAACGTGGCTCTATCTCTCCGGCGCGTCGGCGGCGGCGATGGCAGCCTATTTCGCGGCGGGTCCGCTGGAAACCGAGGTGATCGGCGGCGAGATCGGCAAGGCGTCGGCGCTGAAGATGTGCTTCGCCGCCAACACCAAGGGCGCGATGGCGCTGCTGTGCGCGGTCGCGGCGGCGGCGGAGCAGTTGGGCGTCCGCGAGGAACTGGAGCGGCAGTGGTCGCGCTGGGAGGCGGGCGCAGCGGATGCGAACGAGCGGCGCATCCGGCAGGTGACGCAGAAGGCGTGGCGCTTCGTCGGCGAGATGGCGCAGATCGGCGACACGTTCGACGAAGCGGGCGTGCCGGACGGCTTTCTGCGCGCGGCGGAGGACGTGTATCAGCGGATGGCGGGGTTCAAGGACGCGGGGGAATTGCCGGAGTACGCGGACGTGCTGCGGGCGATCTGACCTCACCCCCCGACCCCCTCTCCTAGTGAAGCGACGGAGAGGAGGAGAAAAGCGGGCAGCGGGTGCGAACGCTGCTTGATTAAAATCTTCCGCCAGAGACGGACGAAGTACTCGCCCCTCCTTGAATTCGGGGAGGGGAGGCGAGATGCTCACCGAAGGTGAGCCAGCGAGCGGGGGTGGGGTCGCCTGCTTGATTGGCGGATTGTTCGCGGATAAGATAGACGTAACGCAGCCGATCACCACGCGGGGCAGGCATGACTCAGCAGGAACACAAGACCGTCTTCATCAGCTACCGGCGCAATGTGGCGTCGTTCATCGCGCGGGCGATCTTCATGGACTTGCGCGAGCACGGCTACGACGTGTTCATGGACGTCGAGAGCATCGATTCGGGATCAGTTCGAGCGCATCATTCTCAACCAGATCGAGGCGCGGGCGCATTTCCTGATCATTCTGACGCCGGGGACGGTCGAGCGCTGCGCCGAACCGGGCGACTGGCTGCGCAAAGAGATCGAGTACGCGATGGACAAGCAGCGCAATATCGTGCCGCTGCTCGTTAAGACTTCAAATTTGACGAGAACGCGAAGAAATATCTGACCGGAAAGCTGGCTGAGCTACCGCGCTTCAATGGCATGACCGTTCCCCACGAATATTTCGACGAAGGCGATGGATCGGCTGCGGACTCGCTTTTTGAAACAGCCCGTTTATGGTGAGGTGAAGCCGCGCCTGCCAGCGATCAGCCAGAAGTGGAGCGCAAAATCGAGGAAGCTGCTGCTCAGCCTGTGCCAACTGAACAGAGTTAAGCGCAGAGGATTATTTCAACGCGCTGCAAAAGCAAGCGACGATCTCGATGGCGCATTGCTGACTACACGAAGCAATCGACTAATCCGCAATATGCTATGCCTTACAATAGGGACTGCGTCAACCAAGGCGATCTCGAAGCGCTTGCTGATTACGAAGCGATTCGCCTCAACCCGCAGTATGGCGATGCCTACAACAACCGGGGTAATGCGCGTGCATGCACTCAAGGCGACTCGATGGTGCGATTGCCGACTACAACGAAGCAATTCGCCTTAATCCGCAAGGATGCTACATGCCTACAACAATCGAGGTACTGCACGCATCATCCCAAAGGCGATCTCGACGGCGCGATTGCCGACTACAATGAAGCGATCCGCCTCAACCCGCAGTATGCCAATGCCTACAACAATCGAGGCGAAGCGTACTTTGCCAAAGGCGATTTCAAGCATGCACGATGATCTTCGACGTGCGACGTCTTGCCGATTAACGCTGCGATTCAGCAATTACGCTGCTGCCAATATGACTTGCGGTTAGCTATTACGCATCAGCGCTTGGGCAAAAAGTTGAAGCCAAGCGCATTTGGCGGACGCTGCTAGCGCAGGACGAGCGCTATCGTGATGCCGATTGGGTCGGCAAAGAATTGAACTGGGCGCAGCCGCTGATCGAGGCGGCGCGGAAACTGATCGCAGAACTGTAACCTCGCTTGCCCCGCTACGCATTCAAGGCTAAAGTAAGCGAACCGGTCGAGCACGCGGAAACTAGTCCGATGGCACAGGAACACAAGACCGTCTTCATCAGCTACCGGCGCAACGCAGCGGCGTTTCAGGCGCGCGCCATCTTCCAAGACCTGCGCGATCACGGCTACGACGTCTTCATGGACGTCGAGAGCATCGACAACGGTCAGTTCGACACCATCATCCTCAAGCAGATCGAGGCGCGGGCGCACTTCCTGCTCGTCCTCACGCCGGGGACGGTCGAGCGCTGCATCGAGCCGGGCGACTGGCTGCGCCGCGAGATCGAGCACGCGATGGATCACGGGCGCAACATCGTGCCGCTGCTGATCAACGACTTCAGCTTCAAGGGCACCGACAAGTACCTGACCGGCAAGCTGAGCGAGCTTTCGCGCTACAACGGCATCGAGGTCTCGCACAACTACTTCGACGAATCGATGGATCGGCTGCGGACGCGCTTTCTCAAGCGCCCGGTCTACCTGATGCCCGCCATCGCCGACGAGGAGGAGACCGAACCGGTCATCCCGGAAGCGCCGCGCCGACCGCGCACCCCGGTCAGCGTGACCGATTACGCCCACCGCGCCTACGAGCGCCTCTCCAATGCTGATTTCGACGGGGCGATTGCTGATTACAGCGCCGCCCTCCGGCTGAATTCACGCTACGTCGACGCCTACTACAACCGGGGGTTCGCGCGGGCGCAGCTCGGCGACGTTCAAGGCGCGCTGGCGGATTATCAGGCTTATCTCGACCTCGGCGGCGGCGTCAGTTCCGGCGATCAGGCGAAAGTCGAGCTGGCAATCAGCGATTTGAAGAAGCGGGCGAACTTCTGAGCGGCGGCGAGCCGTGCTATAATCACGAGAGCGTTCACGAGCCTAGACGAAAAATGTGACGACGCCCCAAGCGAGCATCCCCGATCAAATCCGGCTGATCGTCGTGCCGGTGAGCAATCCGGCGACCGCGCCTCAACTGCTGAAGCTGGCGACGGCGCTGATCGATCCCGAAAAGGGGCGCGTGATCGCCCTGTTTATTGCGCAGGAAAACAGCGAAGACAAAGACCTGCCTCTCGACGACCTCCAACCGATCATCGACAGCTTCGTCAAAGATGGCTGCCCGGTCGAACTGCTGACGCATCCGGCGGGCAGCGTGGCGCGCGGCATCCTCGACGTTGCCCGCGAGGTCGGTGCTGATCTGCTGATCTTCGGCGTGCAGAATCCGCGCCGGGGTGAGTTCGAGATCGGTCCGGTGGCGCGCGGTGTGACGGCAGCCGCCCCCTGCGACGTGCTGATCTACGCGACGCGGCGGCAGCCCGGCTTTCGCCAGATCGTGGTGCCGGTCGATGGCAGCGAGCACGCGCAGACCGCCAGCCGGATCGCGCTGCGGGTTGGTGCCGGGTTCAACACGCCGGTTGAGGCGATCGCGGTGCAGCGCGGCGGACGGACGCAGTGGGAAGGGCGGGCGCGGATCGAACGGTCGCTGGCAGGGCTGCCGGATGCCGATAACGTGCGGCGCACGGTCGTCACCGCCAACGATCCGGTCAGCGGGCTGCTGGCGCGCGTCCGCGACGACGACCTGATCGTGATCGGTTTTGCCGACCGCGACGTGTTCGAGAAATGGCTGTTCAGCCGGTTTTCCGAGCGGCTGCTCGACAATGCGCCGGGACCGGTGATCCTGACTTCGGCGCACGTCGAGACGCGCAACGGATTCAGCCGTCAGCTTCAGCGCCGGATTCGCTGGGTGCTGCCGACGCTGACCGATTTGGAGCAGGATACGCTGGTGTGGATGGCGACGGAGATGGCGACGCCGAGCCTCGACTTCTTCGTGCTGGCAATCGTCGCCGCGCTGATCGCCTCAGCGGGGCTGCTGCTCGACAGCGCCGCCGTGATCATCGGGGCGATGCTGGTCGCGCCGTTGATGCAGCCGTTGATCGCCTTCTCGATTGGGCTGACGACCGGACGCATCGAGTTGATGCGCCGGGCGATCCCGACGCTGCTCGCCGGGATGCTGGTCGCGCTCCTGATCGCCTATAGTTTCGCGCTGCTGGTGGGGATGGAATCGCCGACGACCGAGATGCTCTCGCGCAGCCATCCGACGCTGGTCGATGCGATGGTCGCGATCACCGCCGGGCTGATCGGTGCCTATGCGACGGCGCGCAAGGACATTCCCGCTGCGCTCGCCGGGGTAGCGATCGCCGCCGCGTTGGTGCCGCCGCTGTGCACGATCGGGCTGGCGCTGGCGACCAGTTACAACAGCTTGGCGCTGGGCGCGACCCTGCTGTTCGTGACCAACATCGTCTGCATCAGCCTCGCGGGGTGGGCGGTTTTCTTCTGGATGGGGATGCGTCCGCGTCTGGTCGAAAAGTCGCGGCGGCGGCAGTATCTCTCGTGGGCGCTGGTGCTGCTGCTGGCGCTGCCGATTCTGCTGGTGCTGCTCAACCTGAGCAATCGCAAGACGGCTACCAGCACGGTCGGGCAGCGCTTGCAAGAAGCGTTCGCCCCGGCGGTGCTGGTCGATATGCAGGTCGAGGATAGCAACAAACTGACGATCCTCGCCACGCTGCGATCCGCCGACCCGATCACGCCGGACGAGGTGCGGATCGTGCAGAACTCGCTGTCCTCGCAGTTGAACGAGCCGGTGGTGCTGCAGGTCGTCGTCCAGACGATGATCGTGCCGCCGACCGACGAGCCGCGCCCGACCAATACGCCCGCGATCACGCCCGTGCCGACGGAAACGCCGTCGTAGAAACCTCACTCCCCGACCCGCTCGCCCGTAAGCGAAGCGGCGGTAACCTGCTTTAGATCATGGGTAGGGGCAGAACTTAGTTCTGCCCCTACGATTCGATCTGCCAAGCGGGAGTCAGTAGGGGCGCACCGATGTGTGCGCCCACAACCGGGCAGATCCGCAGGTCTGCCCCTACGATTCCCGACGTGAATCAATCAGGGCGCACGCCGTGCGCCCCTACAAAACAACTGGATCGTGCTGAGTGCTACAGCTTCACTTCGGCGGTTGCTTCCGGCGTCATTTCGGGAGTCTGACTCCGGCAGGGTTCCGGCGTTTGCCATCTCGATCACCTGCGCCAGCACCGAGTAAGAGACGCCACCGCGATCGTAGGTCACGCCGTCGAGCACAATCGGCTGCGCGTCGCCGTCGCCGTAGCGCACCAAGATCGCCGGTGTTCCGCCGATGTTGTTGGCGTCGGCGAAAGCAAGGTCGGCATCGACCTGCGCAGGATCATTGGCACAGGTCATCATCTGTTCGTAATCGATCCCCAGTTTGTCGGCGAACAGTTGGGGTACGTTGCCGTTGTAGTTCCCCGGTATCGCCCAGCCATACATCAGTTCATAGGCAGTCCAGTAGGCACCCGGCAGTTGAGCGTCGGCGCAGTCCATCAGCCGCCCGACGACGTAAGTCTTGACGCCGCCCGCCGTCGGCATGACGCGGAACTCGAATTTGGCTTGCCCGGTCGCCACGTAATCGACGATCATCTGGTCGATGATCGGGGCGTAATCCTCGCAGTGGGGGCAGGCGAAATCGCTGAACTCAATGATCGTGATCGGCGCGTCCGGCTCGCCGACGACGTAACCGCCATCCGCCTGACGGGTTTGGGGCAGGGCGGCGAAAATGTCGGTGAGCGTGGGTTCCGCCGCGGCGGTCGCTTCGGGAGTCGCGGCAGGCACTTCCGGCGTGATCTCCGGGGTGGCGTCCTGCGCGAAAGTTATCCCGACGCTGATCGACAGCAGCAGCGCGATCCAAATCAACAGTTTTATAGGTTTCATTAATCAACTACTCCAATTCCGCTTAGATGACCGAGCCAATATCGGCGCAACCGACTGATTTTAGAAGCATCGTCCAGTTTGTAGCACGCTCAGGGAGATCGCGCAAAAAGAAAAGTCGTGAACTTTGTAAACGATTACAGGCGAACTGTAAAAGGTGACTAATTGCGCACCGATCGCGAACGGCTAGATTCGTGCAGAATGCCTAAAATGAATTGCGCTTTCGTAATTTACAACGCAATGCTTCCGTGTTTCAATAGACATAAAGCGCAGGGAGAAAAATCATGTACGCGCAAAAGACTTCGATTCGTGTTCCACTGGAAAATATGGAACACATGCGGGAGATCGTTCAGCGCAGTTATCTCCCGAAAGTTCGTACTCGTCCCGGCTTTGTATCCGCTTTTTTCCTCGAACAAGTTGACGACTCCGACCGCGCCGAATTGATCGTGCTGTGGGAAGATCAAGCGGCGCTGGAGCGCTTCAACAGCACCGGGATGTTGGAAGCCTCGGTTCAGGGATTGGCGGCGCGGCTGCCGGGCGTGCAGATTCAGCGGGATGGCTACCTCGTCAGCCTGTTGACGGGCGTGCAGCCGGAAGATTTGCCGGAAGCCTTCGAACTGGACGCGCTGGTCGCGGCGCGGTAGGCGGATGCGCTAGATTTGCTGGTTAGTCCTTACAACTTTGCGGTTAGCGACCCGTTCAGCGGGTCGCTTTTTTTGTGGGGAGTGATGTTGCAAACCTCACCCCCCGACCCCCTCGCCATGATGAGAGGGGGACAACAGCAGGGATCTATATTCAGTCCTAATTTGTAGAAGTCGGTTAGCTCGCGGCGAGGTTACGTCATTGCCTCGCCGCCGTCGACGTTGATCGCCTGCCCGGTGATGAAGCTCGCGGCGTCGGAGCAGAGGAACAGCACGACGCTGGCGACCTCCTCCGGCGATCCCTGCCGACCGAGCGCAGGCGATCCGGGGGCGGTGCCGTCGCCGTCAATGCTGCCGGGGCAAACCGCGTTGACGCGGATGCCGAGCGGCGCGAGTTCGCGGGCGCTCTGGCGGGTCATGCCGATCAGTCCGGCTTTGGTGCTGACGTAGCTGATCCCATTCGATAGGGTGGATGGATGTCCGGCGGTCGAGGCGACGTTGACGATCGCGCCGCCGCCCTCATCTGCCATGACCCGGCTGAGCAACTGGGTGCAGAAGAACGCGCCGGTCAGGTTCACGTCGACGACGCGGCGCCAGTCCCATTCGTCGAGCGCCGACATCGCGCCGAGCTTGAGCACGCCCGCCGCGTTGACGAGGATGTTCAACTTTCCGAAGGCGTCGCGCCCCGCTTCGATCATCGAGCCAACTTGAAAGCGATTGGCAACGTCCGCTTGCCATGCCAGCGAGCGCCCGCCCGCGTCGGTGATTTCCGCCGCTACCCGGTCAGCGCGGTCGGGATTCAAATCGTTGACGACGACGGCAGCGCCAGCCGCCGCCAGCGCCAGCGCAGTCGCTCGTCCAATGCCCTCACCCGCTCCGGTGACCAGCGCAGCACAATCGTCTAGCTGGACGCGGAAAGGCGAGCTAAATTGTTCAACCAAGTGGTGATACCCTTTCGTGCGGAGTTGTTGAGAACCATGTTGCCGTGTGGATCGATCTCCATCAGCAGGCGGTCGTCACAGTCGATGATGTCGGCTGACGCGCCGTGACGGTAATTGCTTTGATGGGCAGCGACGGCTTCGGTGGCATAAACTGCCGGGGAGTTCCAGTCTTGCGCGCTCATAACGATCTTGACGCGCGTATCAAGCGCCAAAATCTCATCAGGACCGAGCAAGTTGGCAATCAGCAAAGCTGCGTAAGGATGCTGCGCCCGCGCGAACAAACCGAAGGCGCTGCCCAATAGACCCGATCCCGGCGCCCAAGGCGAGGATCACGGGGCGGCGGCGGTTGACATTGGGCTGTGCCAGCGCGACCTCGTAAGCGTTGACGGCATCCTGCGTGGTCGAGCCGCGCCCACTCGCGCCGCTCCGCCCGGTGCCGCGCTTATCCCAGCGGAAGACCGCATAACCGTTCGCCAGCCCGGTCTGCGCGTAATCGGCGTAGTCAGCGCGCGTATTACAGCAGGCATGATGCAGCACGAACAGCAGGGGATAGCCATTAGCAGGACGGGGGGTTGTGGGGTAATCGATCTGCCCGGCGAGACGAACTTCGTCGCCGGCGAAAACCAACTCGGTTGACGTGGACTCACGATGCACTAAATCGAGGACCAAGTTTGAAGCCATGTGGTTTCGCATTCACCTAAAACTCACCAACGAACAACTGACAAACTCTCTTAAAAAAACGCTTTTAATTCGTAAGTAGCGGTTCGTTTTGGGTACGGATGCGGAAATCAGCGGATACAAGTCAAACGGTATTTTCTTCCCCTGAGCGTTAATTATAACAAAGATGCGTAACAACCGCACATTGTTTTAATAAAATAGGCATAACTTTAGGACTTTTTGCACAGATCAGCGATGGGCTTTTAGCTTTCAGCAGTCAGCTATAAAGCAGTTCGCGCTTCATCTGGCAAATGTCGAAGACAAACGGGCGTAACATGTTACGCCCCTACAAACCTCACCCCCGTCCCCTCTCCCTAGGAGAGGGGAGAAAAACGCGGATATGAGGTTAAGCTCACACTGTCCTAATTTGGGCGCACCGATGTGTGCGCCCAATTGGGGGCAGACACGCAGGTCTGCTCCTACAAAAGACATCTTTGCAACGGAGCAGCTTTACCACACTTCACGTTCATATGTAAACCCGTTGCGACACGAATAGTTAGTCACCGGAAGTGGGCGAAGCGGGTCGCTGCGCGAGCGAAAAGGCTCATCTCGTGTTCCTATTTCCCGGCGGCGGACGTTCCCCTGCTTGACGGTATAGAACGTTGGTGCTACGCTAAGCGCATATGTTGGGAAATACTAACTTTCTTAGGCGGTCATAAGTGTCGCTGGAGTTCAACAAGATCGTCGTGCAGGTGCAGACGATGGGGCGCTATCTGGGGCATCGCAGCGTCGGCTTGGCGAGCAAGCTGGAAATCGCGCTCGACATGTTCTACGCGGCGACCGACCTCGACGCAGTCCACGAGCGGATCAAGCTGGTACGCGAGTTGAGCGTGAGCGGGTATCGCGGCGCTGCGCCGGTCCCGCGCCCGGACGACGAGATCATCTGCGGCGTGGGTGGTCTGCCGGACGCGCCGCCGAGCGCAACGCTGATCGCGGTCGATGGCTCGCAAATTTACCCGGACGCGCACGCCGCCGCTCAGTACTACCTGATCAACATGGGGACGTTCGTCTACTATCAGGGCGAGACGCCGCGCCTGCCGGAGCAGTCGACCGAGCCGGAACTGGTCTACAGCGAAGCCCTGCTGACCGACAAAGACGGGCGGCTGATCACCAACCAGACGGTCAACGCGCGCCGCTCGGTGATGGAGATGCAGTGGTTGGCGAAAGCGGCGTGGGAGCATCAGCCCGAACCGCGCCCGCTGATCGGTGTGCACGATGGCGGCTTGCTCAAGTTCTTCGGCGGCAACGAGGTCGCCGGGGGGCAGGAGATCGAGAAGAATTATCTGGAAGCGCTGCAAAAACTGCACGACTCCGGCGCGATCCTGAGCGGCTATCTCGACGTGCCGCGCAGCACTTACTTGATCAGCCTGCTGCACCTGCTCAGCCTCGCGCCGGGGCAGGTCAACGACGCGACGCTGCGCTCGAACGGCGAGATCGAGGGCTTGACCGACGCGATGCTGTTCGCGGAAGTGCTGGAACCGGGCGAACGCTCGGCGATCATGGTGCAGAACTCGCCGCAGAACCGCGATTACTCGCAGAAGATGGGCGCGCAGTACGAGATCGGCTTCTTCTACGTCAACGTGTCGCTGGGGAAAAAGCCGACGATTGCGCGGATCGACATCCCGCTGTGGGTGGCGCGCGACAAACAGGCGGTCGCGGCGCTGCACGCGCTGATCGTGGCGCAGTGCGCGATTCAGGGACGCCGACATTATCCCTACGCGCTGACGCGGGCGGATGAGCTGGCATACATCAGCAGTGTTGAGAAAAGCCAGTTGGATGAGATGATCCGGGTGGAGATGTTCAAGAATGCGCTGGAGCCGGAAGCCTCGAACAAGCTGCAAACCAAGGGGCTGGCGCGGAGCGACAAACGGCGGCATCGCTTAGGAGTATGACAGTATGATGACGGCTACTCAGCAGCACATTGTCGGTCGCGTCCTGCGCGCCAGTACGACCGGGTTCGACTGCGGCACGCGGGGCAGTAAAATCGACGAGCTGCATACCTTCGGCGCGTTCGTCAAAGTGGCGATCTCCGAGGACGACTCGGCGCACGCGGTCGGCTTGATCTACGCCATTCGCATCGACGACGATCCGCTGGCGCGCGAACTGGTGATGGCGAGCTACGTCGACAACAACGCGCTGATCGATCAGCGCGAAAACCGGATGGTGCCGGTCGAAATCGGCGTGATCAACATCGGCTACATGTTCAGCGGGCAGATGATCCACAGCCTGCCGCCCCGCCCGCCGATGAGCCTGTGCGAGGTCGACCTGTGCACGTCGGACGAGGTCTACGCTTTCACGCAGCGGTTCGACTTCTTCCGCTTGGTGCTGGGCGCGAAAGAAGTGCCGTCGGACGAGTTGATCGCGGCGGCGCTGCGCTACGCCTCGTGGGCGTACCCGGAAGACGAGCGCTATCAATTTCTGGTGCGCTGCGGTCGCAAACTGGCGGGACTGCTCTCCCACGACCTGAAGCGCTTGGCGCATGTCTTGGAATTGATCAAGCCTGAACATAACTAGATCATAGCACGCATGTTCTAAATGTCAAGTGAAGCGGCTGCAAGTATCAGGACAAACGCATCCAAACTGACTTGAACCGCGTGCAACCTTCGGTTGCCTACGTCAAGCATAGGGGGAAAGCCGCCGACCATGAACCGCAGCCAAGCCGATTTACTTAAAGAACTGGACGACGCCCGCGTTGACCTGTGGACGGCGCTCGATTCGCTTGATCCCGATGTCGAAATTTACCCCGGCTGGAAAAAACGCGAGTTCTATGCACATATCGGGGGCTGGGAAGCCGCCGTCTTTGAGTTGTTTCGGGATCACGTGGCACAAGTTCCCCTTCATTCCTCCTATACCTATGCCACGAACGACGAAGCCAATGCCGCTTACGCGAGCGAGCGTCAGAATTTCAGCCTCGAAAGTGTTCAACTGGAAGCGGAGATCAACCGGTTTGCCATCAAAACCCTGCTCGCCGAGATTGACGATTTCGACGAAGTGGTGGTCTTTCCGTGGGGAGCCGAATTGGTGGCTTCATGGCTGCAAGATTCGATCCAGCACGAGCGCGACCATGCCGCAGAACTCCGCCAGATGGTGCAGGTGGGGAGCGGGGAGAAAAAGATTTAACGCAAAG
This sequence comes from uncultured Chloroflexia bacterium, assembly GCA_963727545.1. Taxonomy (GTDB): domain Bacteria; phylum Chloroflexota; class Anaerolineae; order Aggregatilineales; family Phototrophicaceae; genus Flexifilum. Next base: position 13,981 of record CAVSGS010000008.1, read on the forward strand.
GCGCTAAGACGCACGGACGCAAAGTAAATAACGGGCACGCCACCAGAAGCTAAATCATCATGCTGAACGCTATTCGCCAGATTGCCAAGCACGTGATCAACCCCGTCACCAAGCGGTTCGCCGGACGATCCAATACACCGTTCGTGATCGTGCGGCACGTCGGGCGCAAGAGTGGCAAATCGTACGAGACGCCGATCATCGCCATCAAGAAAGACGGCTGGTTCCTGATCGAACTGACCTACGGCGAGAGGTCGATTGGTATCGCAACGTCAAAGCGGCGGGCGGCTGCGTGATCGTCTGGCACGGGCAGCCGTTCACGATCAACAAGTCACGCCGCTGAGCACCGAGGAGGGCTACCGCGAGTTCCCGCAGCCGTTCAACGCGGCGCTGCGGCTGATGCAGCGGCGCGATTTCGTGCGGCTGGACTACGAAAAGCCAAAGATTTAACGCAAAGACGCAAAGAAGTAAGGGAAAGACGCAAAGACCTTTCTGAAACTGTTTTTTCTTTGCGTCTTGTTTTTACGCCTTTGCGTTAGGCGGTTATCTTTTCTGGCTCGCACTCGCCACACCCCCGGCGATGTGCTATCTTTTCCTCTAGGATCAGGGCAGACACAGAGGTCTGCCCCTACAGATTGATGATCGAATTCTCCTGTCACACGTGGACGTTCAACGACCTGACGCTGGCTGAAGCCTTCGGCACGATGGCGCGGCTTGGTTTTCGCTATGCCGATGTCGGCTTGGCGATCAACAAAGCGGTAGTCGATCCGCTGCGGACGGCGGCGGAAATCAGCGACGATCTGGCGTTCTATCACCTCAAGGTGAGCGACCTGTATCTGATGCTGCCGCGCATCTCGCTGGCGGACGAGACGCGGCGCACCCGTGACGTCGAGACGTTCAAGGCGCTGCTGCCGCTGGCACAGGCGATCCGCACGCCGGGGATCACGCTGTCGCCGGGGCTGGTCAGCGAGGATGCCGAAGCCTTCGAGCGGGCGGCGGCGGCGCTGCGCGAGATGGTTGACGCTGCTAAGTCCGCTGAAATCTGCGCGTCAGCATCGAGCCGCACGCCGACTCGCTGGCGGAGACGCCCGCCGCCGCCCGCAAGCTGATCGACGCCGTGCCGGGGTTGGAAATCACCCTCGACTGGGCGCAGATGGTCTACCAGAACGCCAAGCCGGAAGCGATCCGCGACTTGCTGCCACAGACGCGACACGTCCAAATTCGGCAGGCGTCGCCCAAGCACTTGCAAACGCCGTTCGACAAGGGCAAGATCGACTTCGCCGCCGTGATGGGCGATTTGCAAGCGGCGGGTTACGACGGCGCGGTCGCCGTCGAGATCGTCAACACGGCGGGGCGCTACGGTATCAGCATGGTCAATCCGGTGCAGGAGAGCGTCAAGATCAGGGATGCGCTGCGGGCGGCGCGGGATCAAAGCTGACCACGCCAAAGACAGTGGGTTCTTGTAGGGGCACAGCGTGCTGTGCCTATCCGCAGAAATTTGGATCGCTGTCTAGTTGATTGTGGGTTTGGCAACGTATTTAGAGAGATTGGCGGGGCACAGCAGCGCTGTGCCCCTACAGAGCCGTTCGGTGAAGTGGGCGGCGGGCTGCAAAGGGTTGGAACGCAATGAAGTCTCGGGCATTACTGATTATCGGGGGGGCGACGATCCTGATCCTCGCCTTGATCGTGGTGGTGGCGCTGGCGCTGACGCCGCAGGAAACTAATCCGGCTTACGCGACGGCGGTCAGGTTCGTCGACTCCGCCGCAAAGGGCGACGACGCGACGGCGATGGGGCTGCTCGACGCGCCGCTGCAGGCTTACGTCGCCGACAACTGCGCAGGCGGCGAGCCGTCCGGCTGCATCCAGTCGTACACGCCGCCGGAGTGGGGCAGCATGATCAGCGCGGTCTACCGCCGCGCCGCCCCGGATGGTGATGCGTGGAACGTCGAAGTGATCGCCAACTACGAGCAGGGCGTCGGCGCGAGCGGCGTGTGCAGCATGATCCACGTCAGCAAAGACGCGGCGGGTGAGTGGCAGGTCGCGGGGTGGGCGGGGTTCGTCCACTGCGGCGAGCCGGAATCGCGCAACATGGACACCAATCCCGACACGCCTAATCGCGCGCCATGAAACGAGAAGTTCTGAACCGCGAAGTCGCCGCCCGACGCTCGAAGCGTCGGGCTAGTAACTTAAGCCGTCTAAAGACGGCTGCGAGGCAGCCTGCTTCAGCAGGCTTGACCCTAGTAGCCGGAGGTTTTGAACCTCTGGCGGCGACCCGGCGATTCGCTGCTTTAGGGTTTATCGTCTGTTTCCTCTTTGCCGCTGCCTGCGTCCCGGCGGTGACGCCGCCGATCTTGAGCGCGACGCCGGGTGAGGCGGTGATGGTTACGGGCAGCCGCTACGAGAACGAAGCCTTCAGTCTGACCTATCCGAGCGGCTGGCGGGTGATCACGTCGCCCGCCGATGCGCCGCCGGGGGTGACGCTGGTCGCGCCGGGGGACTGCGCGCTGATCGTCGTCGCCGCCGCGCCGGTCGAGCCGCCGACGGTGCCGGAAGCCTGTCAAGCGGAGGACATCCTGAGCGAAACCCGTGATTTGACCCTCGCCGAAACCACTATTTCGCTGGCGGGCAGCGCGCCGCTGAGCGCGTGGGGCGACTTTCTGGTCGCCTTCGAGCGCGTCGCCGGATCGGTGGCGAGCAAATGACGACGGCGCGCCGCTTTCCGCTGCTGGCGCTCGTCGCCGTGATCGCCATCGCGCTGATCGGGCGAGCGCTGCTGCTGGCGAGCGGCAGCGTGTCGTTCCATTCCGACGAGGCAGTCGTCGGCTTGATGGCACGCCACATCCTGCAAGGCGAGCGTCCGGTTTTCTTCTACGGGCAAGCCTACATGGGCAGCCTCGACGCTTGGCTGATCGCGGTCGGGTTCGCGCTGCTCGGCGATACGGTGATGACCATGCACCTCGTCGAGTCGCTGCTCTACCTGCTGATCGTGGCAAGCAGCTTCGCTGTTGCTTGGCAGATTTCGGGGCGGGCGGTGGTGGCGACGGTCGCCGGACTGCTGATCGCCGTGCCGACGGTGCTGCTGGCGCTCTACACGACCTCGACGCTGGGCGGCTACAACGAGACGCTGCTGTTGGGCAATCTGGTGCTGCTGCTCGGCTGGCAGGTCACGCACGAGCAGCGCGGATCGCTGGGGCGGTGGGCGCTGCTCGGCTTGTGCGCGGGGATCGGCTGGTGGTCGAACGGGCTGATCGTCGCCTACGTGCTGCCGGTCGGCGTGCTGGGGCTGGTGGATTTGTGGCGGAATCGACCTCACCGCGACCCTACCCCCGACCCCTCCCCGATTTCAGGGAGGGGAGAGAACCGGATCGAGTGGGCAGAGGTAGGGGCGCACAGCCGTGCGCCCCTACAAACGCCAAATGTAGATGCCGACGTAGGGGCAGGTTTCAAACCTGCCCCTACAATGACGCACGGGGATTCAGGAGAACGGGCGAGGTATACCTCGCCCCTACACGCAGCTGATGATATGAGGCGGGGTGGGGCGGCGTTACGGGCGTCGATCATCGGGATTGTCGTGGCGGCGGTCGGGTTCTTCGTCGGCAGCGCACCGTGGTGGGCGTTCGCCGTCGCCAACGACTTCGCGCCGCTGCGCTTCTACCTGCCGTTCGGGTCGAACCCGCCGAGCCAGTTCGCGGGCATGGCGATTCCGCCGCTGCCGATCCCGGAACGGCTGCTGAGCCTGTTCGCGCTCAACTTCCCGGTGGTGATCGGGCTGCGCTTCCCGTGGTACGCCAGCTACTTCCTCGTACCGGAGGCGCTGATCATCTTGCTGATCTACGTCTTCGCGCTCTACTGGCTGCTGCGCCATCCGGCGAGCCTCAAGCGTGACGGTCGGCTGCTGATCGGCGCGATGGTCGGCTTGTTCGTCGCGCTGTTTTTGGTGTCGCGCTTCAACATCGACCCCAGCGGGCGCTACTTCCTGCCGATGGCGCTGCCGCTGGCGATCGCCTTCGGCGTGCTGATCGCGGACGTGCGCTCGCCGCTGCTGCGGATCGCCTTGGCATTATTGGTGATTGGTTACAATGGGTTCGGTCTGGTGACCGCCGCGACGACCGTGCCGCCGGGATTCACGACCCAGTTCAACCTCGACACGCACATCCCGAACGACGACGACGCCGCGCTGATCGCCTTTCTGGACGATCACGGGCTGGTTCACGGCTACACCAATTACTGGATCTCGTTCCGGCTGGCGTTCCTGAGCGACGAGCGGCTGATCTACAGCGCGACGCTCTCCTACAAGCCGGACTTGAGCTACACGCCTTATGACGATCGCGTTCCGGCGTACCGCACGGCGGTCGACGCCGCGCCGGACGACCAGATCGCCTACATCACGGCGAACGTGGACGCGGTGCGCGCGAATCTGGAAGAAGATTTTCGCGGCGCGGGGCGTCACCTATCAGCACGCGCAGGTGGGCGTGTATCACGTCTACTACGATTTCGCGCCGGAGACGCCGCGTCCGCCGCTGGAGTTGAGTCAATGAACGAGAACAGATTTAACGCAAAGGCACAGGCAAACCGAAGGTTTGCACGACGCAAAGTAGGGCAGGACCTAGTCCTGCCCTACCAACCGACCTATTTTCTTTGCGCCTTCGCGCCTTTGCGTCTTTGCGTTGCGCTTTTAGCTTTTAGAGGATGATGCTCATGTTCAACACGTTACCGACGAGTTCCGACGATTTGATAGGCAAGTCGTGGGATGCGATCCAGCCGTATTTCGACGAACTGGAAGCGCGCGACCTGACCGCCGAGACGCTCGATCAATGGCTGCGAGATTATTCACGATTAGAAGATTGGCTGAGCGAGTACGGGGCGCGGCGGCAGGTCGCCGCGTCGCAGGACACCAGCGACGCGGAAGCCGAGCGGCTGCTCAGCGACTACTTTGAGAAGATTATGCCGGGGTGGGATGCCGCCGATCAACGAATGCGGGAGAAACTGCTCGCCAGCGGGCTGGAACCGGCGGGACTCGCGATTGCGCTGCGTAATCTGCGCTCGGAGGTCGATCTGTTCCGGGCGGAGAATCTGCCGCTGATGACGGAAGAAGAACAGCTCAAAATTCGCTTCAACAAGATCATGGGTGCGCAGTCGGTGACGTGGGACGGCGAGGAAAAGACGCTGCGCCAGATGGAGCCACTGCTGCTCGACGACGACCGCGCCGTGCGCGAGCGGGCGTGGAAGGCTACCTCGCAGCGGCAGCTTGCCGACCGTGACGCGCTCAACGACGCTGTGGGCGGAACTCTTGACGGTTCGGCGGAAGATCGCGGCGAACGCGGGCAAGGCGAATTACGTCGAGTACGCATGGCAAGATCGCAAGCGCTTCGACTACACGACCGAGGATAACCAACGCTTCCTCGACGCGATTGCCGAGGTGGTGGTTCCGGCGGCGACCCAAGTTTACGAGCGCCGCCGCCAGTTGCTCGGCTACGAGACGCTGCGCCCGTGGGATTTGAACGTCGATCCGCTGGGGCGCGATCCGCTGCGTCCGTATGCTGACATCGACGAACTGAAGACGCGGGCGTCAGACATCTTCCACCGGCTCGACCCGCAGTTGGGCGAATACTACGACATCATGCGCGACGAAGGGCTGCTCGACCTCGAAAACCGCAAGAATAAAGGACCCGGCGGCTACAGCATCGCCTTCGCGCAGTCAAAGCGACCGTTCATCTTCATGAACAGCGTCGGGCTGCACGGCGACATCCGCACACTGGTGCACGAAGCCGGACATTCGTTCCACGCCTTCGAGAAGCTCAAGCTGCCTTACGCGATGCAGCGCCCGGTCACGGCGGAGTTCAACGAGGTCGCTTCGATGGCGATGGAGTTGCTGACGACCCCGTTCTGGGCGCGCGAAAACGGCGGCTTCTACTCGGCGCAGGAGACGGCGCGCGGGCGCATCGAGCATCTGGAGAAGATCATCCTGTTCTGGCCCTACATGGCGGTGGTCGATGCCTTCCAGCATTGGGCGTACACCCACGCCGACGACGCCCTGATCGCGGCGAACTGCGATGCGCAGTGGGCGGTGCTGTGGGACAAGTACATGCCGGGGATCGACTACAGCGGGCTGGAGCCGGACAAAGCGGACGGCTGGCATCGCAAGCTGCACATCTATCGCTATCCGTTCTACTACGTCGAGTACGGGATGGCGCAGTTGGGCGCGGTGCAGATTTGGGCGAACATGCTCGACGATCAACCGGCGGCGCTGGCGGCTTACCGGCGCGGGCTTGGCGCTCGGCGGGACGGCGGCACTGCCGGAACTGTACGCGGCAGCGGGCGCAACCTTCGAGTTTACGACCGAGACGCTCGGCGCGGCGGTCGAGCTGATCATGAACACGATTGAGGAACTCGAAGACGCGGCGGAGTAAGCATTTACCTTCCCTCGGACCATATGCAGTAGGGGCGCAGCACGCTGCGCCCCTACAAACCTCACCCCCGACCCCTCTCCCTAGGAGAGGGGAGAAAAGCATTTTGCCGATTGCGTAGGGGCGTTATATATAACGCCCCTACAAAACGCAATTCACCTCGTCACCAGATCAGCGAGACTGATGCAAAACAGGAACCGACAACCCCGGCACTCGAACACCCGATGAGAGATTCGGCGGGCGGGTCGATGGATACGGTATGATTGGCGCAAATTGACGATGCCGAAAGGGTAACGCCATGAGCAAACAATCACCGATTGCCAACTTGCTGCGCAGCACCGTCTCGACCGCGATCACGGTCGCGGGCGGCTGGCTGCTCTACAGCCGCTATGCCATCGACCACGATCAACCGCTGCCGCCCGCCATCGACGCCGAGCGCGAGCAGTTCGCGGGCGAGCAGACCGGATTCCTGAACGTCTACGTCGACAAAGCCGCCGATCAAGCCGAGAAACAGCCGCCGCTGGTGCTGATCCACAGCATCAACGCGGCGGGCAGTGCCTACGAGTTCCGCCCGATCTTTGAGGCGTATCGCGGCAAGCGCGACGTTTACGCGCTCGATCTGCCCGGTTTCGGCTTTTCCGAGCGCAGCGACCGGGTTTACTCGCCGGAATTGTACAAAGACGCGATCCTCGCGCTGCTCGACCGGATCGGCACGTCGAACGACGCCCCGCCAGACGTGATCGCGCTGTCGCTCGGCTGCGAGTTCGCGGCGCGGGCGGCGCTCGAATGCCCGGACGACTTTCGCTCGCTGACGCTGATCTCGCCGAGCGGCTTCACCAGTCGCGAGGGGAAACGTGCCTCGCAGAGCGCCAGCGACAAGGGGTCGAGCGATACCCTCTACCGGATATTCTCCACACCTTTGTGGGCGCAAGCCTTCTACGACCTGATCGCCACGCCAGTGAGCATCCGCTTCTTCCTGAAGCAGAGCTTCGAAGGGGCGGTCGATGCCGGTTTGGAGAATTACGGCTACTTAACCTCGCATCAGCCGGGCGCGCGGTTCGCGCCGCTCTACTTCGTCAGCGGCAAGCTGTTCACGCCCGACATCCGCCCGGCGGTCTACGCCAAGCTGAGCCTGCCGGTGCTTGTTTTGTATGACCGCGACGCCTTTGTCCGCTTCGACACGCTGCCCGACTTCCTCGACGCGCACGACAATTGGCAGGCAGTGCGGATCGAGCCGACTAAGGGGCTGCCCCAGTTCGAGCGGTTGGCGGACGTCATCCACGCGCTGGACAAGTTTTGGGCAGGCTGACCTCGCCCCTAAATCCCCTCTCCATTGCATAGAGAGGGGACTTTAAAAACCCTTTGCAATCTGTGTTTACCCCTCTCCACATCGTGGAGAGGGGCAGGGGTGAGGTAAATAGAGCCTAACCCCGCTTGCTCTCCCCTTACCCTCATGAGAGGGGAAAATCGCCCGTCGAAATGGATAAATTCCCCCAAAAGTCACGTCCCAAAGATTAGGGGGCGAGGCGCGCCGGGACGCGATACGATCCAAGTATCGATGCTACAAATAGGACGATCGAGATGTCTCCCCTGCTGCGGCTGGAGGGTCGGCGCGAGCGCGCGCAGTTTATCGCGCAGCGGCGCTTGTACGACGCCAAGGTCAAGCACGCGATCCGCTGTGTGCTGCGCGATCACAAGCAGCTCAAGCCGCCGGTAGTCGGGCACAAGTTCTTCGGGGCGGCACACGTCGCTTCCGAGCATTTGACGATCTGCTTGCTGTACAAGCGCGATAACGACCTCTACGAAGCGAGTGCGAAGGGCTATTTCGGGCTGCTGCACGGCGCGCTGATCGCGGCGCTGCGGCGCGAATGCTATCCAACCGAGTTGGTGATCGGCGTGGAGATCGTCTTTCTGAGCAAACAGGCGGTCAAACATGCGGGCGGGTTCTGGGCGTATTGGCATTGAGAAAAGCTTTCAGCGATTAGCTTTCAGCGGTCAGCCGTTAGCGATTAGTTTTTAGGTGTTGGTTTTTAGCTAAGGGCGAGCAGTAGGGGCGTAATAGATTACGACCCGACGCGACTCTAGGGGGCGAAGCCGACCAAATCCGGCGTGATGATGGCTGCGCCTGCCTCGATCAGGGCGCGGTTGCCGGAGGCGGGCAGGTCGAGCGTGTAGACGGCGCGTCCCTGATCGGTGGCGCGGCGAGCGGCGTGCATCGCGCCGCCATCGACGGCGGTTTCCACGACGATTATCGCCTCACACAGTCCGCTGATGATGCGGTTGCGGGCGACGAGGGTCGAGGGCTTGGGCTGCGCCGAGGGCTGTACTTCGCTGAGCAGTGCGCCGCGCGCGGCGATCGCTTGAGCGAGGGGACGGTTGCCGGACGGATAGACGTTCAAGACGCCGCTGCCGAGCACCGCCGAGGTGATCCCCGCCGGGTTCGCGAGCGTGCCGATGTGGGCGGCGCTATCGATGCCGAGCGCCAAGCCGCTGATCACCTGAAAGCCACGCTGGACCAACTCGTAGCCGATTTGCCGGGCGGCATCGGCGGCGATGCGCGACGGCGAGCGCGTCCCGACGACCGCGACCGAGCGCAGATCGCGGCAGGTGCCGATGGCGAACAGGGTCGGCGGGGCGTCGGCGATCTGGCGGAGGGCGGCGGGATAAGCCGGGTCGTCGAGCGCGATCAGGCTGATTCCGGCGTCCTGCCAGCGCGGGATCGCTGCGGCGACGGCGGCGAGATCGACCGCGCCGATAGCGGCGGAAATCTTGGGACCGATGCCCGGCACGCGCTGAAGCGCCTTCGCGTCGGCGGTCAGCACGGCGTCGAGATCGCCGTCAAAGGCGTCGGCGAGCGCGCGCAGCTTCTTGGCGCCGACGTGCTCGACGAGGCTCAAGGCGACCCACGCGGGGGAAGGAAAGCTCACCCCACCCCCGATCCCTCCCCGACTTCAGGGAGGGGAGCAAACTTGGTTGATTTCGATTGGGCGTTTTGAGATCGGCGGCAATTGTAGTCAGCCGAGTGACTCGCTAACGTCCTCGCGCCAGCGTGAATCGCAAAGGCGCACCGCCGTGCGCCCCTACAGAATGTAATCAGGTGCAAGGCTAGTCTTCCTGATAGAATTCGATGATCGAGAGCAGCATGGCGTTGGTGAAGGTGTTGACCTGCCGGAGCAGATTTGCCCACTCGGAGGCGCTGCGCGGCGGCGTGATCTCCGACCACGTCAGCACCGAGTTGGTCACGAAGTCGCTGAAGTAGAGAAAGCCGCGTACCGCCTGCGGCAGCGTCAGCCCGTCGGCTTCGAGGATGGCGGCGTATTTCTCGCCCAGCCGGATCGCGGAGGCGAGTTTCGCTTCAGGGGCACCGTGCGCGAGGTAATCACGCAGCGCTTCGAGCACTTCGCGTCCCTGCTCGCGGAGTTTCTCGCGCGAGGGGTCGCTCATTGCCGTGTACCACGCCTCGCTGTTGAGTTCGCCGACCTGCATCCGGGTGCGACCGAGCGCGTTTTGGATGATCACCTGCACTTCGAGCGGCTGAAGCTCGCCCTGTGTCGCTGCGTACTGGAGCAAATCCGACTTGCGAAAACGGCGATGTCCGCCGGGCGTGCGCCGTGATGGAAGCTCACCTTTATCCGCCCAGTTGCGCACAGTCGCGGGGTGCACGCCAAGCATACTCGCCGCCTGCCGTAAGCTCACCCACTCCGAAGTTGACTCAGACATACATCCCCCTTGCCGCAATGATCTAAGTATACACGAGCGTGGGGGGTATGGGCTATGACAGCAGACCGGATAGCTAGCGTAACGCCCGGAGGTAGAGGCTAACCCCTCACCCCCGCCCCTCTCCCACGCAAGCGGGGCGAGGGGAGAAACCTACTCCGGTGAGCATCACGCTGATAGCTTTTGAGCTTAAGTGCGGCTAGAGCAGGGCGCGCAGATAGTGCGCCCAATAGCCTTGATAGTCGCCGTAATGCGCGCCTAATTCGATCACGTCCTGCTCGCCCAGATCCGCGCCGTAGACTTTGCGAACGGCGTCGAGCATTCGTCCTTCGGTGATCGGCACCCGATCCATCCGCCCCAAGCCGCGAATCAGGATGAAGTTCGCCGACCACGCGCCGATCCCCTTGATGGCGAGCAGCCACGCTTCCACGTCAGCGTAAGGCGCATTCCGCAGCCACGTTTCATCCACCGCAGCGAAGGCTTGCGCCGCCGCGCGCAGATAATCGGCTTTGCGCTGGTTGGCGACGATGGCGTCGAGGTCGCGGGCGCGTTCGAGCAGGCGCGGCGCATCAGGAAAGGCGGTGTGGGTGACCCCCTTGACCGTCAGCGACTCGCCTAACTGATCGCTCAAGCGCGCCTTGAGCGTCAGCCCGACGCGCACGGGGATGCGCTGCGACAGAATCGCCCAGCAAGCATTCTCGAAAGGCGTCAAGAACTTGACCTGATGATAGCCGTAGAGCCGTTCGAGCACCGGCGCAAAGGGCGGATCAGTTTGGGCGAGGGCGTAGAACGGGCGCAGATCGTCGGCGAGGCTGAGAAAGAAGGCGATGCGGTCGGCGGCGGCGTGCTGAAGCTCGGCGCTGATCGGTTGGGCGGCGAACAGCGTATAGTCGAGACCGGCGGCACTCGCCGTCACACGAAAGACGACGCTCTGTCCGTCGATCATGACGGCTTTGGTCAGGCTGCCCTCGCGGATGATCTGCTGGTGGTTGGCAGGGGGAAACTCGCCCAGAAAGGCGAGCGACCGGGTGAAATCGAAGGGCGGGACGGCGCTCAAGCTGCCGGTGACTGATTGGCTCATGCGGTTACCTCATGGTTCACTTCGCGAGTCGATGAGACCAGCATAAGGCGGGCGTGTGACACCATGCTGTCAGTAAGTCGGCGTGATCTCCGGGGTCGCTTCGGGTGTCGCTTCTGGCGTGGTTTCGGGCGGCAGGACGGAGAATGTGCCGCTGTGGAGACACTGATCGTCGATGCCGTCGCCGGAGACGGTGATCTGCCACGTGTAGTCGCCGGGCAGCGGTAGTTGATCGGCGGGCAGTTCCATGCCGAAGATTTGCCCGCCCACTACCTCTACGCCGAGATTTTTGCCGCTGTCGCTGTGAGTCGCTAGAAAATGAACCGTCAGCGCGATCGGTGCGCCGGTTGCGGGATCGGCGACGGCGGTCAGCGGCGTGCCGTAGAACAACTCGATGGTGTCGGTCCAGCGGAAGACGTGCCCATCGTCAAAACTGCTGACGACCTGTAATGAGTCGCAGAGATCGGCGAGGCTAGGGATTGGTGAGGCGGTCAGCGTCGGCGTTACCGGCGTCGGCGTGAAGGTCGCGGTGGGCAGCGGCGTCGGCGTGAGTGTCCATGTCGGCGGCAGGGTGGCGCGAACGATCGGACCAACGTGCGTGCTAAAACGCGACGTCGGCGTCACCGATGGCGTGCTGGTCGGCGTCGGCGTGACGCCGGATGTGCAAGCTGCACTCAGCAGCAGGATGATCGGGGCGACCCGGCGCAGACTACGCACGTTCGCCGAAACGACGCTCCGTGCCGTCGAGCAGATGGTGGATGTTCTCGCGGAAGCGGATCAAGATCAGTGTGGTGATCGCCAGCGCGTAAAAAGTGTATTCAACCGGGACCGTATGCTGGCTGACGAGCACGAGCAGCCACGCGACGCCGAGGGCGAACATCAGCAGGACGCCGAGCGAGACGTAGCGAGTGAGAGCGATGATGAAGCCGCAGAGGACGAGCATCGCGGCGATGACGTGCAGGGGCATGATCAGGATGAGCGTGCCGAAGGCGGTCGCCGCACCCTTGCCGCCCCGGATGGTGCCGGTCAGGATCGTCGCAAACAGCGACCAGTTGTGCCCGATAATGGCGACAATCGCGCCGATCGTCATCCCGGCGGCGGGGTTCTCCGGCATGATCTTGGTGGCGATCAACATCGCCAGAATGCCTTTACAGCTATCGAAGAACCAGACCAGCAAGCCCCAGCCAATACCACCGGTCGCGCGGATGACGTTGGTTGCGCCCATGTTGCCGCTGCCTACTTCGAAAATGTTGACATGGCGCAGCCGCCCGACCAGATAAGCTGTCGGGACGGAACCCAACAAATAACTCACCACAACTACCAGTATTACACGCGCTAACTCACTGTTCATGATGCTCCAAGTACGGCTCACACGATCACGATGGAAAGTTTAACATAATTTAAAACCCTTTAATGTTGATAAAGTAACGGTGGAAGCCAATAGTTACGGCGGATTCACGGTTCTCTCATAAAGTGGAACCCCCGCTCGTCCTCGAATGCCACGATTTAGTTCTAACCGCCAAAGTAGGATCAAGTCGAAGAATTAGAAAAGAAATTGAACCGCCAAGCCGCTAAGTACGCCAAGAATTGATTAAAAGTATTTACTCGCTCAACTGGTAGACGCTGCTTGGCGACGATTCAGCAAAGCAGCGCCAAAGTCAGCCATTGTTCTTGGCGTTCTTGGCGTCATGGCGGTTAAAGTCGTAGCTCAGGTCGCTTATTCGGGCGCGCAGCTTGTGACTTTCTCCAGCGCGCGGACGATGCTACAATACCGGGCTTATGCGATGGAAACTACTTTTGATCATGTTCGCCCTCTTGGTGGGCGTTTTTCCGGCGCAGGCACAAGAGGCGAGCGATCTGCTAGGGCGAATCAACGCCTTGCGCGCCGCGCACGGTCTGCCATCCCTGACGCTCAACAGCGCATTAGGCGTTGCGGCACAGCAGCAAGCGCAGTGGATCGTCGATAACGGGCAGATCAGCCACACCCACCCGGATGGATCGGGACCGCGCACGCGCGCGCTCAATGCGGGTTACCCCTCAACCAACGTCGGCGAGAATATCTACGGCGGCACCAACGCGACCGCCGGTGATGCGTGGACCTTCTGGATCAACTCGCCGATCCACTTCAACACCATGATCAGCCCCTATTTCAACGAACTGGGTATCGGCATCGCGCGCGGGAGCTGGGGCGCGGCTTACGTGTTCGTCTTCGGCGGCGCGAACGTCGAGCCGGTGATCCGCACGAGCGGGGGTCAGGGTGGTTCGAACGCGGCAGCGGCTCCGGCGGGTCCGCCCGCTTACGTCGGCGGCGTGGACGAGCACGGCAACATCAAGCACATTGTCCAGCCGGGCGATACGCTGGGCGACATCGCCCTGATCTACGGCTATACGTGGGGGGATTTGCCCTACATGATGCAGCTCAACGGGCTAGAAAACGTGCGCGACCTCGAAGTCGGCAGCACGTTCCTCGTGCCGCCCAAGGCGGGGACCTACACGCCGACGCCGGGCGACAATCCGGCTGACGCTGCGGCTGGCGCTGCGGCTGGCGCTGCGGCGACCGAAGCGCCACCGGCTGATGCGCCGTCGACGGTCGAGGTCGCGCCGCTCGACATTGCGACGGCGACCCCAGAGCTACCGGACGTGGCGACCACGACTCCCTATGCTCCGCTCCAAGCGCCGACGGCAACTCCCGCCGCCGTGGTGGAGGTTTTGCCCACGGCGACGCTGGCAATCAGCCCGACCAGCGCGATCGCGACCGCCGGGGCAAACATCGTGCCGCCGGGCTTCGACGACGATCCGACGCCGGGCGCGACCGAGATCGCGGCATTAGCGACGCCGGACGATCTGCGGGTGGTGACAGCGGACGTGGTGCCGCAGTCGCGCAGCACGATTCAGACGTGGATCGTGATCGCGCTGGCGGTGCAGGTCGTGATCGTGATCGGCGCGGGGATCGAGTTCGGGCGGCGAACGCTCAAGAAGCGAAGTAAGTGAAACGGGCAGGTATTCGTTTTTAGTGCTTGGTTTTTAGCTAAAAACTAAGCGCGTAGGTGGTGTAAAGTGTCGCCGAGGGTTTATGCTCTTTAACACTTGGATACGGAGAACGGGCGCAGCACGCTGCGCCCCTACAACCCCTCACCCCCGACCCCTCTCCCACGCGAGCGGGGAGAGGGGAGACAACCGGCGATTTGAGAGGAACCTACCCCGTAAACCACATTAACCCCCGGCGAAGTAGCTTACTCTCTCAGTTCTCGGTGTTTAACTAAAAACTAACGACTAATTACTAATGACTGACAACCCATTGGGGAATTTTCCATGCTGACGACCATCCGCAAGTATGCGCGAGCCTTCGGGCTGGCGCTGCGCTACACGCTGCGGGGCGAACAACCGCCGCTGATGCAGGTGCGCACGCAGCATCCGCAGATCGCGGCATGGTGGACGGAGACGAGTCGTTTGCTGGATGCGATCGAGCGGGCGGCGGATGCTGCCGGGATCGACGCGGCGGCACGGGACGCGCTGAAGCTGCACGTCGACAAGCACGACCTGAGCATGACCACGATCCTCGCGACGATTCGTTATCACGCCGAGCACGAATATCCGTATTTGCTGGCGCACACCGATGAATTCAACAACGTCACCCTGCAAGCGATCAACCTCAACGATCGCTTTTTAGCCCGCCAGTTGAGCGACGCCGCCCCCTCGCAGTTGCAGCCCTCGATTGACGCCTTGGTCGCGCACCTCGACGCACTACCAGCAATTCAGTAGAACGTAAGAAATTCTTCACAAAAAATTCGTGACCTTAAGGTTGTAACGGAAAAAACTTGTGGTAGCATGAACTTAGCACAAATTGCTGGTGCATCATCATTCATTCAGGAGAAATCATCATGATGTATATGCCCCGTGAAGAAGGTCAAGGTCTCGTAGAATATGCCTTGATCCTTGTCTTGGTTGCCGTCGTGGTCATCGTCATTCTGGCGCTGCTCGGACCCGCCATCGGCAACATTTTCTCGAACGTCATCAACACGCTCTAAAACCAATCAGCTCGGTACGAAAAATCTGGCGCTGTCCGCATGGCAGCGCCAGATTTTTGTTTTAAATCGATGAGAGTATCGCCAATTTTTTGTGAAATCATTACCACTTCGCCCCCATTTTGTGATAAAAATAGGTATCGGTTTTGGGTTCAACTGTAGGCTATCAATGGAAACCCTGTATTCGGAACTTGAAACGGCGATGGAAGCCGAACTAACACCAAAAATCCTCGACATTCTGGTCGATCTTGCTGAGATTGCGCTGACCAATGGCGATCAAGACACCGCCGTTGAGATTCTGGCGCTGGCGTTGAATTATCCGATGCGAGTCGAGACGCTGGAACGCGCCGAAGCGATGTTTTCCGAGCTGGAACTGGAACTCTGCCCGCGCGCGATCTGGGATGCTTGCGATCAGGCGCAGCGGATGACGCTCGACGACATGGTGCTGCGGATTCTGAGAGAGTCGGCGGAGTAGCGCAAGAGAAGTACCGAGTGCTGAGCAATGAGTGCTGAGTAAGGGCGTTCTCTAGCAGCGCCGTGATTTAGCGCAGGTTTCTCGAAGAATGGATACCGTAGGGGCGTAATATATTACGCCCCTACATTAGATTCTCCCCCTACAAATGCGCGTTTATTCCTCGGTTGCTTCGTCTGCCGCGTCGGTTTCGGCGGGAGCAGACTCGGCTTCGTGCGCCGGTGCTGATCCGCCGGTTGCCGCCTGCATCAGCGTATACAACCGCTGCGCCATCGACGCCGGGTCGGGGTGGATGCCGTCTTGCAGCAGCGCGGTCTCGAAAACCTGCTCGACCACCGTGTCGATCAGCGGGTTGTCGGGCGACGTTGCGATCAGGTTGCTGAGGTTGTGCAGCAGCGGATGCTTGGCGTTGAGTTCGAGAATCTTGACCGGCAGCTCGTAGTCCCGATCCATCAAGCGGTTGATGCGGAACATATTCCGCTGCGGATCGTTGTCCTTGCTGACCAAGCGCGCCGGACTGCCGACGAGGTTCTTGCTCTCGCGGACTTCGACCACCCGGTCGCCGAGCAGGTCGGCGAAGCGCTGGCGCACCGAGCCGAAATCGGCTTGCGGCAGCGGCTCTTCTTCGGCGGCTTCTTCTTCCGCTTGGACTTCCCCGATTTCACTCAAATCAATGTCGGCTTCGTCGGCGGCGCGCAGCTTGTGCCCGTCAAATTCGCTCAAGCCCATCAACAGGATCGGGTCAACCGGGTCGCTGAAGTAGAGCACCTCGATCCCGCGCTGGCGGAAGCTGTCGAGATGCGGGCTGCGGCTGGCGCTGGCGAAATCCTCGCCCAGCACGTAGTAAATGTCGGTCTGCCCCTTGACCATCCGGCTCACGTAATCCGCCAGCGTCGTCCAGTCGTCGGCGTTGTCGGAATGGGTGCTGGGGAAGAGCAGCAGCGGCTCGATGTCGGCGTGATCGGCGGGGCTGACGGCGATCCCCTGCTTGAGCATCCGCCCGAAGGCGGCGAAAATCTGGTGATACTGCTCCGGCTCTTTGGTCATGGTGCGCTTGAGTTCGCTCAAGACCTTGCCGGTGAGCGTCTTCTTGAGCGTCGCCATGATGCGGGTCGCCTGCACGCTCTCGCGCGAGACGTTGAGCGGCAGGTCTTCGCTGTCAACCACGCCCTGCACGAACTGGAGATATTCGGGCAGCAGGTCGGTGGTGTATTCCTGAATCAGAATTTTGCGGGCGTAGAGCTTCAGCCCCGGCTCGCGGCGCAGGCTGAGCATACTCCGCTCCGGGCTGGCGGGGACGTAGAGCAGCGCGTAGAACTGGAGCGGCACGTCGGCGCGCATGTAGATGCGCAGCAGCGGGTCTTCGAAGTCGAGCGTGAGCATCTTGTAGAAGTCGTTGTACTGCTCGTCGGTGACTTCTTTGGGGTCCTGCCGCCAGATCGCCTGCTGCTTATTGACGGCTTCTTCGCTGTCGCCGACGTAAATCGGGAAGGCGATGTAATCGGAGTGGCGGCGGACGATGTCGTTGAGCGTCCACGTCTGCAAGAAGTCTTTGGCGTCGTCCTTGAGCGTGATGATCACGTCGGTGCCGCGCGTTTCGCGCTCGGCTGGGTTCGATGCTGTAGCTGTCGCTGCCGTCCGATTCCCAGACCCACGCCTGCTCGTCGGGGTTGGCGGAGCGGCTGACGACGCGGACCTTATCGGCGACCATGAAGACCGAGTAGAAGCCGACGCCGAACTGCCCGATCAACTCTTGGGCGGAGACGCCTTCCGCCTGCGCCTGCTTGAGCGCTTCGACGAAGGTTTTCGCGCCGCTGTGGGCAATCGTGCCGAGGTTGTTGATCAGGTCGTCGTGAGTCATGCCGATGCCGGTGTCGCTGATGGTCAGCGTCCCGGCTTCGTCGTCGGGCTTGATCTCGATGTAGAGTTCGGCGTCGGAGTCGAGCACGTTCTGGTTGGTCAACTGCTCGAACTGGACGCGGTTGAGCGCGTCCGACGCATTCGAGATCAACTCGCGCAGGAAAATCTCGCGGTCGGTGTAGAGCGAGTGGATCAAAATATTGAGTAACTGCTGAATTTCTGCCTTAAAAGCGTGTTGTTCGTTGTGTTCGTTCACTGCCATGAGCGATCTAAATCCTCGTGCATTCACGTTAACGGATTAACCGTAGCACAGCCGTGTAAGAAAGGGACGGTTGCTTCGTCTGCCGCGTCGGTTTCGGCGGGAGCAGCGCGGCTTCGTGCGCTGGTGCTGATCCGCCGGTTGCCGCCTGCATGAGCGTATACAACCGCTGCGCCATCGACGCCGGGTCGGGGTGGATGCCGTCTTGCAGCAGCGCGGTCTCGAAAACCTGCTCGACCACCGTGTCGATCAGCGGGTTGTCGGGCGACGTTGCGATCAGGTTGCTGAGGTTGTGCAGCAGCGGATGCTTGGCGTTGAGTTCGAGAATCTTGACCGGCAGCTCGTAGTCCCGATCGATCAAGCGGTTGATGCGGAACATATTCCGCTGCGGATCGTTGTCCTTGCTGACCAAGCGCGCCGGACTGCCGACGAGATTCTTGCTCTCGCGGACTTCGACCACCCGGTCGCCGAGCAGGTCGGCGAAGCGCTGGCGCACCGAGCCGAAATCGGCTTGCGGCAGCGGCTCTTCTTCGGCGGCTTCTTCTTCCGCTTGGACTTCCCCGATTTCACTCAAATCAATGTCGGCTTCGTCGGCGGCGCGCAGCTTGTGCCCGTCAAATTCGCTCAAGCCCATCAACAGGATCGGGTCAACCGGATCGCTGAAGTAGAGCACCTCGATCCCGCGCTGGCGGAAGCTGTCGAGGTGCGGGCTGCGGCTGGCGCTGGCGAAATCCTCGCCCAGCACGTAGTAAATGTCGGTCTGCCCCTTGACCATCCGGCTCACGTAATCCGCCAGCGTCGTCCAGTCGTCGGCGTTGTCGGAATGGGTGCTGGGGAACAACAGCAGCGGCTCGATGTCGGCGTGATCGGCGGGGCTGACGGCGATCCCCTGCTTGAGCATCCGCCCGAAGGCGGCGAAAATCTGGTGATACTGCTCCGGCTCTTTGGTCATGGTGCGCTTGAGTTCGCTCAAGACCTTGCCGGTGAGCGTCTTCTTGAGCGTCGCCATGATGCGGGTCGCCTGCACGCTCTCGCGCGAGACGTTGAGCGGCAGGTCTTCGCTGTCGACCACGCCCTGCACGAACTGGAGATATTCGGGCAGCAGGTCGGTGGTGTATTCCTGAATCAGAATTTTGCGGGCGTAGAGTTTCAGCCCCGGCTCGCGGCGCAGGCTGAGCATACTCCGCTCCGGGCTGGCGGGGACGTAGAGCAGCGCGTAGAACTGGAGCGGCACGTCGGCGCGCATGTAGATGCGCAGCAGCGGGTCCTCGAAGTCGAGCGTGAGCATCTTGTAGAAGTCGTTGTACTGCTCGTCGGTGACTTCTTTGGGGTCCTGCCGCCAGATCGCCTGCTGCTTATTGACAGCTTCTTCGCTGTCGCCGACGTAAATCGGGAAGGCGATGTAATCCGAGTGGCGGCGGACGATGTCGTTGAGCGTCCACGTCTGCAAGAAGTCTTTGGCGTCGTCCTTGAGCGTGATGATCACGTCGGTGCCGCGCGTTTCGCGCTCGGTGGGTTCGATGCTGTAGCTGTCGCTGCCGTCCGATTCCCAGACCCACGCCTGCTCGTCGGGGTTGGCGGAGCGGCTGACGACGCGGACCTTATCGGCGACCATGAAGACCGAGTAGAAGCCGACGCCGAACTGCCCGATCAACTCTTGGGCGGAGACGCCTTCCGCCTGCGCCTGCTTGAGCGCTTCGACGAAGGTTTTCGCGCCGCTGTGGGCAATCGTGCCGAGGTTGTTGATCAGGTCGTCGTGAGTCATGCCGATGCCGGTGTCGCTGATGGTCAGCGTCCCGGCTTCGTCGTCGGGCTTGATCTCGATGTAGAGTTCGGCGTCGGAGTCGAGCACGTTCTGATTGGTCAACTGCTCGAACTGGACGCGGTTGAGCGCGTCCGACGCATTCGAGATCAACTCGCGCAGGAAAATCTCGCGGTCAGTGTAGAGCGAGTGGATCAAAATATTGAGTAGCTGCTGAATTTCTGCCTTAAAAGCGTGTTGTTCGTTGTGTTCATTCACTGCCATGACAATCTAAATCCTCGTGCATTCACGTTAACGGATTAACCGTAGCACAGCCGTGTAAGAAAGGGATAAAAATCTAGCTCGCGGCGTCGATTTTGGGAGGCGCATCGTCGTGGTATCACCACTGATAAACAGCTTCTAACTTTACCTCACCCCCTGCCCCCTCTCCACGTCGTGGAGAGGGGGTAAAAACAGGTTACAAAGGGTGTTTAAAGTCCCCTCGCCATGCAATGGAGAGGGGATTTAGGGGTGAGGTAAGGTTACTACGCTATCGTGTGGTGCTGTCACAGGCGTAGGGATTGGCTAGCTAGCGAGATCGATCACGTAGGCGGCTGAGCCGTCGTCCGAGCCGAACAGCCCGCCAACCACCAGCCTCGAACCGTCGGCGGTGAAGGCGACGCTGGTCACGTTGGGCGCGACTTGCAGATCATCGGGCAGCGTGAAGACCGGCTGCGCCTGCGCTCCGGCGGCAAAGTCGGCGACGTAGACCGCGCCGGTCGCGCGATCCGCCCACGCCAGTTTGCTCAGGTCAGGCGTGACGGCAAAGCCCGCCGCGCCCGCGTCCAGCACCAGCGTCTCGGTTTGCGTCGCCAAATCCCAGACGTGCATCTGCTTGTCGCCGCCGTCGAAGTAGACCAACTGGCTGCTGTCACTGGAGAAGGCGAAGGCGCGGATGTTGAACTGTCCGAATTTTTCGGAACTGGGGCGCAGCGCCGTGCGTTCGCCGCTGGCGAGATCCCACAGGTAGACCGCATCGTTGGCGGTCGAGGTCGCCAGCCAGTGACCATCCGGCGAAACCGCCGCGCCCGCGATGACGACATCGCCATGAGCGGGATACTGGGCATAATTGCCGTAGTCGGTGAAACTGTCGAAATGCTCGCCGATCAACTGCGTGATCGCCCCGCTGTCGAGGTCGAGGATGCCCAGCAGCATCTCGCCAGCGCGGTAGATCACGTGCGTGCCGTCGCCGAGGAACTGGACCCATGTGCTGTTGAAGGTGTAGGTCGGGATGGTCTCGATCAGGCTCAAATCGGCGACGTTCCACAGGTTCAGGTCGCCGTTACGATGAAACGTGATCAACTGGCTGCCGTCGGGACTGAAGTCGGCGGCGCTGACCCAGTCGGTGAAGCCGCTCAGGGTGCCGATCGCATCGCCGCTGCTCAGGTCGAACAGGTGCACCGCGATCAGGTCGGGCGTGGGCGCAGTGTCGTAGATGAAAGCGTTCGCGTAGGTGGCGAGCGTGTGTCCATCCGGCGAGAGTTGAATATTTGCCGCCTTGCTGTCAAGGGCGATGCGCGTGACGCCGGACGTGTCTTGAGCGGATAGACCGGCAGCCGGGAGCAGCAATAGTAACATCACGGCGAGGAATAAGCGTTTCATAGAGACACCTCGAATTCGATTGAGCAATTATCCAATTTATTCGATGACCACAACGTCGTCGCCAACGTGGAGCGTGCCGCCGCTGGTGCGGTGGATCGCGTTCTGACCGAACATCGCGCCGCCGTTCTGACCGATGCGATAGGTCGCCAGCGTGCGCAGCGGCTCCTTGCCGCGCGCTGCCGTCACCTGATCGGTGGTGGTGATGGCGCAGCGCGCGCAGGGCTTGACCACGTCGATTTCGACGTCGCCCGCGCGGATCGCCCGCCACGTGTCCTCAGCATATGGTTCAGTGTCGGTGACGACGATGTTGGGGCGGAAACGGTTCATCGGCAGCGGCGTTTCCAAGCGGCGGTTGAGATCCGTCAGCGATGCCTCGGAGATGATCAGGAAAGGGAAGCCATCGGCAAAGCCAACCCGATCGGTTGGGCGCGGGGCGTATTTGGGACTGACCGGGCGCACGGCATCGTCGGCGAAGCGGACGAGGCGGCAGTCGTGCTCCAAGAAGGTGCTGAACCACGCCGCGACCGGATCGCCTTGATCGATGGCGCTGATGCCGCTGTCCTTCCAGACCGATACGCCGACGCCCGCGCCGGGTTGATCGATGGGCAGTTCGATGCTGCCGACGCCGGGAGCGGTCAGGCGCAGGCAGTCGTCCTCAAGGGTGGGCTGGATCAGCGCCATGCGGGGCAGTTCGCGCTGGGTGAGAAAACGCCGGTCGGCGTCGACCAGCAGCCAGCGGCGGTCGTTGACGAAGCCGGTCACGCCGATCGGCGCGGCGGCAAGGCTGAGTCCGGCGCAGGATTTAATCGGGTAAATGTTGATCTGCGAAACGCGCATGAGTTCCCCTCAAATCAGGCGATGAAGCTGAGCCGATTAAGCATAACATACAACGGTGGCGGACTAAACGCCGCGATCTTTCTGGGTCTGCTCGCGGTAGAACTTGCGCCACTGCTCGCGGAATTCGTTGTTGGGCAGCACCACGTCGGGACCGCTGGCGGGGAGTTCCGCCACCTCGACCGGCGGCAGGTCCTCGATCACCGTCTGGACGAAATAGATCAGCGAATTGACCTGAAGCGCGGCGTTGAAGCGGTGCGCGAGCAGCGAGAGCGCGAACAGCAGCAGCACGATCCCCGCGATCAGCAGCGGCGACCACGGCATGTAGATGATAATCGACGAGAAGAACAGCGGGATCAGCAGGGCGCTGAGCAGATAGAGCACGTTGATGCGGCTGTGTAAGCGAATGAAGGTAATGTCGTCTTGGGGCGAGGAAAAGGCGCCGAGCACGACCGCCGCGACCCGCGCGCGCCGCCGACCGCCCC
The DNA here is from genome assembly GCA_963727545.1 of uncultured Chloroflexia bacterium. Lineage (GTDB taxonomy): Bacteria > Chloroflexota > Anaerolineae > Aggregatilineales > Phototrophicaceae > Flexifilum. Next base: position 36,518 of record CAVSGS010000008.1, read on the forward strand.
AGAGCATCCGGTTATCGCTGGTCAGCTTGAAGCCGTTCGGCTGTGGCTGGACGTAGTAACGCCGCCCCTCGGTGAACAGGTTGCGCAGGTGCAGGCGCTGGGTGCTCGGCTTGGTGGCGCGGACGAGCGTTTGCAAGCACTCCGTCGGAGTCGCGCGCACGACGAAGACAACCGGCGGGTGAAGCTGCCATACTGCTCGCCCGCGCAGCCGTTGGAGTCGTGTGGGGGCAGTTGAAGTCATAAAACGGCGGGTTCAACCGAATAATGGGCGAATAGATCCATTATATCGGGCTGAGCGTCGGGGAACGAGTCACGAACTATTCGCGTCGTGGCTGGCGCTGCCGCGCGTCAGACCGACCACCAGCAGCACGATCATGACCAGCGCGCCAGCAGAGAGCATGATCCAGCCACGATTCGCCTGAATCGACGGGACGGGCGGCGCGCCGGGCTGCGGATCGAGCCGGACGATGGTGATCGTGTGGGCGATGTCGGGCAGGGTGCGCTCGTCGACCTGCTCGCGGTCGCTGAGGCGGGCGATCAGCGGATCGTAGACGAAGGGCGCGCGGTTGCGAAACAGCCGCAGCACGCGCAGCGCCTCGCCGGAGTTGGTCACGACCTGCGCGCACGCGCTGTAAGCGTGGCTGCCTTGCTGAACCAGCACGTCGGGGGTCGCCAGCAGATTGCGATACCAATGCGGCTGATCGCCCCACGCCGAGACCAAGTAGAGCTTGCTGCCGTGACGGCGATACTCGATGGGCGTATAGCGCGGCTGAGCGCTGACGCGCCCGACCGTGCCGAGGATCATGATGTGCAGCGCGTTGAGCGGATCGCCCAAGCCCAGCCGGTAGAGTGTCAGCGGCAGCCGCAGCAGCCAGCGTCCCACGCCGCGCGGATAAGGGAGTGATGGAGTTCGGCGAGTCAGGTCAGTCATAAATAAGCACGATTAGGACTAAACGGTCAAGAATGCCGCCAGCGGCAAGTCTGTATCTTACTTTTAATTACGTCGGAATGGCTAGGGCGGTTGCATCGCTTGGCTTGGCGGGTAGGGGCGTTATATATAACGCCCCTACAAAAAAAGGTGCCAGAAATCGGTCAGTCGCCGCTGACGGCGAGCGGTTCGAGGCGTCCCGCGGTGAGCGACTGGACGTAGATGCACATCTGCCAAGGGATCGAGACGTCGGCTTCGCTGATGGGCGCGTCGGTCAGTTCGACGCCCGCATTGCGGACGATGGCGACGGCGGTCGCCTCGTCGCGCTCGCCCATGACTAGCTCGGCAGCGGCGCAAATCGTATCGGCGATGCCGCGCTGCGTCACCTGCATCGGGTTGCCGAACAGGTCGATTTTGCCGCGCTCGTCCTGAATCGGGCGGAAACCCGCCGTCGCCAGCGCGACGCCGGTCGTGCCCCAACGCCCCGGCATCAACCAGCTATCGGTCAGGATCACGCCGATGTCGACGCCGAACTCGGCGCGGAGCGCTTGGCGCAGATTCGCCGCCGAGCGGTAAGGATATTCCGAGAACAGGACGACGTAGCCGTTGGGGATGTTGGAGCGATCCAGCCCGGCGTTGGGCGAAATGATGCCGTCCTTGAAGGTCAGCAGGAAACCGGGAATGCCGCCGAAGATGTGGTCGGCTTCTTGGACGACCAACTGCGTCATACGCGGATTCATGTCGTAGCGGTCGGCGATCGCCTGCGCCTGCGGCGTGACCTGCACGTCGTCCAGCTTGACGATCCGCCCCTCGCTGATGGCGGTGTACTTGCTCGATACGGCGACGACGTCGCCGGTTTGCAGCGTCTCGCCCGCGTCGCGGATGGCGGCGCTGATGGTTGCCGCCAGATCAAAGGAAGCCTGCTTGACCGGCGCGGCGACCGGCAAGACGATCAGCGGTTTGGCTGTCACTATGCGTTTTCTCTCGAACTCAGCAATCAAAGATGGAAAACGAAAGCATCCAGCCCACGTGCGCGCTGGACGCTTCATTTCAATGCGGATTATAGCAGAATCCGCCTGCAAAACTCAACCACCAGATAGAGCCGTTTTGGGCGCGACCACCTAAGCCCCCTCTCCCTAGGCGAGAGGATTTCCAAACGCGAATCGCGGATCAGAAGTGTAGGGGAGAACTTCCGCCGTAGGGGCAGGACTCAGTCCTGCCCCTACACGAGAAAACGCGATCTTCAGGTTTGTTCATTACCAAAGCTAAAAACAGTGAGGAGGCGTGCTTACGGGACGCATTCGGGATCGTCTTCGGGGCAGAGATAACGCTGATCGCCCTGTGCTTCGGCGACCCAACCGACCGCGTTATTCCCGCTCAGGTTGCGGATGTACCAGTAATACATGTGGTTGGCGCAGACCGGTCCGGTGATGATTTCGAGCTGCTGGTTATCGTAAGCCTGCGTGCGCGTGCTGACGACGCTGCCGTTGGGGTCGGCGAGGACGCGCAGCGCGCCCACCCCGTTGAAGTCGACGACGGCGATGTCGCCGGGCTGAAACAGGGTCGGCGGCGCACCGGCACAGGGGATGGCGCTGGCGGCGGGTGTCGCGCTGGGCGGACGAGTCGGCGTCGGCTGGAGCGTCGCCGACGGTGGTAGCGGCGTGACGGTGAAGGTCGGGGTGGCGCTGGGCAGCGGCGTCGGCGTCAACGTGATGACTGCCGCAACCTCGACCGGCGTTTCGGTCGGCGGGAGGGTCGCGGTCGGCTCGTCGGTGGGCGTGATCGGCGCGGGCGTCGGCAGTGGGTCGAGGACGTGCCCGGACGCGAACGGCGACGTGTAGAGCAGCAGATTCATGGTCAGCAGCGCTTGATCGTTGTTCTGGGTCACGTCCATGTTGACGATGCTGACGCTCGGCAGCGACGCATCTTGAAAGTGGGCGAGGAAGTCGATCAAGTTGGCGACACCGCCGCCGACCTGAAGTTGATACTGCCGGATCTCGTAAGCGGCTTGGGGGTTGCTCCCGGCATCGGCGGCGGGCGGCTGCGCCTGCAAATTGACGACGCGCACGCCGCGCGCGTAAGCGTAGCGATACAGGCGGTTGAGCACTTCGTCGGCTTCGTCGTTGGTGAGGAACGGCGCTCCGGCGGTGCTGAGCGCCTCGTTGACTCGGTCGATCTGGCTTTGCAGGATCAGTAGATTGTCGCTGCCGTCCTGCGCCGCCAACTGGGTACTGACGACGATCTGCTGTGTCTCGACACCAGCGGCGACCGTCGCATAGTCCCGGTAGCTGGGCAGCACCGTGCGCGCGGCGTAGATCGTCAAGCCCAGTACCACCAGCATGAGCAGGAAAATCGGCAGCCACCGAAACAAGGTCGAGCGCAGGCTGTCGAAATCCATCAACTATTCCCCGGTAAGTCGATCGACAGGGTAAAGATGAACGGCATGTAAGGTTCCGTCAGCGGCGCGTCTTGGCTGGGTGTCGCCTGAAAGTCGGGCGTCGGCGGCGCGACCGGGTTGACGGTGATCGACTGGAGATTCACGCGGGCGAAGAAGCCGGTCGCCTCCAGCGCGCTGATGTAGGTGAGCACGTCGCGTTCTTCCTTCGCCACGCCGTCGAGCGTCAAGCGATTAGCGGGATGGTTGAAGGTGGTCAAGCGAATGCGGCTGGCGTCATAGCTGTGCAGCGCCGCCATGATCGCGGGTAGATCGACGTGGGCGGCGACCATCGTCGCCGGAACGTCCGCAAGGCTGCTAAGGCTGGTACGCAGGTCGAGCAGCTGCTGAGTCAGGCGCTGCTCGTCGGAGGGGACGGGCGGCGGCGCGGTGATCGTCGCCTGAAGTTCCGCCGATTGGGTTGTTTGGATCACGTTGGCGTCATCAATCGCCGTCGAAATCAGCGTGAGCGGGAAGAACAGCAGCGCGACGCCCACCATCAACACCCACGGGACAAGCCGGGTGGTCAGGCGGGTAGGTTCGCTAGGGGCTTCTTCTTCCTGAAGCGGCGGTTCGTCGTACATGATCCTCGTTCTCGTTAGTGCTTTGTTCGATCATTTGCCGGTACAGCATTTAGCCGACGAGCGGAAGTGTACTATAAATCAAGACGATCATGGCACCAATACACAAAAATGGCGCGTAAGGAATTGAGGCTTGTAGGGTGCGGCGGCGCACCGTCAGCATGAAGACGATCACGGCGGCGCTGGTCGCCGCGCTGACGATCAACGCCAAGAGCACGTTGGGGAAACCGAACGCGGCACCGATCAACGCTGCCAGTTTGATGTCGCCGCCGCCCAGACCGCCCGGTTTGACGCGGTCGGTCAGGAAGAAGACGCCGAAGCCGAAGAACACGCCGAGCAGGATCGGCAGCGGCGGCTGATGCAGCAGCAGGAGATTGACCCCCAGCGCGATCAGCAAGCCGGGATAGGTCAGCACGTTGAGGACGATCCGGTATTTGTAGTCCATGATCGTAATCAGCGCGAAGAACGAGCAGGACAGGATCAACCAGAGCGTCTCGCCGCTGATCCCGTGCAGCGCGTAGACCAGCGCGAACAGGATCGCCATGAATAACTCGAAGACCAGCGCGGCGCGCTCGGTTTCCGGCTCGCGGCGCAGCAAACGCAGCCACGCCGGAGCGCGCAAGCGCGGCGCGGCGGTGGTGATCCCGTTCCAGTGGATCAGCGCGTCGCCGGAGTATTCCAGCAGCCAACCGGCGATCAATCCCAATAAGGCGAACAGTACGATCATTGCGGCTGCCCTTCTGTCTGATAGCCCGTGCGGGCGCGTAACTCACCGGCGACTTGGCGCGCCAGCGTCAGCAGCGACTCGGCGCTGACGACCTCGGTATCGCGCAGCAGGACGGCGTAGCGTTCGTTCTGCTCGTCGTTGGCGAACACCGAATTGAGCAAGTTCTGCAGGTCGGTCTCCGGTTGGAACTCGTCCGACTGCTGTTCCTCATCGGCGGCGGGTTCGGTTTCCTCGGTCGCTTCCACTGCGGCGGCTTCGGCTTCAGCGGCTGCGGCGACCGGCTCGGCAGCGATCGGCTGCTCAGCGGCGGGTTCGGTTTCCGCCGTCGCCGATACCGGGACGGCTTCCTCGCCGGGGTAGACTTCGCGGACGCCCGCCGGTAAGGGTGTCTCACGGACTGCGCCTGCCTGTGCCTGCGCTCTGGCTTTCGCCTGCGCCAATGCCGCTCGCTTGCGCTTGATTTGCGCTTTGCGCTTGCGGGCGAGTTGGGCGGCTTGTTTTGCTTTTCTGCGTGCCATAATTTGCTTTCCTGCTGCGTAGACTGATGGTCCGACTGCCAGCGCGAGGGCGAACAGCATCACGCCCCCGACCATCACCAAACTGAGGATAACCTGTTTATTTGAGAACAGTACGTCGGTGAGTGGCATCAATCCCTCCTCATTTCGTCAGAATACCGGCGACCATCGGCGGGACGATGACGAAGCTCAAGCCGGAGATGAACATGGTGATCGCCAGATAGAAGAAGACCTTCAGCTTGAGACCGCCATCGCAGAAGATGATGGCGGCGGCGCTGGCGACCGAGACGGCGATCACCATCATCGCCGTGACCGTGCCCAAAAACGCCAGTTCTCCCGGCGAGAATTCCGCTAAGCCGAGGCTCATATTCGCCGCCATGCCGTTGCCGGTCTCGGCGGGTGCCATCGTCGCCACCATTGCCGCAAAGTTGTTGACGATCGAGAGGACGAAGACCATCAAGACGGCGACCATCGCTTGCATGACCGTCGCCAGCGCCGAAAACGTCCCCGAAACCAGCCGCCGTTTGGCGCGCAGTTGGGTCGCGCGGGCGACGAACAGCGAGCAGACGTAGCCGACGCGCTCCGGGTCGCCGCCCATTTTGACCGCGCCGTAGAAAATGTCGGTGACTTCCTTGATCAGGCGGCTGCCGGACTCGACGCCGAACTGTCGCCAGCAAACGTCAGGATCGATACGCGCCATTAAGCGAGTGCCCAAGCGCTGGACGTCGTCTTGCAGGGCGGGGAACGAGGACAAGTCGATCTTGGTCAGCGCTTGCTTGAGCGTCGTGCCGCTGGAGGTCGCCATGCCGCCCATCGAGCGCAGCAGCGTGCTGAACTCGACGTCTTTCTTGTTGATGTGCCGGTCGCTGATCAAGCTGGCGATGCCGACCGGCAGCAGACAGACCGCCGCGACCAACAGCGCCAAGCCGACGCTGCCGCCGAGGATCAGCAGCATGGAGGCGGCGAGGGCGGTCGTCGGGACGATGGTCTTGAACAGCCGCAGCGCCAACCGTTGATCGCGCGAGCCGTGGGCGGCGCTGAGGTTCATCGCTTCGCGCGGCGCGGAACGATAAATGATCCACGTACCGAAGCCCGCCATCAGCACGCCGGCGGCGACCAGCGTCGCGATGCTGGTGACACTGGTCGAATAGATCATCGACGTGATCATCTGGATGATGATGATCAAGCCGACCGAGATGGTGATCGACGAAAAGGCGTTGGTCCACTGCTTGAGGTTTTCCAGATTGCGCTCGTACTCGTTGCGGTAGTCGTCGCCCTGAACTTTCGCCTCGCGGGCGAGAAACTCGTCCAGCGGCTCGCCGGAGCGCATCGCGTCCGCCATGCGCAGCAGAAAGCTGCGGATATTCTCGGATTTCGCCTTAGGCGCGACGATGTGGCAGGCGTCCGGGTAGTCGTAGCGGAATTCGTCGACCAGCGTATTGACCGCCACGAAATAGAGCGCGGCTGAGCACTTCGACAGTGCGGCGATCTCGAAGGTCTTGCTGCGCGAAATCCCCGCCGAAGCCATCGCCGACATGTAGGTCAGTTGATAGAACATGTCGTAGGGCGTGACAGGTTTATAGGAGTTTCTGTCGCCGCGCTTCGGCGAGGATTTTGTAGAATTCATGGAAATCCGACACTTTCTTTTCTGTGTGCAGTTGTTCGAAAATTTGCGCCCGCCGCTTGACCTCGTCGTAGATCTCGCGGCGGCGCGAGGGCGGGATGCCGCGCTTAAGGGCGATCACTTCTTCCAGCAGATAGCTGTTGCGGTAGCCGGGGAAGTCGAAGCTGTCGGTGGCGACGTTCCAGCGGAAGGCTTCGAGGAACGAAAACGTCTGCGAAACCGGGTCGTAACCGATGATCTCGTTGACGCTGAGCACGCGGCGCGCCATGCGTCCATCTTGCAGGCGGACGGCAGAGACGATCACGGCGAGGGCGAGGTTATCGATGTAGGTCTTGGGAATATTGATCGGGTCGCCGGTCAAGCGCTGGATCAGCTTTTCGACCGACGAGGCGTGAAACGTCGACATCACGCCGTGACCGGTCTGCATCGCCTGAAAAGCGACGACCGCCTCGATACTGCGGATCTCGCCGACGATGATGATGTCGGGGCGCTGACGGAGGGCGGCTTTGAGCAGTTCGAACATGCCGACGTTGCTGCCCTTGTTATCGCCATTTCCGGCGCGGGTCATCTCTTGGAGCCAGTTTTGATGCGGCACCTGAACTTCGGGCGTGTCCTCGATGGTGATGATCTTGGCGTCCGGCTTGATGAAGGTCGTCAGGGCGTTGAGCATGGTCGTCTTGCCCGACGCGGTCGCGCCGACGATGAACATGTTCATGTGCGCTTCGAGCACCAGCGAGAGATAGCCCGCCATCATGTAGTTGAGCGTGCCGAAGTCGATCAACTCAAGCACGCTGGTCGGCGTATCGGAGAATTTACGGATGGTGAAGTTGCTGCCGCGCTTGCTGATCTCGCGCCCGTAGACGATGTTGATACGCGAGCCATCGGGCAGCGAAGAATCGACCAGCGGATTACGGACGGTGACCGGGCTTTTGACCCATTCGCCCAGCCAGACGGCGAAATCGTCCACGTCGTCGAAATCCGGGAAGACGATTGACGATTGGAGACTCTTGAAGACTTTATGCTCGATGAAGATCGCGCCGACGCCGGAGCAGCTAATGTCCTCGATGTAGGGGTCGAGCAGCAGCGGTTGAAGGATGCCTAAGCCGATCTTCTCGCGGATGACGAGATAGCGGATCGCCTCAAGCTGGCGGTGCGTGACCAAGACCTTCGCCGATTTCGACTTGGTGCCCGGTTTGGGTGGGGTCGTCGTGCAAATCTGGTCGATTAGCTCGATCAGCAGCTTCTTCTTCTCGTCGGCGTCTTCGGTGCGCCCGATCTCCTCTGCCCACGAGACCAGCTTGTTTTCGACTTCGGGCATGATGTCGTCGACGTTGGTGACGACGGTCGGCTCGACGGCGATGTAGTAGTCGCGCGCGCCGGAAGGGTCAGGGAAGATGTGGACGAACAAGCCCTCTTTGATCGGGTAGATCAGGTTGCGATCATTGGTCAAGCCGAGCGTGCGCGGCACCTTGGCGTAATAAGCGGGCACGCCGAATTCCTTGATCGGCACGTACTGGAGATAGTCCAGCAGGAAGGCGGCTTCGGCGCAGACCTCGCGCAGTTCGGGCGAGAGCAGCGGCAGCAGTTCCTCTTTAGGCGTCTGCGGCGCGGCACGGTCGAAGGGAAACGGGAGTACGGTTTGTGCGCCCATGACTTACCCTCGCGCCTTGCTGATCGGGATGACGCGCATCCCCCAGCCCGGTTCTACGTCGAAGCCGACGATCGCGCCGGTGGTACTGTCGGCGCCGCGAATCTTGTTGACTTCGAGCGTCTTGACCAAGCGCTGACCGTCCTGCTCGGCTTTCAGACGCAGATCGGCGTCGCACATCGAGCGGATCGGGTTAAGCAGGTCTTCCTCGACGCCCTGCGCGTGCAGCGTAACGATGATGGTCGTGCCGCCGGCGCAGAGCCGCTGGCAGCGCTCGAAGAAGCGGAAGATCGGCGCGTCTTCGGTGTCGTGGATCACGGCGGCGGTCAGCGAGTCGACGATGATCAGCGTGCGTTTGGTTTCGGCGCTGATGGCATCGAGTAGGGCATCGGTTGCGCCGTCGCCGAGCTTGGTCAGCGCCATCGGGTAAATGCGGCACTTGTTGAGCAGCACGAAGTCGAGGATGTCGCTGTCGAGCTTCTGCATCTGGGCGATCAAGCTGCGAATGGTGTTCTCGCTGGTGAAGATCGAGACGGTGTAGCCGTCGAGCAGCGCGCCCGACATCATTTGATGCGCCAGCACCGACTTGCCCGACCCCGACCCGCCCTCGATCAACGTCAAAGAGCCGATCGGCAGCCCGCCGCCCATCTTGCTATCCAGCTCCATGTTGTGCGACGAGATGCTAAGCTGAGTCTTTTCGGTAATTTCGGGTGCCAGTACCATGCGTCTGCTTCACTCCTGCGCGTTATCGGTCAAGGAACCAGCGAGATGATAAAGGTATCGGTGCCGATCACGTCGTAGCCGTCGGTGACGACGAACTTGAACAGATCGGCTTCGGTGCCAGTGTGGGTATAGGTCAGTTGCAGATTGTTGATGTCGGCTTGGCTGAAAGTCGAGCCGAGGCTGAGCGTGCCGTTCGCCGGAAATTGGGTCACGGTGTAGATCAGCTTGTCGGGCGGGTCGTCGGCGTCGGTCACGCTGAGCAGATCGCTGGTGATCACGGCGGTGCTGTTCGCCGGAAGCGTCAGCCCGGCATTGTTGCCGCGTTCGGGCGGCTGATTGATGGTGATGGCATAGCTGTAAGTGCCGATGGTGTCGATGCCGTCGGTCACGCTGAATTCGAAACTGTCGTCGCCGTCGCCGGTGTGAGTGTAATAGACCTCGCCCGCGTCGATCTGCGCTTGGGTGAAGCTGTCCATCGGCGTGAGTGTTCCCTGTTCGGGCGGCGTGGTGATGGTGTAGGTCAGTTCGTCCGCTGGTTCTCAATGTCGATGCTGTCCAGCGTCGCGGTGGTCAGCGGCGCGCTGCCGCCAGCGGCGACGCGCGTGCCATAGCTGCGCACCAGCAGCGGCGGCGTATTGCGTTTGGCGGTCAGGGCGGTGGTCACGCCGTTCTGGGTGGCGACGGTCACGGTGGCGCTTTGCCCGACGCCGACCGCCGGTGACACGCGGACGTGCAGCACCAGTTCCTCGCCGGGATTGAGAATGTCGGTTTCGTAAGTTTCGGCGAGGTCGTTGGCGGCGTCGAGGTAAATGCCGTCCAGTGACCACGCGTTGATCACCGCGCCGGTCGCGTCGTAGGGCAGCCGCTCGGCGTGATAGACCGGGGTGGCGGTGCTGTCGTAGTACTCCGCGAACAAATCCCACTTGTCGAAATCCGCCAGCTTGAGGTCGCCGTCGTTGCGGATCGTGACCACGATCAGGCTGCCGGAGTCGAGTACCTGCAGGTCGGCAGCGCTGATGTCGGTCCCGGCGATGTCGTTGGCGCGGTCGGATACGGCTTGCGAGGCGGTGACGATGGTCTCTTGCGCCGAAATGTAGGTGCTGGACATGGTCAGCCCACCGAACAGCAGCAAGAAGATGATGATGACGGCGGCGAGGACGTTTTCCATGATCTAGATACCTAGGAAATATTCGCTGGAAACGCCGTTGGGGAGGATGATGCGCAAGAAATAGCGACCGGTCGAGAGCGGCGTGGCGTTGTGGATGTCGATTTGCAAGGTTGCCGTCGGCAGCCACTCGCTGTCGTTCTCGACTGACCACGTCCAGTAGATCGGCGCGCCGCCCGCTTCGCTCTCGATGGGAATGCGGACGTAATTGCCTTCGCGACCGAAGAAGACGTCCATCCGGTCGAGGGCGGTGACTCGCGCCGTGCCGATATTCTTGATCCACGCGAAAACGTCGAACTGACCATTGCTGTTGCCGTCCTGCCACTGGTGATCGGCGTCGAGTTCGGCGCTGGCGTGGACAACGGTAATGTCGTAGCTCATCCGATCAGCTGCGCCTTTTGCCATCCGCGCTACGGAGTCTGCGCCTTCAATCACAGCCGGGTAAGCTACGTTGAACAGCACCAGTACCATGATCATGCTGGCGGCGATAAAAAGTGCAGTGGTGATCGTTTTATCCATAGTTGCCTAACGTCCTTTAGTGGGTACCGTAGCCGCTGCCATTCGGCGCGTAGGGGGCGGGGCGTTGGGCATCGTCAAGTAGGGTGGTGATCAAGCGCAGCACGAGATCCTGACGCTCACTGGACGGGTTGTAGGGTCGGGCGTATGGTTCAGTGGGATACGGCGCGTTCGCGTATGATTGATCCGCGTAGGGCTGATTTTGATAAGGCTGAGCCGGATAGGGCTGGCGCGCTGCCGGAGCGGACGGCGTGCTCCGCTCGTCGTAAACGTCGATGAACTGCATGAGCAGGCTGCGCTCCGGTTCGTCGCAAAGGCTGATCAAGTGGCGGGTGCGGGCGACGCCCATTTCGCGCACTTTTTGGCTGACCCACTGATCCAGTTGAATCCAGACTTTGACCTCGGCAGGTTCGTAACTCGGCGCGGCGGGCTTGCTCCCGTTATGGTTGTTGTTCCCATTATGTCCATTGGCGCGAACAGTCGGCTGAGCCGGTGGTACGTAGATTGGCGTCGGTGCGGGCGCGGGGCGACGTTCGGTCGGTTGACGATTAGGCTGGCGCTCAGCGGGGCGACGGTCGAGCGGCTGCTGCGGGGCGGCGGGCTGCTCGGCGAACGAGTCGGCGCGGACTTGCTTGGCTTGCGGATATTCGCGCGAGGGCGCTGGGCGTCCGTTGACGAGATGATTTTCCGAGGTCGGCGCTGCGCCGTTGGATCGCGCGGCAGGAGTGGGGCGGGACGGCGGTGCTGCGTCAACTTCCGGAGCGTGCGCGGCGGCTTTGCGATTCTCCTCAGCGCGCAGGACCGGGTGCGCTTCCTTGAGCAGCTGCTCTTGGATTTGCAGCAGGATTTCCTGAATTTGGGCTTTGATCAGGTTCAGTTCCTGCTCGACGACATCGACCCTCTGTTCCAAATTCATCCACTTATCTCCTGTAATTCGCTCGCGCCGACATTTGAGTGTCTAGGCATAAATGAGGGGCTGGCAGCAGCCCCTCTCATTGATTTGCGCCGCAGTTGCTTTAGCGCAGTTCCATGACCTTTTCGAGCGCGGCGGGCGTGGTGCGGTTGATGGCAATGACCGCGCCGGTCGGCGGCTTGACTTCGAGCGTGAAGGCGGTGTTGGTTTCCAGGCATCGTCCAGTATCGTGCAACGTCACCGTAATTTCGGCGAGTTCGCCGTCTTCCAACAGGGCAGTCTTCGTCGCCCACGTTCACGATGAAATTGACTGAGAAATCGAGATTGCTCTCCTGAACCGTGTCAGTACGATAGGCGATCACCACTTGCGGATCGGCGGTGTCCAGATTGATCGGGTCGCCACCGGCGACGGACGCCACTGTGAAGACGACGGTTTGAACGGCTGCTTTATCCGTGGACTGGGCAATCACGGCACCTTTGACTTCCATCGATGCCTGGACGCCCTCAAGCCCGGCGTAAATCGCTTGCTGACCCTTTTCGGTCGAGGCGGTACCGGCGGACAGAACTGCGAAGGCGAAAACCGATGCCACAACGACGAAGGCGATGAGGATGATGGCGGCTTCGAGCGCTGCCTGACCACTTTGGTTCTGGTTGAATTTCTGGTACTTGTTCACTGCGAATTCCTTAAGTTGCGTAGATGTCTGAGTTCAATGGGTCGAGCTTGATTGCTGGTCGATGGTAGGGGCGCTCAGTTCAAGCTGCGCCCCTAGTGTTGAGCTGGATAGTTGATTACCGCAGTTCCATGACCTTTTCGAGCGCGGCGGGCGTCGTGCGGTTGAGGGCAATGACGGAGCCGGTCGGCGGCTTGATTTCGAGCGTGAAGGCGGTGTTGATACCCAGCGCATTGTTCGAAGCTGGTAGGTTCGTCGCTACCTTGATGGAGGAAGACCGTCAGTTCAGCAATTTCGCCATCTTCCAGCAGGTCGTCAGCGTCGCCGACGATCCAGTCGACGTAGAAGGGAACACTGTTGACGGCTTGGGTGCTGTCACGGTAGGCGATCACGAGGACCGTTATTGGGGGCGTCGTCCAGCACGCGCCACGAGCGTGAATCGACGGTCCCGTCCACTTTCACTTTAGCGCTGGCTGCGAGGTTAATCGGGTCACCACCGGCGACCAGGGCGACGGTGAAGACGACTGTTTCGACATTCGGGACAACTGCTGGAGTGCCGATTCGCGTTCCGGCGATGACCGCGCCCTTGATTTCCATCGAGGACTGGACGCCTTCAAGCCCGGCGTAGATCGCTTGCTGACCTTTTTCGGTCGAGGCGGTTCCGGCGGACAGGACGGCGAAGGCGAAGACTGATGCGACGACCACGAAGGCGATGAGGATGATGGCGGCTTCGAGGGCTGCCTGACCACTTTGGTTCTGGTTGACTTTCTGCCACTTGTTCATTATCCTTAGTTGCTTTGATGTCGAGTTGCTGGTTGATTGCATCGAGTACAAAGTTGGATAGCATGAGCTTAGGTTTGTCGATTACCGCAGTTCCATGACCGTTTCGAGCGCGGCGGGCGTCGTGCGGTTAAGGGCAATGACGGAGCCGGTCGGCGGCTTGATTTCGAGCGTAAAGGCGGTGTTGACGCCCAGCGCATTGGTGAGTTCAACTGCCGCTAGGTTAGTGGGTCGTCACCGCGATTGAGAAAGACCGTGATTTCGGCAACTTCGCCCTCTTCCAGCAGGTCGTCGCCATCGCCCACGATCCAGTCGACGTCGAAAGGGAGGCTGTTCACGGCTTGGGCACTGTCACGGTAGGCGATCACGACGGCTGCTTTTGAGGCGGGATTCAGTCTGAATGGGCCGATGTCGAGATCGCCAGAGTCTTCTACTGAGTCGGCAGTTCCAATGGCACTCGCGGCAAGGTTGATCGGGTCGCCACCGGCAACCAGCGAAACGGTGAAGACGACCTCATCGACGTTGCGGTAGTCCGGGCTTCGGCGATGACCGCGCCCTTGATTTCCATCGACGACTGCACACCTTGCAGACCGGAGTAAATCGCCTGCTCGCCTTTTTCGGTCGAGGCGGTACCAGCGGACAGAACGGCGAAGGCAAAGACCGACGCGACCACCACGAACGCGATCAGGATAATGGCGGCTTCGAGTGCTGCTTGACCACTTTGATTCTTGTTAAACTTATTCATTGCTGACCTCTCTGTTGGTTCCTAGTGTTGTTTCGTTCACATGCTGACAACACTAACACGGAAAAATTGATAAAGGATAAACCTTCACAACTTATTCATGCCTATAACAATTGTTAGTAAATCATCATGTCAAAACCATGACATTTGTCATATGGCGGAGGAAATAAGGGGAAAAACGTATAGAAAACTCCGTCACAGCGCGCCTGAATTTAATAAGGACAGTAGTAGATGTTTGAGGATAATCCAGTAAAAGTTGTTTACGGATTGGATTTCATCGAATAATTAATTGATTGATGCCCAAAAATAAAGACCAGCCTTGAGACTGGTCTTTAGGTGAATCGGCGTCGCTAATTTGCGGAGAGCGGGGGTTTAGAAGTGGGCGCTGGGGCGCTCTAGATGCGCCAGAAACTCCTGCCGGGTGACGCGGCTTTCGCGGAAAATGCCGAGCATGGCGCTGGTGGTCATGCTGGCTTCGGCTTTCTTGACGCCGCGCATCATCGAGCACATGTGGACGCCCTCGGCGACGACGGCGACGCCCATGGGGTCGAGCACTTCGTCAATGAATTCGGCGATCTGCCGGGTCATGCGTTCCTGCACCTGCAAGCGCCGCGCGAACATGTCGACGATGCGCGGAATCTTGGACAGCCCGATCACCTTGTGCTTGGGAATGTAGGCGACGTGGACGTGTCCCAGAAACGGCAGCAGGTGATGCTCGCACAGGCTCGAAAACTCAATGTCCCGGATGATCACCATATCGTCGTAATCGACGTCGAACAGCGCGCCGTTGATCAGCTTGGCGGGGTCGGTGCGGTAGCCGCTGAGTAGTTCGTCGTACATCCGGGCGACCCGCCCCGGCGTCTTGAGCAAGCCTTCGCGGGTGGGGTCCTCGCCGACTGCCGCAAGGATGTCGGTCGTCGCCTGCTCAATCGCCGCGTGGTCGACCGGAGGAAGATCGAGTTCAAAGGCGTGCTTGAACTCGTCGGAATAGAGTTCACGCTCCATCTGCTCGGCTGCATCTTCGTCAATGTGATGCCCGTTGGATCTATTCGGCAAAGTCGTATCCATCAATTCATTCCGTTTCGTCGGTCGTTAGTCGAGTGCGTACAATTACATGCTGCCTAACTTTAGCCGTGTGAAATAAGAACCACGTGAGTTTTGGCGAAGTCTCACCAGAACTCAACCGGCTAGCAGCCGAGCAAAGATCGTCAGTTTAATTGAAATCAGTCTGCTCAGTTTATAGATGCGCTAGCCCCCTGCTTTTCTTACGGCGATCATTCGACCCTATGGCACCGTCTACGATGCGTTACAATAAGCGCGATTTTCAACTCCGTCAGGAGGAGCACATGAGCTTGATCGACTATGGTCGGATTCTGCTGCGCCGGGGCTGGATTATCGTCCTGCTCGCGGTGATCGCTGCGGGGAGCGCCTATTTCCTCAGCAGCCGACAGACGCCACAGTATCGCGCGACGCAAATCGTCTTAATTCAGCCGGCGCGCACCGACAACGGGCTGACGCTGGCGGTCATCCAATTGATGAACTCCTATCAGGTTTACCTGAGCAGTACCGAGCAGGCGCAGAAGGTGATCGACACGCTGAATCTCGACATGCTGGCGGGCGACCTGCTGCAACACGTCCAGTTCGCGACCAACCGCGATAACCTCACCATCCAGATCGACGTGACGCTGCCCGACCTGAGCGTCGCCGCCGACGTCGCGCGGCAGTGGGGCAATCTGCTGGTCGATTATCGCGTCGAGCAGAACCAGACGGCGCAGCAGCAAGACCGCGTATACGCGCTGCTGCCGGATGCACCCAGCGGCGGACTCTACGCGCCGCGCCCGACGATCTACGCGGCAGTTGGCGCGATCCTTGGCGTGGTGCTGGGCGGCGTGATCGTCTTCGTCCTCGAATTTCTGGAAAGCAGCATCGTTCGCCGCCGCGACGACGTGGAGCGGGTGCTCGACCTGCCCGTGCTGGCGATGATCCCCGACATGGAGCGCTGACCCAATGCCTAACGCTAACCTGATCACCCTGACCGATCCGCGCTCGGCGGCGGCGGAAGCCTTCCGCTCGCTGCGGACGAACCTGATGTTCACCAGCGTCGAGCGCCCGATTGATACGCTGCTGGTCACGTCCGCCGCCCAGAGCGACGACAAGAGCCTCGTGCTGGCGAATCTCGCCGTGACCTTCGCGCAGTCCGGCAACCGGACGATCCTCGTCGATAGCGACCTGCGCCGTCCCGCTCAACACGAAATTTGGGGTATCCCCAACGAGCGCGGGCTGACGACGATGATCCTCGAAGACGGGGCGATGGCGACGCCGCCGCTGGTGCAGACCGACGTGCCGAACCTGCAAATTCTGCCGAGCGGCACGCTGCCGCCGGTCCCGGCGGACGTGCTCAGCAGCCAGCGCATGGGCGAAGTGATCGGCGTGCTCAAGGCGCGGGCGCATTACATCCTGTTCGATGCGCCGCCGGTGCTGGCAGCGACCGACGCGGCGGTGCTCGGCGCGAAGCTGGACGGCGTCGTGCTGGCGGTGCGAGTCGGCGTCACCCGGCGCGATCAAGCGGCGCGGGCGCGACAGGCGCTCGAACGGGTGCACGTCCGCGTGCTCGGCGCGGTGATGACCAACGCGCCCAAAGAGTCGGGCGGGAGTTATTGAAAATAACCTCACGCCCGTCGGAACCCCCTTCGTTGGGCTCCATCTAAGCGAAGTCAGGCCTTGCGATTTCAGAGGGGGAGAAATACCGTCGCCTGTTTCGGTTGAGGCTTGGGCGGGTGGTCTGAAGATTGAATGTTATGGTTGCCCGTAGGGGCGTAATATATTACGCCCCTACAATGATGAGAAGCAATTCGTGAGCGACGAAGATCAGCAAGCGAAAGACAAGCCGGAGCGCCAGCCGGAGCGCCAACCGCTCGAAGCCGACCCGGAGGCGGTTGAAATGTGGCGCAGCTTGCCGCAGAATAAGCCGTCGCGCGAGGCGTTCCCGCCCGCGACCGGCGGCTTGAGCCTGAATCGGACGCTGCTGGTGGGATTTGCCGTGCTCGCGTTGATCGTGGTCGTTTTGAGTTTGATTTTAGGGCGGTAGAGAAGCAAACCTCACCCCCTAGCCCCCTCTCCCTAGGAGAGGGGGAACAGGACGTGATGAATGAGGATGTAGGGGCGCAGCGCGCTGCGCCCCTACGCGGTGACAATGGGGCAGAACTCAGTTTTGCCCCTACGACGACAACGTGTGCCAAACGGAGACTCGATCCATGAAGGGACTGATCCTCAGCGGCGGCAAGGGAACGCGGTTACGCCCACTGACCTACACGCGGGCGAAACAGCTGGTCCCGGTCGCCAATAAGCCGGTGCTCGTCCGCGTGATCGAGACGATCCGCGACGCGGGCATCGACGAGATCGGCATTATCGTCGGGCAGAACGGCGCGGAGATCGAAGACGCGGTCGGGGGCGGCGAGAAGTGGGGCGTCCACCTGACTTACATCGCGCAAGCCGCGCCGCTGGGACTGGCGCACGCGGTCAAGATCGCGCAGCCGTTTATCGGCGATGACTCGTTCGTCATGTTCTTGGGCGACAACGTCATTCAGGGCGGGATCAACGATCTGGTGCGCGATTTCAGCAGCAATGACTGGAACAGCCAGATCGTCCTGAAAGCGGTCGAGAATCCGAGCGCCTTCGGCGTCGCCAAGCTGCGCGCCGACGGCGCGGTCGAGCGGCTGATCGAGAAGCCGAAAGACCCGCCCAGTAATCTGGCGCTGGTCGGCATTTACATGTTCGACGCGCACATCTTCGAAGCCGTCAATGCGATCCAACCATCGTGGCGCAACGAGTTCGAAATCACCGACGCGATTCAGTGGCTGATCGATCATGAGTATATGGTCAAGCCGCACGTCCATACCGGCTGGTGGATCGACACCGGCAAGATGGACGACATGCTCGAAGCCAACAGCGCCGTGCTGGACGAGATCGAGCCGAGCATCGCGCCGGACGTGGTGATCGAGAACTCGCGCGTTGGTCGGCGGGTGACGCTCGAACGCGGCGCGCGGGTGATCAACAGCACCATCGACGGACCGGCGATCATCGGCGAGGAGACGGTGATCGAGGACAGCTACGTCGGTCCGTATACCAGCATTTACCATCACGTGACGCTCCAGCGCTGCGAGATCGAGCGCAGCATCGTTTTGGAGCACAGCACGTTGCGCGATCTCGACCTGCGGCTGCACGGCTGCTTGATCGGGCGCGAGGTGACCGTTCAGCGCCGCGACGAACGACCGCACGCGCTGACGCTCAACCTCGGCGATCACAGCAACGTCTGGATTCCCTAAGCTGCACCCATTTTGCCCATTCATAGAGTAGATGAAACCATGACTGAAGCAACTCCTAGCAAGCGCGAGATTCGCGCCGTGGTGATCGACATCGACGGCACGCTGCTCAACGGTGAGCACGTCGTCGCGCCGCGCGTTGAGGCGGCGCTCAAAGCCGCCATGAAGCAAGGCATCAAAGTCGTGCTGGCGACCGGCAAGACCCGCACCGCCGGACTGCCCTACGTCGAGCAGTTCGGGCTGACGACCCCCGGCATTTACGTGCAGGGCTTGGTCGTCTACAACGCCGACGGCGCGATCACGCATCAACTGACGCTCGACCCGGCGCTGGCGCGGCAGGTGATCACCTTCGTGCAGGATCGCGGCTTCGGCATCGCCGCCTATGCCGAAGGGCGGATCATCGCGCCGCAGCGTTACGAAGCGCTGGAAAGCGAACTGACCACCCGCCACGAAGTCGCACCCGACGTGGTCGGTCCGCTGCAAAATCTGTTGGGCAGCACCAAGTTCAACAAGCTGATCGTCTGGGGCGACGCTCGCGGGATCACCGCGCTGCGCTGGCTGCTCAGCCACCAGATCGGCAGCGCCGGACGGCTGATCCAGCCGGGGATCCGCGAGACGCTGGAAATTCTGCCGCCGGGTGGCTCGAAGGGCTGGGCGCTCAAGCAGATTTTGAAGGATTTGAAGATCGACCCCGCTAACGTCCTCGCCATCGGCGACGGCGAAAACGACATCGAGATGATCCAGATGGCAGGGATCGGCGTGGCGATGGGGCAGGCGATCCAGCAGGTCAAGGACGTGGCGGATTACGTGACGGCGAGCAATACCGAAGATGGCGTCGCCGAGGCGCTGGAGAAGTTCGTGCTCGACGAACCGCTGCCGCAGCCGGAGCCGGTCGCTGAAGCGGTCGCCGAGCCGGAAGCTCAAGCACCGGAAACGCCCGCCGAAGCTGCTGCGGAAAAGTCTGCTGAAGCGCCCGCCAAGCCGGAGGAACAGTCATGAAGAATATTCTCGTCACCGGCGGCGCGGGCTTCATCGGCAGCGCCTTCGTCCGCTACCTGATCCAGACCTATCCCGACTACAAGATCGTCACCTACGACAAGCTGACCTACGCGGGCAACATGAACAATCTGCTGCCGGTCAGCGACGAGCCGAACCACCAGTTCGAGCGCGGCGACATCGCCAGCCGGGACGAGGTGCGCGCGGTGCTGGAAAAGCACCAGATCGACACGATTGTCAACTTCGCCGCCGAAAGCCACGTCGACCGGAGCGTGCTCGACGCCGACGCCTTCATGCACACCAACTCGATTGGCGTCTACATCCTGCTGGACGAGGGACGCAAGCACGGGATCGAGCGCTTCTTGCAGGTTTCGACCGACGAGGTTTACGGCTCGGTGCCGGAAGGCGAGTCGGTCGAGACCGATCCGCTCGCGCCGCGCAATCCCTACTCGGCTGCCAAAGCCGGGGGCGAGTTGATGGCGCGCGCCTACTACGAAACCCACGACATGAACCTCGTCATCACGCGCGGGAGCAACACCTTCGGTCCCTACCAGTACCCCGAAAAGCTGATCCCGTTCTTCGTCACCGAGGCGCTGGAAGATCACCCGCTGCCGCTCTACGGCGACGGCAAGCAGATGCGCGACTGGCTCTACGTCGAGGATCACGTCGGCGGGATCGATCTGGTGCTGCACAAGGGCAACGCCGGTGAAGCCTACAACATCGCCGGGGAAGACCTGCGCTACAACATCGACGTGACGCATCGCTTGCTGGCGGCGCTGGGCAAGCCGGAGTCGCTGATCAAGCACGTGCCCGACCGTGAAGGTCACGACCTGCGCTACGCCATGAACTGCGACAAAGCCCGCGCGCTCGGCTGGCAGCGCCGCTTCAGCTTCGATTCGGCGGTCGCGGCGACGGTGCAGTGGTACGTCGATAATGCGTGGTGGTGGCAGCCGATCAAGACGGGCGACTATCTCGCCTACTACCAGCAGCAGTACGCCGCGAGATTAGCGGCAGCGGAAGAATAAAAGCGACCCCATCCCCGCGACCTTCGGTCGCTTCCCTTCCCCGATTTCAGGGAAGGGCGCAAACAAAAGCGCTGCGCGCAGGGCAGCGATTCGCCCCTCTCCCCGCTTGCGTGGGAGAGGGGACGGGGGTGAGGGGTTGTAAGGGCGCTACATGTACTCCGCATGTGATGTCGCCTCTTTATCCCCCGTTCAATTTGGGTTTAACCCGCGTTTCACATGTAGATAAACACCCTGCAAGCGTGATCTTCGCCAGTCGCCCTGATTTCCCACTCAAGGTACAGTGTTGATAAAGTCACGAGGAGGAAATTATGGCGATTCACGAGCGCCAATATTATCGCAGCCTGAGCGAAGATCAGATTTTCGTGCAGCTCACCAGCGAAGGACACGCACCCACCCGCGTCGCCGATGCACCGGGCACGGTTTATAGCAACCACCGCCACAGCTGCGACCTGATTCTGGCATTTTTGCAGGGCAGCGCCGACATCCAGATCGGCGACAAGCAGTATCCCTGCATCGCCGGTGATCGGTTGAACGTTCCCGGCGCGCGCCCGCACTCCGGCGTCGTCGGCGAGCATGGCGTCGTCTACTTGATGACGCAGATGGAAAACTGCGCCGACTGAGCCGCAGCGCTCATCCGGCTAAATTCGCTAGCTTTTACCAGCGCCTAGTGCGATCGCATTAGGCGCGCTGTGGCTTTCCGGCAGTTTCGCCCTCGGATTGATCGCTGGTGCTCGTTTTCGAGCGGACTTTTCGGTATGCTGCTGCCGCGTTAGACAGCTAGAGGAGCGCAAGCCTGATGAAGAACGTCCCCTTTACGTTTGATCTCCCCGCGCCGGATTTCGTGCCGTCGGCGTATGACCACCGCACCGAGCGCACCCTGAGCGACATGAACGGGTACTATCTCGACCAAGCCGCTTACGCGGCGGCGCTGGCGGAGGGTGACCGCCGCTTGTACGAGGTCTACGAAATCCTGCGTCCGCCGGTCGCCGGGGAACTGCTGCACGGCGTTTCAGTCGTGCATCCGGGCAAGATCGGCGCTGAGTATCACATGACCAAGGGGCATTTCCACGCCGTGCTGGAGACCGGCGAGGTCTACTACTGCCTCAAAGGTCGCGGCTGCATGGTCATGGAAACGCCGGAAGGCGAGTGGGCGGTCGAGGAACTGCGCCCCGGCAAAGTCCTCTACGTGCTGCCGCGCTGGGCGCATCGCTCGGTCAACGTCAGCCCGGACGAAGACCTGATTTTCTTCTTCATCTATCCGGGCAACTCCGGGCACGACTACGGCACCATCGAGCGGCAGGGCTTCCGCAAATTGGTCGTCGAGCGGGACGGCGCTCCGGCGATCATCGACAATCCGCGCTGGCAGCCGCCGCAGCCCTGACGATACGGGCGTTATTTCGCCCGCAGCCGCGCGATCAACGCCAGCGTCGAGCGGGTCAGGTCGGTGATCGCGGTGGTGTCGCCCGCCTTGATCCAGTCCTTACGGAGCAAGCCGCTGCCCATCCCGACGCAGGCGACCCCGGCGTCAAACCACGCCTTGAGATTGGCTTCCTCGGCGGTGACGCCGCCGGTCGGCATGATGCGGCTCCACGGACGCGGGGCGAGCACGTCCTTGACGAAGCCCGCGCCGCCCGCCGCGCTGCCGGGGAACAGCTTGACGATCTCGACGCCCGCTTCTTCGGCAGTGGCGATCTCGGTGAGCGTCCCGCAGCCGGGCAGGTAGGCGATCTTGCGCCGGTTGCACAGCCGCGCGATCTCCGGGTTAAAGGTCGGTCCGACGATGAAATTCGCGCCATAGGCGAGGAACAGCGCGGCGGTCGGCGCGTCGTCGACCGAGCCGACGCCGAGGATCATCTGGGGATAGGTGGCAGCGCAGTATTTTACTAATCCCCGGAAGACTTCCAGCGCCGATTCGCCGCGATTGGTGAATTCGAGCAGGTGACTGCCACCGTCCGCCAGCGCGCCCGCCAACTGCTGCGCGACCTCCAAATCGGCATGATAGAACAGTGGCACCATCCCGTCTGCCAAAATTGTGTTGTAAACGGTTAATCGATCAAATTGAGCCATTATTTCCCCCGCTGCGATCCGTTTTGCCCCAGTCTAGCCTGTCAAGCAATGGGCAACAAGAAAATAAACGACCTCACCCCGACCTAACGGTCGTGCCCTCTCCACAAAGTGGAGAGGGCGGCTGAGCGTAGCGAAGCGGGTGAGGTGTTTTCAAACTACAAGAGACCTGCTTGATGATAGGGCAAACGCATCAAATTTCTAAATACGATAATTAACCGCCAAGGACGCCGTGCAACCTTCGGTTGCCTACGCCAAGGAGAAACATTGAAAAGCCCTACTTCACTCGATCAAAGGACATACTTAAAGGCTGTTAGCAGCATAAAAGCCTCTAAAAAATCGTCTTTCTTGGCGATCTTGGCGACTTGGCGGTTCAAATTGATTTTGATGCGTTTGCCCTGCTTGATGAACTGCGAGACCGGATTGGTTCTAGCTGCCCGTGTTACACTGAGCGAAAAAATGGACTTGGAGATTTTTCCTGATGAATTCTGATGCTTTGGTGCTGCGCTCCGGGCAACCGCTGACCCGGTTGGCGCTGGGCGGCTCGCTGTTCGGCGCGGACGTGTGGGATGCGGCGCGCGAAGCCGAGCGGCTGGCGACGCTCGACGCGGCGCTGGGGGCGGGTATCAACCACTTCGACACCGCCTCCGGCTACGGCGATGGCGTCTCCGAGCAGGTGTTGGGCAAGTTCAGCGCCGACAAGCGCGATCGGCTGTTTATCGCGTCGAAAGCCGCCAGCGACGAGATGAGCGCTGACCGGATGCTGGCAGCGGTCGATCAGAGCCTCGCGCGGCTGCAAACCGACCAGATCGACCTGTATTACATCCACTGGCCCCGCGCGGGCAAGGACGCGCGTCCGCTGCTGGAAGGGCTGG
The DNA here is from genome assembly GCA_963727545.1 of uncultured Chloroflexia bacterium. Lineage (GTDB taxonomy): Bacteria > Chloroflexota > Anaerolineae > Aggregatilineales > Phototrophicaceae > Flexifilum. Next base: position 59,767 of record CAVSGS010000008.1, read on the forward strand.
AAACGGGCGCGGGCGCAGGGCAAAATCCGGCTGATCGGCGTGAGCAACTTCAACGTCGAGCAGATGGCGCAGGTCGCCGAAGCCGGACGCATCGACGCGCATCAACTGAACTACAGCCTGCTCTGGCGCTTTGCCGAAGCCGACGTGATCCCCTACTGCCGCGATCACGGGATCGCCGTCGTGACCTATGCCTCGATTGCGCAGGGCGTGCTGACCGGCAAGTTCGCGCGCGACCCCAGCGGGCAGCTCGACGCCTTCCGCGCCGGGACGGTTCACTTCGAGCCGAGGTCTGGGCGCACGTTTACGCGGCGGTCGAGGCGATGAAGCGCGTCGCCGAGCGCGCCCAGCGCCCGCTGACGCAGTTGGCGATCCGCTGGGTGCTGCAGCAGCCGGACATCGCCAGCGCGATTGTCAGCGCCAAGACGCCGGATCAGCTTGAGCAGAACGCCGCCGCGCTCGACGGCGAGATCGCCGATGAGGTGTTCGCCGCGCTGACGGCGATCAGCGACGAGGCGATGACAGCACATCCCCAATACCGGCAATATGTATCGCTACTATCCGTGAGGATAGCTTGAAAGAAAAATGGAACCGCCAAGACGCCGTGCAACCTTCGGTTGCCAGTAGGGGCGCAGCGCGCTGCGCCCCTACAAATGATGAAGATGCGTTTTTCAAGCAATGAACTTGAATCCACTTAAGGAGAATTTTTGATGGCAGTTTCGGGTATCGACAATCAAGTGATCGGGCAAATTTGCATCATCGTGCGCGACGTCGAGGCGACGGCGCAGCGCTACGCCGAGATCCTCGGTTTTGACGCAGGCGACTTTCAGGTCACGGAACTGCACGACCAGACCGAAGCGACCTATCACGGTAAGCCGACCGACGCGCGCGCCAAGCTGACCGCCTTCAACATCGGGCGCATCCAGTTCGAACTGCTTCAGCCGCTCGAACCGCCGAGTGCGTGGTGGGACTACCTCGATCAGCACGGCGAGGGCGTGCATCACGTCGCCTTCTTCGTCGCCAAAACCGAGCCGGTGGCGCAGTCTTTCAGGGACGAGGGCTATCAGGTCACGCATCAAGGGCTGTTCACCGGGCAGACCGGCAGGTACACCTATCTCGACACCGACCGCGACCTCGGCGTGGTGATCGAACTGCTGGAAGTCTTCAGCGGCATCCCGACCTTCAACGTGCTGTCCTTCCCGGCGGACAAGGGCATCGGCACCGACGTGGTGTGTCAGGTCGGGATGATCGTCAGCGACATCGCGGCGACGGCGCAGCGCTATCACGAGGTGCTCGGCGTGCCGCTGCCGTCGATCCAGACCACGCTGGGCGATTCGACCTACAAGGGGCAGCCGTCCAGCGCGACCGCCAAGCTCGCTTTCATGAACTTTGGGCAGGTGACGATTGAGCTGATCCAGCCGGACGAGCAGCCGAGCGTCTGGCGCGATTACCTCAACGCGCGGGGCGAAGGCGCGCAGCACATCGCCTTCCAGATTGGGGACACGCAGCAGGTCGTCGCGCACTTCGGCGCAAACGGGATCGAGGTGGCGCAGCAGGGCTTGTACAGCGACAAGAGCGGCATGTACACCTACATGGCGAGCGACGACGCGCTCGGTACGACGATTGAACTGCTGGAGAGTTTTAAGAAGTAGAAAATACGACCCCACCCCCGACCCCTCCCCGATTTCAGGGAGGGGCGCAAACCGACTGTAGATTGCGTTGGTTGTCTTCGGAGCGAGGTTGGTAGGGGCGCACGGCTGTGCGCCCTTTGATGACCCATAGGGGCACAGCACGCTGTGCCCCTACAAAATCATTGGCGTGTTACGAACTCGCCCGCAGCGGTTGATCGTCGCTGGCGGTGGCGAGGCTTTCGTCAGCGGCGGCGAGTTCTTCGACGCTGAGTCCCTTGAAGACGGGCAGGAAGTGCATCCCTAAGCTGAATGCCAGCGTCAGGATGGCGACGACGCCCAGCGCGGTCGCCCATTCGGGCCACGCCGGGACGTAGACCGAGACCGGCGGATCGGTCAGCACCGGCGCGGTCGAGAGCGGCTGCGTGAACGCCAGCAGGGTCGTGTGCCAGCGGTTGGCGATCAAGCCCGCCATCGCCAGCCCGCTGCCGATAGTCAGCAGCAGGATGCTCTGCCGCGATCGCGCGCGGATCAGCAGGAAAGCGGCGACCACGCCGCCGAGGATCATCTCCCACGCCCAGAACGAGACCGCAAACGGTCCGTTCATCAGCACGGTATCGGCTTCGGTGCGTCCGGGGACGTAGCCATAACTCCCGGCGGTCGTATCCCAGAAGCGCATGTAGAGGTAGAGCAGCAGCACCGCCGCCGAAATCTGCCCGACTTCGAACAGCACCTTCTTCGGCACCAGCGTGCGCTTGCCCACCCACTGCACCAGCAGCGTCATGTGAACCGAGAACGCCATCCCCGCCGCGACTGCCGAAATGATGAACAGCAGCGGCATGGTGGCGCGGAACAGCGCCGCTCGCCCGATCACCACGCCGTAAGTGCCGCCCAAGCTCGATTGGTGCAGCAGCGACAGGCACAAGCCGATCACCGCCAGCACGGGCGCGAAGCGATGGATGCGATGACCGAAGCTGCGCAGGAAGCCGAAGCGGTCGAACAACGGCAGCTCGATCACCATCGGGAAGACTTCGAGCAGCAGCACCGAGAAATAGAGCGTGATGCAGAGCGTCACTTCCCAGAGCATCGAGTGCGTATTCCAGTACACCCAAGGATGCCAGAAGCGATCCGGTCGCCCGATGTCGAGCAGCAGGCAGAGCAGCGCGCCGCTGTAGCCGAGCAGACCGATGAACACGGCGACGCGCGCCAGCGGTTGATACTGGCGCCGTCCGAGCAGATAGGTGATCGCGGAGAGCGAGAAGGCGCCCGCGCTTAAGCCAACACAGGACAGGTCGAGCGTGATCCACACGCCCCAAGGGGCGCCGTCGGTCAGCCCGGTGACGCCCAACCCGTACATGAACACCTGATACGCGCCGAGCAAGCCGACGCCGATCAGCCCGATCAGGAGGGCGATCCAAGCCCAGAACGGATTGATGCTTTGTAGTCTCCTCATGATCAAGCCTTTGGCAGCAGATAAAAGACGCGCGGTTTGGTGCCCAAGTCGCTGCGGAGCACGACCGCTTCGCGATTCTTCATCGCCCGCGACGCCGGACTCTCCGGGTCACGCAGGTCGCCGAAGACGCGCGCCTCGGTTGGACAGATGTTGCAGCAAGCGGGGGTCGCCGCGCGATCGTAGCCGGGGCGCAGCCCGCGCTCGGCGGCGGCATCGAGCCGCTGCGAGCAGAAGGTACATTTTTCGACCACACCGCGCGGACGGCGCGGCACTTCCGGCTCGCCCCAGACGCCGATCTGCGGGTTGACGTCGGTGCGCTCCTCCCAGTTGAAGACGCGCACCCCGTAGGGGCAGGCGACCATGCAGTAGCGACAGCCGATGCACTTGTCGTAGTCCATCGCCACCAGCCCGTCAGGACGGTGATAGGTGGCGTGAACCGGGCAGACGAAGACGCAGGGCGCATTCTCGCAGTGCATACAGGGACGGGTCAGGAACACCGGCTTGGCGAAGGTCGTCTGATCCTCGATCAGGATGTTCCAGAGATGCCCCTCCTGCGTGTCGTTGGTCGCCTCGCAAGCGTAGACGCAGCGGTGACAGCCGATGCACTTCTCGAGGTCGATCACCATCGACCAGTAGGGTCCCTCAGTCGAGGTTTCCTCGGCTTGGGCGAAGGGGTCGTTGTGGACGCGGAACCACTCCCAGACCCATTCCGCGCCGACCAGCCCCACGCCCAAACCGAGCGCGAGGCGGACGAATTCACGGCGGGTCAGTTCACGGGTGTGATCCCCGTTCTTTTCAGTTGGTTTTTCCAGTGTCGGTTCGGGTGTGGGTTCGGTCATTTCAACCTCCCGATACGAATAATGACGAAGGCGATCACCACCAGCACCAGCGCGCCAATCGCGCCGCCGACGATGCCGGTATTCAGGTTATCGGCAGCGGTGGTTTTCAGTTCGCCGACCTGCGTTTCCAGCGAGGTAAGCTGGCTTTTCTCCTGATCGGTCAAGTTCGCCGTGCCGCTGCTGAGCAGGTGGATATTGCCGTGACAGTTGGCGCAGATGCCGGGGTCGATCAGCATTGAGTGCCCGGTCTGGGTCGTGAAGACGCCGTTCTCCTGCGTGCGCTTGACCATGTGACAGTCGACGCAGGTCATATCTTGACCCATGTGGATGTCGTCGGTCTTGGCTTCGCTGTGGCAGGATTCGCAGGTGTCGTTGACGTTGTCCAAGATCAGCCCGTTGTTGTGCGGCGTGTGACAATCCACGCAGTCGATCCCGGCGGAGGCGTGATTGCTGACCAGCCATTCGTCGTAGGTCGGGGCGTGCTCGCCGGTGTGACATTTGCCGCAGACTGCCGAGTTGGTGGCGATTTCGACCGGTCCCGGCGGGTGCTCGGTCGTGCTGGTGACGTAGTGACAGTCGCTGCAAACCACGCCCTCGAAGCTGTACTGTCTCGGTGCGCGGATCGTAGCCGCTGGCGTGACAGCTCATGCAGTAGCTCGGTCGTCCCTGCGCCGCAAACTCGTTCAGGAACACCGGGTCAAGCGAGGCGTTGGCGTGGGGCGATGCCTGCCACTGCCGGTATTGATCGGCGTGACACTCGGCGCAGTTGGTCGGGTCTTCGACCGGGACGGTCGAGACGTTGGAGGGCGTCGTCGTCTGGACGATGCCCAGTTCGAGCGCGGCGGCGTCGAGCAGCGTCGAGGTGTAGGAGTAGTTATGGACGCCGAGACTGCCGTCCTTCGAGACGAACGCCAGCGCGTCGAGCACCCACTGCGGCGTATCCGGCTGCGCTTCGACGGCGGCTTGCGCGGCGGTCAAGCGCTGCAAAATGCCGGACTGGATGTTTTCGACGAAGCGCTGCATGTAGTCGCGGCTGAGGTCGGTGTGACAGCCGGTACACGAGTTCGGGCTGACCATCCTCGGCTTGACCGGGGAAGACCGGACTCATGGTGTGGCTGCCCGAATGCCACGTCACGCCGGTTTCGACGGTGTCGGGCATGTGACAGTCGGTGCAGATCGCGCCTTCGGTGAAGTGCTTCGACGGCACGCCGGTGATTTGATCGACGACCTGCTCGCCTTCGAACATCGCCTTGACCGGGTTATGCACCTGCTGCAAGCGGTCGTCGGCGTGGCAGCTCACGCACAGGGCGTAAGGATGCTTGGCTCAACTCGTAATCGAGCGGCTCGTCGGCGTGCATCGAGTGGCAGGAAGTGCAGGTGACGCCGTACTGCGCCGACGTCGAGCGTGACCGGATCGGGCGCGGTGCCTTCGCGGTCGCCGTTGCTCCGTCTCGGTGATCAACTGCTCGGTCAGGCGGTAGTCGCCGCTGTGACATTCGAGACAGGTCGGGTCGGCGTAGTCGCTGCCTTCCATGCTTTGCAGCGCGTTGGCGTGCCCGGAGTGCAGCCACTCGTTGTACTGCATGTTCTGGCTGTTGGCGTGCTCGGAACTGCTCCAGTGAGCGCTGTCGTCGGGCATGGAGAACGTGAGGTACTGCGACAGGTCGTCGCCGGGGCGATAATCGGTCGAGTAGGGTCGCTGGGTATTCGGATCGACCCCCTGACTATGACAGGCGCCGCAGACCTGCGCGTCGGCGCTGACGGTGATCGCCGCGCGAATCTGCGCGATCTCCTCGTCGGTGGGATTGCGCCCGACGTCCTGCGCCGTATCGACGTGGACGCTGCCGGGACCGTGACAGTCCTCACACTGGACGCCGTCGTCTTTCCAGCGCCCGCGATCGGCGTTCAAGCCGGTGGTGTGGCAGCCGGCGCAGCTTTGATTCCAGTCGTAAGCCGGATCATCCCAACTTTCCGCCGGAGTGTACGGCTCCCATTTCCCCTCGGCGACGTTCCACTCCGCCGGGAGCACCCGGTACTCGTTGCGATCCACTTCGTAGAGGAAGCGCTGAACGTTGCGCCCGGAACCGACGACGTAAGCGAGATCGTCCATGGTGAAGGCGCGCGGGGCGTCTTCGCCGGGGAACTGAACCATGCGCACGTCCTCGCCCTGATCGAAGTCCGCCGTGATATTCTTCGGCTTGGCTTCTTGCAGGGTGAGCGCGTGGCGCGTGTCGGCGTGATCGGTGGCGACACTGCGATGGCAGGATCGACACTCATCCGCGCCGACGTAGTCTGCGCCCGCCTGAGGGCTTGGCTCAGTCGTGGCAGACGGGGCAGGCTCGGTACTCTCGGCGGTCTGGCTCTGAACCGGCGTCGGAGTGCTGAGCAAAAACAGCCCCGCGCCGATCAGCAGCAGCCCGCTGAGCGCGAGCGTGATGCTTCGGTATTTCCAAAAACGACGATGATTCATGATAGTGCAGCCTTCTGTAAACATAAGATGGCGTCTACAAACTCGATGAGTTGAGTTCCCCCTCACCCCCCGACCCCCTCTCCCACGAAACGGGGCGAGGGGGAGAACCACTTCGCTTTTAGCCCTCTCCCCGCGTGCGTGGGAGAGGGAAGGCGAACCGAAGGTTCGACCGGGTGAGGGGTATTTTCTACACGTCGTCGAGCGAGATCAGCCCCTTGCGAATCGCATATTTGACCAGTTCGGTGCGCGTATGCAGGTTGAGCTTGTGCATGATGTTTTCGCGGTGACGCTCAACCGTCTTGACCGAAATCTTCAGCGTATTGGCGATCTCGCCATTGGTGGCGTCCTCGGCGATGTAGGTCAGAATTTCCTGCTCGCGTTCGGTCAGACCGTCATAGCTGTCGTGCTCACCGCCGCTTTGGACCCGCACCAGATAATCCGATACGAGGTCTTTAGCGACGCTGGGTTCCAAAAAGACGTTGCCTTCGGCGACAACGTGGATCGCGCGTAAGAGTTCCTCCGGGGCGGCGCGTTTGGGCACGTAGCCCGATGCGCCCGCTTGCAGCATGTGGAAGAAGTAATCCGTGCCTTCGTGGATCGAGAGCGCCAAGACGACCGGCGGCTTGGGCAGCGCTTTGATGGCGCGGGTCGCCTCGACGCCGTCCATTTCCGGCATGGTGACGTCCATCAGGATGACGTCGGGATGGAGTTCTTGGGCGAGGCGCACGGCATCTTCGCCGTTTTCACCTTCGCCGACAATCTCGAGTTCGGGGTCGCTTTCGAGCAGCATCCGCACCCCGGCGCGGACGACCGCGTGATCGTCAACGATCAGTACGTGGATTGGCATCAGGTTCCTTTCGAGGCTCATTAGCGCGGACGGTGAAGGTTGTCCCTTCACCGGGCGCGGAGTGGAGCGTTAAGACGGCGTTGATCAGATTGGTGCGCTCCTGAATGCCGATCAGCCCCCACGAGGCGCGCATACTGCTGGGACTCATCGCCGCCGCCGGGTCGAAGCCGCGCCCGTCGTCGCGCACGGTCAGGGTGGGTCCGTTGTCGTAGTCGAGCGTCACCCAGATGTGATCGGCTTGGGCGTGTTTGATGGCGTTGTTCAGCCCCTCTTGGGCGATGCGAAACAGCGTCGTCTCAACTTCCGAGGGCAGCGGATAAGCTGCGCCCTGCACCTCGATTTTGACCTGTGGCTTCTCTTGATTTTGGAAGCGGTCGACCAACCAGCGCAGCGCCGCCGCCAAGCCCATGTCGTCGAGTTGGGGCGGGCGCAGGTCGTTGATCAGGAGGCGTAGTTCGCCCAGCGAGTCGGTCGCTATCGACTCCAGCGTTGCCAGCCGCCGCGCACATTCCTCTGGCGACATCGAGGTCCGTTTCGCCAGCCCGTGCAAGCCGAGCGCCAAGCCGGTCAGCGCTTGCCCGGTCTCGTCGTGCAGTTCGCGCGCGATCCGCTGGCGCTCCGATTCCTGCGCTTTGGTGATGCGCTGGAGCAGTTCGCCGCGCACGGCGTCACGGCGCTGGACTTCCTGAAGCAGATGCTCCGCTTCCTCGTTGGCGATCTGTAACTCGGTGTTCAGGCGGGCGAGTTCCTCGCGGCTGAGGGCTTCCGTCTCTTGCCGCTCCCGTTCCATTGCCTTGATGCGCTGCTGACTCTCGACTTCGAGCGCTTGCAAGACGCGGATCATGGAGACGGCGACGATGATCGCCATCGTCGCGCGGAACAACTGGATCGGGAAGCCGAACCAGTGGAAGAACAGCTCACTGTTGAGGATCGTCGAGGGGAAAATCTGGCTCGGTTGGGTGAAGAACTGCCCGATGATGCCGTAGAGCGCCATCGAGACCGAGGCAATCGTCAAATCGCGGACGAACAAATCCATGCCGCGCTCGTGGAAGATTTTCCGCTGACGCCAGAGCACCCAGCAGGCGAGCAGACCGCTGGGAATGCCGAGCACGTAGCGGGCGAGCACGTCGGCGGCTTGAAGCCATGCCGGGTCGTTCAGTTGATAAGCGGTGCGGACGACGATGCACGAGATTAAATACCACGTTATCGCGCCGATGGTCAGGTGAGGGGTCGAGCCGGTGCGGTTTTGCGACTGCATCAACAACTGCTCGCCAAACAGGAGCAGAGCGAGGAACGAGGTGACCAGAATCGCCAACCGGAACCACTGCAGCCACGGATAGATCGGCAGGTGGTGGTAGACCAGCACCCCCTGTTCGGTCATGTCGATCCACTCGTGGATGCCGTGCAGAACGCCAAAGCCCGCCAACAGTCGCATCGAGCGGGCGAAGCTCAATTCGGACGCCCGTCCGGATTCTACGAACAAAGCCAGCCCCATCGAATAGAACGCCAATCCATAAAAGAAGAAGATGATGATCAGGAGTTCGTCTTGCGGGATGAAAGGCATGGCTAAATCTGCTTCACTCCTCGCCGGGTAAACAGCGACGACAGCGAGAATAGTTGGCATGGACGTGGGGTGAATACCCCACGCTGGCTAGTGGTGTAATCCGATTTACGCACCCATGCTTCGCTTGATATGCTGAGTACATCAAACAAAGGTGGTTACAGGTAGTGGAGGGCAACATGGAACAGGTACTCACAATTCTCGGTGTCGCAGGACTGTTCTTAGTTCGGATTGGCGTCCCCGTGATCGTCTTGATCAGCGTTGGTCTGCTGGTCGATCACTGGCAGTCAAAGCGTGATGCAGCACTGCTGAACGAAATTAACAAGCAAGCTTAAGCGCCTGCATTATCACCGTTGGGGTTGTGCCCCAACGGTGATTTGCTCACTTCTCAAGGGGCGGTTGTCGCGGGGCGGTCGTCAGCAGACGGTCGTCACGAGGCATTCGCCTCTAATTGTTTCAGCCACGTCCAGACGTGCAGCAAGTAGGAGTCGGGCAGCTCCTCCGCGCTAAAGGCGGGCATCTTGTTGGTCACGCCCCCCCGGACATAGCGGTAAAACTCGTCAAAACTCAAATCGGTGGCACGCAGTGACGGGGCATCGACGTTGCCCGCGGCATCGTCGCCGTGACAGCGCGCGCAGCGCAGCGTGGGCCAGATCGATGCGCCGACTGCCGCATCGCCCGCTTCCAGCGTCACTTCCGGCTGATAGACCACGACATCCTGACGCGGGACCGTCGTAATCGCCGTATCCTCGAACGAAATGAACCAAATCAGCCCGGCGGTCAGCAGGATCGTCATGACGATGGCGTAAGGGATGAACCGGCTGCGCCGCTTGGCGATAACTTCCGGCGGCGGGACGAGTTCGGTCTCGCCGCGACTCAGCGCGTCGAGTTCCTCGCCGTGCTCTTCTTCCATTTCTTCACTGCTGAGCTTGCCCGTCCACATCGCTTTATTGAAGCGCTTGAGGTGGACGTTGTACATGTGCCAAATCAGGATCGACAGCACCGCCAGCACCGCCTCAGCGCCGTGCGCCGCGCGTGCCGCCGGGATGACCGTGCCGGGGAGCAGCTTGGTCGTCGTGATCGGGTTCCACATCATGAAACCCGTGATCGCCATGACGATCGTGCCCCAGACCACCGCCAAGTACTCCGCTTTTTCGCCGAAGTTGTAGCGCGGTAGTTCCGGGTGCTGCTTGGCGATGCCCAAGTTGAAGCCGATCCACTGGAGCACGTCGCGGAGGTCCTTGATGCCGGGGATCATGGTGGCGCGGCGACCGAGTACGTAGAGCTTGTAGCTGATCACGCCGCCGTGATAGATCGCTTCCGCCATCAGGATCGTCGCCAGCACGTGATGGATGATGCGCGTGCTCTCGATGCCCCCGAACAGGCTGATCATGTCCTTCGCCCACGCTTCGGCGGCGAATTTCTGGGGCAGACCGGTCAGCGCCAGCCCGGTGAACGTGACCAGCAGGATGATGTGTTCCATCCGCTGACCGGCTGTGAAGCGCTTGTATTCGTTTGGCTGCGACTGCGGAGTCGATTCGACCGCGTTAATTGGCTTATCCATTGGATTGTTCTCCTGACTCCGCGTTGTGGTTCGCGCTGTCGGGCTTACCGCGCCGTCTGAAGCGCCGGAAAAGATCTGTCCCGACGAGGAAAATGAACCCGGCGACCACTGCCGGGATCAGCAGCGTATAGAACGAGTTGACGACGAACAGCAGCGGATGGGACTCCAGCGTCGGCGGGTAGTGCCCGACCCACGCCGCCGGGAAGTCGGCGGTCGCGCCGGGGTGACATTGGCGACAGGTCGTCAGCAAGTTTTCGCGGATGACGCGGCTGGTGCTGGCGTCGACCTGCTGGATGTCGTGGACACCGTGACAGTCATAGCAGACCGCCTTGTTGGTAGCGACGTTGGGGTCTTCCTGCTCAAACAGGGCGACCGTCGTGCCGTGGAAATCGGTCAGATAGCTGTTGAAAACGTTGGTCGTGATGCCGTACTTGTCCATGATGCTGGCGTCGGCGTGACACTTAGCGCACAGTTCGGGCGAGCGCACCCGGAAGAGGGCGGTCGTCGGGTCGCTGATGTTGTGGACGCCGTGACAGTCGATACAGGTCGGCACGTCGGGATTGTTTTCTTCGAGCAGCGCGGTGCCGTGAACGCTGGTGCGGTACAGTTCGAAGATCGCGCCGTGACACTTGCCGCAGGTCAGCGAGATGCGCTGACGCGGAACGTCCGGCTGCTGGACGTCGTGCGCGCCGTGACAGTCGATACAGGTCGCGGCTTCGAGCGTGCCCGCTTCCAGCGCGG
>CAVSGS010000009.1:0-14666 GCA_963727545.1 uncultured Chloroflexia bacterium
CTTGATGCACACTGTCGTGGGCTTTGGTTGCCTCGTCGGTGTGGCAAGTCGTGCAGGTCGTGTACATCTCAAGCTGGAATTCGCGGATGGTCTGCGCGGCTTCTGGCTGGTGCGGGAAAGTCTGGTCGGTGTGGCAGTCGGCGCAGTGGAGCGCGCCCTTGGCATTGTCGACGCCGTGAACCGAGTCGTGCAAGACCTGCGGGTCAACCGTGATCGAGAGCGTTTCGCCGCTCGGCAGCGTCCAGACTTGGTCGGGCTGCGAGTGGCAGAGCAGACAGTAAGCGTCCGAAGGTTTGCCATCGGCGGCGAGTTGAGCAGCGGCTTGGTCGACCGGTAAGTTGGCGGGCGCTTCGGCTGACGCTTCGGCGGTGGCGTTGTCCGAGGCGGGCGCATCGACCGCCGCGTCAGCCGCTGACATTTCCTCGGTCGCTTCGAGCGTGGCGACTAACGCCAATTCGGTCGTAATTTCGGGGGTCGCTTCCGGCGTTGTGGACGTATCCTGAGCGAAGGCGGCGCTCAACATCAGGACGCCGCTCAGCACGAACAGGATGCCCGCCGCCAGCAAGATTTTGACGATGGATGAATGACGAGTGCTTATGGTCATTCTGATTCTCCTAAGCACCGGGTTTGCGGAAAAAGGCGACGGCGGCAGTGATGAAGATGCCAATCACAACGCCGAGGAAGACGAAAGTCGCTGGACGCAGCCCACTGGCGACTTCGTCGTTGGGAGCGCTGGATTCCACGATCACCACCGGACCCGGCGTCGCTGACTTGACCGGCTCGGTCGCCGCGACGACGACATTGCCACCGGTCAGCGCGTTGAGGTCGTTCTCGGCGGCAGTCAGTAGGGCGTCGGCGTAGGTGTAGTTGTGCACGCCGTAGCTGCCGTCGCCCTCGACGAAGTCGAGCGCGTCCGAGGCTTGCTGATAGCGCGCCAGTTCGTCGGCGTCGGTCGGTTTGGTCAAGTCGGTAAGCTGCGCGCGCGCCGCCTCGATCCGTGCCTTGACCGCCGACTGGGTATTGGTGACCAGCAGCGAGAGGTCGGTCGTCGTCAGGGTGGTGTGGCAGCCGGCGCAGGCGCTCGGCAGTTCTTCCGAAGCACCGGGCAAGATCGGTTTGAAGCCGTGCGACGAGCGCGTCGTCTCGTCGGCGACCGGTTCTTGCTGCATGTGACAGGTGACGCAGCGCGGACCATCTTCTTGGCTGAAGTGCGTCCCCGGCACGCCGTCGATGCCATTGCACCACCGCCACGCCCTCGAACATCTCGGTGACGGGGTGGTGAATGTGAGTCGAAGTCTTCCGGCTGGGTGTGACAACTGGTGCAGAGATCGTTCGCTGCCATCACGAGGCTGAACGGCTCGCCGGAGTCGGTGTGCTGGTTGTGACAGGTGGTGCAGGTGACACCCCACTGCGCCGTATCGACGGTCAGCGGGTCGAGCGGCGCGCCGTCACGGTCGCCCGCTTCGACCTGCGCGATCTCTCCGGCGACTTGGCGCGCATCCTGACTGTGGCAGGTGAGGCACTTGTCGGCGGCGTAGTCGCTGGCTTGCATGTCGGTCAGCGAAGTCGAGTGCGTGCTGGTCAGCCATTCGTTGTACTGCATGTTCTGCTGGCTGCCGTGACCGGTCACCCACCAGTGGTCGGCGCTGTCGGTTGGCACGAGCGTGAAGAAGTCGCTCAGGTTCGCGCCCGGCGTGTAGCCCGCCGGGTAGGGTAACCCATCAGGATTTTCGCCTTGGCTGTGACACTGCCCGCAGACCTGCGGATCGGCGGTGCGGTGGATCGCCGCGCGGACCGCCGCCAGTTCTTCGTCACTGGGGTTGCGTCCGGCGTCTTGCGCCAGCTTGACGTGCTCGCTGGCGGGACCGTGACAGTCCTCACACTGGACGCCGTCATCTTTCCAGCGCCCGCGATCCGGTTCGAAGCCGGTCGTATGGCAGTAAGCGCAGTTCTGGGTGAAACCGTAGTTGTCGAGGTTCCAGTCGGTGCCGAGGTCGAGCCGCTGCCATTTCTGGTCGGCGACGTTCCATTCGGCGGGCAGAACGATGTACTCGTTCCGGTCGATCTCATAGAGGTAGCGCTGAACGTGGAGACCGGAACCGACTACATAGGCGATGTCGTCGGCGGTGAAGGGACGCGGGGCGTCTTCATCGGGGAATTGGGTCATACGCACGTCGTCGCCGGTACTGAAATCGGCGATGATTTCTTCCTGCTTGCGCCCAACCTCTTGCAAGGCGAGCGCGTGATTGGTTTCCGCGTGGTCGCGGGCGAGGCTGCGATGACATGAAGCGCATTCTTTGGTGCCGACGTAGGTCGGCTGCTCGTCTTGCGCGTAGACGGTGGTACGTCCGAACGCCAAAAGACCCGCGCCCGCCAAAACGAGCGCACAGCCGACCACGGCTAGTGACTTAATCAGCGAAGTTCTCACGTTGATCGTCCTTCATTCGCTTTCGGTAACTGACTGATCGTCATCAGCCAGATAGTGCTTGGACTACCGTCTGCGGGTCGTCGTCGAAGCAGGACCGGTGCGCCAGTGCGGTGGACTTGGATTCGCAGTCCAAGTTCAACTGGTTGGTTTCCGGAACCGGCTCTGCCGATGGCTCGACGGTGTGGCAGTCCGTACACGGGATCGTCATATCAGTTTCGTGTCCCGGCGGCAGCACGGGATCGATTTCGGTCGTGATGACGTAGCGCCGGGCGCTCCGGTCAACGTCATCGTCTAAAACGGTCACACTCTCGGTCGCGTCGGCGCTGCCGGGATGCTGGAGTTCGGCGTGAACGTTGACGTCGGTCAGAGCGATTTGGGGATTGGCGACCGGGCTGGCGATCGCCTGCTGCGCGTCCAGTTTCAGCGACCATTCCGGGGTTTGACCGGTGTGACAGTTGTAGCAGGTCTTATCCCCAACGTAGATCGCGCCGTTCACGGGCGGGTAAATCCCGGCGTGATTGGCGGGCGCGCGGGTGATGGTCAGCACCGCGACGAACAAACCGGCTACTAACGCCACACTGCCGATGATGCTGAGCAACATCGGAATTGTGTGTGCTGTCCTTTTTGTTCGCCCGAACATCGGCGTCATCTTCCCCACCAGAACTCGTTCCATACTCAATTGTGCCCGACCCCCGTCATCCTTCCATCAACCGCCGGAACGATCTTGCATCCCCCTCTAGGCTGATTCCGGCTGCGAGTTTCTCAATGATCACTCAACGATCCGCTGGCGCACGGCGAGCAGGGCGGCTTGGGTTCGGTCGGAGACGTGGAGCTTTTGCAGGATGTGCTGGACGTGCGTCTTGACCGTCGGCACGCTGATGCTCAAAGTCTCGGCGATGGTCTGGTTGGACAGCCCGTTGACGATCAAGCGGAGCACGTCCAACTCGCGGTCGGAGAGCTGCTCGACTGGCATTTCGAGCGGTTCCGGCGTCGGCGTGCTGGTGTCGATCGCTTGCGCGAGTGCCGCTTCCAGCAGCGTCCGGTCGATCAACTCCTCGCCGGTCGCGGCGGCACGGACGGCGCGCACGATCTGCTCCGGGTTGGTCTCTTTGGAGAGATAGCCCGCCGCACCTCCGCTGATCGCCCGCGCCAGATAACCGGGATTAGCGTAGGTGGTCAGCATGATGACGCTGGTCTGCGGCGAGACCGCCTTGATCTGCGGCAGCGCTTGTAAGCCGTCGCTCTCCTTCATCCGAATGTCGAGCAGCATGACGTCGGGCAGCAGCTCGCGCGCGAGTTCGACCGCCGCGTTGCCGTTCTCGGCTTCGCCGACGACCTCGATGCCCGGACGGGTCAGCAAGGCGCGCAATCCCTGCCGGACGATGCCGTGATCGTCGGCGATGACGACGCGGATATTCTCGGTGGCTGGTGTGTCATCGGCTGGCATAATGTCCCCTTCTTAAAACTATTTTTGCTTGCGGTCGTAAAACCTCACCCCTAGCCCCGACCCCCTCGCCCGTAAGCGAAGCGGCGGAGAAAGATGGATGTTGGGGGCGTATTTTGTCGTAATATTCTGCATTTCTCGCGTAGGGGCGAGGCATGCCTCGCCCCTACAACTGTGCTGTCACGAGAGCGAGGATGACTTTTCAGATGACTTCTTAAACATCCTCTGTCGCGTGCTCCTTCTATAGGTTGGAGTTCGGCTTGTTCCGGCGACGGGAGACCGGAGTCAGCGTGATGCGGTTGACGTCGGCTTCCAACTGCTGCGCCAACAGATGCCGACTCTCGTCGGCGGGCGTCAGCGGCACCCAAACGTGAATGCGCGTCCCCTGACCCGGCTGACTCTCGATGTCGCAGGTGCCATGAATGAGGGCGGCGCGCTCGTGCATGGTGGTCACGCCCAAGCCACGCCCCTCGCCGTAAACGACGTTCGGGTCGAAACCTCTGCCGTCGTCCTCGACCGTCAGTTCGATACCGCCGCCGTTATGGACGCTCAAGTGAACGTTGCGGGCGTTGGCGTGCTTGCGAACGTTGTTGAGCGCCTCCTGCGCGATGCGGAACAGCGTCACCCCGACCGTCTTGTCCGGCTCGGTGGGCAGCGGCTGCACGTCCAGCGCCAGATTCCAGCCGGCAGCCTCGGCGGTGGTCTCGGCGACCTCGACCAGTGCCACCGTCAGCCCCAAATCGTCGAGCGCCGCCGGACGCAGCCCCTCGACGATCCGCCGCCCTTCGATGATCGCTTCGGTCAGGGTTTGGCTGCCTTGCATCACGCCGTGGCATTCGCTGCGACTCTGATCGTTGTTCTGACAGCGCTCGCAGCAGTTGGTCAGATACAGGCGCGCGCCGACCAACTGCTGGATCAGCCCGTCGTGGAGGTCGTAGGCGACGAGCTTGCGCTCCTCCTCTTGGGCGTTGATCAGCTTCTCGATCAGCAGATGTTCCTGCCGCCGCTTGCGTTCGAGTTCCTGCGCCATCTCACAGAAGGTCCGCGTGAGCGCGCCAACCTCGTCGTGGGAGAGGCGATCCGGCAGCACCGGAGCCGGTCCGCCGTGACCGTAATCCGCCGCCTGCCGCTCCAAATCGAGCAGCGGTTTAAGGACGTGATCGCTGGCGACCAGCGAGAGCGCCAGCGCCAGCATCGCCGCGCCGAGGAAAACCGCCGTCGTGATGGTGTAAAAAGTGGTGATGTCGGCGTAAAACAGCGTCTTGGGCGTCTCGCGGTAGATCACCCAATAGCGTTCCGGCGTGGCGTCGGAGGGATGCACGGCATCGTAAACGAGCACGTCGTCGGCGGTCTCCAAGCGACCGGCGGTGCCGGTCAGCATCGGCGCGACGTCGAGCGTGCTGTGCTCCGGGTCGAAGCCCTCCGGGTAGACGAGATAGCGACCGTCCTGATCGAGCAGCACCCACGTATCCTCGTCCGGGTCGGCGGGGAGGTTACGCAGCAGCCAGCCCGCGTGTAAATCGATGACGAGGATGCCGTCATCGTCGGGCAGTTTGAGCGCGTAGTGGACGAACGGTCGCCCGGTGTTGGGCGCGTCCTGCTCTTGAGCGAAGGCGGAGACGTACACGCCGCCTTCATCGAGCGCCTGCGTGCTCTGGAAGTAACTCGACTGCGAGCGGTCGGTCGGGTTCTCGGCGACGGTCACCTGCCGCCCGTCGGACTGCACGCCGACGATCTCCTGCCCCTTCGTGTCGATGTAGCGGATCGACTGGTACATCGGGCGCACCGACGAGAACATGAGGAAGTCTTGCGCGACCTCGTGCTGCCACAGGTCAACTTGATCGCCGGCTGTACCGGCGCGGCGCAGATTGCGCAGCATTTGCAGGCTGCGGAGGACGCTCAAGTAGAGGGCGTCGCCGTGCGCCTGCTGGATCGAACTTTCCAGACTATCGGCTTGCAGGTGAACCTGATAGCTGGATCGCTCCAACGCCTGATCGTCCAGCGCGGTGCGCGTGAACAGGTAGCCGTACAACCCCATCCCGGTCATGGCGATCAGGATCAAGCCGACGAAGACGAGGATTAATTTCATCCGAAGGCTGGTTATCGGCTGCATGGCGTTTCACTTCCGTTTCCTAACTCGGTCGGTCGTTGTGCCCAGAGATCGTCAGGTTTGCCCGGTTCGCCTTGCGCGTGATCGTAAGTCGCGGTGAGAGTGGCGCACAGCAAAACCCAACTTGCTCAGTTTCGTTTCCACGTTGGTGGTTGTTTTTATTGTGCTGGAGATCGCCATTTTACCCTGATGACATTCATCACTGAAGACTGGTAACGGATGAAATTTCATTGGACAGAAGATTCAGTTAAGGTTATTTTAGCTAAACACACCAAATCACAACGAAAAAATATCTGATCTGAGGGATTACGATGGAAAATACGTGGGAGAAGCCTCGTATTTCAGCGGCGACCCGGAAGTCGCGCGCTGAATATGTCAAGTTTTTAGTCGGTGGCGTGCTGATGCTTGTCGCCGTAGTGTACCTGATCGTGTCGGGGACGACCAACGGCGCGCAGTATTTCATGACTATCGACGAACTGCTCAATAACCCCGATTACGTCGGCAAAACTGTTCGGATGTCAGGGGCGGTAATTGGCGATACAATCGACTATAATACACAAACGCTTTCGCTTGACTTCACCGTTGCCAATATCCCGTCGGAGACGACGGACCTTGCCCGCACGCTGCACGAAGCCGTCCTCAGTACCTCAGCGCACCGGATCAAGGTGCATCTTGATAATGAAGTGAAGCCCGACCTGCTGCAGAACGAAGCGCAAGCGATTTTGACCGGTAAGCTGGGCGAAGACGGCACCTTCTACGCGACCGAACTCCTTCTCAAATGCCCGAGCCGCTATGATGAGTCCGTGCCCGACCAAGTTGAGGCTGGAGCCTAAGTTATGCTTGCAGAAATCGGTTTAGTAGCGACATTTCTCGCTTTCGCCGCTGCTATCTACGCAATCATCGCTTCTTTATATGGCGAGCGTTTCGCGCACAGCGAAGCGCTGGTGTTAAGCGGGCGCAACGCCGTTTTCCTGACGTTCGCCTTTATGCTGGTGGCGATTGGGTCGCTGGCAACCGCGCTGATGACCCAGCAGTACCAGATTTCTTACGTCTGGTCGGTGTCTAGCCCGGAAATGCCGAACTTCTTTCGGTTCACGGCGTTATGGGGGTCGCAAGCCGGTTCGCTCCTGTTCTGGACGTTCCTGATGAGCGCTTTCGCGGCGGCGGCTGTCCTTCTAAACTGGAAAAGCCACCGCCGTTTGATGCCATATGCCATCGTCTACATGATGGCGGTCGAAGTTTTCTTTCTGGCGTTAGTCCTATTCTTTGAAAATCCCTTCGCGCGTTGGTGGATTATCCCGACCAATCCGGCGGACGCGCAGGTCGTGCAAGCGGGATTAATCCCGCTCGGCGCGGTCGCACCGAGCGCGAGCAGCCTCGCCAGTTCAGCGCAGGGCTTGAACCCGCTGCTGCGCCACTTCGGGATGGCAATCCACCCGCCGATGCTGTATCTCGGCTTCGTCTCGTTCGTGATCCCCTTCGCCTTTGCGATGGGCGCGCTGGCTTCCGGCGACTTGTCGAGCAACTGGATTAAGGCAACCCGCCGCTGGGCGTTGATCGCGTGGCTGTTCTTGAGCCTCGGCTTGCTGCTCGGTAGTCGCTGGGCATATGACGTGCTCGGCTGGGGCGGTTACTGGGGCTGGGACCCGGTCGAGAACGCCGCTTTCCTGCCGTGGCTGGTCGGGACGGCATTCCTGCACAGTATCATGATCCAAGAGAAGCGCGGGATGCTCAAAGTCTGGAACATGTTCCTCGTGATCGGCGCCTTCAGTGCCGTGATCTTCGGGACGTTCGCTACCCGGAGCGGCTTGGTCGACAGCGTCCACAGCTTCGCGCGCAGCGACATCGGCTACCCGATGTTCTTCTTCTGGGCGGGCATGACCATCGTTTCGGTCTACCTGATCCTGTGGCGGCGCAGTCGCGGTGAACTCAAGGATGACCAGACCAACACCAGCCTGTTCAGCCGCGAGTCGCTGTTCATCCTCAACAACTTCGTCTTTCTCGCCCTGTTCGTGGCGATCTTCTGGGGCAGCTTCGGCGCGCCGATCATCAGCGAACTGGTGATGAACACCAACATCACGCTGGGCGCGGATTACTTCATGCGAGTGACACCGCCGCTGTTCGCGGCGCTGTTCATCTTGATGGGCATTGCGCCGCTGTCGGCATGGGGCAAAACGTCGATCAGTCGGCTGGGAAAAGCGCTGGTCGTGCCGCTGCTTTTGACCGCGCTCACGCTGGTCTTCTTCTACTTGAGCGGCGTCACCAGTGCCGTCGGTTTGGTCGCCTACGGGATCGTCACCGTCGCCGGTTGGGTCGCCATTTACGAGACTTATCGCGGCGTGCGGGCGCGGCGGATGATCCACCGCGAGAATCCCTTCCAGTCGATACTGGCACTCTACCGGCGCAATCCGCGCCGCTACGGGGGCTACCTGATCCACCTCGGCATCACCATCATCGGCTTGGGCGTGATCGGCAGCACCATGTTCCAGCAGGAAACGCAGCAGACACTCTCTGCCGGGCAGAGCCTCGAAATCGGCGGTTACACGCTGCGCTACGATCAACTCGACAGCGGACAGATCGCTGACGACGGGCGCATGATGGACATCGCCGAAGTAACGGTCTTCCGGGATGGGCAGGAACTCGCTCATCTGCGCCCGCGCCGCGACTTCTTCTCGACTGCCAACGGCACCGAGACGATGACGATCGCCGGGTCGTACAGCACGCTCGAAAACGACTTCTACGTGATTTTGGTCGGTTGGGAGCCAATCAACCAGAACGCGGCGACCTTCAAGGTTTACATCAACCCGCTGATCAACCTGATCTGGTGGGGCGGAATCATCCTGATTATCGGTACGGTGGTGACGGTCTGGCATCGCGACATTTTGCCGGAGCGGATTCGTCAATCAGCGCGGGCGGCGGCTCCCGGCAGCCTCGCGCGCGGAGGCGTATAAGGTCATGACGCGCATGAATCGTATGATCGTCGCCGTGATGACGCTGCTGCTGTGCGTGGTCTCGTTCACGTCGGCAGCGCAGGATCAGCCGGTCGCACCGACCCCAAGCACAGGAACTGTGCCGATCACCGACGATCAAGTGAACGCGATTGCCGAAAAACTCTACTGCCCGGTCTGCGAGAATATCACGCTGGACACCTGCGGGACAGCAGCCTGCGCCGACTGGCGCGCGGAAATCCGCATGCAGTTGGAGCAGGGACGCACCGAAGACCAAATTATCTCCGACTTCGTGGAGCGCTTCGGCGACCGGGTGGTCGGCACGCCGCAGGATGCCACGCTGCGCACGCTCTCACTGGTGACGCCGTGGGTCTTGATCGGCGGGGTGCTGCTGATCGTGGGCAACTTGATCTTCAGACGGCGGCGCGGGGACGACACGCCCCCACCGCCGAGCGGTCATTCGGACACGACGGACAAGTACGAAAATCTGATCGAAAAAGATTTGGAAGGGTAAGCACTCATGGATCGAACAGGTTCTGTGAGCCAACCAATCGATGAATCGCAACCGGGCGCGGACGAACAAGGTTTCGCGCCCGAAAATGAGACGCCCGAAGGTGGGCACTCGCGCTTCGGGTTGGGATCGATTGTGCTGCTGATCGGCATCGTGGCGGTGGCGGTGGTCTTCGGACTGATGCTCGCCCGCCAGCAGCAGACGCAGCCGACCTCCGGGCAAGCACCGGCGTTCACCGTCACGACCTTTGACGGTCAAACGTTCAGCTTGAGCGATTTGCGGGGCAAAGTGGTCGTGGTCAATTTCTGGGCGAGCTGGTGCGGTCCCTGCCGCGACGAAGCGCCGGAACTGCAATCGGCGTGGGAAGCCTATCGGAATCGCGGTGACGTGGTGTTCCTCGGCATCGCCTATGCCGATAACGGTCCCCGCTCGCTGGCGTACATGGATGAATTCGGCATCGACTACCTCAATGCACCCGATTTGGGGACGCGCATTTCCGACGAATACAACATTCAAGGCGTACCGGAGACGTTCGTCATCGACAAGCAGGGCAATGTCGCCCGCTTCATTTATGCCGGTGTCACCAAACAGCAGTTGAGCGTCATCATTGACGGTCTGCTGACATAGGAGCAGTAAAGTATGAGCACCGAAGGCATTGTTGCGGCGGTCGTGATGTTGATCGTGGGCGCGGTTTGGCTGGCGCTCCCGATCCTGCGCCGCAAGTATTCTGCGAGCAGCGAGGAACTCGCGCGGCAGAAAGAACGCGAGGCGCTCGTGAACGCCTACGAGCGCACCTTGGCGTCGCTGCGTGATGTCGACGAAGATCACCTGACCGGCAAGCTCGCGGACGCGGACTACGAAGCCGAGCGCACGTACTGGACGGATCAGGGCGTGGCGATTTTGCAGACGTTGGAGCAGATGGGCGTTCAACCGAAAGTCAAGCCGCGCCGAGTTGTCAAGGAGCAGCCCGCCGCCGCCACTGAAGCGACCGACGTCGCTGCGACCGAGGATGCCGAAGCAATGCTCGACGACGCGATTGAACGCACGATCGCCCAGTATATTAAATCGACCCATTAGTTAGTACGGACAAGAACGTATTATGACATTGAAGCGACTTCAACCGCTGGTTGGATTGGTTCTACTTGCCTCGATCGCAGCCGGATGCTCCGGTCTGGCGGGTGAACCCGACATTGTAGCCACCATGCCGCCCGCAACTCCGGCGACCAATTCCGCGCAGACCGTCAGCGTGCCGGATACCGCGCCCGATCTCGCCTTGGGTGCCCAAATCTACGCCGCCAACTGCACCCGCTGTCACGGCACGTCGGGCAAGGGCGACGGCGAATTCGTCACTTCCGGGCAGATCACCGGCGTGCCCGACTTCACCGATCCGCAGACCTCGGCGGGCGCAACTCCCGCCGACTGGTACGAGATCGTCACCAACGGGCGGATGGACAAGATGATGCCGCCGTGGGGCGGCACGCTCAGCGACGGAGAACGCTGGTCGGTCGCCAATTATGTTTACGCGCTGGGTAACCCCGATGCTCAACAAGCGGGCGCAGCGGTCGCGCAGGCGAATACCCCGGTCGCGACGACGGCGGGCGCAACTCCGGCAGCGACCGAAGCAGCAAGTGCCGGAAGCGCGGCAACCGCTGGAACAGCGGCAACCGCTGAGGCAGCGGCAAGCTGAGGCGGGCGACTGAAGCCGTCGCGACGGCGACCGGCACCGTCAGCGGGACGGTCACCAACCAGACGGAAGGCGCGAGTGTCCCGGCGGATCTGGCGCTCAACCTGCACGTGATCAGCAGTGACGGCGCGAACGCGCAGACGCTCAACACGACGGTCAACGCCGACGGCAGTTACCGCTTCGCCGACGTGCCGTTCGAGACCGGCGATCAATATCTGCTGACGACGCTCTATTCGGGCGTCAGCTTCAGCAGCGACATCACCACCGGCGATCCGGCGAAGCCCGAACTGAGCATCCCGCTGAGCATCTACGAGATCACCGACGACCCGACGAATATCCAGATCGGCGGCATCTTGATGATGGTGCAGCCGGACAGCCAAGCCGGACAGCTTCAGATCATCCAGATCATCAACTTCGTCAACTCGAGCGATCACGCTTACGTGCAGGTGACGGATGGTGTCCCGCAGTCGGCGACGGTCACGCTGCCACCCGGCGCGACTTACGAGGATTTCTCCGGCGGGAGCTACATGGTCAACGGGTCGGTCGTGTCCGATACGCAGCCGGTGTTCCCCGGCGATGCTCACGTGATGCACGTCGCCTTCAGCTTGCCCTACTCGGACAGCATGAGCCTCGCCATCACTCAACCGGTGGATTATCCGCTCAAGGGACAGGTTGAAGTGCTGGTGCAGCCCGGTGCCATGAGCGTCGACGGCGACGGCTTCAGCCAGTTGGGGACGCGCCAGCTTGGATCGACGAACTTTGTCAGCTACGGCGGCGCTTTCGATCTTGCGGCGGGCGAGGCGCTGAACTTCGCCATCGGCGGCGCGGCGGCGACCCCGGCGACGACCACGAGCACGCCGGTCGGCGGCGTCAGCACCATCGCTTACGTGCTGATCGGCGTCGGCTTGCTGGCGATCGGCGCGGCGTTCGGCTTCTTCATGCGCGAGCGCACCGGCGGATCGAAGGACGACGCTCCGGCAGCACTCGACGCCAGCGCGCTGATCAAGCAGATCGCCGAACTGGACGTGCGCTATCACGAGGGCAAAGTCGCGGAAGCGAGTTATCAGCAGCAGCGCAGCGCCTTGAAAGCGCGGCTGATCGTGCAGATGAAGGATCAAGCGGAAGCGGATAATTAGCGTCTTTAGAGGTGGTTCGCAGCTAGGAAGCATTGTGGTAGGGGCGTTATAGGCTTGCGTAGCAAGCACAACGCCCCTACGGAGTGTCACGAAAGCCCACTTATAACTCATCACGATCATCTTTAAGACCTGAACTATTTTTAGTAACGGAGAGCACTATGAGTGCAACACAGCAAGTCGCTTCACGGGAGGTCACGCCCACCGCGTCACCTGTGAAGCTGCCGGGGCGCGATCGCCTCTTGTACGGACTCACAATTTTGGCGGGATTGGGCTTCATCGGCGCGCTGTACATGGCGCTGGGTTACGCCGGTACCGATGCCGTTCAGGGCAACGTCCAGCGGATTTTCTACATGCACCTCGGCGCGTTCGTCGGAGCGTCGGTCGCCTTTAGCGCCGCCTTCGTCGGTGGTGTCGCCTATCTGCGCACCCGGCAAACGCGCTGGGATACGCTGGCGCTGGCAGGCGTCGAGGTCGGCTTGGCGTTTTCGCTGATCACCTTGATCACGGGGAGCATTTGGGCGCGCCCGATGTGGAATACGTGGTGGACGTGGGATCCTCGGCTGACGTCGGCGGCGATTATGGCGCTGACTTACGCCGCCTACCTGATGCTGCGTAACGCCTTCGCCAACCCCGATCAGCGGCGCAAGTTGGCGTCGGTCTACTCGATCTTCGCTATTCTGACGGTCGTGTTCACCTTCGTGATCACCCGCGTGCGCCCCGACACCATCCACCCGACGGTGATCGGACCCAGCTCGACCAATGCCGAGGGTTCATTCTCGATGACGCCGAATATGGGTGCGGCGCTCGGCGTGAGCATGATGGTCTGGTCGCTGCTGATCACGCCCGCGCTGGTCTGGTGGCGCATCCGGCTGGAAAACGCCTTCGAGCGCACCCAACTGCTCCGCCAGCAGTT
Source organism: uncultured Chloroflexia bacterium (assembly GCA_963727545.1). Classification (GTDB taxonomy): domain Bacteria; phylum Chloroflexota; class Anaerolineae; order Aggregatilineales; family Phototrophicaceae; genus Flexifilum. Next base: position 13,175 of record CAVSGS010000009.1, read on the forward strand.
GGGCGAGATGAACTAGGAGAAGTAAATCATGACAACCCCTGATACCAATGCTTATCTGCTGCTGGGGCTGGTCGTCGTCTTCGGCGTGCTGGCGCTCTACATCAGCAGTCTGGCGATCCGGCTGCGCAATGCGCGCCGCGATGCCGCGCTCGTGCAGCAGTTGATCGACGAATAGTTTCGACGCGTTAGCGAGACAAGAAAACCGGGCAGATCGCCCGGTTTTTGATTCAACCTCACTCCCGCCCCTCTCTCTGTGAGGTGTGGGGAAGAAAAGCAGTACCGCGACGGGTTTAAACCTGTCGCTATCCCAAGACGCGACCCACTGAAGGGGTCGCAACTGCGAGTACCATTTTGAGTCGCCCCTTGAGGCGAAACGAAGTTTCGCACGGCGACTTCGTAGGCGGCTTCACTTCAGCTTGAGGCTGACCAACACCTGCGGTTGGCTGCCGTCCAGTTGCGTCACGACGATGTCCTCGCTCTGCGGATCGTCGAAGCGGTGGGTGACGAAGGCGATCTTCATCCCGTCCGGCGACCATGAAGCCTCGTAATAGGCGCGCTCGCCGGGAAGTTGAAGCGTTGTTGCGCCGCCGTTGTGGAAGCGCATGAGGGTGAGGTAGCCCCATTTGGAGCCAAGCGCTACCAACAGAACCCGCAGACCGTCCGGCGAAATCGCTGGCGCGCGTCCATCGCGCCAAATCGCGTAATGCTCACTGCTGTCGATTGCCCTCAGCTCAATCTGCTCGCTCTGATCATAGATACGGCAGAACGCAATCTGGTCGCGCAGCCACGTAAGCGGCTGGTAGCTGTCCACGTCGCCGCTGTCGGTGACCTGCGTAAGCCCGCTGCCGTCACGGTTGACAGCATAGAGATCGCCGAGCGCTTGCCCCGGCTGCGTGACGAAGGCGAGCACTTGGCTGTCCGGCGACCAGAAGGGACGGGCAATCCGCTGCGGCGGTGTCGGCAGCCGCCGTTGATCGCTGCCGTCGGCTGCCATCACGTAGAGCGATAAATTGCTATCGCCTTCGCGGAAGGCGAGAAAGGCAATCGATTGACCGTCGGGCGATGTGACCGGATCGCTGCCGCTGAAGTTGCCCGGTACAAAGGTGAGCGATTGTTCGTCGAGACGCTCGGTGAGCGCGATCCCCGGTTCGCCGGACAAGGGGAACTGGTAGATTTGCGCTTGATCGCCAACCGATTGTGTGGCGAGCAGCGCTTGTCCATCGCCTGACCAAGCGAGCGTCATATTCAGAGGATCGACGTCGGCAATTCGCTGTTGGTTGCCGTCGAGATCGACCACGAACAGACCCTCTTTGGTCGCATAAGCCAGGGCTTGACTATCCGGCGACCAGACCAGCGCTTGAATGGTGGCGGTAAATCCCTCGGCTTGCACCGGCATGATCGCCAGACTGAGCGCGAACAACAGACTGAGCGTGAAGGAGATTAATCGCTTGAGCACGGATGCCTCCGAAAGCCAGCAGGTTGATCTAGGATT
>CAVSGS010000010.1:0-385760 GCA_963727545.1 uncultured Chloroflexia bacterium
CGGCGCGCCCGATCCATCACAGATCACACGTGGCAGCATCCGAAACCCGCTCGCGCTATCGCCTGCCCGCTCACCGGGACCCGGCAGGGTCAGCACCCGCCGCGTCGCATCGCCCAAAATCACCGCGACCGCCCGCACCTTGAATTCCGGGAATTTCGGTTCGGGATGCCCGCTCAGCCGGTTGATCAGCCAGCGCCAGCCGAAGCGCAGCCGCAGCCGCCATAGATCGCCCCGCGTCCACGTCACGATCTGCGGCAGCGGGCGGGCGTCGCTCAGCGCGTCGCGCACGCCGGGGACGTTGGGCGGCAGCGCCCCGCGATTGAAGTAACGGTTCGCGCGCGTTTCGCGCGTCCGCATGACCGGCTCGCCACTGAGCGGAAAGCCCGCCAGCAGGATATTCATCCGCTGCCAGCCGTCGAGATAGTAGAGCGTCACCGCCTCCTCGATTTGCGCGGTGACGCCGGTTTCTTCGCGCACTTCGCGGACGGCAGCATCTTCCAAGCCTTCACCGGGGTCAAGCCGACCGCCGGGGAGCGCCCACGTATTCAAGTCGCCCCGCCGCGACAGCAGCAGATCGCCCTGATCGTCGCTGATCGCGCCGAGCACGCCCAGCCGAAGACTCACGACTCGCCCCGGATCAGCTTGTGCGAGATCGCGTTATGCTGCTCGACCAGCACCGGCAGATCGACCGTCGTCAACTGACCCTCGCGCACGACGACCCGCCCGTTAATCATCAGCATGTCCACATTCTGCGATCCGCACAGCACCAGCCCCGCGACCGGATCGTGCTGCGCACCGGCGAAGCCGGGCGTATCGATGCGATAGGCGGCGAAGTCTGCCGACATCCCCGGAGCGAGCGCTCCGATGTCGTCGCGTCCCAGTACCGCCGCGCCGCCGAGCGTCGCCAGTTCCAGCGCCTCGCGCGCCTTCAAGCCGGCGGGATTACCGCCCGCCCGCTGAAGCAGCAGCGCCATCCGCGCCTCGTTGAGCAGATGCCCGCTGTCGTTCGACGCCGAGCCATCGACCCCCAAGCCGACGTGGACGTGACCGTCAACCATCTTGCGAATCGGCGCGATCCCCGAACCCAGCCGCAGGTTCGACGAGGGGCAGTGACAAACGCCCGTTCCGGTCTTGCCGAACAGGGCGATCTCGCGCTCGTTCAGGCAGACGCAGTGCGCGTGCCAGACGTCATCGCCGACCCACCCGACGTCGCGGGCGTAGTCGCCGGGGAGCAAACCGAATTTTTCGAGACTGTAAGCGACGTCGTTGGGCGTCTCGGCGAGGTGGGTATGCAGATGCACGCCGTAGCTCCGCGCCAGCGCCGCCGATTCGCGCATCAAGTTCTGCGTGACCGTGAACGGCGAGCACGGCGCGATCACGACCCGCAGCATCGCGTGGCGCTTGGCGTCGTGGAACTGCTCGATCACCCGACGCATGTCGATCAGGACGTTTTCTTCGCCCTCGACCAGCGAATCGGGCGGCAAACCGCCTTTGCTCTCGCCCATGCTCATCGCGCCGCGAGCGGCGTGGAAGCGCATCCCGATCTCGCGCGCTGCGCGGATTTCGTCATCAAGTTTGGCGTCATTGGGGTACAGATACAGATGATCGCTCGACGTGGTGCAGCCCGACAGCATCAACTCCGCCATCGCCAGCTTCGCCGAGACGTAGATCGCCTCGCCATTGATGCCGCTCCAAATCGGGTAGAGCGTCCGCAGCCAGTCGAACAATTCATGTTCTTGCGCGATCACCCGTGTCAGGCTTTGGAACATGTGATGATGCGTGTTGATCAATCCGGGGGTGACGACGTGGTTTGGCAGTTGGATGTGACGATCGGCGCGTTCGGCGGGCATGTCGGCGAGGGTGCCGACTGCCTCGATCACGCCATCACGGATGAACAGCGCGCCGTCCTTGATCTCGCGACGCGCTGCGTCCATGGTCACTAGTGTATGGATAGATGTAATCAGCAGCGTCGTCATACCGGCTTCCTCGTGCGGATTTAGGCGTCCAGTTTAGCACGCCGGTATCACCGGAACAAATCGAGAAAACCGGACTGAGAGTGCTTATTTTGACTGCCGCCACGCCGCTTTCATCGTGTTGTGCAGCAGCATCGTGATCGTCAGCGGACCGACGCCACCCGGCACCTGCGTGATCGCTCCGGCGACGTCCAACGCCGCGTCGAAATCGACGTCGCCAACCCAGCGATAGCCGCGCTTGTCACTCGGATCGTCGATCTTGTTGGTCCCTACGTCGATCACCACCGCGCCCGGCTTGAGCCAGTCCGCCTTGACGTAGTGCGGCTTGCCAATCGCCGCGACCACCACGTCCGCCTGCTTGACGATCGCCGCGATGTCCTTGGTCCGGCTGTGGCAGACCGTGACCGTCGCGTTCGCCTTGATCAGCATCAGCGCGACCGGCATCCCGACTAGGTTGCTCCGCCCGATCACGACCGCGTTCGCGCCCGCGAGCTTGACCCCGGTGCGTTCGAGGATCACCATGCAGCCGGTCGGCGTCGCCGGGGTGAACAGCGGATCGCGCCCTTTCATCGCCAGCAAACCGATATTGATCGGGTGAAAGCCGTCCACATCCTTGTCGAGACTGACCAGCCGCAGCACCGCTTCTTCGTCGATCTGCGGTGGCATCGGCAGTTGCACGAGGATGCCGTGCACCGCCGGGTCGTCGTTTAATTGACGCACCGCGGCTTCGACTTCCGCCTGTGTCGCCTCAGCTGGCAAAATCTGCGCCACCGAGCGGATACCCACCCGCTCGCAGGCGCGCTGCTTCATCCGCACGTACTGCGCCGACGCCGGATCGTCGCCGACCAGCACGACGCCTAGCCCCGGCGGATAGCCAAACTGCTCGGCAAAGCGTGCGGCGTCTGCTGTGATTTCCGCGCGCAGATCGTCGGCAATTGCCGTTCCATTGATGATTTGTGCCGTCATTTTTCCCCTCCGCCTTAGCAGCGCAACCCCCAGAGCATACCACGCGCCCCCATCACCGGCGACATATATGACTATGCGCAATTGTTTAGGCATTAGAACAACTTTCGCACAAAGCTTTCGATCTTTAACGCCCGGATTTGGGTAACATAGGTACAGGGGAATTGGATCAATCGGTCTGTTGATCGTGTGCATCCAACGCGAGACAGGCATGACGAGGATTGGGTATGGTGGATCAAAAGCCGAGCAGAACGCAAAAAGAGAGTGGTCAAGCTCTCGTTGAATACGTGCTGATCGTGGTATTGGTCGTCATCGCGTTTGGCGTCACTTTAGCAGCGACGGGACCGGCAATCGGCAACGTATTCTGTAATGTTGTTGACAACCTTGGGGGCGTTTCCGCCAATCCGCAAGGTGGCAACTGCGGTGCTCAGTCGACTAATCTCTATGATGCTGGCGGTAATCCGGAGTTGTTCTGGGAAACCGTGACGTGGGTGGCAACCCATCCGCAGCAGGAAACACCTTTCCCGACGCCCATTCATCGCGTGCAGGTTCCGGTAAACGGCGGCTTATCGTCCCCGACACCCTCACCTTCACCCAGCAACACGTCAACGCCGACCGCGTCTAACACGCCAACGCCTAGCAGCACTCCGACTTCGTCGGATACGCCGACGCCGGGTCCATCGCCCACGCAATCTGACCTCGCCTTTGCAGTGCCATTTGTCGATCAAATTGACAATCCGCAGTGGTGGCGGCTCGATCATGGCGATACTTGGACCGTGCAATGGTACGCAGATCATTCCTATACGCGGCAGCAATTCGAACACCGACTATCGCACGATCAACTTCATTCAGATGCCCGAAACGCAACGTCGTTTGCCGGCGGAAACAGTTTTGGGTTCGAGTGGAGTAACGGTCGTCCCGCCGATGCCGGTCTGACGAGCAGATGACCGCTTTGCTGGTCAATTCCAGCGCACCTTCTTCTTGGCGCAGAGCACGACGTTCACGTTCAGCATCCGTTCCGACGATCAAGGCAACATCTACCTCGACGGCGAAACCACCGCGTTCTTGTGGAACCAGTCATACAACGGAACCTATACCAAGTCGCGCACACTGACGCGCCGGGACGCACACGATCCGCATCGATTACGCCGAAGACGGCGGCGGTGCCAACATTTTCTTCTCGATGACGCCGACTTCGACTTCCGGTCCGATTACCAGCGCCCCTGAAGATAATAGCTGTACGTGGGGGCGCAGCAGCTGGGACGAACGACCCGTCCTCGATTCTGTGGCAGTTCGACGAAAATCCGGGCAGTGATACTTGGACTGCCGGTCAAACTTGCTATCTTGAGCTGCGCGGCTACGTTGATCTCGCCGGGCACGCTGATCCGATTTACTCCTACTGGGACATCTGGGACTTCTCCAGTGTCGGCAACGTCACCGCCGAGTTGCAGGTCAGCGATTATGTGACGGTAGCCGGCGTGCTCGACCGCTCGCAATTGAACTGGCACACAATCTCCACCCGAAGTGCCGGAACCAGCAACTATAACTGGACGCGCAGCCAGATCGACTTGCGGGCGGCAGTTCCCGGCTTGAGCGATCAGGTTACCTTCCGCTACGTGATCGGCAGCAGCAGCGGCGGTACACCGTTCCGCTGGTACATTGACGATATTCAGGTGCTTGACGCGCCTGCCGCTTCGTCGTTCACCGTCGGCAATCAATGGAATCTCAACAGCCGCGATCAAATGCGCGATTTCATCTTCGACGCCGACTCTAACAAGACGCTCGAGGACAACCCCTCGCTGCCGGATACCATCGACGGCTGGCGCTGGAACTTGACGTCAACGAACGCTCACAGCGGTATGAGCTGGGACGACAGCCCCGGCGGTAACTATCAAGGGCATTCGCAGGGCGGTCCGCGCGTGCATTATCTCGAATTCAAGCAGCCGATCGATTTGACGACAACGCGCTCACCGGCGGTACCGGCTGCTGACAGCGACGGCGATACCGGCTCTCCGATTCTGAGTTTCTGGTACGCCTACGACATCCACACCCAAGCCAGCATCCGCGTCCAATACACGCGCGATGCCAATGATGCTAGCCCGGACACATGGATTGACGTTCCCGACGGCGGCATTTTGGTCGACTTCACCGCGCCGAGCGGCTCGCCACTTCCCAATGAGCAAGTCGCGCGCACCAACACGACTATGCAGCCGGTGAGCATTAATTTGACGCGCATCCCGAATTGGGACACCCAGTCGTTCCGCCTGCGCCTCGCCTTAGTGGTGCAAGCCGGAGCAACGGATTTCGGCGATGGCTGGTATATTGACGACATTCGGCTGGAACGCTCGGCGACCTCATCCTATATGGGTTACCCCTTCTTCGACGACGCAGAAGACGCCGACTACACGACTGCCGTGTGGACGAGTCTCGGCAACAAATGGGGACCGTCTACCGAAGTTGGTGGTGCCGCCAGCAGCGCGACTGCCTACTCCGACAGCCCGAACGCGAACTACGATCCGACGAGCGACGTCTCGCTTCAGTTGACGAATGCCATCGATCTGCTCAACGACACGCCGTCCAATAATGTCGAGCCGGACAGCCGTCCCGCCGCCGTCAACCCGATCTTGACGTTCTGGTACCGGCGCGATGTCCATACGAATATTGACTTCGTCGTCGACGTGTGGGTGGACAGCATCGGCTCGTGGTCGACGGTTTGGGACTACTCGAGCAACAGCGATTCGACTTTCACGCTCGAACGAGCCTGGATCCGGGGCGAGATCAATCTCGTCCAAGCGGTTCAGGCGATCACCGGCAAGACGTGGGGCATGATCGCTGCCAATGCCGACAGCGTCACCAATGACGACGACATTCGTGTCCGCTTCCGCATGATCACCAACGGTGCTTGGTGGGCTGGCGATGGCGTTTACGTGGACAATATCGCCATCAATGACGCGCCGAACACCGTTCATAATCTCTGGACGCGCGGCAGTTCCACCAATGGCACGCTGGTCGATAGCGTCGAGTTCGCAACGCCCATCGGCGGGAGCGTAGCGAGTCGCTGGTACTTGGCTGCCGACTGGGGCACGATCTCCGGCGTGACCAATGGCAGCCACAGCGGATCGCAGGCGATCACCAATGATCCGGTGACGAACTACGCCGGCAACGGTGCCAGCGACTACACCTCGTCGATCCTCGAATTCAAGCCGGTCATCGACTTGACGAGCGCCAATGCGGCTGACCGCCCGATCCTGTACTTCTGGACGCGCTATGAGATCGCTAGCAATGCGTCGTTCCGCGTCGAAATCGCGCAAGAGGACACCGCCAGTTCCAGCCAAAGCCCGGACAAAATCGGCGGTTGGACGACGTGGACGAAACAGCCATTGATGGTCGGCGAGCCGCCCTCGAACAACGTGATCGCGAACAGCGAAGTCATCACATGGCTGCGCGGGCAAGTCGATTTGTCGAGCTTCGTCGGCAGCCGAATCCGTGTACGCTTCATCTACGACACCACGAGTTGGACGTGGTCAGGCGATACCGACGGCATTATTCTCGACGACATCACGTTCACCTTCGGTCCAAATCAGATTGCCCTGCCCTTCAATGACACGGCGCAATCGACCGTCAACTGGATCACCGAGGGCACGTGGGGCTTGGGTAAAGATCAATACGTCGGTACAGGTTCCAACGCCGACATCTTCGGCGCAACTCAGTGGTCGGGGACGTACTTCGACTGCGACTGTAATGCGACTGGCTTCGCAAACTTGCTCAACAGCCAATCGAACTATGCACCAAGCGACCCGTTGACCTTGACCGGTCCGAAGATCGGTCCATCCAATGTCTCTGAGATCAATTACAACTGGGGCAACTCGGTGCTCCCGATGGGAACCACTGATCTCGCTTATTATGATGGTTTCACGGCGCGTTGGATCCGTCAGGTCACGCTGATGCCGGGCACCTATTACTTCCGCTCGCTTTCGGACGACGGTGTTCGCCTGATCATCAACGACATTTCTGGTGTCAGCGGGACGATCGAAGCGGTTGGCGGTGCCTCGACCGCCGGTTACCTCATCAACAACTGGGGGGACCACGGACCGACTCTCGACACCGGCATCCTAATCGTCGGCGGCAGCGTGCCCATCACCCGCACCCTAACCTTCCAGTTCTACGAGAATGGCGGCGGTGCGGTCGCGGAGCTGTTCGCAACGTCCACCAGCTACTCGTTCACCGACAGCCCGAATACACCCAGCGGCACCGGCTTCACGACCGTCAATTCACTCACGCCGGGCAACTCGTCGCTGATGCTCAACGGCTACTTCAATCTCGTCGGCAGCCCGAACACCCCCGTGCTCAATTACAAGACGCTCTATGACATGGGGTCGAACAGCCGTTTGCGCTCGGAATATTCGACCGACGGCGGCTTTACGTGGACGCAGGGACAGTACCACACCGGGTCGCGCATCCTAGCTTCCAACACAGATTGGCTGGACGTGACCGTCACCCTACCGGAGGCGAACAACGTCATGATCCGCTTCCGACTGGATACCCGTAGCACCACCAACACCCAAGACGGGGTGTATATCGCCAACGTCCAAGTCCGAAACTAGCGGCACAGCGAACTGAACGTTACAACAGCGCGGGTTTTGTGAACGAACACAGAACCCGCGCTGGCTTTCTCCCCACCACGTATAGCCGAAGCCCAATTATGCTGCTAAACTAGAGGTTATCCTGTCCGTTCTACCCTAAGGAAGTCGGAGCGTGACCTCCCAACAACGTCCGGGCGTGTTTTTCACTCTGGTCGGTCCTGCCGGCGTCGGCAAAAACCGTCTGATGAAAGCCATCCTCGCGCAAACTGATCTTCATCAGCTTCCCACCGCGACGACCCGCGCCATCCGCGCCGGTGAGCAGCCGGGGCGCGAGCATCACTACGTTTCACTAGCGGAATTCCAGCGCATGATCGACGCCGGAGAACTCCTTGAGCATCAAGTCATTCACGAGCAGCTCTACGGAATGCCGCGCGCGGCGGTCGAATCCGCTCTCAACTCCGGCGAAGCGATCATCGCCGACATCGAAGTCCTCGGCGCGGCGCGCGCCTGTGAAGCCTACCCGGAAAACGTGGTTTCGATCTTCATCGAGCCGCCCTCGATCGGCGTGCTGATCGAGCGAATGCGCGAGCGGCGCGAAAGCAGCGCCGAGATCGGCAAGCGACTGCTGCGCGTACCGATGGAACTCGCCTATGCCCCTTACTGCGAATACGTCATTCTCAACGACGTCTTCGAATCCGCCGCCGAGCGCCTCTATCAGATTGTCAGGGCAGAACTCAACCACGCACGAGGCACCGTACCCGCCGGGCAGCCTCAAAGCTACGATTACACCTACGTCGTCCGGGTCGTCCCGGTGTTCGGGGACGAAGCGCTGCAAGCCGACGCCCTGTCGACCCCATTCAACCCGGAAGAACTCCCCCACGAAGCTGCCTTGCAGCTCGTGAGCGACGTTCTCGGCATCGACGGCAGCGACCGCGCCTTGATCGCTGGCGACCAGCCCGACGGCGGTTATCTCGCCCCGCTTCAGCTTGATTACAGCCACGCTGACGGCGAACAGATCACCTACACCTACGGCTATAAACTCGACGCGCGGCTAACGCCTCCCACTGGCGGTCAGTGGGTACTGCTCTCCGCTGCCCTGCCCAGTGTCATGCCCGAACGGGGCGGCGGCGCATGATCCCGACTTTCTATCAAGCACAGGGCGCAGCGCTAGCGAACGACGGTATCCCGCTCCACTTCGGCGATCCGCGCCGCGAGTATCACGCCGCGCTCGACGCTGCCGTGCTCATGGATCGCTCGCACGAAGGGCGCTTTGAGCTTGCCGGGCGCGATCGTCTCGACTTGATGCACCGCATCTCGACCAACGATCTGCTTTCGCTGCCGGACAACGCCGGGCGACCGACAATTTTCACCAACCCCAACGCGCGCATCCTCGACCGGGCGCTCGTCATCAATCGCGGTGAGCGCGCGCTGGTCATTGCCGAACCGGGACGTGGCGAGCCGCTGCGTCGCTATCTTCAGCGTAACATCTTCTTCAACGACGATGCTCAGATCGCGGATCTGAGCGGCACAACTCGCCAGTTCGTGCTGCACGGCGCGACCGCGGATGCAGTTGTCGAGCAGTTCGCCCCGGATTTAGCCGAGTTCCACAGCGCCACGGTGACGATCGCCGGCGCGACCGTGATCGTCATCCGTGATCAGCCGCTCAGCGGCGCGCACTATCGCCTGATCGTTCCGGAGGCACAAGCTGCCGATCTATGGTCGGCGCTGCTCGATCTCGGTGCACCCAGCGGGCTGATCCCGGCGGGATCGCTGACCTACAATGCGCTGCGGATTCGCGCTGGACATCCCGCCGCCGGACGCGAACTGAGCACGGACTATCTGCCGCTCGAAGTCGGCTTGTGGGACGAGATCAGTTTCACGAAAGGCTGTTACACCGGGCAGGAGATCGTCGCCCGGATGGAGAGCCGGGGACGGCTCGCCAAAGTGATGGTCAGGCTGCGGCTGGATGCTGCCGTCGCCGCGCCCGCCGCCATCAGCACCAGCGGACGCGAGATCGGCACCTTGACGAGCAGTGTCGAGACGCCTGACGGGGATAAGCTGGGGATTGGCGTCGTCAAGCTAGCCGCGGCACAGCCCGGTACATCCGTCACCATCGGCGACACGAGCGCGACCATCGTCGATTTCGCCGGATCGCCGCCACCCTACGTGCGCGAGCCTTAAGGCGCTTTCGGCGGCGGACTGTCGAAGAAAAGCTGCCACCATAGGTTCCACGTCGGCGCTTGCTCGGGCGACGTCTGCACCTCATTGATCGGGACGGCGGGCGTCGGGGTCACGTTCACTTCCGCCCCCGACGGCACCGGGATCACCAATACTTCGCCATTGCGTACCATCTTGCCGTCGTCGTGCGCCCAACTCTCGACATAAGCATCACTCATCACATAATTGCGCTGCGCCGTCAGGGTCGCTTGATCTTCTTGCAACTGTGCGATCTCTTTACGGACCAGATTATAGGCTTCTTGGAGCGGCTGCCCGTCGCGGATTCGTCCGCTGAAGTTGATGGCGAGAATCAAGCCAATCGACAAAATCGCCGCGAACATGACCTGCACGCCCGAAATTTGCCCGCCGCGTTTGCGCGTCTGATCGCGCTTGGGCTTATCCTGCATTCGTTCGATCCATTTCCCGCCGGGACAAAATGCCAACTCGCCGAGCACACGCCGCCCTCGGAGCACACTGCGTGACACTCGTATTACTTTCAATTACGCCGACTCCATCATTATAGCAAGGACTCGTCTAGGTGAGGCAAAAAGGCGGTGCCGGGGAATCCAAGCCGCGCGAAAGGATGCAGAAACCGATCAACGCGGGTACCATCATCCCGCATTCGCTATTCGCTGCCAACCTTTTCTGGAGTCGCTTATGTTCCCGATTGCCCAGTTCAACCACCCGGATCGATCCAAACTTGCGCGCGTCTTTCCCAAAATTGATCGCCTCTACCGCGACTACGCCGAGCAGCATCAGCTTCCCGGTCTCGCTTACGGCATCGTCTGTGACGGCAGCCTGATCTTCGCCGGAGGGGTTGGCATCCAGAACGTCGAGACGCAGACGCCCGTCAGCCCCGACAGCGTCTTTCGGATCGCCTCGATGTCGAAGAGCTTCACGGCGATGGCACTGCTCAAGCTTCGCGACGCGGGCAAGCTGTACCTCGATGAAGCGGTCGCCACCTATGTGCCGGAACTCGGCGACTTGGTCTACCCGACCCGCAACTCCGCCCCGATTACGGTGCGCAACCTGCTGACGATGAGTTCGGGACTGCCGCAAGACGATCCTTGGGCGGATCGACACCTCGATTTCTCGCCGGAGCAGTTCTCGGCGTTGATGCGGCAGGGCTTAGCCTTCGCCAGCCCGCCGAACACGCGCTACGAGTATTCCAATCTAGGCTACGGCATTTTGGGGCGCGTGGTGACCAACGTCGCCCAAATACCCTACCAGCAGTACATTCAGCAGAACATCCTGCTGCCGTTGGGCATGACCTCCAGCACCTATGACGTGCATCAGGTCGATCCCGCGCGGCTGGCGTTGGGCTATCGGCTCCAAGACGGCGAGTGGATCGCCGATCCGCCGCTTGAGGATGGCGAATTCGGCTCGATGGGCGGTCTCTTCACAACCATCAATGATTTCTCGCGTTACATGGCATTCTTGCTCTCCGCCTTCCCCCCGCGCGACGACGACGAAAGCGGACCGATTCGCCGCAGTTCCGCCCGCGAGATGCAGCAGCCTTGGCGACAGCGCCCGTCACGCGCGCCGCGCCTCCTGCCGGATGCCTTTACACAGACGCAAGCCGATGGCTATGGTTTCGGGCTGGGCTGCAGCGTTGATTCGCAGGTTGGTTACTCGGTTTCCCACGGCGGCGGCTTACCCGGCTACGGTACGTTCTATCGTCTGCTGCCGGAGCGCAATCTCGGCTTGGTCGGTTTCGCCAACCTGACTTACACGTCGCCCGCACCGGCGATGAGTGAAGCCTTCACCCTGCTGCTGAATTCGGGCGGAGCGCCCAAACGAACACTGCCGCCGTCGGCAGCCTTGCAGGCGGCACAGCAGACCATCACCAGCCTCTATGAGCAGTGGGACGACGACCTGATCGCCAGCCAAGCGACCAACTCATTCTTCATGTATCAGCCGGTGTTCCAAGATCAGCCGCTCACGGCGCGCCGCGAGCAGTTCGCCGCGCTGCGGAAAAGCTTCGGCAAGTGTCTCGCCGTCACGCCCATCGAGCCGGAGGACGCCTTACGCGGGCGTTGGTCGATGCGCTGCAGCAAAGGGCGCATCAACTTTTTCGTGACCATGGCGTCATATGCGCCGCCCAAGATCCAGATGATGCAGTTGACCACCGTCCAGCCGCTCAGCCCGGCGCTCCAGCAGACAATCGAGCAACTGGTGGAACTGCTCAACGCGTGGGACGACGCTCAAGCGAAGGCGCTGTTCGCCCGGACCGCCAAGCCGAAAACGCTGGGCAGCCAGTTCGCGGCGATCCACGCGATCTATGGCGATCTGCGTCTCGGCGATCCGCTCGCCAGTGATGGAAAAACGCAGGCACAGGTTCGGCTAGATGGTCGGCACAGCGCGGTCGAGCTGAAGGTTGAGGTCAGCCCGCGTACCGGCAAAGTGACAAAGGTGACGTTGACCACGCCGCCCGATACGAGCTATTTCGCGATGTAATTGAGCTTAGTTGGGGCGCGCCGCCGTGCGCCCCGATAATTTGATTTAGGGGCACGGAGCCGCTCAATTGAATTGCCCGACCATGTACTCGGCGGCGATGTAGGCGAAGGTCAGCCCGGCGCTCAAGGTGCCGCCACCACCGGGATAACCACCGGCGAGGGGGCTGCCAGCCGTGTTGCCGATCGCGTAAAGTCCGGGGATCACCTTGCCCCAGACGTTGAGCACCTGCGCGAAGGAATTGACGTGCAGTCCACCGCACGTTCCCAGCGCGCCGGGCCAAATCGGGGTGCCATAGAACGGCGGCTCCAAGATCGGCGCGAGACAGACGTTGGCAAGATCGGGGCGGGTATCATCGCCGCCGGTGATCTGGTCGAAAGCCGACTCGCCGCGATGGAATTCCGCGTCGACGCCGAGCCTCGCCATCTGGTTGAAGCTTTCGATGGTTTCTGCCAAGTTGTCGGCGTCGATCTGGAGCGCGAGCGCCAGTTCGCGCAAGCTGTCCGCCCGGTGAATCCACGACGGCAGCGGGCGACCGGGCGCGAACGATGCCAGTGAGTAGCGCTGCCGGTGCTGCGCATCGATGATGACGTAGCTCGGAATATTGACGTATTCATAGGTGCCGGTATCAAAGGTGTAGAACGTGCGCGTGACCGCATCATAGGGACCCGCCTCGTTCATGATCCGTGCCCCACGCTTGTTCACAATGATGGCACCCGGTCGTCCAGTCTCGTTGGCGAGCGCGTTCACCGCCGTGTTATTTTCCGTATCGTAGAAGACGGGCCAGCCCCAGCGCTCGTTCATGTGCCGCAGCCCCGCCCCGATTGCCATCCCCATCAGGTGACCGTCGCCGGTATTGGTCTTGACCGCGCTGGTGTAATGGAGCGGACCACGCAGGAAGTTGCGTGCCATCGCTTCGTTGTGGTCGAAGCCACCGGCAGCCAGCACGACACCCCGTTCCGCCTTGATGTTCAGGTCGCCCTGTGCCGTTTCGGCGACAATGCCGACGACCACGCCATCCTCATCGACGACCAGTCGCTGCGCGCTCGTTTCGAGCAGGAATTCGACACCACGCGCCCGCGCCGCCTCGACCATCCGCCGCGACAGCCCGGCACCATACAGCGGTTGATCGGCGTCGACGGGTTGAAGACTCCGCCCACGCGCCTTGCCGCCCGGAAACGACGGGTAGTAGTCGTTGAAACTGGGCAGCAGCGCCCAATCAATGCCGATCCGCTGCAAAAACGCGATCGCTTCATTGCAGTGATCGACGAAGCTCTCGCACAATTCCGGATCTGCCTGCCCTAAGGTAGCATGGCGGATGTATTCGAGCGCTTCCGCGCGCGAATCCGGGATTTGGGCAGCACGCATCAGGTCGTTATTGGGAATCCAGAGCGCGCCGCCCGAAATCGCCATCGTTCCGCCCAGCGTCGGCGCTTTTTCGAGGACGACGACTTTGAGACCTAAATCAGCGGCGCGGAGTGCTGCCATCAACCCGGTGCCGCTGCCGACGACGACGACGTCGGCAGTTTGGTGCCAGACCGTCGTTGCCGCCGGATGAGCATCGTAGGCTTGGCTAGTGAAACTGCCTGCTGCCTCCGGCGTGTTGGGTGGTTCCAACAGACCTTTGCTGAGCGCGTACTGAACCAGTTCCGCCCGGTGATTCAGCCCTAACTTGAGCATCAGGCGCTGGCGATAGGTATCGACCGTCTTGGCGCTGATGAACAACCGCTCGCCGATCTCGCGGCTGGAATAGCCCTGAACGGTTTGGACGAGGACTTCGTGCTCGCGCTCGCTCAGCGTATCCAGCCGATCTTCGGTTGACGATCCGATCCCCCGCTGGTAATCGAGCATCACCTGCATCGCCGGTCCGTAGAAATAGGGTTCGCCCGCGTAGACCCGCCGGATCGCTTGGATCAGTTCGACATCGGCGGCGCTCTTGAGCACGTAGCCGGAACTGCCCGCGCGGATGGCGCGTAGAATGTACTGCTCTTCAGTGTGCATGGTGAGCACCAACGTCTTCACAGTGTGAAAACGGTTGCTGAGATATTGGAGCGCGTCCAGCCCGCTCATCACCGGCATACTGAGATCCAGCACGACGATGTCCGGGACAAGCGCCTCAACTTCGCGCAGTACTTCGCTGCCGTTCGCCGCCTCGCCGACAACCTGAATGTCCGGTTCGGCATTCAGCAGTGCGGTCAACCCGGCACGCAGGACGGTATGATCGTCCGCCAAGACGACACGGATAACGGGTTTCATATGACCGGCACTTTCGGCTCTAGCGTGACGTCGACGTCAACCCGCAGCCGCGTCCCCTGACCGGGCGCCGATGCCAGCGTGAGCGTCCCGCCGATCAGTTCGACGCGCTCGCGGATGCCCAGCAAGCCGACGCCGCTGTCCGCTTGGCGCAGCGCGAATTCAGGATCGAAACCACAGCCGTCGTCGATGACGCTCAAGCACAGAATGTCCTCGACCTGCTCCAAACGCACGGAGACTTTGGTGGCATTGGCATGACGAGCGACGTTCGTCAGCGCCTCTTGCACGACCCGGTAAAGAGCGAGTTCAGTGTCTTGGAGCAGCCGGAAATCTTCCGGGACGTCGGCGGTGAAGACCACGTCGAGATTGGTTTTGCGCCGAAACATTTTGATGTGACCTTCCAACGTCGGCACCAGCCCTAAATCATCCAAGGTTCGGGGACGCAAATCACGCGCCAAACGGCGCACCTCTTCCAGCGTGCCCAGCACGATTTCGCGCAGTTCGTGCGCTTGAGCGGTCATCGCTTTCGGGTCGTGCTGGTTTTCCAGCACCTTGAGTTGAACGAGCAGCGCCGTCAGCGCTTGCCCGGTTTCGTCGTGCAGTTCGCGGCTGATCCGCTCGCGCTCCTGCTCCTGCGCCGTGACCGCCTGCGCCAGCAGCCGCGCCCGCGTCATATCACGCTGTTTGAGTTCCTCGCCCAACTGCGAAAGCTCTTCGTTCCGGGCGCTCAAGCGCAGGTTGGTTGCTTCCAGCGTTTGCTGCGAGCACACCAAACGGTCGATCATCAAGTTGAACGCGCGCGCGAGTTCGCCGAATTCGTCATTTGCCCGGACGGGGATGCGCTGCGAGAGGTCGCCCTGATGCACGAGGCGGGCAACGCGCGTGGAGTCGATCACCGGGCGCGTCAGGACGTCGGTCAGCAGCCAAGCAATCACCGTCCCGGCGATCACCGCTGCGGCAGCGAGCACGACTAACTCGGTCAGCACGATCGAAGGGGCGACGCCCTGCTGAATCTCGTTCAGCCGGACGTTAAACCAGATCAGCGTGCCCAGACCGGCGGCGCTCAGCGCGACGACGGCGATGCCGACGATCTTGGTTCGTACCGGAACCCGGTTCGCTCTAGCGAGGACCCGTTCTAAAATTGTACTCACGGAGCGCACGTCACTTCTCCCACGCGGATTAAAGCGTTCTCCCTAGCCTCAGAGTAAGCCGGTTCGCTTTCCGCTGCCAGTGTGCAATGACGGTCTTGCCCGGTGAGCTTAGTCAACACGCAGATCGCTAATTCTGCGGAGCGCCATTCTGGATCCAGAGCGTCAGCTTGACCAACTCATCGCTGGTGAACTCGACCGGGTGTCCGGCAGCAGCGAGGTGGACGATTACGCCGCTGTGTGCCGGATCTCTAGGGGTGATCGCGGGCAGCGACGAGCCGCCCAGCAGGGCTTTGTCGTAGCTCGCCAAGTTCAGACCGGCAAGCGGCGTCGTACCACCGTGACAGAAAGCGCACTTGACCGCCAACAGCTCACCGACCCCATCGTCCCAACTCGTCATCGGCGCGTCAAACGTCGCCCGATCCGGCGTTGGTAGCGCCGGTGGCGGGACGAACGCGCGGACAGCCTCCAGCGGCGGACGGGTCTCAATCGCGGTGTGTTCGTAGCCGAGGAAAAAGACGACGGAACCAATCGCCAGCAGCACGAGCACGCCATAGACCGTCAGATAGACCCGGCGTCGCCAGCCGAGCCAGCGATCGGCGTGAGCGTCGGTTGCTCCGCCGGACGCATCAGCGGTACGCGCTGCCAGTTCGAGCGGATGCTCGTCGCGCATCTCCGCTTCGTTCAGGTAGCCGGTAAACATGCTCTTGTTGAAGTGGCGCAGATGGACGTGATACAGGTGCCACACAATGATCGCCAGCACCGCCAGCAGCGCTTCGCCGCCGTGCACCGCTTTCGCCGCGAGGACCCACTCGCCCGGCAGTACCTTCGTCACCGAGATCGGGTTCCAGAGCACGAAGCCGGTGGCGATCATGACAATCGTGCCCCAGACCAACGCGAGGTACTCGAATTTCTCCTCGACGGTGTAACGTCCCTGCTGCGGCTTTTCTCCGCGCAAGCCGAGATTGTATAGGAAGGCGTGCAGGAAGTTGCGCAGATCGGTCGGGTAAAGCATCAAATCAGCGTGATAGCGCCGGACGATCAGGTTAAAGCCGACCAGCCCAACGTGGTAGATCGTCTCAAAGACCAGCGTCGTCGCCGCGATCCGGTGGATCATGCGGACGCTCTCGATGCCGCCGAGAAAACCGACGACAGCGGTCGTTACCGCCGACGGACCGAGTTTCTGGACCAGCCCGGTGACCGCGAGCGTCGTGAAGCTCAGGACTAGGAGCCAGTGTTCGAGACGATACTTCAGTGGAAAGCGCAGATAGCGGCGCTCGGATTGCATTTCAACGCTCCTTATCGCGCTTGGAACGACGACGACGCACGTCCGCCACGACGAACACCCCTAGCCCGCCAATGATGGCGGGGATCGCGATCGTGTAGGCAAGGTTCGCCACCGCGATCACCGGCGTACGCTCGAAACTCGGCGAATAATGGCTGAGCCAAGCCGACGAGAAATTAGTCGTCGCATCAGGATGGCAGCGGCGGCAGGTATTGATCAGGTTTGCCTTGATGACCGGGCTGTCAGCGTCAGTCACGGTCATGATGTTATGGACGCCGTGACAGTCAGCGCAGACCGGGGTATTGAAACTCTGATCCGGCGAGTTCGCCTGAAAGAGACTGACCGTAGTGCCGTGAAAATCGGCGACGTAGGTCTGAAAGACGTCGGTGCTGATGTCGTATTTCGCCATCAGCGTCTCGTCGGCGTGACAGCGCGCACAAATCTGCGGCGAAAACAGCAGGAATGAACTATCGGTCGTCGGTCCCTTTGTGCTGTGAACGCCGTGACAATCAGCGCAGGCAGCGGCGTCATTGCTGCCGGTAAGGACGGATTGACCATGCACGCTTTGGGAATAAGCCGCGTAGATATCGGCGTGACAGCCGGAGCACATCTGCGCGCTCACGGCGGCGCTGCCCGGCAGCGGCTCGTGCGTGATCTCGTCGGTGATGCGCTGAACCGCATGTCCGGTATGGCAGTCCGAGCAGGTCGCGGCATTCTCGACTCCGCGCGCCATCAGCGCTATGTGCAGGTCATCCTTCGTCTCGTCGTACTTGTCGGTATGGCAGCGCGCGCAGGACGTCGCCAGCTCGATCACCAGTTCCCGGCTCGTCTGCGCCGTGACCTCAGAATGCGGATACTCGTTCATGCCGACGTGACAGCGAATACAGCGATACCCGTCGGTGCCATGCTGACCGTGAACCGAGTCCTTATAAGCCTCCTCGTCAACCGACACCGAGATGACTTCTCCGGAGGGAAGCCCCATTTGTAGATACGGGTTGGCGTGACAGCCGAGGCAGTATTCCGCCGATGGCTGCCCTTCGCCCTGATAGCTAATGACCGAACTCGCCGCGTTGTCAAAGATCGAGACGTAAGGCGTCGGCTGCGCGACCGCGCCACCGGCAGCGCCGGAGTTCGCCGGAGCGCCGGAATTCTGCGTATCGAAGATCGACGGAACGCGGGTCGGCGCTGGCGCGGAGGCGGGCGGAACGGCGGTGCTCGCTGCCGACGATCCCGGCGAGTCAAACACGGACGTATAGCGCGTCACCTGCGGCACGGGCGTAGCTGACGCCGCGCTGTCGGCGGGTACAATCGGGCTTGCTTGACCGGCGGGCGCAGGCGCATCGAAGATCGAGGTGTAGCGGGTCACTTGAGGAACGACCGTCGCCGCTGACTCAATCGTCACCGCCTCAGTAACCTCGGTAGCTGCGGCTGGCTCGACCGCTGCCGGTGCTGAAGTCGCCGCTGAGTCGAAAATAGAAACGTAGCGCGTCGGCGGCTGATCGCCGCTCTGCGCGTGTACCGTCGCTGCAAGACCAAGTCCAACCAGCAGCAGAGCAGCGCCAGCGAGGGCGAATGCTCGTGCGAGGCTTAGATAGCGCGTCCGATGTGTACCTGAAGTCATAACCAATCCAAGAATAAAGCCGTCAGTCTCTAAAATTCGCAGCGACGTTTTTCGGTTGGCTCTGGCTAGGAGCACCGATCCAACCAACCGGATCGACGCTCCTAGCCGCGTTTACAGCGACGATAAAGTCGCTGGACATACGAAATTTACAGCGACTCGATTGTCGCCAAGTGCTCGGCAGCGAGGAAGCCGAAGGTGATGCCGGAGCCGATCGTGCCACCGCCGCCGGGATAGCCAGCGCCCATGACGCTGCCCGAAGCGTTACCCACGGCGTACAAGCGCGGAATCGGGTTGCCCCAAACGTCGAGCACCTGCCCGTTGGGGTTGATCTGCAAACCGCCGCAGGTTCCCAACGCGCCGGGCCATACTTTGGCACCATAGAACGGTGCTTCGGTCAGTTGGGCGAGGTTCGGGCTGACAATGTCGGTCCGAGCGCGGTCCCCGCCGGTGAGTTGATCGAACGGCGAGACGCCGCGCTGCCAGTCAGGATCGACACCCTGAGCGGCAAATTCATTGAAGCGGGCGACCGTTGCCGCCAGACCATCCGCGTCGATGCCCAGCGTCGCTGCCAGTTCTTCCAGCGTATCCGCCTTGACGATCCAGTCCGGCAGTTCATCCGGAATCGGCACGTAGCCCAAGGTATAGCGGCTGGCGAAACCGGAGTCGGCGACGAGGAACGCGGGGATGTTCTGCCATTCGTGCAGACCGGTATCCCACGTGAAGAAAGCACGGGTCACTTCGTCATAGGAACCGGCTTCGTCGAAGAAGCGCTGTCCCTTGTGGTTGACGACGATCGCGCCGGGCTTGCCGAGTTCCATCGGCAGCGCGGGCATACTATAGCCACCCGACTCGCTGTAGAAGACGGGCCAGCCCCAGTGCTCGTTCATGTTGCGCAGGTTGGCGCCCAACGCCATCCCCATCAGGTGACCGTCGCCCGTGTTCGTGGCAACTGCGTTCGAATAGTAAACTGGACCGCGCAGGAAGTGCTTCACCATCTCGTCGTTGTGGTCGAAACCACCGGTCGCCACGACCACGCCGCGCAGCGCGCGCACGTTGTACGGTGTGCCGCCCTGATCGGCAGCGACGCCAATGATTTCGCCCTCCGGACTGAGGATGAAGTGCTGGGCAGCCGTGCCGAACACGAACTCGATGCCGCGCGCATCCGCCGCTGCCTTGATCATCCGCATCAGCGCGCCGCCGCCACGGACACCCTCGATGTTCGAGACGGGTGCCAACTGCCGACCTTCCGCCTTGCCACCGGAGAACGTCGGGAAATAGTCGTTGAACGTGGGCGACAGCGAGAAATCCAGACCTTCACCGCGCAGGAATTCGATCACTTGGTTGATGGTATCGACGTAGGCTTCGATCAATTCGGGCGTGCTTTGCCCGAAAGTGATCTGATTCAGGTACTCGATCGCCTCTTCGCGCGAGTCCGGGATGCCGGCTTCCTGCATTCGGAAGTTGTTCGGTGCCCAGATGCCGCCGCCGGAAATGCTCGACGTACCGCCGCCGTTCGCGGCTTTTTCCACTACCAACACCTTCAAGCCGTTGGCGGCAGCGCGCAGCGCCGCCACTTGACCGGTGCCGCTGCCCAAAACGACGACGTCGGCTTCTTTATCCCAGCTTACGTCTTGCGCGTTAGCGATCTCCGGCTTGCCGAGAAAGCTAAAACCAGAGCTAGCAGCAACCGTTCCCGCGACTGCTGCGCCGCGCAGAAAATTTCTTCTCGACAGCGGCTGCTTCAAACTATTTTCACTCATTTGTAATGCTCCTTATTTAAATACGATGGGCGTCAAAGTCGCCCACGATTTTCATGGCGAGGCTGGGGTCGGCGTGATCAAGGGGCGCTCACCCAGATAGGGGTAGTCGAAGTCGTAGGTGTGGCACTCCCAACAGAGCAGCGTGCTTTCCTGATGGATTTGATGACAGCTATTGCACTGTAACTGGTCATAATGCGGTGGCTGATGCGGGTTCGCCTCGTGACCTTTGGCTTTCGAGTCGGTCACGCCGAGATCGGTCGTCCGCCAAGCGATCTGGTCGTAGCTGCCGTGCTCGTGACAATTCAGACACAGCGCCATGTCGTAGCTCTGCGGTTGGAGCGGCTCCGTGTAGTCGCCGCGCACGACCGCGACGGTGTCGCGAATCTGCTGCTCGACGCCGTAATCGTGGCAGTCAGTGCAGGCGACTCCTTCTTGCGCATGAGCGCTCGCCAGCAAGTTCGTCACTTGCTCCGAGTCGACGTAAGGCTGCATTGGATGGCAGTTGGCGCACGATTCCGAGGTTGGATTGCCGACCTGCGTACCCCAGAAGTGGCTCCAAACCCCGACCACACCAACCACGCTCACCACAACCGCGATCGCCAGCGCCAACCCGACTATCCTCACCGTGCGTTTGAGGAACTGCCTAAAGCCGCGCCATCTCGGTTGCAATTTCGACATAGTCCGCCCAATCTCACTCCGCAAGCAGCCGGCTGCAACCGGGCTGTCAACACGTTGGTCTTACCCTGCATTATGCCGGGGCTGAGCTGTGGTCGTCTGTAGGGAAAACACACTCTCCGGCTGTCCGAAATTTCCTTACAGCAGGCGAGTGTCATCGCCGAGTAGGTTGTCATTCCGTTGAATTGATTGAATTGAATAACTGGCGGGGAATACAAAAAGGCTCAGGTGGTTGCCTGAGCCTTTGTGCCGAAGGTGGGAGTCGAACCCACACTCCCTTGCGAGAACTACGCCCTGAACGTAGCGCGTCTGCCAATTCCGCCACTTCGGCGTGGAGTAACGTGAATTCTAGCAGAGAAAGCGCCGCTGTCAATAGAGTTTTATCAAAATTGGCGTCGAAAAACCGCCGGGTGATCGTCCGGCTGATCGCGGGCTTGAGTGCTATAATGCGAAACGCAATCGCTGAAATGGCTTAGAGGAAACCTGTGAAAGTATTGCGCCTCGCTTCTCTCCTATTTGCATTTGCCTTGATTGGCACTTTCCTCACCGTTCATGCCCAAAGTTCAGCAGTCACCGCCGAAGCGCTGGGTCAAGCAAATTTGCGTGCCGGCGCCGACGTTGAGTCCGACTTGCTCGGCAGCATCAGCAGCGGTACGCGCTATCCGGTGCTCGGTCGCTCGGAATTCTATCCTTGGGTCTTGCTCGCTGACCCGGCTAGCCAGCAGCCGATTGGCTGGGTCTTTGACGATCTGCTCGATCTTCAGGGCGATCTCAACAGCCTGCCGATTAGCACGCTGGTGGTCGGCGCACCGGTCCTGCCGACTGCGACCCTCGCCGCCCTCCTCCCGACTGCCACGCTGCCCGCACCCGGCAGTGACGCTGCCGCAACCGTCCCCAACGCCGCAACGTCAACTCCGGCACCCGCCACCGGTGTGACGGCGACCGTGTTGGGCGAAATCAACATCCGCTACGGTCCCGGCACCGAATACGATCGCGTCGGCGTCGGTGAAGCCGGCGATACATTCACCATCACCGCCCGGCATACGCAGCTTCCTTGGGTGCAGATCGCCTATCCGCCGTCGCCGAACGGCTTGGGCTGGATCGCCGCCGACCTATTGCAAATCAACGGCGATCTCAACAGCGTCTCGCCGA
The DNA here is from genome assembly GCA_963727545.1 of uncultured Chloroflexia bacterium. GTDB lineage: Bacteria > Chloroflexota > Anaerolineae > Aggregatilineales > Phototrophicaceae > Flexifilum. Next base: position 22,085 of record CAVSGS010000010.1, read on the forward strand.
TCAGCCAGACGAACTTCAATCTGCCGACGCTCACGCCGACGCCGTCGGTCGTCGAACGCGCTGCGCTGGGCGACATCAGCCCCGAATTCGCCGCCCTTGGCGCACAGTTGTGGAATAACCTGCTCGCCGCCGATTTCGACCCACAGACCAGCCGCCTCGGTGCGGTCTTCCTGATGAGTCTAAAGACCGGCGAAGCGCTCAGTTTTGGCGGCGATACCGCCTTCAGCGGCATGAGCATCAACAAAGTCGCCATCTTGACCACCCTGTTCGGCAGAATCAACGACATTCCCGACGACAACACCGCGACGGTCATCGCCGAGGCAATGATCTGCTCCGACAACATCGCCACCAACAAGCTGCTCGCCTTGATCGGCGATGGCGATCCCTACACCGGTGCGGATCGGGTCAGCGAGTTCCTGCAGAAGCTCGGCTTGAACGAGACTTTCATCTATACGCCCTACGCCAACGATCCGTACATCACGCCGGAAGCGCCGCAAACGCGCGTCACCGGCGCCGATCAGACCAGCGCCGAGCCGGACCCGTATAACCAACTGACCGTCACCCAAATGGGCACGCTGCTGCAAGACATCTACCAGTGCGCCACCAGCGAGACCGGTCCCCTGCTCGACGATCCGCAGTTCGCCGGTGAGTATTCGCCGATGGAATGCCGCAAGATGATCGACGTCATGGAGCACAACAAGATCGGCAACTTCATCGAGGCGGGCGTGCCCGCCGATGTGCCGATCGCCCACAAACACGGCTGGATCAACGACACGCATGGCGACGCCGGACTCGTCTTTTCTCCCGGCGGGGATTACATCCTCGTGATGGTGCTGCACAACCCGACGTGGCTTGAATTCGCCGAGTCCGAGGCGGTGATCGAGGAAAGCTCGCTCGAAGTCTACAACTACTTCAACCCGACCGCGCCGCTCGCCGCCGTCCGCCCGCCCGACGTGCCTGCCGAATGCAATTTACTCGGCAATCCCGCCATTGACGACCTGCTCTCGCCGACCTTCGGGGTGGATCCGGCGACTTCCGGTTGATGAGGACTTCCAGTACAATAATGTCTACCGTAATGACAAAACGGAGTTCATCCGATGGCAGACGACAGGTTTACGCTCACGCAGCGCGGCTATGATCAGCTTCAGGCGGAGCTTACCGCCCTCGAAGCCGAGCAAGTCCGCTGGCGTGACCAGCTCCAGCAGATCTACAGCGACGTCGACCGCACCAACGACGAAGAAGGTGCCGATTTTGAAGTCCGCACCCGTAAAGAGGCGGTTGACGAACGCATCGGGCATCTGAAGTACGTACTCGAACGCGCGCAGATCGCAGCCGAGGATCCCCATCCCCAGCAGATCGATCCGGGCGAGCGGGTCACCGTCTGGGATTTGGGCGCGCGCAAGGAATACGTCTTTGATTTGGTCGATGGTGAGGAAACCGAGTACGACGAACAGAGCATTTCAACCGATTCGCCAGTCGGCAAGGCGCTGCTCGGTCGCCGCATCGGCGATACCGTCGAACTCGACGTCCCCGACGGCTGGGTGCGCTACTGCATCCAAGCGGTCGAGCGCATCGACGCCTGAATCAGGTCGGTTGGAGAACCAATCTGAGCGAGATTCTTCATTGTAGGGTGCACAGCCGTGCGCCGCTACGAAAAAACTGCCCCAGTAGCTAGCGCTGAAAATACAAGGCGGGCGTGAAACTGCTCACGCCCGCCTTGATCGACCTCGCATCAACTCAACGAGCTGAAAGCTGATCGCTAACTGCTGAAAGCTTACTTTACCCCTTCACCCCGCCGATCGCCAAGCCGCTGACGATCCAGCGCTGGAAGCCGAAGAACAGCACCATGATCGGGATCGAGATCAGGATCGACAGCGCCGCGAACTTCTGCATGTCGGGCGGTGCGGTGTTCGCTCCGCCGGTCATCGTCGCCAGCGCCATCGCCAGCGTGTAGCTGTCGGTCTTGCCGGTCAGGAAAATCCACGACAGGATGAACTCCGTCCAGCCGTTCATGAAGCTGAACAGGATCACGATAGCGAAGGCGGGCAGCGACAGCGGAATCATGATGCGGATGAACGTCCCGAACAGCCCCGCCCCGTCGATCAAGGCGGCTTCTTCCAACTCTTTCGGGATCGTGTCGAAGTAGCCCTTCAAATTCCAAATCGCAAACGGCAGACCGCCCGACGCGAACGCCAGCGCCAAGCCGAGCAGCGTCGTCCGCAAGCTCTGCGTCGCCGCCAATTCGGTATCGCTGCCGACGTAGCCTTGCAGCCCGACCAACCCTAAGCCGACGAAGACCGACAGCATCACCGCCCAGCCGTAGACGTTGACCAGCGCGCGCGGCTCCAGCCGATTGCGCAGCGCGTAAGCGATCCCCCACAGCACCGCACCGCTAACCAGCCCGCCAATCCACATCAGCAGGATATAAGGCAAGACTGCCACCATCGCGCGGTCACGCAGACCCAGCGTTGAGGCGGCATTCGCGTCGTAATCCGCCTGTGCCGCGTTAAGCGCTGCCTCGGAGGCGGGCAGACTGGCAGCCGCTTGATCGGCATTGGCGCGCGCGCTCGTCGCCCGGTCTTGCAGCTTAGTCGCATTCGCCTGCGCGTCGCTGATGCCCGTTGCCAGCGCCGTCTTGAAGGCGTCAACGCTCGTATCCAGTGCCGGTTGAGCAGTCAGCAGCGTTTGCAGCACCACGTCGTCCGCCGCGTCCGCTGCCGCTTGCCGGGTATCGATCTCCGGCTGGATGACCGCCGTAATCTCAGCTTTGCTTTGCAGATCGGCGATCTGGGTTTGCAGCGCTTCCAGCGTCGTGACCGCATCTGCCGCCACTGCCGCGCGTTCTTCAGCGCGGGTCGCAGTCGTGTCGCGCTGCCGGACGCTGGACACGAGCTTGTCATAATCGGCTTTCGTCTGCGCGAGGTTCGCTTGCAGCACCGCAAGTGGCTGCTCGATCACCTTGGTATACAACGCGCTGCGCTGGAACATGACGAGGAACATCAGCACGATCACCGCCAGCAAAACCAGCGCCATCCCCGCCGCCACGATGCTCGGCGGCAAGTTGATCCTGCGCTCCGGGTTGTGCTTGCCGAAGCTCGCCACCAGCCGATAAATCACCCAAATCAGCGCCGCGACTAGCCCGGATGCGAAGAACGTCCGCAGCGCCTCGACCAGCACGGTATTGACCTGTATCGACGTAAACAGGATGTACAACGGGATCACGACGCCGGTCGTCGGCAGCAGCAGCAGCACGATAAAGCCCAGCATCCCGGCTTGCCGACCGATGAACTTGAACCGCGAGAAGGCATACGCCGCCGACGACCCCAGCACCACCGAGAACAGCGAGACCCCCAGCGCGATGAACAGGCTGTTCATCAGCAGTTGACCAAAGTAGAGCGGCAGCACGTTCGTCAGACGGCTGAGTCAGCAAACGCGTAAAGGCGTCGAGCGTGGCATTCGGCGGAATGAGTACAAGGTCGGTCGGGCGCGTGACACCGCGCGGATCGACCGCCATCGAGATGATCCACAGCGCCGGGAACAGCACAATCGCCGTTACCAGCAGCAGGAAGAATTGCAGAATGATCTGGCGAATAATGATGCCGCGCGTTCGCGGGGTCAGCCAGCGCGCCAGCGCCGAAGGCTCGCTTTGCCGCGCTTTAGGTAGACTAGCAGTTCGTTGCGCACTCATCAAGAAGTCTCCCTAATCAAGCCTCGTCGTAGGCTTCGGTCGCACGGGTCACGCGGTTGTTGATCAGCGTGATGATCAGCAGGATGAAGAAGACGATGATGCTGAACGCCGCCGCTGCGCCGTAGCGCTGCTCTTGCTGGATCAGCTTGTACGCCTGCGTGACCAGCAGGTCGGTTTGACCGCGCGGACCGCCCGCCGTGATGAAGAAAATCACGTTGAACTGATTGAACGTCCAGATCGTGCCCAGCATGATCGCCGGAACCATCGCCGGGCGCAGCAGCGGCAGCGTGATCTGGCGGAACTGCGTCCATTTGCTCGCGCCGTCCACGTCGGCGGCTTCGTACAAGTCCGGCGGGATGCTTTGCAGCGCCCCTGTCGCCACCACCATCATGAAGGGCCAGCCCAACCAAACGTTGGCGATCAGCACGGCGTAGAACGCCAGCACCGGCGCGCCCGCCCGGTCGAACATCGCCACTACCGGGTTGGTCGCCACCGAATGATAAACCAGCAGGTCCAGCAGCGTCCCGATCACGCTCAAGCCGAGAATGATGATTGCGCCGAGGCTGAACACGGTGCGCTGCACGTCGAGCCGTCCGTTATCGGCATTGCGCAAGCCGAGCCGCAGCGTCCGGCGCGCCAACCAGTACACCACCAGCGCGCAGACGATGATCACGGCGTATGGCACAATCGAGCGCAGGTCAACCGGCGGCTCAAGCTGACCGAGCCAGTCGGTGCGCGTCGGTAAACTCGTCCCAAAATGCGTGTTGATCGATTCGAACAGCAGGTTGATCCCGCCGTCGTTGTGCTGCCACAGATTGTTCCAGATCAGCGCCGTGATGTAGCCCGGCAGCGCCCACGGCAGCACGAAGATCACGCGGTAGATCCGCCGCCCGATCACGTGCTCGGCGTTCAGCGCCAGCGCGACCGCCAGCCCGATGCTCGCGTGAAACGTGACGTTGATCAACGTCCAAGCAATGTTGAAGCCCAGCAACGGAAAAAAATTGTAGTTAGGAATATTCAGGTCAGTGGTCAGCACCCGCCGGAAATTGTCTAGCCCGATGAATGCCGCCGGTACGCCGCCTAGATTACGCGCCTGAAAGTCGAGCAGCGACACGTAAACTTGATAGATTTGGGGCAGCAGCGTGATGAATGCCATCACGATCAGCGATGGGGCGATGAACAGCCAAGGAATACCGCTGGCGCGGACGCCCTGTCTCACATTGTCCCACATCGAGGGTGGTCGTCGAGGGTAAGACGGATTATCCGTGATCGTCGCCATGATACTCCTGCGCTGATAAAAAACAGGGCAAGGACGTTCGGCGTCCTCGCCCTATTTGACTTCAGGAAAAGTCGAAGGCGTTACGACGCAGGCGTCGCCATCAGCTTCGCTGTGGATGTTGTCGATGCCCGCCTGAATGGTGTCATAGGCTGCCTGACGAGCTTGGTCAGGCGTCTCGCCACCGGCGCTCACCGCGGTGATCGCGTCCGCCATCGGCGTCCAGAACTGACCGAGTTCGGTGCGGTTCGGGAACGGCGTGCCCAGCGCGAATTGATCGGCGAACACTTGCAGGTTCGGGTCGTCAACCGTGACGTTGGGGTTCACCGGCAGCAAACCACCCTGCTTGGCGGCAATCGTCTGACCTTCAACGCTGGTCACGAACTTCGCCCATTCGATGAAAGCGGCGGTCTTGGCATCGTCGGCATTGGCGTTCAGATAGAAGCCATCGCCCTGAGCGAACAGCGCCGGAACGTTGCCATTGTCGAGCTTCGGCATCACCGAGACACCGAGGTCCTCACCCAGATCGCTTTCGAACTGCGCCAAGTTCCAAATGCCGTCATAAACCATCGCCACCGTACCCTGCTGGAAACCGGGGTTCGGCGAGGAGCCGTCGATCACGACACCGCTCGCCGGGTCGAGGCTGAGGTTGTACATGTCCTGATGGAACTGGAGATAAGCATCCATCGCGTCCGCGCCGGGGGTGCCGGTCGCAAAGTCGGCATTGCCGTTGGCGTCCATCAACTGACCACCGAGTGAGTACAGGAAGCCTGCGCTGTGGAAGAAGCCGTTCTGGAACGCCAGACCGGTGACGGTATCGTCGTCGCCGTGAACCTGCTTGGCGATGTCGAGCACGTCTTGCCAAGTCGCGGGTGCATCCGGCACCAGCGCCTTGTTATAGAAGAACGCCAGCGTCTTGGCGCTGTACGGGACACCGTACAGACCACCGCTGAATTCGAACAGACCCCAGCCGGTATCGCTCGCCTGCGCGCGCAGCGCATCGTCGACACTCCCGCTGATGTCCTTGATCAACCCGGCAGTCGCCCACGGTCCGGTGTGGTCATTCGCCGTGATAATCATGTCGGGACCTTCGCCCGCGCCCGCCGCCGCGACATAGCTGTCGTTGAGCGAAGCATCCGGCGTGTAAACCTGATCGACCGTAATGTTCGGATTCGCCGCTTGGAAGGCGTCAATCAGCGCCAGCAGCGCATCGCCTTCAGCGTCCTGCTTCGAATGCCAAAGCACAAGGTTAACCGTGTCGGCTTGTGCCCCCACGCCAGCCATCGGCGCAATCATCAGGGCGAGCAGCGCCGCAATAAGTAAGTACTTCCCATTGAAAATCTTCATTCAAGTTGCTCCTCACGCTTGTTTAGGGAAACAGCATCGCATTTCAATTCACATGCACGCAGCCTACAGACGCAATGTAACTGTAGACACACTAGCATCATAGCGAATTTTGGTGATTACACAAGCCGACTTAATGCAATTTATATAGACATATTGACCAAAAATGATCAGTGCGTCAGCGTATTCTCATGGATTTCCAAGTCTGTCCACGCACCTCGCGCCGAAACGACGTGTAAGGCGAGCAGCCAATCCATCAGATAGCTATAGAGGTAATCCGCCAGCCGCACGTCGGCGCGGAGCTGCGCCGCTGTATCGCGCGCTTCTTTAAGCTCGGCGGAGAGGGAGGCACGACGCTCATCGGTCAAGCGAAGGTCGTCGCAGCCGATCGCACGCAAAAAATCGTCTAACTTGCCCCATGGGTATTCCAGCAGGTCAGTTGGCACAAACAGGGTCGGGACGATCCCGTACTGATCCAGCGTCCAGCGCACCTGATCGCAGACCTCGAAATGCCGTTGACGCAGCGTTAGCAAGCGCTGATGCACGTCCTCCGCGACCTGACTCAGCAGTTCCAGCGGCGGGAGTTCTTGCGCAATCTGCCGTTCGAGGAAACGCTCCAGATGCTCCGGTTTGCGCTCCGTCAGGCAGCGATCAAACAAATCGAGCGCTTCGAGCCGCAGCGTTTGGAACGCCGCCAGCGAAAACCAACCGGCATCGTCAGAATCGTGCTGGATCACGACTTTTCGGGACATAGCCGCCTCAGATAATCCCACGTATAGATACCACTGTCATGCCCATCATCCCAGATCGGCTGAATGGCATAGTTGCCAACCTGCTGCAGCGCTTCCACTCGATACGAGCGCGCTGGCGTCAAAGTCAGGGTCAGCAAGTCCTTGGGATCGTGCGCGCGCCCCATATTCTCGTGACCGCCACGGCATTCGGCGCACGGACAAGCTTCACGAAGCTGCGGCAGCGGATAGTGACAGACCAAATCGTCCATCCAAGTGATTTCGAGGTAGCCTTCAGTACGGTTCAGCGTAATCGCTTTGGGTTTAATCCCCAACATTATGGACTCATTCATCTCGCATTTGTGCTCATTAACAACCATTTTAACACGCTAAGCGTCGTCGACTGGATTAAGCTTGGGCGCTTTCCATACGCCTTGCATCTGCTTTAGCGTCTGCTACAATCGGTGCTCGGCTATCACGTGGGACAGACTTATATTTCGGTCGTCCTGAATTTGGAGATACCTATGCGATTTCGCTTAATCTTGGGATTTCTTCTGCTGGTCACCGTGATCACGGCGTGTCAGGGTCCCCCTCCGACGGTGATCTACATCGTCGTCTCGCCGACACCGGAGACGACCCTTGCTGCCGGGACCGAAGCAGTTGTCCCCGACGGCATGACGGCAGAAGCCACGGCGACGGAATTAGCGCCGACGAACACTGAAGCTCAGCTTCCGACGGCAACTTCGCCCGAGACCGCACTCGAAACACTCTCGACCTCGACGCCCGCGCCGACCGCGACTATCAACCTGACAAACACACCGGCACCCACCGATTTACCTCCGAATTTCCCAACGCCGCTGGTCCAACCGATCCAAGTAGCGGAGCAGTTGTTCGAGCACGGGCGGATGTTCTGGCTGCAACCGACGGATCAAATCTGGGTGCTCAAGATCACCGGCGAAGGTCATGGCACGTGGCAAATCTATCAGAACGACTTCAAGGACGGCGAACCGGAATCCGATCCGAGCCTCGTTCCCCCCGAAGGGCGCTATCAACCGGTACGCGGCTTCGGCAAGCTCTGGCGCGAGTCCGGCAATTTGCGCCAAGAACTCGGTTGGGGTGTGACGCCGGAATTCGGCTACGTCAGCAACTATGAATACCATGCCGGCGGCTCGGTCGATGCCAACGGCAACTATACGCCCGGTCCCGGCTATCACATCTTGTACAGTCTCGCGGGCGAGAAGTTCCGCTTCAACGAAGCCGACAGCACTTGGCAGCTCGGCAATTAAGGTAGAGTGCTTTCGCAGGGGCGCAGCGCGCTGCGCCCCTACAATAACATTCGGTAATCCACCCTAAGCCTCGGAGCAGCGCATGAGTCGGTGGCAGCTTAGCATTGATGATCCCTTTGCGGCACAGCTAGCCGCCGACGCACGCCTCAGCGAAACTGACTACACCGACGATCAAATCTGGGAATTGGCACTCGGCACCATCGGCAGCCCCGCGCTCGCCCTGCAAACCAATTATGGCGGGCGCGTCGGGCTTGCCAGCCTTGTTCCGATGTGGCGCATCGACAATCGCCCGATCTACCAGTACCAAGCCTATACAACGCCCCCGGAGATCCATGACTTCGCGCCCGCTTACGTCGAGGTCGCGGCGCGTCTGACGCCGACGCTCGCTTTACGCGCCGAGTTTTGGGTCATCGAGTCGCACGCCGTCGGCGCGCGCTTCACGCTCAAGAACAGCGGTAAAGCGGTCACTGTCGGGGTCGATCTGGTCGGCTTCTTGGCGGCGCAGGGGAAGGAACTCAAGCCCACGCTGCTGTCGATCGCCAATGGTCGGCAGGCGTTGAGCTTCGGCAAGCTGCCGCATCTCAGCCCCGTGATCGTCCTCGAAGGCGCAGCGAACGGCTCCGGCAATACGCTCCACGCCGAACTGTCGGTCGCCGCGCGCGGTCAAGCGGTGATTCGCTGGGTTCACGCCGGGCTGCCGACTCCCCAAGAGTCGCTGGCGCTGGCGCAGCAGCACTTAGCGCAGCCATGGGACGCGCCGGTACGTCGCATCGACCGAGCCGCCGCTGCCATCCCCATCATCGAGACCGGCAGCACCGATCTCGACGCCGCGATTGCCTTCAGCTACCAGCAGTTGATCCAGTCTTTTCTCAAACCGACCGCCAGCCTCCCTTATGCGTCGATCGTCGGGACGCGCCAGCCCGGTTTCGGCTACAGCCCCCGCCGCGACGGAACCGATCACCCGCGCAGTTGGAGTGGTCAAAATCCACTGCTGGCGTATCTCGCCGCGCTCGCCGTCGCCCCCGTCGATCACGAACTGGCGGAGGGCGTCGTCCGCAACTATCTCGCCGTTCAGCGCAGTGACGGCTGGATCGACTGGAAGCCCGGTCTCGCCGGACAACAGGCGGGCATGCTCTGCCTGCCGATCCTCGCGCGCCTGACGTGGGGTATCTGGCAGTACAGCGAAGACGATGACTTCCTGCGCGAGACCTTCCCCGGCTTGCTGCGTTTCTTCGAGCGCTGGCTCGCCTGCGATGCCGACGGCGACGGCTTCCCGGAATGGTCGAGCGAGGCGCAGACCGGCTATCCCTTCCTGCCCTCCTTTGCGTTGGGGCTGCCGTGGGGTCAGAACGCCGACATTCGCTATTTCGAGACGCCCGACCTGCTCGCCTATCTGATCTCTGAGGCGATCAGCCTGCGCGAGATCGCCTACTACTTGCGCCGCGATGACGACGTCCAGCGTCTCGAAACGCACGCCCAAGCGCTCGGCGCGCAGCTTGACGCGCTCTGGAACGCCGCCGAGGGTCGCTACGTCTACCGTGACCGCGACACTCACTTGACGACCGCCAGCGTCACCGTGCTCGATAACGGGCGCGCCGACGAGGATCACGTACTGGCGCTGCCACTGACGCCGCCCAACCGCCTGATCGTCGAGATCACCGGCGGCATCGACCGTCCGCCCAAGCTCAAGCTGCACCTCAGCGGCTTGGATGCCGACGGCAAGCCGATCACCGAAGCCAGCGAAGACGTCTTGTGGACGAAGAGCCGGGGTGTTTACACCAGCCGCGCCGTCTTCTCGCAGATCGACCGGCTGCGCGTCGAGGGGCTGGCACGGGTCTATCACGTCAGCGCCAAGACCGTCGCCACCGACGGCTTTGATCTGAATGGACTGCTGCCGCTGTGGTCGGTCGGCATCGACGCCGACCACGCCGCCGCGCTCGTCCAGCATCTCACCAACCCCGCCGAATTCTGGCGCGCCAACGGCGTTCAGATGCTCTCCGCCAGCGACCCCCATTACGACCCCGCCCGCGCCGAGGGCAGCGTCGGCATCTGGACTTTCTGGAACACCTTGATCGGCGAAGGCTTGATCGAGTACGGGTTTCACGAGTCGGCTGCCGACTTGACGCGACGGCTGCTCAACGCCCAGACGTCCGTACTTCGCGCTACCAAAGCCTTCTCCGAGTTCTACCACGCCGACGAGCCGCGCGGCTTAGGCGAGCGCGGCAGCAGCTTCGGCATCGCGCCGCTGCACCTTCTATTGCGCGTGTTCGGCGTGCGCATCGTCTCCAAGACGCGCGTCTGGACGGGCGGCGCTTTCAACTGGGGCGATCCTGTGACCGTCACCCACTACGGCGTGACCGTGCACCGCTCGGCGCAAGGGACGGAGATTCGTTTTCCGTCCGGTGAGACGGTAAATTTAGCGCCGGATGCGCCTTGGCAAGAAGTGAAAAGCAAGTAATCCCCATGAGCAGCTCGTGGCTGTCCGAATCACTGTCTCAATTTATCTTTTCGAGCACGACCAACGGCATTTTGATTGCCGACGTGAAGGGCGTGCTTCAACAGGTCAACCCGGCGGCGGCTGCCCTCTTGAGCACCAGCGTCAGCGATCTGGTGGGTCAAGCGGTAGTGACCGTTTTCGCCACGAATTCCGCTCTGCTCAACCTGTTCACACTGCCGGATGCGTGCTGTAGTCTGGTCGAACTCCCCGATCAGCGCCGCGCCAACGGCGTCGCCGCGACCGTCGGCGGCGATCAGCGGATCGTCCTGCTGCAAGACGTAAGCAACCAGAGCGATCTGGTCGCCTTGCGCGAAGCCTTTGTCGCGACACTGGCGCACGACCTCCGCAATCCAATTGCCGCCTTGATCGGTTACGCCGACCTGCTCAATGAGACCGGCGAACTCAACGACGACCAACGCCATTTCGTCGACCGGCTCAATCAGACCGCCGTCAAGCTGCACGACCTCACCGCCGAACTGATCGACCTCTCGTGGCTTGAAGCCGGGCTGCCGATCAGCACGGTCAGTGTCTCGCTGCGCGCGTCGATTGAAGGCGCAATCGCCATCCTGACCGCTGCCGCGCGCAACCGGCAAATCAGCATCGTTACTGAGCTTCAAGACCCGCTCCCGCTGGTCACCGGCGATCCTGATCGGCTGCAGCTCGCGATCACCAAGCTGCTCGATAATGCGATCGTCTACAGCGCGACCGGTCGAGTGGTCACCATCCGCGCCCGGAGCGACGAACAATCCATCTACTGCTCGGTCACCGATCAGGGGATCGGCATTGCGCCCGACGATCTCGAACTGGTCTTCGACCGGCTCTATCGCTCGCGCAGTGAGACGGTGCAGCAGATCCCCGGCGGCGGGCTGGGGCTGACCATCGCTCAGCGGATCGTGACTCGTCACGGCGGCACGATTTGGGCGGAAAGCGAACTCGGCAGCGGCACGACGGTCACTTTCAAGCTGCCGGTGGTCGCAGCCGATGCGTAAGGTCAAGGTCACCCTCCCGGCGACGGTCACCGACTTCGGGGTCGGGCTGCACGGCTTGGGCTTGGCGCTAGCGCTCCACGTCACCGTCGAAATGGTCGAACGCAGCGATGACCAATTCGTCGTCGAGACTTCCGGCGAGGGTGCGGGGCAGTACAGCACCGGCTTGCGCCATCCGGTCATCTTGGGCTTAGCACGGGTCTTCCAACAGCTTGAGCGCGCCCCGACCGGCGTGACTGTGCGCGTGGACAGCCGCGTCCCACCCGCCAGCGGACTAGGCGTTGAAGCCGCCTTCCAGATCGCCGGGATCGTCGGCGCGAACAACCTCTTCGGCGGCGTGCTCGCGCGCGATGCGGTGCAGACGCTCGCTGCCCAACTCACCCGCCCCGATCACGCGGTTACCGCCCTGCTCGGCGGATTGACCACCAGCCTAATGGACGACGATCACCTGATCCAGCGCAGCCTGCCGGTAGCTGCCTTTCAAGTCGTCGTCGCCGTCCCCCAGTTGGATGAGTACATACCACCAGCGCTGACCGGTCGCATTGACGTCGATGACGCCCTGTACGACCTCAGTCGTTTACCGCTGTTGATCGAGGCGCTCCGCTCCGGCGATCACGATCTGCTTGCCCACAGCCTCGACGATCGCCTACTTGCCCCACTGCTTCAACGCGCCATCCCCGGCTTCGATCATGTCGTCACGGTCGCCAAACGCAACGGCGCGAGCGCGGTCGCCGTCAGCGGCGGCGGTCCTGCCTTGATCGCCTTCGCTCGTTCGCAGCCGCAGCCCCTCGCCGAAGCGATCACCGCCGCTTTCGCCGCCGCCGGCATCGACGTGCGGACGTGGATCGTCCCGGTGGACCGACAAGGTGTTGTACTCAGCCTCGCGCAGTCGTAGAATACGTGTGAAATTTCACACAAATCAGACGAAAAGATACGATCATGATGTTCATGAGACGGCGCGGCGGCAAGTCGCGTGAGAACCCGTCCGGCGAAACGCCTGACGTTCCGGTCAAGTGGGGTCGGCTGATCGGCTACCTACGCCCCTATTGGAAACGGCTTGCCGTAGCCTTCGTGGCGCTGCTGCTCAGCGCGGCGCTGAGTCTGGTCTTCCCGGCGGTGATTCAGCAGGTGGTCGATTCGGTGCTGGTTTCGAAAGACGCCCAACTGCTCAACACGATCACGGTGCTGCTGCTCGGCGTCTTCTTGCTCCGCTCGCTGACCTCGCTGGTACAGACTTACAACGTCAACCTCGTCGGCGAAAAGGTCGTCTTTGACCTGCGGCTGGAACTCTACGCGCACCTGCAAGAACTCTCGCTCGGCTTCTACTCGACCCGGCGCGTCGGCGAACTGGTCTCGCGCCTCTCCAGCGACGTGACCATGATTCGCAGCGGCTTGACCAGCAACGTCAATAACCTGCTGCAGCAGTTGTTAATCGCGGTCGGCTCGCTGATCATCATGATTGTGATCAACTGGCGGCTGACCGCCTTCACCATCGTGTTGATCCCGATCATCGCGGTGCTGACCACGCTGTTCGGGCGCGTGCTGCGCCGTTCCAGCACCGAAGCGCAGGACGAGATCGCCGGGGCGATCACCGTCGCCAGCGAGGTCATGCAGTCGATCCGCGAGGTCAAGAGCTTCACCCGCGAACCCTACGAGTTAGAGCGCTTCAAGACCTCGATCACCCGCGCCCTCAACGTCGCCATTCGCATTCTCCGCTACCGCTCGCTGCTGGGACCGCTGGTGACCTTCATCGGCTTCGGCGCGATTGCCGGGATCCTCTGGTTCGGCGGGCGCGAGGCGCTGGCGGGTCGGCTGACCGGCGGCGAGTTGATCTCCTACCTGATCTACGCCATGACCATCGCCGGAAGTCTGGCATCGCTGATGAGCCTCTACACCCAGTTTCAGGAGGCGGTCGGCGCGACCAAGCGCGTTTTCGAAATCCTCGACACCCATCCGGCGATCACCGACGCACCCGACGCCACCCAATTCGACCGCGTTGACGGACGCATCAACTTCGACCACGTCGCTTTCAGCTACGAGGAACGGCAGGAAGTCCTGCACGACATCAATCTCGACGTCGCCCCCGGCGAGATCGTCGCCCTCGTCGGTCCCAGCGGCGCGGGCAAGAGCACGATCTTCAACCTGATCCCGCGCTTCTACGACCCGACCAGCGGCAGCGTCAGCATCGACGGCGTTGACCTGCGCCACGTGACCCAAAAGAGCGTCCGCGACCAGATCGCCGTCGTGCCGCAGGAAACGCTGCTGTTCGGCGGCACGATCTACGAGAACATCCGCTACGGGCGGCTGGAAGCGACCGAAGCCGAGATCATCGACGCCGCCCGCGCCGCCAACGCCCACGACTTCATCGTCGATTTGCCCGACGGCTACCAGACCGTCGTCGGCGAGCGCGGCATTCGCTTGAGCGGCGGGCAGCGCCAGCGCGTCGCCATCGCCCGCGCGCTGCTCAAAGACCCGCGCATCCTGCTGCTCGACGAAGCGACCTCCAGCCTCGACAGCGAAAGCGAGCACGAGGTACAGGACGCGCTCGGTCGGCTGATGCAGGGGCGCACCACCGTGATCATCGCCCACCGTTTGAGCACCGTGCGCATCGCCCACCGCATCGCCGTGTTGGAAAAAGGCAGCCTGATCGAACTCGGCTCGCACGAGGAATTGATGGCGCAAGCCGGTTTGTACGCCCACCTCTACGAGATGCAGTTCCGCGACGAAACGACCGACGTCGAAGCGGAAGCCAACGCGGTCGAAGTGTCCGAGTCACACCTTTAGACAAGCGAGCAGCCGATGTCACTCACTGATCAACCAGTTCTCGTCACCGGCGCAACCGGCTTTCTCGGCGGTGCGCTGAGCACGCCGCCTCGCCGCCGATGGCGTAACCGTGCGCGCGCTGGCGCGTTCCCCGCAGAAAGCCGAGCCGCTGCTCGAACGCGGGATCGAGGTCGTCTACGGCGACCTGACCGACGCCGATTCACTCCGCCGCGCGGTCGCTGGCTGCCAGATCGTGTTTTCGGTCGGCGCGGCGATCAGCGGCAGCTACGAAGCGCAAGCCGCCGTCAACGTCGAGCGGCATCCGCAGCCTGCTCGACGCGGCTCAAGCCGCTGGCGTCACGCGCTTCGTCCACGTCAGCAGCATCTCGGCATACGGCTACAACGTGCGCGGCAGCGTGACCGAAGAATCGCCGCTCGCCCCCGGCGCTGATCCCTACGGATCACCAAAGCGGCGGGCGAAAAAGTCGTCCGCGCGGGCGAACTCGACTACGCTATCGTCCGCCCCGGCATGATCTACGGTCCCGGCGCGGTCAATTGGACCGGCGGTTTGTTCCGGGTCGCCAAGCTCAACCCGACGCCCTTCGTCGGCAATGGGCACGGCTCCGCCTTCCCGATCTACGTCGACGACGTGGTTGATCTGCTCGTCACCGTCGCCGATCACCCGGCGGCATCGCGGCAGGTCTTCAACTGCACGCCCGATCCGGCTCCGACGTGGCGCGAATTTCTAGGGCGCTACTCGCAATTAGCCGGACACGAGCGCTGGCTGCCGATCCCGCCGCAGTTGCTCTACCCGTTCGGCTGGCTCGCCCTGCTGATCGCGCCGCGCTACAGCATGCTCGGCGATGCGCTCGATCAACTGAGCTTCGTGCAGCGCCAAGTCACCTATAAGATGGATAAAGCCCGCGACCTGCTCGGCTGGCAGCCGCAGGTTGATCTCGACGACGGCATCGCTCGCTGCGCGCCTTGGCTGCGCGATCAAGGACTGCTGCCTTGATCGAACTCCGTCCGCTGATGATCGTCGCGCTGATCATTTTGGCGCTGGTCGCGCTGGGCTGGTGGCTGCTGATCGAGACCGAGGGCGTTTACCTCGGTCGGCGGGTGGTCGTCTGGCTCTACGACCTCTACGCCGGACGCTACGACGGCATCAAGCAGTTCAGCAAGCAGTACGATCACCAATTTCTCGCTCAACCGCTGATGGAACAGATCGCACCGCTCCAGACGCCGCTGATCCTCGACGTTGCCACCGGAACGGGACGGCTGCCGCTGGCGCTGCTGCGGCATCGCCAATTTCACGGGCGGGTGATCGGCGCTGACCTCAGCCGCAAGATGCTGGCGCACGCCGCCGCCAAAATCGACGACCCGCGCGTCACGCCTGATCTGGACTCCGGCGGAGCACCTGCCCTTCCCCGACGACACCTTCGACGTCGTGACCTGCCTCGAAGCCATCGAGTTCATGATCCACCGCGAAGCCGTCCTGCGCGAACTGATCCGCGTGCTGCGTCCCGACGGTCTGCTGCTGATCACCAATCGCATCAACACGCGCCTGATGCCCGGCAAAACGTGGAGCAACGAGCAGTTGCAAGCGCGTTTGGAAGCGCTGGGAATGCTCAAAGTCACGCCCGATTACTGGCAGGTCGATTACAACCGTGTTTGGGCACACAAACCGGGCGCATCGCTGCCGACGCTGGCGCGACCGCTCGCCGAGGTGCTGCGCTGCCCCCACTGCGCTCAAGCGCTGCTGATCGAGGACAGCGACGGCTGGGCGTGCCCCCAATGCGGCTTTCAAGCCCCGGTCATGGCGGACGGCGTGATCGAGATCGGCATTCGGGCAAACTAGCCAAATCATGCCCAGTCGCGTAACTTTCGCCCCTTGAACTGCGTATAGGGAAACAGCAAACACATTCCTAAAGGGGGAGATTTAATGGTGAAATTTCGCAGCCTTTGGCTCGTCGTTGTCATCGCTTTGTTCGCCGTCGCTGTGACGCCGGTGCTCGCGCAGGACACTTACACCGCGCCAACTGGGCAGTTTTCAACCCAAATTCCCGCCGGGTGGAGCGACGAAAGCACTGCCGATTACGGCTTATTCACGAACGGCGACACGTCGGCTTACCTGCTGACCATCGAGGGTGCAGACGCGCAGGCAGGCATCGAGACGGCGATTCAAAGCGTGCTGCCGGACTTCGCCTCGGTCAAGGTCGCCAGCAACGACCTTCCCGCGCCGAACGGTCTCTGGACGCAGAACGTCTACGCCGAAGCATCGGGGACGCTGCAAGTCGCGCTGGCGCAAGTCAGTGACAGCAAGACCTACGTGATCCTCTTTCTTTTCCCCAGCCAGCAAACACTCGTCGCTCAACAAGAGGACGTGAACAGCATCCTCCTGAGCGCCGTCGTCGGCACACCGATTGATTTAAGCGCCCAGCAGCCTGCCGCGCTCGACGATGCGGCGTTGGCGGACATCAGCAACTACGTGAACGCGGCAATGACGGATTACGGGATCGTCGGCGCGGCGGTCGCCATCGTGCAGAACGGCGAGGTGATCTATGCCGACGGTTTCGGCAAGCTCAGTCAAGACGACGAGACGCCAGTCGACGCGGAAACCCTGTTCATGATCGGATCGACCACCAAATCGATGACGACCCTGATGACGGCGACGCTGGTCGATGACGGCATCGTCGCGTGGGATACGCCCGTGACCGACATCCTGCCGGACTTCACGCTGAGCGACAGCACGGCAACAGCGCAAATCGAATGGCGCGACCTCTTCAACATGACCAGTGGTCTCCCGCGCTTCGACATTCCGGTCTCGCTGCAAGCCTACACGCCCGTCGGCGTCGAGCAGGAGATCGCGGACATCCCGCTGGCAGCGCAGCCGGGACAGACATTCCATTACAGCAACTTCATGGTCGCGCTCGGCGGTTACGCCGATGCCGTCGCCGCCGGATCATCACTCAACGACGCCGCCAGCGCTTACGCCGATCTGATGCAGCAGCGTGTCTTCGATCCGATTGACATGTCCAGCACGACGCTCAGCCTCGCCACGGTACTCGCCAACTCCAACCACGCCCTGCCTTACAGTGGAGACCCGACAACAAACCAGATCATCGCCGTCCCCATCGAACTGGAGCGCGCCCTCATCGGCATTGCACCGGCAGGTGCGGTCTGGTCGAATGCGCAGGACATGGCGAAGTATATGATCACGCAGATCAACCGGGGGATCGCGCCTGACGGCGAGCGCGTCGTCTCCGAAGCGAATCTTCTGGAGACGTGGAAGCCCGAAATCGCCATGCCCGACGGCAACCAGTACGGCATGGGCTGGATGATCGCCAGCTATCACGGTCAGCGGCTGATCATGCATGGCGGCAATACGGCGGGCTTCACGACGGACTTCGCCTTCCTGCCCGACGCCAATCTAGGCGTGCTGGTGCTGAGCAACGCCGCGCTCGCCAACAATTTCGACGCGAGCGTGCGTGAGTACGTCTTCGAGACCGCTTTCGGGCTGGATCACACAGCGGATGCTTACTACGCCGCTGCCGAGCAGACTTTGAAGACAGCGGTTCATCAGGTGCTGGCGCAGATCCACTACAGCGATACACCCGTCGATCCGCAGGCAGTTGCCGACTATCTCGGCAGCTACCAGCGCGGCGTCGAAATTCAGCTTGACGACGCGGGTCAGCTGGTCATCAAGACCATCTATATCGACATTCCTCTGTTGCCGACGGATGATCCGAAGCGCTTCGTCAGCGCCGGAGTGATGGCGGGCACAGGCGTTACCTTCAACCAAGATGCTTCCGGCAACGTGAGCGCGACGCTCGATTCGCTGCTGGGGGCGATCACGGGTGAACTGCAGTCGCTGACGCTGGCGAAGGTCGACTAGCCCACTTTTCACAGGTCGGGTCGGGGCGCGGTGTACTGCGTCCCGACCAGTCCCCTCGTTCACCACCCCGCCATACCTGACGCTTGCGAACCTTCACAAACGCGAATAGAATGCGGCACAATACAACCGTCGTTTTGTTCCAGAACTAGGTGAAGGAAGTTCCATTTTGAAGCTGCTCCCCCATGCCCTCGCGCAAGCCGTCGCGCAGGCGATCGCCGCTGCCCAAGCCAACGGCGACCTGCCCGCCTTTGATCTACCTGACATTGACATTCGCCCGCCCAAACGCGCCGATCAAGGCGATTACGCCGCCGCTATCGCTATGCAGTTGGCGAAACCCGCTCAACTCAACCCGTTCTTCATCGCGACGCAGATCAACAATCACTTCGTCAAACCCGATTTCATCGGCGCGGTCGAGGTCGTCCATCCCGGTTTCATCAACTTCCGGCTCGATGAGGCATGGCTCAAGCAGCAGACTGATGTGATCGTCGCCGAAGGCGAGCAGCTTGCCGCGCTGGATGTCGGCACCGGCAAGACGGCGCAGGTCGAGTTCGTCAGCGCCAACCCGACCGGACCGATCACCATCGGGCGCAGTCGCGGCGGCATGATCGGCGACACGATGGCGCGTCTGCTCGAAGCGGCGGGCTATGAAGTCGAGCGCGAGTATTATTTCAACAACGCCGGTAATCAGATGCGCAATCTCGGCAACAGCCTCAAGCTGCGCTATCTCGAAGCCCTCGGTCGCCCGGTGCAAATTCCCGGTGAGGACGACAAGCAGTTCTATCACGGTGACTATCTGGTCGATTTTGCGCAGGAACTGGTTCAAGAACGCGGCGACTCGCTGGTCGATGCCGACTGGCAGCCGTTCAAGGAATTTGCCGAAGCCAAGATGTTCGAGTGGATCAAAGCCAGCCTCGCCCGCGTGAGTATTCATCACGACGTCTTCTTCAACGAGAACAGCCTCTACGAGAGCGGCGCGATCTGGAAGGTGCTCGAAGCGCTCGACCAGCACGGCTATACCTACAAAGCCGCCGTCCGTGAGGACGCCGCTCCTGAAGAAAAGGAAGAAACGGGCGGTAAAGGTGAAGCCGTTTGGTTTCGAAGCACCGCTTTTGGCGACGCCAAAGATCGCGTGCTGATCAAAAGCACCGGAGAGCCAACCTATACCCTGCCGGACATTGCCTACCACATTGACAAAATCAATCGTGGTTTTGATGTGATGGTCAACGTGTTGGGGTCGGATCATCTGGTTGAAGCACGAGTCGTCAAGTACGGTCTTACGGCACTCGACTACGACATCTCGAAGATTCACGTCATCCACAACCAGATGGTGCGGGCAGTGCGCAATGGCGTCGAAGTCAAAATGAGCACGCGACGCGGCGTCTACGACACGCTCGACGCCTTGATCGACGAAACCAGCGCCGATGCCGTCCGTTACCTGATGCTGGCACGCAGTGCCGACTCGCAGATGAACTTCGACCTCGACCTCGCCGTCAAGCAGAGCAACGAGAACCCGGTTTACTACATCCAGTACGCCTACGTCCGCTGCGCCGGGATCTTCCGTGAGGCGGCAGCGCGCGGCGTCAGCGATGACGGCGCTGACCTGACCTTGCTCGGCGAATCGGAACTCAGTTTCCTGCGCAAGGTGCTCGAATTGAGCGAGATCATCGAGACGTCGGTGCGCAACTTCGAGCCGCACCGCATTGCCTTCTATGCACTCGAATTGGCGAACGCCTTCCACCCGATTTTCGACAACGTGCGCGTCCTGCACACCGACGTGCCGCCCGACGTCGCCAAAGCCCGCCTGCGCTTCTTCCACGCGGCGCAGGTCGCCTTCAAGCGCGTGCTTGACCTGATGGGCATGTCCGCGCCCGAAGTGATGTAGGCAACACCAAACGTAGATCGTTTGTAGGGGCGGGTTTAAAACCCGCCCCTACGCTGCAACCAACCACAGGGGGATACATGGGTCTCAAACCGGATCACTGGATTCGCAAGATGGCGCTCGAACAGCGAATGATCGAGCCGTTCTCCGATACGCTCAAGCGCGACGGCGTGATTTCTTACGGCTTGTCGTCCTACGGCTACGATCTGCGCGTCGCCAACGAATTCAAGATTTTCACCAACGTCTACTCCGCCGTCGTCGATCCCAAGAATTTCGCCGCCAACTCGTTCGTCGATGTCATGACCGACATCGCCATCATCCCACCCAATTCGTTCGCCCTCGCCCGCTCGATTGAGTATTTCCGCGTGCCGCGCGGCGTGCTCTGCATCTGCCTCGGTAAATCGACTTACGCTCGCGCCGGGATCGTCGTCAATGTCACCCCCTTCGAGCCGATGTGGGAAGGCAACGTCACCATCGAGATCAGCAACACGACTCCCCTGCCCGCCAAGATTTACGCCAACGAAGGCATCGCGCAGGTCTTGTTCCTCGAAGCGGATGAGGAATGCGAAATCTCCTACGCCGAGCGCAAAGGCAAGTATCAGGGACAGGTTGGCGTCACTCCACCGAGATTGTGATCATATACGGGCATGGCAAAACCTGAAGCACGGGAATGCGCACGCGAACTACGCGCTGAAGGGATGTCGGTCAAAGACATCGCCAAGCAGCTTGGCGTCGCCAAAAGCTCAGTCAGTGTATGGGTGCGCGACATCGAACTGAGCGCCGACCAAGCTGCCGCGCTCCGCGACAAATATCATCATTACGATGCCAAGATCAAGGGGAGTCAGGCAAATTACCAGAAGGGGCTGGAGCGCCGGATCGCCTACCAGCAGGAAGGGCGCGCTCAAGCCCGCGCAGGCGATCCCCTGCACCTTACTGGCTGTATGCTCTACTGGGCGGAAGGCACAAAAAACCGCACCGCACTCAAATTCGTGAATTCTGATCCCGGAATGATGCGTGTTTTCGTTAGGTTTCTGCGCCAAAGTCTACTCGTGCCGGGTGAGAAGATATTTGTCTACATCAACTGCTATACAGATAACGGTGTATTGCTGGAGGAAATCGAAACTTTCTGGCTTGATCAACTCGAGCTTCCCCAAACGAGCTTACATCCTACCCGTGTGAATGATCAGCCGAAAAGCAGCAACCAACAGGGTAGAAAACTGATTTACGGCGTCTGTACGCTTTCAGTTTACAGTACACGTCTTGTTCAGCATGTCTTCGGCGCGATTCAAGAATACTCGGGCGTTGATAAACCGGAGTGGCTGTTATAGAATTCATGATGTTATGGGCATGTAGCTCAATTGGCAGAGCACTTGACTTACATTCAAGGGGTTCCGGGTCCGAGTCCTGGCATGCCCACAGAAACGCCCGCGCAGGGTCTGCTGCGGGTGTTTTTGTTACCTTTCTCTCGCCAGATGCTAAGCAGCCTCGCTTGCTGTATAATTTAGGTTTGCGGAAACGTCCTACTTCATGTTTTAATAACAGGTAGTTTGGATCGTGTTTAAAATCCGTAATCCTGTCTTTTCGGGAAATAATTATGTTGACGCGGAACGAGCAAAGTCGCCTTATCCTCATCGTCGAAGACGACAGCGATACTGCTGAACTCGTGACAGCGCTTCTCCAAACCTCTGGCTACAGCGCCGTGGTCGCGGACACCGGTGAAGTCGCCATGACGGAAATCGCGCAAGGTCAGCCCGATCTCGTCTTGCTGGACATGAACCTCCCGGACATGAATGGTCTCGACCTGCTCAAGCAGGTGCGTGCCAGCTCTCTGCTGCCGATGATCGTCGTCAGCGGCGTAACCCAAGACCACAGCAAGGTGATCGCATTGGAAAACGGCGCTGATGACTATGTCGTCAAGCCGTTCTCGTCCGAAGAACTCGTCGCCCGCATTCATGCCCTGCTGCGCCGCGTCGAAGAGTGGACACCGGCAGCAGAGACGAAGCTGCTGGTGCGCCATCTCGAACTCGACATGTCGCGGCGGCAGGCATCGATCCACAGTCGCAAGCTCCATCTCACGCCGGTCGAGTACGGCATTCTCGTCACCTTGATGCGCAACGCCGGTACGGTGATCGCGCACGACGAGCTGCTGCGCACCGTCTGGGGCGAGCAGTACGAGGGCGATTACTCCGTCCTGCGCGTAAATATCTCGCGGCTGCGCCAAAAACTCGAAGACAACCCGCGCTACCCTTCCTACATCGTCACCGCGCCGGGACAGGGTTACTACATGCCGACCCGCCATCCGTGATCATGACGCCATAGCTGGTCGGTACATTTTGTGTTACCCTACGGCACTAGTAGGTTGAGAAAGCGATGCGTCTCCGAATATTCCTCATGCTCTTGGGTGCTGTGCTGGTCGTGGCAACCTTTACCTTCCCGCTGTGGCAGCCTTACGTGCAGTCTCAAGCCGTGCCACAAGCTGAAGCCTTTCCGGGACTGGCGCAAAATCTCCAGAGTGATTTTGTCAGCCTGCCACCGGAGCAGCAGCGCGCCTATCGCGCCTACGCTGAGCAGGATCGCGCGAACGCCGTGCAAATGGTCACAGCAGCGCTCTCGCCGCGCAGTCCGCTGCCCGACGACGATCAAGCGATGCCGGAGATGAATTCACCGGTCACGATCGGCAGCGGCACTTTCCAGCAGATCGACGCAGTGCGCCGCGCTCAGGGGACCGTGAACATCTATCAAGGTTCGGACAATGCCCTGCTGATGCGCTTTGAAGATTTCAATATGCCCAACGGTCCCGACCTCAACGTCTATCTATCCGCCGCCCAAGACCCGAAAACCTTCGCGGATATGACGGTCGGCGATCTCGAACCGCTCGAGATCGATCCACTCAAGACCAACGTCGGCAATCAGAATTACGAGTTGCCCAACGGTACTGACTTGCAGCAGTATCACAGCGTTGTCATTTACAGTTCGTCGCTCGACCTCGTGTACAGTGATGCGCCGTTGTTCTTGCGCCAGTAGAGAGGATATGTCCGTGAGCGACGATTATGCTGTGCTTGCGCCGTTGTACGAACCGTTGGGCATGGCAACCTTCGCCGAAGTCCTGACGTCACATCTGATCGACTACGCCCAGTCGCACGACTGGATCGGGCGGCGCGTCGTCGATCTCGGCTGTGGTACGGGCATCAGTGTTCGCTGGCTCGCCAATCATGGCTATAACGTCACCGGCATCGACCTTTCGTCGTCGATGCTCAAGCTCGCCGAACAGTTGATCAACGACAGCGGCAGCGGCATCGCCTATCAGCTCTTTGAGGGCGATATTCGCGCCCTCGCCGACCTCCACGACATCGATCTGGTACTTGCGCTCGACGTGCTCAACGAATTGAACAGCCTGCGCGACCTCGAAGCTGTCTTTTCGGCGCTGGCTCGGCTGCTCGCCCCGGATAAGCTGTTCATCTTCGACCTACACACCATTTCCGGGCTGGCAGCGGTCAACGAAGCCAGCACCAGCATCGCTGAAGCCGAAGATTTCACGGTCTTCGTCGCCCGCCAGTTCGACTACGAGCGCCAAGCTGCGACCGACAGCTATACCATCTTCCGGCGCATCGATTCGAATTGGCAGCGCTATCATACGCAACGCACGCTGCGCGGGTTTCCGGTTCAGGTCGTTATTGCCTTGCTTCAACGCGCGGGTTTCGGCATAATGTCGCTGACCAACGCACGCCTCGAACCGCTCAACCCTGCCGAAGTCGACGAGCCGCGCGTGATCCTTTTCGCCCGCCGCGTCGGTTCAGAATCGGAATAATCCTGTGAATTCGCAAGCGCTCGATCAATCGTTGACCTTCCCCGTCGACAAAGAACATGGCGGCATCCGGCTGGTGATCATCCTGAGTTTCATCGGGGTTTGGATCGTCAGCTTTGTGCTGTTCAATGTGTTAATCAGCAACACCGGCGTGAACCTGCTCGCCGTAATTGTCAGCTTTGCCCTCGCCTACGGCGTGACCGCGGTGCTAGAAATGGTGCTCAAGCGCCGCTGGCCCAGCGGGCGCGTCGTACAGGTCACGTCTGGGGGCATCAAATTGGTAAAAAGAGGGCAGCTTCAAGCCGAGATCCTGTCCGAAGACCCGGCGAGCGTGCTCTTGTGGTCGTTCACGATCAGCAAGCGCGCCCGTGTTCCCAAAGGCTGGTCGATGCTCGCTTGCGCGCTGGAGTATGAAAACCAGTATTTGACCGTCTACACGTTCATGTCGCCAACCCAGCTAGAGACTTACGACCTCGCCGACAAATTCACCAAGCTCACGCCAAAGCGCAAAAACGACAAAGCGGATGTCCGCGACGACCTTCGGCTCGCCGGTGAGCAGCGTCGCTTGCGCGATGCCGAGAACTACCGCTGGCTGGCTGGTTCTGAAATGATTCCGGACGATTTCATCACCTATATCAATCAAATCCGAGCACAATTCCCCGAATGGCAGCTTTAAAACTGAAAATCACGCTCACACTCCTGATCCTGTTGGCGTTTGCTTTGCCGGTGCCCGCACTGGCGCAGCAAACACTTCCATTCAATTTGCCGACCAGCGGCACCGTCCCGCCCAATGGCGTCCAAACGTGGACGTTTTCCGCCCAAAGCGGTGCGGTGCTGTCTTTCGTCGCTACCGCCGCCTCACCTGATTTCGACGCTGCCCTGACCCTCAGCGACAGCAGCGGGCGCGCACTCATCTCCAGCGACGACTACAACTATCCCGACCGCCTCGATCCGCTGCTCGAAGCGGTCACCATGCCGCGTGCTGACACCTACACGCTGACCGTTTCCGGCGTCAACGGCACTTCCGGTGACTACGTACTGACGATGCTGCCGGGTTACAGCGTGCTCGACTACAGCGACGACTTCAGCAGCACCAGTTGGCAGGCATTGACGCCGACGCTCGTCCGCAGCGATCAAAACGACGAGCGGCTTTCGCTGAGCATCAACGGCATCCGCGCCAGCGGTGTCGCTTTCGACGCGCAATCTGATCCTGTCGCCGATTTCTACGCCCAAGCCGACGTCGTCAGCGTAAGCAATCCGACCGGTTGGGTCGTTGGTTTGGCGCTCCGCCGACAAGGGGATCGCTACTATCTGCTTTCGATCAACAGTCAGGGTTATTGGCGCTTCACACTGGTCAATGGGGGGGATGAACAGGTCATCCGCGACTGGACGCTGCACCCGAACGTCATTCCCGGTCAGACAACCTTCACGCTCAGCGTGCTTGCCAAAAGCGTCGGCTTCGATTTCTTCTACAATTCGGGTTACATCGGCAGCGTCAGCGACAACGCCTTGACCGAAGCCGGACAGATCGGCTTGATGATCGGCACGACCGCCGCTTCGACCGGCACCACTGACGCCACTTTCGACAACTTGATCGTGACCACACCCGCGCAAATCAACGGCGCTGACCTCATCCCGCAGCAGGTGATGTCCGGCGATGGTCGCACGATCGTGCAGGCGCTCAAGCGCAGCGGCATGGTCTCCGCCGACGGCGAGATGGCGCTCACCCTCGACCAGAGTTCGGTGCAGTATGCCCATCCCGGCGTCAACCGGGTCATGCTCGGTCGTGGTACCCAGTACACGAACTTCGCCATCGGCGCGACCGTCGACGTCGCCCCTGCTGCGCCGGGTCCGGCGGGCTGTGGCATCGTCTTTCGCTACACCGGCGAGCAGGATTACACCCTCGCCTACGTCGATCAGGCGGGTGGCTACGGCGTTTCCGTCCGCACCGCTGATGGCTTCTTGCCCGGTCTGGAAGGTATCAACCCACTTTTAGGCGCGGGACAGCATTTCCTGCTGCTGATCGCCAACGAAGGTGACGTCTACTACTATATCGACCGGCAGTTGGTCGGCTCGGTAGCGAACTCACCGGTCGACGGCGAAGTCGGGATCGCCGCCATCAACTTCGAGCTGAACTCGACCACCTGCACTTACAGCAATCTGTGGCTCTGGAAGTGGGGCTGATCGACCACCACTGATCACGAAGCAAAAAGAGGAGTAGGTTTACAAGCCTACTCCTCTTTTCATGTTTCATCTTCAAAGTCCCCTCTCGTAGGGAGAGGGGATTTAGGGATGAGGTTGTCTTACTTCATCACCGTGCCGAGCGTATCGCACGCCGGGCAGGAGCCATCGGGACGGAAGATCGCGTAGCCGCCCACCGGGTCATCCGCCGTGAAGTACGGATAATCGACGTTCCAGACGATCATCAAGCGAACCTGACCGCTCTGCGCTGCGCGCGTTGCCGCATCCGCCAGCCATGCCGCCTGCTGCGCGACGGTCGTATTCGCCGCCCAAGCGAAGTTCGCCGGGATCGCTTGGCTGTAGCCTTCGCCGGTCAGATAGCCCAGTTCGGTGAAGCAGACCGGCTTGCCGCTGAACTGCGAGTAGCCGCGCTGGAGCATCGAGCCGAAGAAGTAGGTCGGGTAGCCGCCGCGCGGATCGCCGCTGGTCTGCGACGGCGGGATGATACCTTCGTTGTAGTGCAAGCCCACGCAGTCGAGGTAATTCGCCGCGCCCGCCTGCGCCATCTGCTGCATGTAAACGTCGTCGTTGCAGCCGCCGGAACCGCAGCCCGCCGAGCCGAAGAAGCCGGTCGGCGCCGGCGCGCCGCTGATCACGATGGTGCCGCCGTTGCTGCTCTTGATCGCGTTGAAGGCGGCCGCCAGCAGCTGGGTGTAGGTCGCGCCGTTGATCGAACCGGCGGGCCATTCACGGTCGATGTTCGACTCGTTCCAGACTTCAATCGCGTCCGCGCCGAGCGCCGCGACGCCGCCGACAAAACCGGCGTAGCTGCTGATATAGCTGTTGTAGTCGCCCATCTGCGTCTTATCGCCGACGATGCTCAGCAGCGCCTTCTTGCCTGCTGCTGTGCGCCGCGTTGATAAATCCGGCGGCGACGCTGGGGTCTTGACCGAGCGAATAGCGAACCTGAGTCTTCGCCCACGTCATGCCCGCGCGGTTCATCAGACTGATCGTGTTGCTGTTCAGTTCCAGCACTTGACCGCCCAACTCGAAGCTGCCACCAGCACCGCTGCCAGCGACCGGTGCGGGCAGATCGCCGTTGCTCACCGCCGTCGCCGGTGCGCTCGCCGACGCCGTCACGTGGTCGCAAGCCGTGATGATCTGGGCGTTGAAGCTGGAGCGCCCTTCGAACTGCCGCCCATCCAGCGACGTGATCAGGAAGCGCCAGCCATAATAAAGCTGCCGCGCCGGTGTATCGGACGGATCGAGACAGCTATCGATGCCATCGGTGAATTCGGTTTCGTCCCACGTCGTAGCGCTGGACAATGGTCAGGTCGACGTGGAATTTTTCTTCCAGAGCGTCGCGGACATTCGAGAACGCGATCCAGAGCGGATCGTTCGGGGTCGGGGTCGGTACAGTCTGCGCCTCAATCGGCTGGATGTGCGTAAACGCGCCCACCAGCAGAATAACCGCCAACAGCGTCAGCGCTGTGGCGCGACGGGTGAATTGGGTGCTTCCTTGCATAGGTAGAATCCTCGTTCAATCAAAGGTTCATACACGCTGCTGCCCCGGATAAATGATCTGGGCATACGCGGCAGAAGATTACATGAAGTTCGAACAAATTACTATCCCCGTAGGCGAATCGTAGGGATTTCCGCCCTCACGATCCGCAGTGTTCTCCCCTCTCCCCGCCCTGCGTGGGAGAGGGGATTCAGGGGTGAGGGGTTAAGTCCTTTATCCCAGCGCACGCTCCGCCTGATCGCGCAGGAAGATCAGCTTTTGCAGCGTCGGGCTGTCCCCGCGCGACGCCAGCATCTGCTCGACGGCGGACATCATTTCCAGCAACCCCTGCCCATAAGTGCCGATTTCCTGCGCCAGCAGTTCCTGCGCCTGCTCGTCGGTTTCGGTCGAGAGCAGATCGTTGATGAAGCGCAGTTCCGGCTGCATATTCTCGCGCAGCAGCGACACCACCCGCTCATAGACCTGCTTGAGCTTGGCGGAGTTGCCCAAATCGCCGCGCCGCTCGGCTTCCTGAATGTTCGCCGCCAGCACCGACATGAACGTGTCGTCCATCAAGTCGAGGTTGGCTTCAATCGCCTGATCGAGGTCGGGCGCTGCCATCAACTCTTGCAGCAGCATCGCCGCCTCGCGCAGCGCCGCCTGCATCTGCTGATCGACGATCGCCGTCAGTTCAAGCAGTTTGTCGCGCAGGGCTTCGAGTGCCTCGCGGTCGCCCGCCGGCGCCTGCCCGATCTTGACGCCCATCTCCTGAAAGAACGTGTAGTCGAACGCCGGACGCGCCAACCCGACCAACGCCTGTAAGCGCTGGTCGTCGTCGGCATAGCTCAACGCCAACTGCAGGAAATCGTCGCGCGTCGGCGTCGTCGCCGTACTGCTGAAGTTCCTCCGCGACTTCGCGCGACGATCTCTTCCTGCACCCGGTTGTTCTCGATCAACTGCTGCCCGAACGTCGACAGCGACGCCACAATCTGCTGAATCTGAACCAGGTGCTCGGCGAAATCCGGGCGACCTTCGGTCAGCATTTGCTGCGCCATCATCGTGATCGTCTGGAAGAACTGCGCGTCGATCTTTTCGTCGTTCTGCTCGACCAGCGCCGGCAGTTGATCGTCGGGCGTCTGCATGAACGTCTCGATCAAGCGGACGCGAGCGCGCTGCTCTTCCATCATCTCCGGCGTCACGCCGTCGGCTTGGAGCACCTGCTCGATCAAGTTCTGCATCGTCAGCGCGCGGCGCGGCTGGAAAACGTAGCCTTTCATCGCCTACTGCGGCAGCTTGAGTTCGCGCATCAGGTCGCCGATCACCTTTTCCTGACCGTCATTGTTCAGGTTCAGTTCCATCGGCACAAAGGCGATCAGCAGTTCCTTGCTGGCATCGTGATACAGCAGCGGCGCGGAAATCGTCACCGGCGTGCCGCAGTTCGGGCAGCGCACGGTATTCAAACTGCCGCCGTCAGCAGCTTGGCTTTCGCCTCCGGGTCTTGTCCGGCATCG
The DNA here is from genome assembly GCA_963727545.1 of uncultured Chloroflexia bacterium. Lineage (GTDB taxonomy): Bacteria > Chloroflexota > Anaerolineae > Aggregatilineales > Phototrophicaceae > Flexifilum. Next base: position 51,425 of record CAVSGS010000010.1, read on the forward strand.
ACCACCGTTTCGACGATGGCGTTAATTGGGTTGCCCGCAGTTCGGGCACTTGACATTCATCTGTCTCGGCAAGGGATTGTCTCCGAATCGTTAGCGCAGCACTATTGCTGCGGAAGCGTAAAGTAAAAGGTCGCGCCTTGTCCGGGCTGGCTCTCGACCCGCATCGATCCGCCGTGCGCCTCGATGATCGACTTGGCGAGGAACAAGCCCAAGCCCGTCCCCTGCGTCCGGCGGCTCAGCGTGCCGTCGACGCGGTAGAAGCGCTCGAAAACGCGATCTTGATCGCGGTCGCTCAGCCCGACGCCCTGATCGCGCACGTAGACGGTGACGCTGCGGTCGTCGACGATCCCACCGACCTCGATCACGCCGCCATCGGGCGAATACTTGATCGCGTTGCTCAGCAGGTTGTCGAGCACCTGTCGCAAGCGCTGCTCGTCGCCCTGAATCGACCGGGAAATCCGGCGGGAAATTGAGCTTGAACTGGTGCTGCTTGGTCTGCGTGCTGAAGCGCTCGACCGCCCGCGCCGCCAGTTCATCCAGCCGCACGTCATCCAGATTGAGTTCGAGCGTGCGCTGCGCCTGAATCTTGCTGGTCGTCAGCAGGTTCTCGATCAGCACCGTCAAGCGATCCGACTCGTCTTCGATCACGCCGGCATACTCGCGCACGACGCTGCTATCCCATTCCACATCGTCGCGCCGGAGCGTCGCCGCGTGCCCTTTGATCAAGGCGACCGGCGTTTTCAGCTCGTGCGAGATCGTCGAGATGAAGACGTTCTGCATCTCCTGCGCTTGCCGAAAGTTGGTGATGTCGCGGACGTTGGCGATGATGTTGGAGAGATGTCCGTCCGCCGTCAGCAGCGGCGAGTAGACGATGCCGATGCTCAAGGTCAAGCCGTCGCGCCGCAGCAGATCGCCCTCGACGTAGAGCGAGTCGGGCGCGTCGTCGGCGTTGCGAAAGGGCCAGCCTTGATCCAGCGCCTTGCGCAGATCGCCGTTTTCAAGCCGCTTCCAGACGATCACCTCGTCCTGATCCAGCCCGACGGCGTCGCGGCGCGCCACGCCGTCATCCGTTCCAGCGCGTGATTGATGCTGATGATCTGCGCCTGCGCGTCGAGGATCATCACGCCGTCGGCGCTGTGCTGCAAAATCGCCGCCAAGCGCCGCCGCTCGTGTTCGATGCGCTCGTACAGTTGGGCGTTGTGCACCGCGATCGCCGCTTGATCGGCGAAACTCTGCAACACCTGCATGTCGTCGGGAGTCGCCGTCGCCACGTAGGAGCGAAAGATGATCAGCAAACCCAGCGGCTCGCCCGCGAAGATCAACGGCAGCGCGAACGGCTGGCGCAGCCGTTTGTCCAGCGATGTGGCGATCTCGCTCAGCTTGGCAGAAAGCGTGTCGTAGTCGAGGTTTTCGCCCGCGCTGTCGAAAATTTGCTCCAAGTGCGCGTTAACTTCAGCGACGCGCGCGCTCTCGACCCCGATAGTCGCCCGCACGCGATAGCCGCCGTCGGCGTCGCGCAGCGTCACCATGCCCACCTGCCCGCCGAGCATCGCCACCGACGCATTCAAGACGCGCTTCAAGACCTCGCCCAAGTCGAGTTGGGCGGTGATTGCGCGCGAAATTTCCAATAAAAAATCGCGCTGGCGCACGCGGAAGTCGAGCAGCATTAACATGCGGTCATTGTAACATGCCCCGCAAGACGCTTCAATTTGAAGTTTATAAGATTATGGAAACGCGACCTCACCCCCTGCCCCCTCTCCACTTCGTAGAGAGGGGGTAAAAACAGGTGTGCAAGGGGTCGTTAAAGTCCCCTCTCTATGTAATGGAGAGGGGATTTAGGGGTGAGGTTGCTTTACGCCTCCGTCAGCTTGTGGGTCACGCTGGCGACGTCCTCGACGCCACCCTTGGTCGTGACCAGCGCCGCCGCGCCAACCACGCTGACGTTCTCGCCAAGTTGGGCTTGCTCGATCTTCAGGTCCGACCAGTAGGAGGTGTCGATCGCGTACTTCTCAATCGCTTCGCGCATCGGATCGAACAGCAGATCGCCGAGCGCGCTCACGCCGCCGCCGAAAACCAGAATCTCCGGGTTGAACAGGTGCAGCAGCGTCACCATCCCCAAGCCGACGATCCAGCCCGCCCGCTTGACGATCGAGAGCGCCAGCGCATCGCCCTGCTGCGCCGCCTTGCCGACCGTGCTGCCGGAGCAGTCGTCGAGGTTGCCGTCGCACAGGTCGGTGATCATCGATTTCTCGCCGTTTTGGATCCGCTCGCGCGCCTGTCGCGCCAGCGCCGGACCAGCCGCCTCTTTTTCCAGCGTGCTGACCTTGTCGCCGACGAGCATGATCATGTGTCCGGCTTCCGCTGCCAGCCCTTCCTTGCCCAGCAGCAGCCGCCCGTCGCAGATCATCCCACTGCCGATACCGGTGCTGATGGTCGTGAAAATCACGTCGCGATGCCCCCGCGCCGCGCCGCGCGCCGTCTCCGCCAGTACCGCGACATTAGCATCGTTGCCCAAATAGGTCGGGTAGCCGAAGTCTTTCTGCAAGACCTCAGCCAGCGGCACATTGTGCCAGCCGACTAAATTCGGCGGCGCGACCAGCAAGCCCGCCTTCGGGTTGACCGGACCCGGCGCGGAAATTCCAATTCCGGTGATCTCCGCATCGGGATCATCCGGCAAGATTTGCTGTACTAACTCTTTCATGCGCCCCAGCGTCACGTCGAGACCCTGCTCCGAACGGGTCGGGATCTCCTGCCGTTGGACGATATTCAGGGCATGATCCAGCAGCGCCGCGCGCATCCGCGTGCCACCAAGATCGACGCCGACAACGTACTTGGTCATGTCACTTCACTTTCTTGCGTGGCGATTGGTACACCGCCCCGCTGTTTGTTAGAATAGATGTTCATGCTAAAGATCCTAATTGCGATGAGTATACCAAACGATGCCGCAGGTCACACCGCTCCGCCAGCAGTACCTAGATATTAAACAGCACTATACCGATTGCATCCTGATGTTTCGCCTCGGCGACTTTTACGAGATGTTCGACGACGACGCCGAAGTCGCCGCCCGCGAACTCGACCTCGTGCTGACCGGTCGCTCGATGAGCAAAGGCGAGCGCGTCCCGATGGCAGGCGTCCCCCATCATGCCGTCGAAAGCTATATCGCCCGCTTGATCGAAAAAGGCTATCACGTCGCCGTCTGTGAGCAGGTCACCGAACCGAACGGACGCGGCTTGGTCGAGCGCGAAGTCACCCGCGTGATCACCCCCGGCACGGTGCTGGAGCCGGAACTGCTCGCCGAAGACCAGCCCAACTACCTGATGGCGATCTATCCACTTGGCGATCTGGAGACGGGCAACTGGACCACCGCCGGGGTCGCCTACGCCGACATCACGACCGGCGAATTCGCCGTCACCCAGTTAGCCGGTGAAAACGCCGGAATGCTCGTGACTGAGGAACTCGCCCGCCTGACTCCCCGCGAGGTGATCATGCCCGCCGCGTGGGTCGAACGCGGTGTCACCCTGCCCGCTGGCATCCACCTAACCCCCGTCGCCGACTGGCGTTTCGAGCGCGCCAATGCCGAAAACCTGCTCATGCAGCAGTTCAACGTCAAGACGCTTGCCGGTTTCGGCGTCGGCGAAATGGATGCGGGCATCTGCGCGGCGGGCGCGGCGCTCTACTACTTGGGCGACACCCAGCGCAGCCAACTGGTGCAGATCACGACCATCCGCGCCTACTCGACCGCCAATTTCATGGTGCTGGATCAGTTCACGCGGCGCAATCTCGAACTGACCGAGACCATCCGCAGCCGCAAAAGCGAGGGCAGTTTGCTCGGCGTGCTCGACCGCACCGTCACGGCGATGGGGGCACGTTTATTACGTGCTTGGATCAGCCAACCCCTGCTCGACCTCAAGCGCCTCAACGCCCGGCTTGACGCCGTACAAGCATTGACCAAAGATGAAACCTTGCGCGCCGAACTGCGCGATCATCTGCGCGGCGTCAGCGACCTCGAACGGCTAACCAACCGCCTGCTGATCGGCAAAGCCGGTCCCCGCGACCTGCTGGCGCTCAAGCAGAGCCTCGACGCCGTACCGCTGATCAGCGCGCAGATCGAGACGATCCCGGCGCTGCTCGCCCTGACCGAACGCCTCGACCCCTGCCCCGAAATCAGCGACCACATCGCCCGCGCCATCAGCGACGATCCTCCGGCGACACTCAACGTGATCGGCGTCATTCGCCCCGGCTACGCCGACGAACTTGACAGCGTCCTCCACGCGACCAAAGACGCCCGCGAATGGATCGCCAACCTTGAGCCGCAGGAACGCCGTCGTACCGGCATCGCTACGCTCAAGGTCGGCTACAACAAGGTTTTCGGCTACTACATCGAGGTCTCGCGCGCGCAGGCGGACAATGTCCCCGACGACTACATCCGCAAGCAGACGCTCGTCAACGGCGAGCGCTACATCACGCCGGAGTTGAAGGAGTACGAGACGCTCGTCCTCAACGCCGAAGACCAGATCCTCGACGTCGAGCGCCGCCTGTTCGACGCCATCTGCCGCGAGTTCTGCGCCAGCGCCGACCGGCTGCTGAGCACGGCGCGCGCGCTGGCACATCTCGACGCTTTTCTCTCGCTGGCGGATGTCGCCGCCCGCGAGGGTTACGTCCGCCCTACCCTAACCCAAGATGACCTGCTGATCCTCAAGGATGGGCGGCATCCGGTGGTCGAGCGAATGCTCGACGGCGGCGTCCGCTACGTTCCCAACAACACCGAGTTCGACAGCGAGTCGCGCATTCACATCATCACCGGACCGAACATGTCGGGCAAGTCGACTTACATCCGGCAGGTGGCGATCATCACGCTGCTGGCGCAGATCGGCTCGTTTGTCCCCGCCGACGAAGCCACCATCGGCTTAGTGGATCGCATCTTCGCCCGCATCGGCGCGCAGGACGAGATTCACTCCGGTCAAAGTACCTTCATGGTCGAGATGGTCGAGACGGCGCGGCTGCTCAACGGCAGCACCCGCCGCAGCCTGCTGATTCTGGACGAGGTTGGGCGCGGCACCTCGACTTACGACGGTTTGGCGATTGCCCGCGCCGTCGTCGAGTACATCCACAACAATCCGCGCCTCAACTGCCGCACGTTGTTCGCCACCCACTACCACGAACTGACCGAACTGCCCAACGTCCTGCCACGCTCGCGCAACTACAACGTCGCCGTCAGCGAGCAGGGCGAGGAGGTCGTTTTTCTGCACAAGGTCGTGCCCGGCGGCGCCGATCAGAGCTATGGCGTTCACGTCGCTCAGTTGGCGGGCTTGCCCCGCCCGGTCGTCGAGCGCGCCCGCGAACTCCTGCGTCAATTGGAGACGCAGGGCAGCGATTTCGAACCCGCCGCCAAGAAGCGCAAGCAGAAGAACCCGGATCAGTTGACCATGTTCGACGAGGCGCCTAACCCCGCCGTCACCGCCCTCAAAGCGCTGGAAGTCGACCACCTCAGCCCGATTGAAGCGCTGACCAAGCTCTACGAACTCAAGCGCATGGCAAGCGAGGAGTAACCTCCGCGTTACACGGTTTTCGTAGGGGCATAATAATAACTGTTTACAAATAGAGACGGAGTATGCATTCCCGTTTTCTCCCCTCTCCACGACGTGGAGAGGGGGTCGGGGGGTAAGGTTGTAGGGGCGCAGCGTGCTGCGCCCTTCTTTGCGTCTTTCTTTTTCCCTTTGCGCCTTTGCGTTAAATCTTTCTTGGGCTGGCAACCAGCGGTTGCACGGCGATTGGCGGTTCACATCTGCAGACATCAACCCTTTGTCACGCCGATCGCCGCGTAGAATAGAGGATGTGCGCGGATGCAGGATGCAAAGGCGGTTCGTGAAACTTCGACGTGATACGAGTTGGCTGCTGGTCGTGCCGATCCTGCTGTTCGCGGCATGGTTGAGCGCGCGCAGCTTGAACGCTCACGCCATCTGGTTCGACGAATACTACTCGATCTTCGAGAGCGGTGGCGCTTATTACGGTCCGCTCTCGCCGGTTGACTTAACCATTCGCGTCGCTTCCTACAGCGTCTGGCCCCCCGCCTACAACTTCACACTGGCGAGTTGGAGCGCTTTGGTCGGCTGGCAGCCGGTCGCCGGACGCGCGCTGTCGTGGCTCTGCGGCTTGCTCTCGATTGCCGTCGTCTACCGGCTAGCGCGGCTGCTCGTCCCCCGCGACCGCACCTACGCCTTGATCGCCGCCTTGCTGCTCGGCGGCTCCGCCTTCTACCTCTACTACTTCGCCGAACTGCGCGGCTACACCCTCCACGTCCTGCTCGGCTGCAGCGCATCGCTGCTCTACTGGCGGCTGCTCACGCGATCCTCCGGTCGCGCCGTGAAGATCGCCTTCGTCGCCAGCCTGACGCTGCTGCTCTATAGCCATCCGGTCGGTCAGTTGTGGTTCGCGGCGCTGGCGGGCTATCACCTCCTGTTTGAGCGCCGCAGTCCCCGCTGGCGACCGATCCTGTTCCTGTTCTTCTTCGCTGGCGTCCTCTACGTCCCTTGGATCGCCGTGATGCTGGCGCGTGTCGCCCGCGAGATCGCCGCACCGCGCGGGCTTGATCCGCTGCTGATGCTGGGCACGGTCGCGACCACTTACACCAACTGGCTGACCCTCCCCATCGCCGCCTTAGCGCGCGCTGACGCTGCGCCGCCTCCGCCAGCCCGCGATCCGTTTCCTCTGGTGGTGGCTGATCGGCGTGCTGGTGCTGGCGCTGCTGGTCGATGCGCTCGTCCCCTTCCTGTTTCACGTCCGCCTGCTGATCGCCGTGCTGCCCGCGCTGCTGCTGATCGCGGCAGCAGGCTTGGCTGAACTCCGGCGCTACCGCTGGCTGACCATCGCGGCGTGCGGTGTCTGGCTGGCGTTGGGTGTCTATCTCGCCTTCACGCCCTCGTTCATGAGCGATCTCCCCGGCGCGTGGGCGACCGTCTCGTGGCGTGGCTTCAACGCCGCGCTGACGACCCTCGATCAGCAAGCAAATCCGCAGGACGCGATCTTGTTTCGGCTGACCGATGCGCCCGAAGAACATTGGCAGAATCCGGCTTTGCAGTATTATCTGCACGACAGTCCGCTGCATTTCTCGCTGCTGGCGATTGTCGAAGAGAAAATGGATGCGCCCTTCGAGACCCGGCTGCGCACCTTTCTCGACGACGCGCCGCGCGTCTGGGTCGCTGCTGTGCCTGCCGTCGCGCCTGACGCCCAAACGGAAGCGCTAGACGCGATTTTGTCGGAGCGCTATCAGCCCTGCCCAACCGTGATCGACCTGCCCGATATGCTGCTTGACCTCTACGTGCGCGACCGCGCCACCTGCCCAGAATGAGGAGCCGATGACTCGCTTCCGACCGCTGCTGCTTGCCTGCCTGATCTTCGCCGCCGCCGCGCTGCCGCGCCTCTTGATCGTCGCCCAGCCGATCCCGACGCAGCTGGACAAGACCGTGCCCGACGACGCCTACTACTACTTCCTCAGCGCGCGCAATGCCACGGCAGGTCGCGGACCGTCGGTCGATGGGCTGAACGCTAGCAACGGCTGGCATCCATTGTGGATGCTGGTCAACCTGCCGATCTTCGCGCCCACCTACGCCGATCAGGATACGCCGGTTCGCATCGCCCTCGCCCTCGGCGCGATCAGCGACAGCCTCGTCGCCGTCGTCATCTATTCGGCGCTGCGCCGCCTGCAATCCGAGAGCGCCGCCATCGTTGGCGGACTTGCCTACGCCATCAACGTCATGCCGATGTTCCAGTCGGTCAACGGGCTGGAAACCGGACTCGCCGCCTTGATGCTGGCGCTGGCGTGGTGGCAGACGCTCCGCTTGCTGCGCGCGCCCAGCCGACGGGCGGCGCTGCTCTGGGGCGCGATCTTCGGGCTTTCATTCCTCGCCCGCACCGATTCGGCGGTGGTGCTCGCTTGCCTCGGCTTGTATGCGGCGTGGCGGCTGCGTAAATCGCCCCAGTTGATCGTCGGCGGCGCGGTCGTGGCGCTGATCGTCGTCGCGCCGTGGTTTCTCTGGAACTACGCCAATTTCGGCTCGGCGCTCGATCAGGTCAGCAGCAGCGCGGTACCGTGGACTGCGCGCGCTCGCCTCGCCGTCGATCAGCCCGATCAGACCACCTTCGCCGAGGGGCTGCGCGTACTCACTTATCCGGCGTATTGGCTGCGCGGCGATTACCTCGGCGCGCCCCCGCTGATCGGCTTCGTCCTCTGGATTTTCGGCGCTTGGGGGATTTTCCGCGCCCTGCGCAGCAGCGATGCGGCGGCGCGTCAGTTGGGGCAGCTCGTCCTTGTGCTGCTGACTGGCGGCGCGCTGCTGGTGTTCATTCACACCTTCGTCCGCTGGTATCCGCGCCCGTGGTACTTCATGATCACGGCGCAGAGCTTGGCGCTGGCGCTCGGCTTGTTCTGGGAGTCGCTGTCTCGCTTGAGCCTGCGCGTCGCCGCCCTGACCATCGGACTCGCCGGAATGCTGTTGACCGGCACGTTCATGTGGCAGATCGGGCTGTATCCGTGGCAGTCGGCGCATCAATACGCGGCGGCACTTTGGGCGCGCGATAATCTGCCAGCGGGCACGCGCCTCGCCAGCATGAATTCGGGCATCATCGGCTATTACAGCGGGCTGGACACGACCAACATGGACGGCGTGGTCAATCCGCAAGCCTTCGCCGCCATTCAAGATCACCGGATGCTGCGTTACATGCAGTCGATTGGCATCGACTACTTCATCGACTCGGATAACGCCGTGAATAAAGAGTACGCTCAGTTCATGGGCGACGGCTTCCCGGAGCAGATGCCGGAAATCCAGGTGCTCACGCCGGAATATCCCGGCTTAGGCGTCCTCCGGCTCTACAAAATCGAGCCCGCAGCGACGCCGTAAATTGGCGCGAATTGTGCTAGGATAGAACAAGTCGAGTATGAGGTTCAGGTGATGACCGATTTCAGAATTTCCTGACGAAACTGGCGAATCTCTTAGAGAGCAGTGGCACGACAGCGAAAATCGTACCTATAGATGAAGTTGTCGAATGGGTGCTCCGGCGTTACGCCCTTGCCCATGTTTTCCCGACAAAGTCGAATGCCGCGCCGAGCACACCCCCGGGAAATGAGCACCCTTTTCTCGTCATTGCGCGAGCGGCGGACGAATTAGGTGAAAGCTCAAAAGAAGGTAATATCGTCGGAGCGCAGTCGAGAAATACTGGCAACTGAGTATCCAGAATATCTGATGCGACGTATGCGTGGTCGAGTATGACGACGAAACGTAGAATTCTCGTCGACAGCAATCTATTGTTTGCGCTTGCCGATCCGAAAGATATTCATCGAGAAGCAGCAATCCAGTTTACTCAAATTGATACCAATTCTGATTTAATCGTCCCTGATGTGGTACTTGGAGAAGTCACGTACTTACTTCGGCGCTTCATAAGTCAGCACGCAGTCATTCAGTTTCTCAAGGCGTTTGCTGTTTCTGAGATGATCCTTGAACCTATCACCATATCAGATGTCGAGCGCACATCCGAGATAATGGAAAAGTATACGGATGCACGCTTCGACTTTGTAGATTGCTGTATCATGGCACTAGCAGAGCGTCTGCAAATTACGCGGGTATGCACATTTGACCATCGAGACTTCAGCATTTTCAAACCCGCGCATTGCGATTTTCTGGAACTACTCCCCTAGCCTAATCCCCCGGCGCGAGTTCCTGCTCGGACATCGTTTCCGGCATCGGCACTTCCGGTTCGTCTGCCAGCAGATTTTCCGACACCAGCACGCGCTTGAAGGCGGCAATCGCCACTTCGATCATGGTCAAGTCCGGCGGGCGCGTCGTCAAGTGCTGAAGCATGAGGTTCGGCACGATGATCGCGCGGATGATCGCGCTGTCCATGTGCTTCGCCGTGAAACGGATGTATTCGTAGGAGATCCCGGCGATCACCGGCACCAGCACGATCCGCGAGACCACCAACCAGAAAAAGCTCGGACGCCCCAGCACGGAAAAGACCAGCACGCTGACCACCGCGACCGTCAGCAGGAACGCCGTCCCGCAGCGCGGATGCTCAATCGGGTAGTTGATCACGACTTCCGGCACCAGTTCCGCCCCCGCTTCGTAGGCGTTGATCGTCTTGTGCTCCGCGCCGTGATAGCCGAACAAGCGCTTGACGTCCGGCAGCAGCCCGATCACCCAGATGTAGCCGACGATCAACAGCAGCCGCACCGCGCCTTCCAGCAGGTTGACCACGAACGACTGCTTTTCCAAGCCGAGCAGCGATTCAAGACCGCTTGCCGCCGCCGTCGGCAGCACGAAGAACAAGCCGACGCCGAACAGCAGCGAGATGACCAGCGTCCCGTAGCCGATTGGACCGTTGAAGCTGACGTTTTCTTCTTCGCCCAGCGCCACGTCCGCCGCCCACATCAGGGCGCGCGTGCCCAAGCCGAGCGCATCCCACAAGCCAATCAGCCCGCGCACGAACGGCGTCTTGCTGATGCGTCCACGATACAGCGCCGCGTTTAAGTCTTGCTCATGGATGACGATCTTGCCTTCGGGGTCGCGCACGGCAACCGCCGCTTTATGCGCGCCGCGCATCATCACGCCTTCGATCACCGCCTGACCGCCATACGAAAACTGCGGCGGTGCCGCCGCACCCGGTACTGCTTTCGCTTCTGCCATCGACCAGCTACTCCTCATTCAAACGCGAGCGGGTTGATCCCCGTCGCTGTTATTTCCTCGACCGTTGCCGCGCCCGTTGGCTGAATCAGCAGCGACACTAATCCACCGACCGGACAGCCGTCGACCGCGTTACAATCCGCGCCCGGCAGCGCCAACGTGTATCTATCGTTGAGCGGTCGCAATGTCATCATCTTACCATATTGGTCGCTAAACTGCGCCTGATTCGCCGTCGCCGCAATCTCGACTTGAGCGGGCTGTGCGGTCCGCGACCAAACGACGTACACGTCTTGACCATCATCGCGCCGCAGCCGCACGATGTCCGCCGTTGGCGTCTGCGCCAGCAGCGCCGAGCGAACGCCGTTCATTTGCCGGATGACCATCGCCCACGTGTCGAACGCCGGTCGGCGCGATCCATCCGCCCGCAGCAGCCCAAACAACTCGGCGCCCGGCGGCAGCGACCAGTCGTAGAACTTGTAAACACCGATGTGATCCGCGCCCGCCGCCAAGCCGAGCGCCGCCGCCTGCGCCAAAAACGAACCCTGCTGATCCAGCGTGATCTGCCACGTCGGACGCTCAACCCGCCATTCTGGATCAAGGTTGGGCGAGGCGTTCGTCTCGTCGATCCAGATGTGCTTGTCAGACAGTCCGTACTTGTCCAGCACCGCCTGCATCTCGCGCGTGATGGTGTAGACGGTATCGGCGCGGAAGTAGATGTGCAGCGTCAGCACATCGAAATAATACCCGTTTGCAGCCGCATCGGGGTCGCTGGCGATCAGTTCCAGCAGCCGATCGACGTACAGCCGCCGGTGTGCGTTGACGTCGTGCCAGTAGGTCGTCCCGGCGAGGTGGATGATCGCGTCGGGGTTGCCCTCGTGCGCCGCCAAATACGCCACCTTGAGCAGCCGCGCGTAATCTTCCAGCGATCCTTCGAATTCGTAGCCATACGTATCGCTGCTGATGTCCGGCTCGTTCCAGATCACGAAGCGGCGCACGCCGCGCTCGGCGTAGTAACTCGCCGCTTTGCGGATGAAGTTCGCCCACAGGTTGCCGGGATCATCCACCGGCAGATACAAGCCGCGCGGGACGCCCGCGCCGGGGATGCCGTCGGTCGCCCACGCGGGCGTATGCTTGACCACCGCCACCACTTCGCGGTTGCAGGCGCGCGCCGCCGCCAGCCAGCGATCATCCACGTTGAGCGTGTACCAATCGTCGGGACCGTTCGGCTGATGCTGCGACCAGTCAAAGATGATCCGCTCCCAGCCGGCACCAAGTTCACAGACAGCATCCGGCAGCCAGAACCCCTCGACCACGCCGAACACGTTCGTGTCAGCAGGCGCGGTCGGCGTCTCCGTCGCGTCCTGTGCCCGCACGCTCGTTATGCCGATCAGAAGGCAGCAGAGGATCACGAGTGTCACGTAGGCGTTTGTAGGGGCGCACAGCCGTGCGCCCCTACGTATGGCAACTAATAACCTAATGGCGCGTTTTTTCCCCCGCTCCATGCAAGGGAGCGAGGGTCGGGGGGTGAGGTCAAGCATTACTCCTTCCCCAACTCGCGCAAATCCAGCACGTTCATCTGCTCGTTGCGATTGCCGTTCCACTCGTTGATCTCCAACTGGTAGGCGACGTCGACGTAGCGCGGCATCTGACTCGCCCACTCGCCCATGCCGAAGCCAATCGCATCGATCGGCGCGCCACCCCGCCGCGACAGCCGCAGCTTAAGGTGATTATCGTCGCGCCCGACCGTGCGGTAATCGTAGACGCGCAGGTTGCGCGTGACGAATACCGGTGCCGGGTTCTCGTGACCGGTCGGTTCCAGCGCTTGCAATTCTGCCGCAAGTTCGAGATTAACGTATGCAGCATCGAGTTCCATGTCAATTTCGAGCGTCGGCACAAGCTCCTGCCCGTCGAGCTGCACCCGCGCGATCTCGATCAGCTTTTCGCGCAGTGCCGGGACATTCTCGTTAAGCACCGTAAAGCCCGCCGCCGCCGCGTGACCGCCGTGCCGCACCAGCAGCGCGGCGCACTCATCCAGCGCCCGGGTAATGTCAAACTGCGGGATACTCCGACACGACGCCCGGCTTTCCAGATCGCCTTCTTCCATGACGACGGTCGGGCGATAAAATTCTTCGGTCAGCCGCCCCGCCACCAAGCCGACGATCCCCGGCTTGAAGTGGCGATCCGAGGCGAAGATCAGCGGGATGCCGTCGCTCTCGCCAAGCTGCTCGCGCACCAGTTCTTGCGCCGCCCGCGTGAGTTCCTGTCGCTGCGTGTTGAGTCCTTGAAGCTGCACCGCGAGGTCGTCGGCTTTCGATTCGTCCAGCGTCGAGAGCAGGTCGTAAGCGATCATGGCGCTTTCCAGCCGTCCCGCCGCATTGATGCGCGGACCAATCCCGTAACCGATGTTCTGCGCCGCCACGCTGCCGATCTTCAGCGACGCGACGTTCATCAGCGCGCGCAAACCGGGGCGCTGCGCCCGGTTGATCACGTCCAGCCCGCGCCGCACCAACGCGCGATTCTCACGACGGTTCATCGGCGCAAGGTCAGCGACCGTCCCAATCGCCACCAGATCGAGCAAATCCTCGACGTTGAAGGGCGGTGTGCTGCCGCTTTTTCCGCTGCGCGCCTCGATCGTGAACAGCGCCTCAGCGATCCGGTAGGCGACTCCGACTCCGGCGAGCATCGTCTCGCTGTAGTTGCAATCGACCATCTTCGGGTTGATTACGGCGTAGGCATCCGGAATTTCGGGACCAAGCGAGTGATGGTCGGTGACGATGATGTCCAGCCCGTAGGCTTTGCCATCTTCCACGTCCCGCACCGCCCGAATCCCGCAGTCTACCGTGATCACCAGCTTAACGCCGCGCCGCGCCAATTTGAGCAGCGCCTCGCTGTTCAAGCCGTAGCCCTCGTCCACCCGATGCGGAATGTAGGGATGCGCGTTCGCGCCCAGCGCTCGCAGCGCTTGAATCAGCAGCACCGTCGAGGTCACGCCGTCGGCGTCGAAGTCGCCGTAGACGCAGATCAACTCCTTGCGCTTGATCGCCATGCGAATCCGCGCCAGCCCTTTATCAATCGACGGTTTCTTACCCGGCAGCGTGAGCAGACTCCCCATCGTCGGATCATCGGCGTTGAGGAAATCGTAGGCTTGATCGGGATCCGTTAAACCGCGATTGTAGAGGATCTGCGCCAGCATCGGACTCATTTCACGGTAACGGCGTAAATGATCGGCAGGAGCGGGGGGAGCGGTGAACCAGTGTTTTAAAGGTGGCATTGTTCCATCATGGGCGCACAAACATTTTAACTCAGTTTAACAGTCTAACCCCAACTCCGCCATACGCGGTAAAATGAGGGAGCAGTTAACGCTTAGCTTTTGGCTTTTCGCTAAATGCTCACCGCTAATTGCCAATCGTTTCCCGTCTAATTGCAAGGACTCGTTCTTGACTCAGCACTCAGCACCCGGTACCCGGTACTCTGTTGTTTTTATGGGCACGCCCGATTTCGCCGTCCCTGCCCTTCAGCGCTTGATCGCCCACTACGACGTGCTCGGCGTGGTCACGCAGCCCGACCGTCCCGCTGGACGCAGCCGCAAGCTGCAGATGTCGCCGGTCAAGCAGGTCGCGCTGGCGGCAGAGATTCCGGTCTTTCAGCCGGAAAAACTGCGCCGCCCCGAAGCGATTGAGGAACTCCAGCAGTGGCAGCCCGACTTCTACGTCGTCGCCGCCTTCGGGCAAATTTTGACCCAAGCGGTGCTCGACATTCCGCCGCACGGATCGATCAACATTCACGCCTCGCTGCTCCCGCGCTGGCGCGGCGCGGCTCCGATTCAAGCCGTGATCCGCGCGGGCGATGCCGAAACCGGCATCACCATCATGCGGATGGACGCCGGAATTGATACCGGACCGATCCTCAGCCAGCGGGCGATCGCGATCGCGCCCGACGAGACCGGGCAGTCGCTCCACGACAAGCTGGCAGACCTCGGCGGCGACCTGCTGATCGAGACGCTGCCGGGGTATCTCAGCGGCGACCTGCTGCCCCAGCCGCAGGACGACAGCCTGATGACGCTCGCGCCGCGCATCAAGAAAGAAGAGGGGCACATCGACTGGACGCAGCCCGCCGCGCAGATCGAGCGGACGGTGCGCGCCTTCACCCCGTGGCCCGGCACCTTCGCCCACTGGGGCGATCAGCAGTTGAAAATTCTCGCCGGACACGTCAGCGCTGGGCACGCCGAGCCGGGTCAGGTCGTCGCCTCCGGCGATCTCGCGGCGATTGGCACCGGTGACGGCTTATTCGTCCCCGACCGGCTTCAACTCGAAGGGCGCAAGCCGGTGCTGTTGGTCGAATTTCTGCGTGGTTATCCGCAGTTCGTCGGCGTGCAGTTGAGCTAACCCGCTTCACTCATAATCCAGCAGGGTGAAGCGCACGATTCACCCTGTTTTTTTGCCCTTTGCCGATTAACATACAGGGGAAAGTCAATGCCACTCGCCCAACGCGAGTGTTTTTTTGCTGAAAAACCGACCGCTTAAAGCTATTTGCTATAAGCTTATTAAAGTGCCAACCAATGAAAGTTAAATCCATGCGTTACACTGCCGAAACGCGCGTTTTGCGCGTTAATGCTGCTGATCCGGCAGCCGAGACGATTGCCGCCGCCGCCGAAGTGCTGCGCGCGGGCGGATTGGTCGCCTTCCCCACCGAAACGGTCTACGGCTTGGGCGCGAACGCCACTGACGCGGAAGCGGTCGCCCGCATCTACAGCGCCAAAGAACGCCCCGCCAATGATCCGCTGATCGTTCACCTCGCCGCGGTCGATCAACTGGCGTCGGTCGCGGTCGATATTCCTGACATCGCCTACGAATTAACCGAACTGATGCCGGGACCGCTGACATTGATCCTCAAGCGCCATGCCGACATCCCGCCAATTGTGTCCAACAACTTGGCGACCGTCGGCGTGCGCGTGCCGAGTCACCCGGTCGCTCACGCGCTGATCGCGGCGGCAGGCGTGCCGGTCGCCGCACCGAGCGCCAACCGCTTCAGCCGACCGAGCGCCACCACCGCCGAGCACGTCCTTGAAGACCTGCGCGGTCACGTTGACGTCGTCCTCGACGGCGGCGCGACCCCCTTCGGCATCGAATCGACCATCGTCGACGTGACCAGCGATCCGCCGCGCATCCTGCGCTACGGCGCGCTGGAGCCGGAGACGTTCGCCGCGCTCGGCTTCGCTACCGACGACCATCTCAGCCAATCTGAAAACGGTGCCAAACCCGCCCCCGGCATGATGCTCAAGCACTATTCGCCGCGCGCCAAGCTGCTCTTTTACGGCGACGACTCGCCAATTGAAGCTATCCTTGAGCAGATGCAAACCGACGCCCGCATCTTCGCCCAGACCGGCTTCAAAGTCGGCATCCTTGCCCCGGACGCGGATCAGCCTTACTTCGGCGATCTGCCGGTCAAGGTCTACCCCTTGGGCGAAACGATGGCGGAGATCGCCGCGCGGCTGTTCGCCGGAATGCGCGCGCTCGATGCCGAAGACGTGCAGGTCATTCTGGCGCGTGGCTACCCCCGCACCGGGATCGGCGCGGCGCTCTGGGAGCGGCTGCTCCGCGCCGCCGAAGGCGAAATCGTCCACGTCAGGAAATCGTAGCGCCGCCGCCCGAACTCGTCGATGGCACGAGAGCGCGAGGGGAAACGCAATCATTTTTGCGCACCGTTTCCCTGTGCTGATCCTCATCGCATCCGATTCACCATTGGTCTCCCGCGTTTCCTCGCAGCGTGCTTCGACCATCCCCCAGCGCAACACAGCATCCAATGGCGTCTCGATGACGGACACAACTCAGCGAGAAAATAAGTATCACGCTTATCCCTATCATAGAACAAGTATTCTAAATGTCAATTGACGTGCGGAGAAGGATTGCAAAAATGAGTGAGGCTTGATTAGGCGCACAGCCGTGCGCCCCTACATTGCGACTCATGAAGTTGGACAATCCCGCGAGGAATAGGCGGGAATCGCCGTGAGGGGTTGGTAGGGGCGCAGCGGGCTGCGCCCCTGAGAGCTATTGGTCTTTAGTACCCCAGCACGCCCACGACCGACTGAACCGCCTGCGCGCTGATGTCCAGCATCTTCTTTTCTTCGTCGTCGAGTTCCATCTCGATGATCCGCTCGACGCCGTTCTTGCCCAGCACCGCCGGGACGCCGACGTACAAGCCGTTATAGCCGTACTCGCCGTTGAGCAGCACCGCCGACGGGATCACGCGCTTCTGATCGCGCACAATCGCCTCGACCATCTCGACCGCGCCCGCCGCCGGAGCATACCACGCGCTCACGCCGATCAAGCCGACGATCTCGCCGCCACCCTTGCGGGTGCGGGTGATGATTTCTTGCAGCTTGTCTTCTTCGATCAGTTCGCGCACCGGAATGCCCGCGACCGACGTGTGACGCGGCAGCGGCACCATCTGGTCACCGTGACCGCCGAGCACAATCCCGTGAATGTCGCGCACGCTGACGCCGATCGCTTCGGCGAGGAAGGCTTTGTAACGCGCCGTATCGAGCGCGCCCGCCTGCCCGATCACCCGGTTCGCCGGGAAACCGCTCTCGTTCAGCGCCACGTGGCACATCGCGTCCAGCGGGTTCGAGACGATGATCAGGATCGCGTTGGGCGAGTACTTGGCGACCTGCTTGGCAACGTCGCCGACGATCTTCTGATTGGTCTTGACCAGTTCGTCGCGGCTGGGGAACTGCCCGGTCACCGGGTCCTTCTTGCGCGGCACGCCCGCCGTGATGATGACCACGTCCGAATCGGCGGAGAGCGCGTAGTCGCTGCCGCCGGTGATGCTCAGGTCGAACTTCATGACCGGGGCGGCTTCGGTCAGGTCGAGCGCCTTACCCTTCGCCACGCCGTCGAGAATGTCGATCAGCACCACGTCCGCAAGTTCGTGACTGGCGATCCAATGCGCGCAGGTTGCGCCAACGTTACCGGCACCGACTACTGTTACTTTGCTTCGAGCCATAATTTTTTACTCCATTGTCGTCAGAATCTGAGTTGCTCTAGGATAACACCGCCCGCGCCGCGCGAAAACGGTTATTCAGCAATCACTTACAAATTGGACTGGTATTCCCGGCGCAGCAGACCATACTGCTTGAGGCTGACAAAGCGTCCGCGCTCAAACTCACGCTCGCGCCAGATGCCTTCCAGCGTGAAGCCGACCTTTTCCAGAACGCGCGCCGAAGCGACGTTTTCGACGTCACAATCCGCCTGAATGCGATGCAAGTCAAGGTTCTCGAAGCACCAGCGCACCAGCGTATGGGTCGGCTTCGGTGATATACCCCTTGCCCCACTCCGTCGGCATGAGATCGTAACCGATGTCGCAGCGACGCTGCTGTGGCATCAGGAAGTGAAAGCCACAGGTGCCGATTAGCGTATCGTCATCGCGCCGGGTGATTGCCCAACGCGCCGCTGCCCGCCGCTCGAACCAACCGTCTATCCAGTCGACCAGCCCGTGCGCCTGTTCCAGCGTATAGCAGGGTGGATCGTCGCTCATGTAGCGCAGAACGTCGGCATTCCCCAACAATCCCACCAGAGCAGCAGCGTCGTCATGCGTGATCCGACGCAAGCGCAAGCGCTCGGTTTGGAGGATGGGAAAGTAAGCGAAGTCGAACGGAACACTCACACGGACTACTTTCGTACGGGTTGGCTCAGCGAGACCGCAAAAATAAGAGTACACCGCGCCTTGATTTCGATGCGGTGTACTCTCATCAGCATGCACCTAAAACTTACCGGGCGACCGGACCTGCCGCGATCACTTCGGGGCTGGCTTGGTCGGCATACTTCTCGAAATTCTTACGGAACTGCTCGACCAAGGTCGCCGCCTGCTGGTCGTAGGCTTCCTTGTCCGCCCACGTCGCGCGCGGGTTCAGCACTTGATCGGGCACGTTCGGGACGTGCACCGGCACTTCGATGCCGAAGTACGGGTCGGCGACTGTATCGACGTCGTTCAGGTCGCCGTTCAGCACCGCCGTGACGATCGCGCGGGTGTGGTCCAGCGACATCCGTTTGCCGATGCCATAGGGACCACCCGTCCAGCCGGTGTTGATCAGCCAGACCTGCGCCCCGTGCTGCTGGAGTTTTTCCTTCAGCAGATCCGCGTAGACCGTCGGATGCAGCGGCAGGAACGGCGCGCCGAAGCAAGCGCTAAAGGTTGCGCTCGGCTCGTTGACGCCGCGCTCGGTGCCAGCGACCTTCGCCGTATAACCGCTGATGAAGTGGTACATGGCTTGTTCCGGCGTCAGCTTGGCAACCGGAGGCAGCACGCCGTAGGCGTCCGCCGTCAGGAAGATCACGTTCTTGGGATGACCGCACATGCCGCTGTAATCGGCGTTCGAGATCGTGCGGATGGCGTAAGCCGCGCGCGTATTCTCGGTGAAGGTGTCGTCGTCGAGGTCGAGCCGGCGCGTGCGCGGGTCGATCACCACGTTTTCCAGCACCGTACCGAAGCGGCGCGTCTTTTCCCAAATTTCCGGCTCACCCGTCTTGCTCAGGTGAATGACCTTGGCGTAGCAGCCGCCCTCGAAGTTGAACAAACCCTCATCCGTCCAGCCGTGCTCGTCGTCGCCGATCAGCGTACGACCGGGGTCAGCGCTCAGCGTCGTCTTGCCGGTGCCCGACAGCCCGAAGAACAGCGCGGCGTCATTCTTATCCTTGCCGTAGTTCGCCGAGCAGTGCATCGGCAGCACGCCCTGCTGCGGCAGCAGGTAGTTGAGGATGCTGAAGACCGATTTCTTGATCTCACCGGCGTATTCCGTCCCGCCGATCAAGACCAAGCGGCGCGAGAACGACACGAGAATGAACGTCTGCGAGAGCGTATTGTCGACTTCCGGCGTCGCGTGGAAGAACGGCGCGTCGATCACGGTGAACTGGGGGATGTGGCTTTCCAGCTCGCGTTCTTGCGGCATAACGAACATCGTCCGCGCGAACAGGCTGTGCCACGCAAATTCGGTGACCACGCGGATCGGCAGGCGATAGTTGGGGTCGGTGCCCGCGTAGCAGTCCTGTACGTAAACGTCCTTCTGTTGGAAGTACGCCATCATCCGGCGATGCAGGTTATCAAACGCCTTCTCGTCGAACGGCTTGTTGATCGGTCCCCACCATACTTTATCGTCATCATCGGCATCGCGAACGATGAACTTGTCTTTCGGCGACCGACCGGTGTAGGAGCCAGTACGAACGGCGATTGGTCCGTTGTGAACAACCGCGCCTTCGCGGTTGCGGATCGCCTCTTCGTAGAGAGCGGGGGTGGAGAGATTCCAATAGACTCGATTGAGCTGCGTGAAACCGTGATTCTCTAGACCAAAGTTACTGAATGGTGCGTGCTCGAGTGTTTGCTCGACCATGGTAGCAGAAATCCCTTTCATTCGTGTGCGGACGATTCCGCATCAAGACAATCACAGTGTAATCCGATCTGACAGGATTAGCACCTGACGGGCGAGGGAGAAATGCTATGATGAATGTCACGTCAAGGCAGATTTACTCGATGAGATGCGGAGTTGCAGCAGCTTCCGTTAGGTAAAACCTTTCATCCTCCATTTCAATTGTGCAGATAGAGGTATTGTATAGCGAAAATCGGCGAATGTCATCGCGATCTTCGAACAGCGCCATCAGCAGCACGCGGATCGTGCCGCCGTGCGTGACGACGACGATCTCCGGTCCCGGCTCACGGGCAGCGATCTCGCGGAACGCCGCCAGCGCTCGCCCCTGCATCATCCGCCGCGACTCCCCGCCGGGAAACGGAAAGCCGAGATAGTCCTCGCGCATCTGCACCGCTTGCTGGGGATATTGGCTGCTGATTTCAGCATTGGTCAAGCCCTGAAACTTGCCGAGGTTCAACTCGCGCAGCCGCGCATCGGCGTGAACGGGCAGTCCCAGCGCTTGAGCCAGCGGCGCTGCCGTCTGCCGCGCCCGCAGTAGATCGCTGCTGTAGATCGCCGTAATCGGCTGATGCTTCAAGTGCAGCGCCAGCGCCTGAGCCTGCTCCAGCCCGCCCCCATTCAGCGGAACGTCGATGTGCCCCTGCCAGCGACCTTCGCTGTTCCAATCGGTTTGCCCATGACGAATCAACAATATTCGCTTCATAAACCCTCTATTCTGGTGGTTAGGGTTGACGTGCCGCCTTTAGGACGGCAAAATTGAGTAATTTGTAGCCGATCTTGCCTATCAGGAGCAAATACCGTGACGATCCATGAATCGAACGACACTGCCGACCTGCCTCAACCCAGCCAAACGCAAATCTTGCTGCTGGCGCTCACCGCGGGCGCGGGCTTGATCTTGATGATGCTGGCGCTGGGTATCGGCGTGGTACAGGGTGAAGCAGCGGATGCCAGCACCATCGGTCTGACCTTCGCCGGTGGACTGGCGCTGCTCGTGCTCGGCATCGGCGGCTGGCTGGCGCTGGTTCAGCCCTTCAAGCACTTCGACGACATCAACGAACCCCATTTCACCGGGCATCACGAGCATGACGCTGCTGCTCACGAGCAAGTGGACGAAGCAGTGGCGATCATCCCGCACGAGGAGTAAGCGACACCCTCAATCTAGCACGGCATAAAAGGACACGCATGAGCGATCTCGAATTGGACGTTGAGGAAAATCTGCCGGAGGATTATCGCTCCGGTGTGGTCGCGGTGGTCGGACGCCCGAACGTCGGCAAATCAACCCTGATCAACCGCATTCTGCGCCAGAAGATCGCCATCGTCAGCCCGAAGCCCCAAACGACGCGCCGCCGTCAACTCGGTATCTTCACCGACGAGCGCGCGCAAATTCTGTTTATCGACACGCCCGGCTTGCACGCACCACAGCACAAGCTCGGCGAGTACATGGTCAAGACCGCCGAGTCTGCCTTCCGCGACGCCGACGTGATTCTGCTGCTGAATGACGTCTCCGCCCGCCCGGATCGCGGCGACGAGTTACTCGCCCAGACCGTCGAGCGGCTGCGCGGTGAGACGCCGGTTTTCCTGACGCTCAACAAAGCCGACCTGCTCACCCCGCAGAACCATGATCCCAACATCGCGGCGCATGAAGCGCTGATCCCGCACCAGCGGGAGTTCATCACCAGCGCCTTCACCGGCGATGGCGTCGATCCGCTGATCGACGCGCTGGTCGAGCAGCTGCCGCGCGGACCGCGCTACTACCCCGCCGACGACCTGAGCGACGTGAATATGCGCTTCGTCGCCGCCGAGGTCATCCGCGAAAAGATCATGCTGCTGACCGAGCAGGAGATCCCCTACTCGGTCGCCGTCGAGGTCGAGAGCTACAAAGAGCGCTCGGACGACCTGACCTACATCAGCGCGCTGATCTACGTCGAGCGCGACTCGCAAAAAGGCATCGTCATCGGCAAAGGCGGCGCGATGATCAAGCGCATCAGCACCGACGCGCGCACCGAACTCGCCAAGATCGTCGGCACGAAAGTCTTTCTCGATTTGCGGGTCAAGGTGCTCAAGAACTGGCGCAGCGACGAAAAGCTGATGCAGCGCCTGGGCTATCGCATGAAGGACGAGGACTAGCGCCAGCCTGCGCGAGCAGCCAGTATGGTTGACCAGCCGCTTGACCCGGCAATCCAAGCCAATCTGCTGCCCGACGAGCAGGTCTTGTGGACCGACATCCCCGATACGAGCTATCTCTCGCGACTCAACACACGCGAACGATTCACCAAGTATACGCTGGTTACTTTCGGTCTGGCTTTGCTGCTCGTAATCTGGTCAAGTCAGGGCAGCGCGTTCGAGGTCGGGGAACTGATCCGTAATACGCTAATCATTTCGGCTGTGCCGCTGGTCATCCTCGGCGGCATTGCCTTGATCTGGTATCGGCGACAGCGCACGATACCACTCGCACAGCCGCCGGTTGAAAATCCCGCCCTCCGCTTCGTGCTAACTGACCGGCGCGTGATCAGCCATAGTTACGTGACCCGCGCGAGTACATCGCTGTTTTTGGTAGACGCTCGAACGGAAATGAATCTGCTCGGCTGGGGTTACGGCGAAATCGAGTTTTTTCCGCCTTCCAAAGCAGCGACGCCGAAAGGACCCGGAAACCTACGACTTTCCGCGTTGGCATTCATCCACCTCGCCAACGTTGCCGAAGTCCATCGCCTGATCCTCGAAGCCCAGCAGAATCTAACCGGCGATCAACCCGGCGACGATTTCATGGGAGTGCTTACACCAGATGAGCACGTGCTGTGGACTGGTGAACCGGATGTCGCCTATCGCGCCCAGCGCTCCGCTCGACGCGAGATTCAATCAGCGGTTGGCATCGTGCTGTTGTTCGCGGTCGTCTTTTATGTTGGGGGAACACTGCTGGGAGGTGGCACAATTAACCTTCCCGACCTGCTCTACTTCATCATCCTGCTTTCAGCGCTACCGCTTGCCGGGATTGCGCTGGCGCTGATCGCGCGTTTTCTGCATCGCGGCACAATTCAACCGGAGCAGCTGCCGATGGAGCCGCACACGTACGTCAACGCAGTGACGGATCGGCGCGTACTGGTATATCACGCCATTTTTCGCTCGACCGGGTGGATTTCATTGGCGGACACCGATGTAAAACTGAAGCGACGGAGCCAAGAACACGGAAACATCCGCTTCTTTGCCCAGCCGCATCAGTTACCAGACGGAAAAACGCTCTCCGCCGGATTCCTTTTTCATTTCGGTGACATTGCCCATGCCGCTGAGGTTTATCATCTGATTTTGGCAGCGCAGGCGCAACTCAGAAGCAGCTAGCGCTGCTGCGACAGATACAGCCGCGTTTGCTTCACGTCGGCGGTCATCTGCTCGATCAGTTTAGCGACGCTCTCGAAGCGCATTTCCGCGCGCAGCCGCTTCTCGAAGCTGAAGGTCAACTGCTGACCGTAGATCATACGGTCGAAATTGAGTATAAAGGCTTCGACGCGCACGTCCTCGCCGTCAAACTGCGGGCGAATGCCGACGTTGGTCGCCGCCATGAAGCGCTCGTCGCCCAACTGCGCCCAGCCCGCGTAAATGCCGTTCGCCGGGATCACCTGTTCGTCCCACAGCTTGAGGTTCGCCGTCGGGAAACCGAGTTCGCGCCCACGATGATCGCCATGCACGACTTCGCCGGTCAGCGCATAGGAGCGACCGAGCCAGTCGCGCGCCTGCCCGACTTCGCCCGCCAGCAGCGCCGCGCGGATCGCCGTGCTGCTGATGGCGCCGTCGCTCTCAGCCGCGATCAGGTCGATCACCTGCACCGAGAAGCCTTTTTGCTCGCCCTGCGCCTGTAAGAAGGGGACGTTGCCCTCACGCTTGTAGCCGAGCGCGAAATCCGCGCCGACCCACAGCGAACTGAGTTTCAGGTGTTCCAGCATCGAGTCGACGAATGCCGCCGCCCGGATCTGGCGAAAATCGTCGTTGAACGGCAGCGTGATCACGGTATCGACGCCCAGTTCGCCCAGATATTGGGCGCGCTGCTCCGGCGTCGTCAGGTAATAGCGCCCCTTCAAGCCGCGCAGCACGATGTCGGGATGCGGATAGAAGGTCAGCACGACCGCCAGTCGATTGCTGGCGCGGGCTTCTTCGACCAAGCGCCGGATCAAAAATTGGTGTCCACGATGCACGCCGTCGAATACGCCAATCGTGACCACTGAGGGTTTGTCGAGCTGAACGCGCTCAAGATCATAGAGATGCTGCATGAAGTTTCCGTTCCCGTTCCGTCAAGGTTGCGAGGCAAAGACTTTGCCCGGCTTAAGCCATCCGTTATCCGCTTCCAGTACCGCGATCAACCGCCCATCGGCGTCGTATGCCATGATCGGCTGCTCCGTCGCTCGATCGAGCGGCAGGAACCGCCCATGCCGAATTTCGGTTTCGGCAGCAGCATCGACCACCAGCGCCGGATAATCCGTCAGCGCTGTCCGTGGCGAGATCACATGATCGCTTGGATTATCGAGGAGTGTAGCAAGCGGCACGGCATTTTCAAGCGTGAAAACGCCGCTGGCGGTGCGCCGCAGCGCCGTCAAGTGAGCGCCGACGCCCAACGCCGCGCCAATGTCGTAGCCGAGGCTCCGGATGTAGGTTCCGGCGCTGCACACCACGTCGAGCGTGAACTCCGGCGCTGACCAGTCCGTCAGCGTCAGCGCGTCGATCTGCACCGGTCGCGGCTCGCGCTCGACCGTCTGCCCCGCCCGCGCCAGATCGTACAGTTTGCGCCCGCCCTGCTTGATGGCGCTGTACATCGGCGGCACTTGGGCGATCGCGCCGCGAAACGGCTCCAGCGCTCGCTCGACATCCGCCTGCGTGATCGCGCTGGCGTCGTGTTCCTCGACAATTTCACCTTGCGCGTCGTAGGTGTCAGTCACGACGCCGAGCCGAACTCGTGCCGTGTAGCGTTTCGTCCCGTGCATGACGTACTCGCTGAGCCGGGTCGCCCCGCCGACGCACAGGATCAACACGCCGGTCGCCATCGGGTCGAGCGTCCCGGCGTGCCCGATTTTCTTGATCCCGGACGCGCGGCGCACCCGCGCCACCACGTCATGACTGGTCAAGTCGCGCGGTTTGTCAACATTCAGAAATCCAAACAGCGGGATTTACTCCGGTTTTTCGGCAAACTCAAGGAAATAGATGTAGAAGCGCATCCGACCAAAGCGAACCTCGTCGGCGCTGCGCAGCGGCACCGGCACCTCCGGCTTGAGCGGCTCGCCGTTGAGAAACGTCCCGTTGACGCTGTTGAGGTCTTCAAGGAAGAACGTTTCATTGAGCAGCGATAAGCGCGCGTGCAGCCGCGAAACGCCGTTATCGACGGCGTTATAGCGGCTCAAATCGACGTGGGATTGCAGGTTTTGGCTGACCGACCGCCCGAAGGTGATCGCCTCTTTCGCGGTCAAGACCAACGGTTCTTTGTGCCCGGCGATGAACATCACCACCGAATTTCGCCGGGACTGCGGTTGGATCGTTTGCAGCGGCGCCGTACCGAGCAGACGCTTGGTCCGCATCGATGCCACGCCTTCGCCCTCGCCGACTAGCATGAACACGACATGCGTGAGTTCCTTCATGCTCAGCGGCTCGGAGAGCACGATGTCCGCTCCGGCTTCAATCGCATCGCTGGTGCTTACGTCGCTGTCGCTGGTCTCCAGCGCGATCAGGGGCGTCCCATTGTGATGGATGTCCCGACGCACGTAGCGACACAGTTCCAGCCCCGGCATATCCGGCAGGGTTAAGTCGAGCAGAATGATCGAGGGACTGCGTTGATTGAACAGGCAAATCGCCGAGACCACGCTCCGCGCAATCACCGGCTCGAAGTCCGCCTGTCGCAGCGTCTCCGCGATCACTTGGGCGACATCCGCATCTTTCTTGACGATCAGGACGGTTTTGCCACCACCGCGTAACGGTGCCTTGAGGGTTTCGCTGTCGAGCGATTTATGAAAGCCCGCCGCATAGGACGGCGCAACCACCACGCGCAGCGTGATCGGCAGGTGTGCCAATTGGACGTGATCGCGCCGGACCAGCGGCACCGGCTCGTTGGGGGTCAGCCGAACGCCGTTCACGTAGGTGCCGTTACCACTGCCCAAGTCCATAATTTTGAGCTGAGTACCTTCGGCGATCAGCGCCGCGTGCTGGCGCGAGATGCCGTGATCTTCGGCGTTATAGGGCTTCAGGTCGACGTCCGGCTTAGCAGAGGACTTATCCGACCGTCCGATGATCAGTTTGGTTTCAAACTGAGCGCGGATCGGCTCAGGCACTTTTGGCAGTTTGAATTCGACAACCCACGGCACTTGCATCAACGCTGCACGACCTCAAGAATTACGACACTAGAAATCGCATAAATTATATTGCATTCCTATACGATCTGCACATTTGGCTGCATACCAACCGGATCAGGCGATCGTCAGTGTCCCTTGGGCGCACGCCTCATGCAGCAGCGGCAGGACCCGCGCTTTCGCTTCCGCAATCGTCCCGGCGATCGTCGCTCCCGACGCCTGCCGGTGACCGCCGCCGCCCAAACTCAGCGCAACTGACGCCACGTCGTAGCCCGGTTTACTGCGAAAACCAAGTTCGACCCGGTTATCCGCCAGTTCCTTGAACACTACTGAGATCATCGCCTCGTTCGCGGTGACGAGGAATTCTACCAAGCCGCCGTCGGTGATGTCGGTAATGTGCGCTTGGCGGGCATCCGCCTGCGTCACCACCGCCGAAATCACGCCGTCGTCGAGTTCCACGCTCGGCAGCACGTATTTCCACAGCTGAATGTTCTGATAGGGGGTACTGGCGAGCGTCCGCGCCGTCACTTCAGTCAGCGAGGCGCCGGCTTGCATCAGCTTCTGGGCATAGCCGAGCGTGTCCGGGCGCACGTTGCTGGTGCGGAATCCCTGCGTATCGGTGATCAAGCCGGTCAGCAGCGG
The DNA here is from genome assembly GCA_963727545.1 of uncultured Chloroflexia bacterium. Lineage (GTDB taxonomy): Bacteria > Chloroflexota > Anaerolineae > Aggregatilineales > Phototrophicaceae > Flexifilum. The sequence continues at coordinate 78,478 of CAVSGS010000010.1, forward strand.
CACAGCGCTGTTACGCGATAACGGCTGCCCCATGTATTCCAGCCACCGCTGGACAATTTCAGTGGTCGAGACGGCATCCGGGATCAACACGTAGATGTCGCCGAACAGGGTATTTGTCGGGTGATGGTCGACGTTGATCACGGTTTGGCTGTGGGCGCGCCCGTAAACGCCCGCCTCGCCGGAACGCTCCTCATCACTCGAATCGAGCGAGATCATCAGATCCCATTCACCGCTGGTCAGCGTCGGCTGCACGCCCTCCGAACCGGGCACGAAGCGCAGATACGCCGGTACGCCCTTGTCGACCGCCAGCGTGGTCACAGCCGAGCCGCGCTCGCGCAGCGCGTTCGCCAACCCCAACAGCGACCCGATAGCATCGCCGTCGGGGTTCATGTGCGTCACCAATAGAATTGATTTTGCCGCGTCGACCGCTTTGGTTGCTTCAGTCCAGTTCAGTTTTACCATCGTCATCGATTTCAAGTCCTGTGTCTTCAGGCGGGATGTCGAGACTTGCCAGCAGCGCGTTGATCCGCTCGCCGCGTTCCAGACTCTCATCCCAGCGAAAAATGAGTTCGGGAGCTTTGCGCAGCCGTACACGCTTGGCGACTTCGCGCCGCAGATACCCCTTTGCCCGCTCTAGCGCGAACATCACTTCCGGTTGTCGTTCTTCTTCCCCCAGCGCATTGACGTAGACCGTAGCGAACAGCAGCTCCGGGTCAAGCTCGACGTCCGTCACCGTAATACCGTGCAAACGCGGGTCAGCCACCTCCCGCAAGATCAGCTGGCTCAATATCTTGCGTATCTGCCCGGACGTACGCTCCTGTTTGATTTTACTCATGATGCAGCTTTCTCCTGTTCCTGCAAACACAACGCCACCGTCGCATTGACGGTGGCGCTGCCCAGCTTGTCGATCCGTGTTAGCTGACGCGCTCGGTCACGTAACACTCGATGTGATCGCCTTCTTGGAAGTCGTTGAAGTTGCTCAAGCCGATACCGCACTCGAACCCGGCGCGAACTTCGCGCACGTCGTCCTGCACGCGGCGCAGCGAGGCGACCGTCACGTTCTCAACCAGCACTTGCGATCCACGTTTGACGCGACAGCGCGAATTACGGCGGATTTCGCCCTCGCGCACCATGCACCCGGCGATCGTGCCGATGCGCGGAATGCGGAAGACCTGCCGCACTTCGGCAACGCCGACAGTACGTTCGGCATAAACCGGTTCGAGCATACCATTCAACGCCAGTTCCACGTCTTCGAGCAGCTTGTAGATCACCGAATACTTGCGAATTTCGACACTGCGCGCTTCAGCATGACGTTGTGCCGGGATGTCTACATCCACGTTGAAGCCGATGATGATCGCGTTCGAGGCGCTTGCCAGCATCACGTCGCTTTCACTGATGTTACCGACGTCGCTCGCCAGCACGCGCACCTTGATGCCTTCAGAGTTCTGTTCCTCAAGTTGGTGCAGCGAGTCGACAATCGGCTGGAGCGACCCCTGCACGTCCACCTTGATGATCAGGTTGAGTTCTTTGGCTTCGCCCTCGCGATACTGAGCGAAGATTTCTTCCAGTGATACCGCTGCGCGTCCGGTCGGCGTGCGCGCCTCATCTGCCGCTTCCTTACGTTCGGCGACTAAGACGCGCGCGACTTTCTCATTCTTGACGCTCTCGAAGGTGTCGCCCGCCTGCGGCACGTCGTCCAACCCCATCACCGCGACCGGCATCGAGGGTCCGGCGGTCTTAACCGTCTTGCCGGTTTCGTCGTACATCGCCTTCAGCCGACCGTGACTCAGCCCGGCGATCACTTCGTCACCGGTCTTGAGGGTGCCGTTCAGCACCAGCAGCGTCGCGATCACGCCGCGATTGCGGTCAACTTCGGCTTCCAACACCACACCCGTCGGGCTGGCGTCCGGATTCGCCACGATGTCACTGTCATCCGCGACCAGCGTGATCGCTTCCAGCAGGTCGTCAATGCCTTCGTTCTGCTGCGCCGACAGCGGCACGACGAAGGTATCGCCGTCCCAGTCCTGCGGCGTCAACCCCAGTTCGCTGATCTCCTGCTTCACGCGCTCGACATTGGCGTTGCGCTTGTCGATTTTGGTGATGGCGACGATGATCGGCACGTTAGCGGCACGCGCGTGCGCCAGTGCCTCACGGGTCGTCGGCATTACGCCGTCGTCGGCGGCGACCACCAATACCGCGATATCAGCGCCTTGCGCGCCGCGCGCCCGCATCGCCGTGAATGCCTCGTGACCGGGGGTATCGAGGAAGGTGATTTGGCGTCCGTTGTGCATGACGCGGTACGCGCCGATGTGCTGAGTAATGCCGCCCGCCTCGCCTTCGGCGATGTGCGCCTTGCGAATCGTATCCAGCAGCGTAGTTTTACCGTGATCGACGTGTCCCAAGATGGTGACAATCGGGGGGCGGGTGACGAGGTCTTTAGGTTCTTCTTGCGCGTAGATTTTGCGCCACGTTTGGGCAGTTTCGGCGCGTTTCTCACGATCCGCTTTCGCGGCAACGGCGCTCGCCGACTGCGCCTCAAAGCCCATATCTTCGATCACGATCGCGGCGGTATCGTAATCAATCTGCTGGTTGATCGATGCCATGATACCATTCGCAATCAGGCGTTTCATCACCTCGATTGGGCTGGCGTCGATCAGTTCCGCGACCTCACGCACAGTGAGGAAATCGGGAACCAGTACCACTTGTTTTTCCTGTGCCATCCTTGCCTCCATCCAAAGAGCGATGGATCAGGAAAAGCGGTACGCTTTACTCACCCATCGCCGACAATTTAGTTATGCTTACAGCCGTACACCATGATCGGTTAATCATGGTTGTACTCTGGCGCTTCGCAGTCTGTCACGGTCGTTATCCGTCAGTGGCGTCCGCAGCGCTTTCGCCAATATGTCGGTTTTCACTGCCGTATCCCAACAACTTTCGCGGTCACAGAGATAAGCGCCGCGCCCCGATAGCTTGCCACTAGGGTCAACCACCAATCCGTCCACCGTGCGCACCACCCGGGTGAGCGTGCGTTTGCCCGCTTTTTCCCGGCATACGATACAAGTCCGCACGGGGACGTGCTTGGGTTTGGCGCTCATCGACTACTCGTCCCAGTTGTTCCAATTGTCGCCCCGCCCGCGATTCCCTTTCCGCTGGCGCTTGACGACCATCGAACCGGTCTTCTCGTCAAAGACGAGTTGACGGCTCTTCTTCTTCTTGCCCTTGCCGCCCTTTGATTCTTGGTCGAGCAGGTCGGGGTCTGCTTCTTCGACGAAGATTTCCTCACGCGGACGCTTCTCGCGCCGCACGGTTTCCGCCTCGCGTTCCTTGATTTCAGCTTCCGTCTCCAGCGGCATACCCGGCACTTCCGGTACTGCCGCATCCGCTTCGACGGCTGCCTCCGCTTCCGGTTCGGCTTCGACCGGTGGCGGCTCGTATTCAGGGATCGCTACTTTGTCGAGGGCTTCCTGTAACTGCGCAAAAGCATCGGCTGGCAAATCGCTCAGCGCCCGCCGCACTCGACCTTCGTCGATCAAGAACCGGAGCAGGATTTCGCCCACGTTGTCGAAGCCTTGCAGCGCCTCGACGTAGCCTTCCGGCAGGTCGAGCGCCGTCACCGGAAGCTGGAAAGCCCCCTGCGGCAGCGTCGATTTCACCGCTTCGATTTCCGCGAGCCGTGCCTGCCGCGCGGCATCGCGCGCTGACATCACCCGCTTCTGCATCATGTCGGCGAACTTCGCCAGCACGTTGTATTCTTCCGGCATCACCGCGCGGTTCGCCGCCCGCTTCTCGATGATCCGCTGCACATCCTCGACCAGCGCAGGCTGCTGTGCCTTGAGCACGCGCAGCGCCGGCGAGTCGATGTTGGCGAGACCTTCTTGCACCGCTTCGGTCACGCTCTTAATGTCGATGCGCCAACCCGTCAGCTTAGCGGCGAGCCGGGCATTCTGCCCTTCTCGACCGATTGCCAGCGATAGCTGATCGTCGGGCACAATCACGACGGCGGTACGCCCCACGTCAGGATCGTCTTCGAGGTAAACCCCGCTCACCCGCGCCGGACTCAGCGCCTTGGCGATGAAGATTTCCTGATTGGGATTCCACTCGATAACGTCAATTTTCTCCTCGTGGAGTTCCTTGACGATATTCTGAATGCGGATACCGCGCATCCCAACGCACGCGCCGACCGGGTCGATGCCCTCTTGCAGCGCCGCGACGGCGACTTTCGAGCGATACCCGGCTTCCCGCGCGATGTTCTTGATCTCGACCTGCCCGTTGTAGATTTCCGGGACTTCGTATTCAAGCAGGCGACGCAGCATGTTGCGATGGCTGCGGCTGGCGACGATCTGCGGACCCCGGTTGGTCTTCTTCACTTCGAGCACGTAAGCACGCAGTTTTTCGTGCGGCTTGTACTTCTCGCCGGGGATTTGCTGGGCGCGCGGCAGAATCGCCTCGGCGCGTCCCAAACCGAGCGTCACCATGTTCGAGTTGACGCTCTGGACAGTTCCGTGCACGAGGTCGCCCTCGCGCTCGATGAACTCCTCATACAGTGAATTACGCTCTGCCTCGCGGATTTTCTGCAGAATAACTTGCTTCGCAGTCTGCGCGGCAATCCGCCCGAATTTCTTAGTCGTGCCTTCCGCCTGAACCATCACCATATCGCCATAGTTCGCTTCAGGGTTGAAGTAGCGGGCTTTTTCCAGTTCGACTTCGGTTCGGTTATCCTGAACCTCATCGACCACTTCTTTTTCGACGAAGATGCGTGGACGTCCAGACACCGGGTCGAGGTTCGCCTCGACGCGCTGTGACGATCCGATTCCGGCATCGCGCCGATAAGCGGAAACCAGCGCGGTGCTCAGGGCTTCGAGAACAGTCTCCTGAGGCAGCGCGCGCAACTCCATAATTTCGTTGAAGGCAACTTCAAACTCACTTTTCATACTGCTTGGTCTTAACTCCCGTAAAGACTTTGGGGATTACCGCGGCGGATTTAAACAACGACCGTCTGTAAAGCCGGTCGTCAAGTCGAACTGAGACATAAAAAGTGGGCATCACCCACTTTCATACGTGCCCATTTTACCACAGTCTATAAGGGCTGACAAGCGCGACGGTCGGCGGACATTTTCGCTCACCCGCGCCTCATCTCAGCCCCTATACCGGCATCGTTTCTAGGCAGACGCAGAGCTAAGGGGCGCATCGGCGTGCGCCCCTCAATTCACGCTACCCAACGGCTTCGATCGTCGCCTCCGGCGTGACCTCTGGCGTTACTTCGAACTGATCCTGTGGGATCACCTCACCGGACAAATCTTCCTGCGTATCCGGCATCACCGCGTTGGCGAACGGCGCAAACTTGAGCACGCGCCCCGCCGCCGAGTCGACGACGTAGACGTTACCGTCCGCGTCGGTGGCGATTCCGCCGACCGTTTGGAACTGGCTCGCGTCGGTGACCGTATCCGCTGGCTGCCCGAATGACCCAACACAGTTGCCCGCCAAGTCGAAGACCAGCACGCGCCCCGCGTCGGGGTCGGTCACGTAGAGCAGGTTGCGCGCCTGATCGATTGCCAGATACGGGCGGTTGCCGAGGTCTTCGTACCACCCGCGCACCGGGAAGGTGAACAGCGGCGTTCCGGTCAGGTCGAACACGGAGATGCGCCGGTTCCACGTATCGGCGACGTACAAGCGGTTGTTGTCGTTGTCGATGGCTAAGCCGCTCGGCTCGTCCAACTGCCCCAAGTCGCTCCCTGCGGAACCGATGTCGTAGAGGAACTGTCCATTGGCATCGTAGACGCGCACGCGCTTGTTGCCCGTGTCGGCGACGTAGACGTGCCCCTGCTGATCGACCGCTACGTCGCGCGGACCCCAGAAGCCATCGACCGGATCGGTCTGCGCTTCCGCGCCCGCTTGATTCGCCTGTCCCCAGCGGGTGATCAGGCTGCCATCCGGCGCAAATTCGCGGATGAGGTAATTCCACGTATCGGCGACGTAGACATTGCCGTTCGGGGCGACCGCGACTCCGTTCGGACGGTTCAGCGGCTCGACGAAATCACCGTTGCCGCCCTGTATCGTCGTGATCAAGTTGCCGTCCTTGTCGAAGACCGTGAGCCGATTGTTGAACTCCTCGGCGACATAGACCCGGTTGTTGGCATCGTCCACACTGATATCCAGCGGGTGATTCATTGGGGCAGCCGTGCCGGGATTGAAAACCGTTTCGGCGTAATTCTGCTGCCAGTTTGCCGTGCAGATGTTCGCCGTCTGATTCTCCAGCGGATTCATGACCGTCCCCTCGCCGACGCCCAAGTTCCAGACCTGCGCGGCGACGTCTTTGCGGACGTACAGATAGAACCGCTCGGCGACGGGCCAGTGATCGAGGCTGTAGTCCCGGTTGGTTGCCTGCCCGTAAACGGTGTAATCCCGGTTCCACCAGATGTTGAACATGCCTTCCCGAATTTGTGCCGCCTCGGTATTTGACGGCGAGAAATCGAGCGTGTTCAGCACTCGCTGCGCGCTCAGGTAGAAGTATTCCTGATCGGGCCACCACATGCGGATGTACTCGAAACGATAGTAATTATCTTCCAGCAGCGGCTGCACGCGCGCGTCGATATCGTCACTAGAGTAGACCATCACCGCGTTATTGACCGCCCCCGGCGATGGATTATTCGCGAAAAAGGTCGCATTGGTCAAGTGACGGAAATACCACGTCACGGGCCACGCATTACCACCCCATGCGAACTTGATGTTCATGCCGTCGGTCGTCCGGCGGCTCACGTCCTCGATCTGCTGCATCATCAGCTTGATCCCCGGCGCGGCGTGAGCGTAAACCAGATACTCATTGGCGTAGTCGTAGTTGATGAACGATGCCATCCATGCCGTGCGGAAGGTCAGCAGTGCCAGCACCATGAACGCCGCCACGCCGATCATCCGGCGTAGATTGACCCAGCCGGTATTCAGCGCGACCCGCACGATCAGATAGCCGACAAAGACCACGACCCCGACCACCGCCAGCCACTTATAGAAATCGGCAAGCTGCTGACGTTCCAGTCCGGCGAACGGCGACGTGCCCACCAGCAGCGGCGCGATCGCTTGGAACAGCGCAACGCCGAACAGCGGCAGCAAGATGAGGTACAGCCAGCCGCGCCGCCGGAAAATCGCCCAATCGACGTGACTGATCACGCGCCCGAAGTACCACCCGGTCAGCAGGATGAAGGGGACGGTCAAGTGCGTGCCGAGCCACGGCATTTTCTCGCCCGCCAGCGTGTAGGCGACGAAGTTGAACACGCCCCACCACGCCACAAACAGCAGGAACGGCAGCCGGTTCAGCCAACCGGGGTCAGATGAGGTGACGACGCGCGTTTCCTCGACCACTGCCACCGGTTCCAGCGATCCGTCCGCTTCGACCTCGAACAGGTCCAGTTCGGTCAGTTCAGCTTCAGTCGTTTTGCGGGGCGCGATCTGCTTGCGCCAGAACAGCACCAACCCGGCGAGCATCGCCAAGAACGATGCCGATCACCGGCAGATATTCGTAGACCGGCATGATCACCAGCGCGTAGTAGTAACGCGGCTGGCTGCCCCGCTGGACGCCCTGCTGTTCCAGCCAGTAGCCGAGGCTGCCGATCATCCCGGTCGCCAAGCCGTTCGGGTTGGTGAACATGGTCGTGAAGAAGAAGGCGTAAGGGATGTAAAAGACCAGCGCGCAGACGATCCAGCGCTTCCAGTTCCAGACCAGCCCGGCAACCACCGACAGCGCGATAAACGGGATCACCGCCGCGACCGCCCGCGCAATGCCTTCACTGGTATAGTCGGTCGGGCTAGCGCCGGTCGCCTTGATCACGAAGGCGGTCGCCCACGGCAGGATCAACGTCACGATCACGACGATCAGGTCGAGTTCGGGGAAGCGATACAACCGCTGCCACCACCCGCGCAGCTTGGAGACGATCAGCACAATGATCGCCACCACGGAGAACAGCCACGCCGCGATGATCGGCAGGTTGCTGATCACCGCCGCGACCTCTGCCCCATCCGCGCTGTCCGGCTTCGGCAGTTGAGTGATCTCCTCCAGCACGATCAGCGCAAGGCAGACGACCAGCGCCAGCAGCAGCATAATGACAATTTCGCGCACGCGCAGCCGTCCGCCGTGCCGCGTCGCCCAGATCGCCGTGCCGAAGGTCAGCGCGATGAAGGCGGTGATCACCATCAGCGTCCAACTGAGGAACACCGTGAACTCGAAGCCCAACGGCTGCCCGCTGAATAAGCCTTGGATCTGCTCGCCAAGGTAGAGCATTCGCGCGTCGAGCGTTGACGCATTCGACAGCGCGATACTGAAGACCATGTACATCGCCAGCGCTGCCAGCGCGCCGGTCAGCACCGTCACGATCAGGAATGAGAACAGGCGGCGACTCGGCTGACGCCGCCACGCTTGAAACAACCGGATCAGCCAATATCCACCGATGAAGGTGCCGAAGATCGCAATGTAGATGAACGCCGTCTCTTTCGAGCCGAGATTCCACAGCATCATCCCGGCGACCAAGTAGAGCCAGCGCGCTCGACGGCGCAGATGCGGCGGACCATCCAAATACATGAAGATGCCGTAAGCCATCAGCACCGCCGACAGGATCGACGGCGTATCGTGGCGAATGTAACGCTCGTAGTACATCAGCAGCGGCGACGCCAGCAGCATGATCGACGCCAGCAGCGCGCCCCACCGACCGATCCAGCGCTTGAACAGCACCGGGGTCATCGTCAGGACGACGCCGAGGATCGCCGGGTAGAGCCGCGAGGTGAAATCCGTATCCCCGAACAGCGAGTAGAACAGCGCCGTAAAGTGGAATAGGATCGGTCCGTGCATCAGCGGCGAATGTTGGAAATCACCGACCGTCGCCAGCCGCCACGAGTAATAGGTGTGCAAGCTCTCGTCGTGGCTCATGACGCGCACGCCCAAATCAGCAAAGCGGGTGATCAGGGCGAGGACGAAGATCGCGAGGTAAGCGACGAGCTCCCAATTCACCGTATAAGCGCGCGCCAGCCAGCGGTTGAGCGCGTCCGGCTGCTCAGAGGATTGGTCAAAGGTGCGAGTAACCATAAGCGTCCTTTATGGAGTATCGGTCGCGCCAAAATAAGGCGCGTAATTGGGCTGAAGCGTCGCGGTGAGCGTGACGGACTCGGCGGGCAGCGCGGCGACCGCCGTTCCCTGCGGCAGCGATTGATCGGGCGTGGGCGGCGTCGGCACGTTAAACGTCTGTCCGCGCGTCGAGAGCGGCAGCAGCAGCGCGACGACCAGCAGCAGCACCGCGATGCTGTAGCGGGCGTAACCGACGCCCAGCCGCTGCATCGACCGTGCCGGCGGGGTCGGCTGCGCGACTTGCGCCAGCACCGCCGCGCGCATCGCGTCAAACGGTGGGCTTTCGCCTCGCTCGCCAATGCGCGGGATGCTCGCACTCAGTTCGCGCACCAACTGTCGCTGCTCCATGCAAACGACGTAGCATTCGTCGCATTCGTTCAGGTGGTGCGAAACCCACGCCCGCTGTTTGGGCGTCAGTTCACGCTGGATGTAGCCGGGCAGCAGCGCCCGGCAGTGTCGACATGTGAAGCTCATCGCTAGATACTCGCTAATTCTTCCAACAAACCTTGACCCTGTAACACCCCGCGCAGCGTCTCGTGAGCGAGGCGCACGCGGCTTTCAGCCGTCTTTTGGGGGCAGCCCATCACCTCGGCGATCTCGCGGTAGGTCAGCCCGTGACCGTAACGCAGCACAACCGCTTCGCGCAGGCGCGGCGTCAGCGACTTCAGCGCTTGCTCGACCGCCGCTTGCGCCGTCTGCTGAGCGAAAGCAGGTTCCGGCATCTCCGTTTTCGGGGCGGGCAGCGCGATCTGCAGCAGTTGCGAGAGGTCGATCAGCACCGGGCGCGCCCGCCGGTAAAGATTGCGGCAGCGGCAGATGGCGATCGTGTACAGCCACGTCTTGAACGACGCCCGCCCCGCATCGAAGCGGTGCAAATTCTTGAAGGCGTAGACGAATGCCTCCTGCGTCACGTCCTCGGCGTCCTCGCGGTTGAGCAGCAGGCTGTAACACAGCCGGTAGATGCCCGCCGCGAATTGATCGTAGAGCGCCGCGTAGCCGGATTGATCACCCCGCAGGCAGCGCGCAATGATCGCGTCGAGATCGCTCTGAGTCATAGCCTTCCCTTCGTCAGTGTCCAATATACACGCGCTCCCCGCCAATTCCTCAACCCGGCAAACAACTATCGGCGCTGACAACCCGATTTCGCATTTGCCCTACCCCACAAGCCAAACTGATAGCTTGCTCCCCGCCCTGAAGTCGGGGGTGGGGTGATCTTCGTCACCCGGTCGCCTGATCAGGCGTCGTCCCGTTGTAGATGTCCTGTCGCAGCCACAGGTTAATGCTGTCTTCGCTAGTATACGGGCTGCGTGCTTGCTGCTGCGCCCACCAACCCGGCAGATCGATCAGATTCATGCTGCTGCTGTCCCACGTCCGCTGAGTCACAAAATCCTGCCCGACGTAGCTCGATCCGAGGCTCGGCTGATCCAGCGATCCCGGCAGCAGCACGACTTCAGCGCCCGCAGCATCGTCAGGGTTATCGATGAAGTCGGCATTCGAGAAATCACGCAGCACCCACGCGACGATCCCGTCTTGCGACGCCATCACCGTGACCGGCAGCGTCGGCAGCCCGCCGGTTTGCCGACGCGCGACTTCGAACAGCGTTTGGCGCAGCAGCGCCGTATCGCCGTGCGTCGCCGTCGAGTGCCAGTATACGACCGGAGCGTCAGCGTTGGTGACGACCGCATTCCAGCCCGCCCCCAGCGAGGTCAGCCCGCCGAAGAGCGCCAAACCGATGCCGAGTCCCTGCCACGCCGTCCGGTTGCCCCACAAGCTGGCGAACAGGAAGTAGCCGATCACCAGAAACAGCAGCGCGATCAGCAGCAGAATGGCGCTGTCCGGCTCGAAAGTTGCCGTCGCCAGCGTGCCGTCCGCTGCTTTGACCAACGATCGCCCGGCGGACTCGAAGGCGATGGTGAAGACCAAGAACACGGCGACCGCAGCGGCAGCGACCAGCCAGCGCGCCCACGACGGCGCGGCGACAAAAATCGTCGATTGATCCGGCGCGAGCGTGCGTTCGAGCGCTCGCGCCGCCAGCACCGCCAGCGGTACGCTGATCCACAGGGCATGAGCCGGACTGCCATCGGCGAAGAACAGCGACACGATCACCGCGAGGATCACCCACACCACGAGGAAACGATCCACGGTCGCGAGCCGGTAGCGGCGCGCGAACAATCCGGCAGCCGCCAGCACCCACAGGAACGGCTCGTAAAACAGCGCGATCAGCGCCGCATAGCCACCGATCCCGCGCGGTTCGATCACGGCGCGGACAGCATCACCTAAGCCCGCCCCGACACTGCTCAAGCCGACCGGATAGAGCAAAAAGCCGGTCGCCAGCACAAGCACAACCAGCAGCGCTGTGCCCAGCGCCAAGCCCAGCGATCCCTGCAGCGGCGCGAGTAAACTCCCGCTCGCGCTGCCCTCAAGCAGATCATTGCGCCGTTCCAACGCCCACGCGCCGGCACCCGCCGCCGCGAGGATCAGCGCCAGCGCGATTCCCCCGGCGCCGGTCAAGAATGCCATTGCTGCAAACGCCGCGACCGCGAGGATCGTATAGCCGGGCTGTCGCGTGCGCGCTGCTTGGGCATAGCCCCACAAGCTCACGCCCGCCAGCAGCAGCGACCACACGTCGGCGCTGCTCGTGCGCGACGCGATCAGCAGCACCGGCGAGAGCGCCAGCAGCACGCTGGTCAGGAACGCGCCCGTTTTGCCCAACCATGACCGGAACAGCGCGGGCAGCAGAATCAGCGCGACACCTGCCAGCACCGTCCCCACTCGCGCCGCGACATCCGACGCGCCCATCAAGGCGAAGCTGACGCTTTGCACGTCGAACAGGATCGCACTGTTGGGCATCAGGCTGACACCGGGCGCGTCGGCAGACACCGCCCGCCACGCCGCCAGCGCGTTATGCGTCTCGGTCGGCAGCAGCGGCACGACGTCGAGATCGGCAAAGCGCAGCACCAGCGCCAACACGAGGATCACCGCATAGGCGACCAGTTCCGCACTGATCAGGATGCGCTGTCGCGTCTGGACCCCGGCGAACACCGGCATCGGCGTTTCAATCTGCATAAGCCAGTCCCTTCCTACTGCCCGACAGTGTCGAGTTGTTCCGGCACCCGGAAGATGCGCGTATCACCCGACTGGCAGACAACTTCAAGATTATCAAGGAATTTCGTTTCGCTGCCGCTGCCGAAATCGTGACGCTCGCTGCTGCCGAAGACAATGTAGTTGATCCCGTAGCGCTCGATGATCGAGCGGGTCGTATTCCAAGTTGGATCGGTGTACAGCGCGCGCACGTCCGGCTCCCGCGAGCCAACTGTCGCGCCGTAAGTCGAACCGCGCCACTGTGACTCGTGACCGGTCCAGTTGAGCACGGTGGGAATGCCGGTCAGCGTGCTGACCGTGCCATACGACCACGCATACGAGCCGCCCACCGCCGAAGCGACCACCGCGTCATCACCTTGCACTAAATTACCCAAGCACAGCGCCGCTTGATAATCGTCGGGCGTAGTCAGGGTCGATCCGCCGTCGAGGGTCGCGGGCACGTCGTAATTATTACGCCCGGTTTCGTAAAACATCCGGGTATCAATGCCTAGCACCGGGAACAGCAGCCCCAGCGCCAAAACGACGCCGACCAAACCGCCGTAAGCCATCCGCCAGCCCGAACCCGCCGACCGCTCGCCGGTGAAGAAGCTGACCACGCCGTAAGCGCCGCCGATCCCGAATACGATCCACGCCTGATAGTAAAACTTGAAGACCGTATTCATGCGCGTGCCGAAATTATCGCGCAGGAAGACGAACTCCGGGACGAGCGTCAGCACCAGCCCCGCCGCGATCAGCAGCAGCGCGAAGCCGGTCTGCGGCGAGTAGCTGGCGACATTTTGCCCACCGTCGACATCCGTCCGGCGCGGGAACAGCCGCCCGCTGATGACGATCAAGCCCGCGACCAGCAGCAGCGCCGTCGGCAGATAGGCGATTCGCTTTGCCAGCGCCGCCGTGACCACCGTACCCCAACCGCCGTTGTCGAGTGCGAACTGATCGACCGTCGCCTTGATTGACGGCACGATCAAGCCCGCCAGACCGAGCAGCAGCATCAACCCGATCAAGCCGACCAGCAGCAGCAGCCCCAACTGAATGCCCAAGCGCCAATTCATCCGCCGCTCGGCGCGCCACGCCTCGACCGCGAGGAACGGCGCGATCAGCAGGATGAAGGGCGCGAACATCAAGAAGAACTGCCCCGGCATGGTCGGATTGAGCAGATTGGGCGCGATCCCCGCCGCCTGTGACCGGAACGCCGCGAGGAACGGCAGGTAAAACACGACCGCCAGCAGCAGCACTTCCACGCCTAACAGCAGCAGCGCCGTCCAATCACCGCGCCGCAGCCGCCCCGTCCCGTTGGCGATCAACCGGCGCAGCGCCTCCGCCCCCAGCAGAATGATCAGGTAGATCGGTCCATCCCACGTGTTGAGGAAGATCAGCCCGCCGATACAGACCGCGTAAAACGCGATCTCGTAGCCGGTTGGTCGTCGCCGCGTCAACAGGGTGTTGAGCGCCGCCGCTAACGCCAGCATCACGAAGGGCAGTGCCAGCACGTGCGGATGATTGTCCGCCAGCAAGAAGCTGAACTGCGGGAATTCGTCGATCACTTCGCTGTGCACGCCGTTGAGGTTGCGGTCGCTGAGCACGCGGGCGCTGTGCCACCACCACCAGCCCCGGCTGCTCCAGTCAGCGAGATCGGCGCTGCCCTGCCCCTCCGCCAGCGGCGTCTGTAAGTCATTCATGTTCCAGAGCTGCAGGTAGCCGGTTGACGCGATCCCGGTGCGATAGGGCAGTTCGACCAACGGCAGTTCGAAGTTGCTCATGAAGACGATCACTACTGTCGCCAGCAGTCCGGCAGTGATGGCGATTCCCCGCCCCTGACCGAGCTTCTTCGCCGCCATCGCGTTGAACGCCCGCGATCGCACCAGATTATAAGCGACGCCAAACGCGCCCAAGCCGGTCAGCGCGACCAGCAGCGCCGTCGTCATGCCGAAGCCGATCGTGCTCGTGACGCCGCTCAGCAGCGACATCATCGCCATGATCACGTAGCCGAAGTAGTAGTAGCTGATCGCGTAGCCGGAGAGCCACGGGTCAGCCGGGGGAAAAGTCGGGCTGCGCATGGTCGAACTCAGAAACGCGAGTTCCATCGCCTTCTCGGTGCCGAGCAAGCTGTTCTGATAAGCGCGCACAATCGACCAGCCGAACAGCAGCACGAAGAACAGGATTTCGCCGACGATCACCACGCGGTAATTCTCGCGCCACCACGCTCGCAGGTCGATGCGTTCGCGTCCTCCGGCGAAATACAAGCCCAGCCCCAGCAGCAGCACGATCAACCACGCCAGTGCCATGCTGCCGGTGGTGTTGTCCAAGAAGCCGAGGCTCGCCAGCAGCCAGAACACGAAGCCGACCAGCAGCAGCCCCGCCGCCCGCGCCAGCGTGTACCCGCGATCCGGCAGTCCGCTCAGCAGGCGCAGGCACAGCGGCAGCGCCGCCACGCCCGCCAGCGTCGCCAGCAGCCACCAACTTAGAACTATTCCGCCCTCGCGGGAAAGCCAGTCGAACAGCATCGCTTACCCTTGTACACTCATCTCTGCGTCTTGATTGACCCGATAGATCGTCGAGTTGCCCTCGTGGAACACGACTTCCAGCAGTCCGGCATCCACCATTTGATCGAACTTCGCCAGCCCCTCGGCGCGATAGTAGGCGTGCTCCAGCCCGCCGACGATCACGTAGCGCACGTCGTAGAAACGCAGGATGTCCCACGCCGAGCCGATGCTGGTCGTCTGGTAGAAGGCGTTGACGTTCGCCTGCCGCGCGTCGACGAACTGCGGCAGCGGATCGACACTGCGCTGCTGCTTCTGGTGGAAGTTCCAGCCGAGCACGGTCGGCAGCCCGGTGTAGATCGAGATCCGCCCGTTCCAGCGATACTGGGTATCTTCGCTCAGTCCTTCGATGATCGTCGGCGTCCCGCGCACGCGATCTTGCAACCAGCGGATCATGTCATAGTCTTCCGACAGCGGGAACGTCAGCAGCGTTGGATTGACCGCGTAAACGTCGTTGCTACCTTCACTCTGCGAGGCATAGGTCATGTACTCCATGCCGTCGAGCGTCGGCGGCGCGCTGGTGTTGAAGCGGAAGATCGCCTTGCCGCGAATCGCCATGATCGGGAACAGCGACGCCACGCCGATCAGCACGACCAGCACGAACATCCACGCGCCCCGCACCACGCCGCGCCAGTGATCGACCGCGCTGATCAGCCACGCGAACGCCGCACCACCGACCACGCTGAACAGCAGCCACGCCTGCATGTAAAACTTGAAGACAGTGTTCTGCCGCCCGATGTCGCCGGAGAGGACGACGACTTCGACCGCCAGCGTCAAGCCGAGCGCCAGCCCGGTCAGCAGCAGGACGAACTGCATCATCCGCGACTGTCCCGGTCGCAGGAACAGCACCGCCGTCCACAACAGCATGCGGCACGACCACCAGCGCCACTTGATAGCTGATCAGCGCCGCCACCAGCGAGCCGATCAGCAGCGCCGCGATCACGAACGCTCCCACGATCAGCCAGCGCCACAACCCGCGCAGCGCCCGCACGTAAACCGAGCGGAGCCAGCGCGCCGTATCCCACAGCAGCAGCGTGACGATCAGGAACAGGAACAAGCCGTGAATGTCGAAGTACGCCCACAGCGGCGTTTTCGGATCCGTCCATAAGCGCACGCTGTTATAAGCGGAGCCGTACCATGCCGTGAACGGCGCGACGGCGACGAAGCTGACGAAGACAAAGCCGCCCACGTACCACGCCAAGTCCAGCAGCGACCAGCGCGTGAACCGTCCGAAGAAGGAGCGCGCCGGATAGCGCACGATCTGCCACAGCCACCACGCGAACACCAGCCCGACACCGCCGAGCACCGTGTAGGTGATCCAGTCCCACGTATTGGTCGCCCGCAGCATCCCCACGTAAATACCGATCACGACGACCGCCAGCACGGTGATCCAGCGGCGGCGCTTATCGATACCCGCCAGCAAAATTTCGTTGAGCAGCAAGCCCATGATCGCCAACTGCATCGGCATCGAAATCATGTGCGCGTGCATGTCGCCGTAGACGAAGGTGAAGATCGGCATCTCGTTGATCGCGTAGCCACCGACGTTGGGGATCTCGGTGATCACCCGCGTGGGTCCCCAGAACCAGCGTTCCGCGCTGATGTTGAGCGGCTGCCCGCCCAGCATCTTGGCGAAACCGTTCAAGACGCTGCTGATCATCTTGGTCGTGTCGCTGATCTGGAACTGGATCTGCTCCGAGATCGTCGGGTCCTGCGCCTCTTGCATGATCATCAGGGTCGCCGCGTCGTCGGGTGCCCCATCGTGATCGATGGTGTACTGCTGGATCAGATAATCCTGAATGCCGTTGGTCTGGACGTAACCGCCCATCTGCGCCACGCCGGTCAGGAAGACGTGCACCGTATCGAGGTTGCCCAGCACCACCACCAGCATAAACGCCGCGATCCCGGCGACGTAGGGATTGCCCAACCGCCGCCCGCGCCTGCCCCGTCCGCGTCGCTTCGTCCGGCGGATCACCCCGGCGGGTCAGCCGATCGCGCAGCGCGTTGACCAGCGCGAACGCCACCGAGAACGCCGCCGTGCCGGTCGCCGCGAACAGCGTCGGCAGGATCAAGTTGTAGGCAAAAGCCGGTACCATTTTGAGCAGCAGCACCGGCGTCCCGACGATCACGTAGCCGAAGTAGTAGTAATTGATATAGCCGCCCGCGTACCACGGATCGATTGGCGGGAAGATCGTGCTCCGCAGCACGCCGTTGAAATAAGCGAAGTCCATCGGCTTTTCGCCGCCGTAGCTCGGATGCCACAGATCGGGGTTGGTCAGGCGCACGCCGATGAATACCAAGAACGCGATCAGCGTGATCAATTCGATGAACGCCAAACGCTTCCAATGCTCGCGCAGGAAGGCGGCGAACTCGCCGCGCCGTCGCCAGAGCAGCACGCCGCCGAAGGCAGCCAAGATCACCAACGCCCCGGCGATCCCGGCTTGCGACCAGACCGGCACGTGAATGCTCGACAGATACCACGTTCCCCACGCCGTCAGGAACATCCCGGCGAACTTCGCCAGCCCGTAACCGCGATCCCCCAGCGACGGCAGCAGCACGAACAGCAGCGGGAAGGCGGCGAAGCCGAACACCATGATCGTCAGATACCAGACGACCACCCCAACGACCTGATTGGTGTTGACGATGCTGTTGACGTCGAAGCGCTCCGACCACGTCCCGTTATTGACCTGTTCAGGACGCATCCAGTCGGTGAACAGGAGACCGGTCGGCGCTGCCTCCGCGTCATACGAACTCCGCGCCGCGATGTCGTAGATCGTCGTGTCGCACGGCGGCGGATACTGGATCGCCGCCGAATAGACACCCGGACAGTTGTAGTTAAGTGGGTTCGCCGTCACCCGGTTCAGCGGAATATTGTAGAGCAGGTCGTGAACGTGCTGCGCGTCGTAGTCGGCACTCTTTTTGAAGATGAACACGACCGGATGATCGTAGACCGAGAAGGCTTCTTCCGACTCGAACTCGTTCAACCACTGCGGCGCGGTGTAGTCCGGCAGATATTGATCGCTGACCTTCAGCGGACCCAACTCGAAGGACTCCTGGAAGGTCGCCGCGAGGTCGTAGCCCAGTCCGCCGGAGAACAGTTCTTTATAGTAGAAATTGGTCATGGGCCAGCGCAGCGGATTGCGCGCCAGCGGATCGTAGAAGCGGTTGCTGCTGATGGCAATGTAATCGCTGTTGTCGAGCGTCAGCAGCAGGTGCTCGCGCTTGGTCTCCTCGTCCTCGTAGACGATGTCCTGCGTGTAGCCGTTGACCAGCCCCCACCACGGATCGAGCCACGTGTCGCAGTCCCGCCGATCCATGTGCAGCCCCGGCGGAGGATCATCTTCCAGCGTGACGCCTTGCGGCAGCGCACAGACTCCGGTCGGCACCGGGTCATCCCAGGCGCCTTCCCACGTGAAGATCGAGCCGCCGCTGACGACCACGCCGCCGGAGAGCAGCTCAACCTGCAAATCGTATTTCATCCCCTTTTGCACCATCAGCGGCGACGTGAACGGGATGTCGTAGCTCTTGCCGACGATGTTCTGCGCGTCGATCGGCAGATCGGTGTTCAGGATCGCCGTCGCAATGGCGTTGACGTCGCCGCTGTGCCGCACCGTGAAGCGCAGTACTTCCGGCTCACCGTCGTGGTTCGGATCGCCCAAATGTGGCGCGAGAATACTGGTGACGGTGCCGCTGGCAGGTGCGGTGAAGCTGACCGTCGCACCGGGGTTGAACTCGTCAAAGCGCGTCACCCGCGACAGCAAATCGTCCTGCGAGCCGCCGTAGTTGTTGTTCGGGATCGGGATGTTGATCAGCGGCGTATCGCTCGGCGGCGTCGTCTCCACCGGGATCGTGAAGTTGCCGCCGATCACCGGACCTTCGTTCAGCAGCAAAATATTGAGCGTGTAGGTCTGCCCCGCTTCCAGCGTCGCCGGGGCATCGAACGGAATGGTATAGCCGGGAGTCGGCAGATTGTCGTCGTGGGTCAAATCTCTGCCGAACAGCGCCTCCGCCAGTGGATGATCGACGCCCTCGGTCGAGATGGTCACGTAGAGCAGTTCTTCGCCCGGATCGTTGTTCGGGTCGTCGAGGTAAGCCGCGTAGACCGCGCTGACCTGCCCGCTCACCGGCGCGACGAAACTGTGCGCCGATGCCGGATGCTCGGTATCGTAGACGTGACGATTGCCCAAGCCGTTGTTGGGCACGTCGATGTTGATGATCGGCGCGGGATCGTCCGGCGAATTGACCACCATCGCAAAATCGCCGGGGACGTGCTCCCACACCCAGTAAGACGCCTGCACCCGCGTCAGCAAATGGCGGTAGACGTTGGTGAACATCCCCGCCCACAGCAGCGTGAACAGCGTCACGAACGCCAGCAGCGCGAAGGCGATCCGCCGCCGCCAGACGTGCTCGCGGGCGTAGCGCCAAAGCGACAGCAGCCCCCACGCGCCCAGCACCGCCAGCACCGGATAAACCGGCAGGAAGTAGCGCATCGTCGTGACCCAGTTGCGCCCCAGCCAGCCGAAATAGACCAGCACCCACACCACCAACAGCGCGTTTTGGAGCGCGCGCGGCTTGCCGCGCAGCAATCGCCAGCCCGCCCACGCCCAACTGATCCACGCGATGATGCCGAAGGGCGCGCCCATGCCCCAGATCACCATGTTTTGCAGTGGATACAGATATGGCGTCCGTGACAGCCATTGGAAATTCGGCGGCGAGTCACTGGTGCCGTTGATCAGCACCTGCGCCGTCTGCATGTTGTTCAGCCAGCGCTGATCCAGCGCCAGCCCGAAGAAGCCGGGACCCGTAAAAGCATAGGGATTGAAGATGCGGAAGCACAGCAGCGAGAGAAAGGCTGCCAGCGCCAAACCGCCGCCGTGCAGCAGCAGCGTCCGATTGCGCTCGTCCGGCGCGATCCGGTGGTCGAGCACCGGCAGCACTTGAATCAGCGCCGCCAGCGCGATCAAGCCCGCCAGCGGCGCAAGGTTGATCCGGCTGGCGACCGCGCAGCCGAAGAACACCCCCGCCAGCGCATAGTTGATCAGCTTGCCGTCGCGCTGCACCAGCACCGCGAACAGAATCGTCAGCGCCGCGAACAGGTTGCTGATCGAGTCCGCCGTCCCGAAGTGCGCCATCTGGATCGAAAAGACCGTCACCGCGTAGAGGAACGCCGCCAGCAGCCCGACCCATTTATCGTGCAGCTTGGTGCCGATCAGGAAGCAGATCAAGATGATGCTCATCTCGGCGAGCGCCGAAAGGAAGCGCCAGACCAGTTGAATGCCGTCGTAGCTCACCCACTGCGTGCCGCTGTAGTCGGGATTTCCCAAGAAGTTGTGCGCGACGAACTCCGACCCCTGCACCATCAAATCGCCGGCGGCTCGCGCCATGAACACGGGCAGCGTCCCGTAAACGAACAACCCGGTTGACGAGTTGGCGTTGAGCGGGTTCAGCGTCGAACAGTAGGCGTCGAAATAGGTCCCCATCCCGTTCGTGTCGGGATAGCGCGCCAAGCAGGTGGCAATGTGCTCGGCTTGATTGTCGCCGCTGGGGTTCAACTGCCGCCCCAAGCCCTGCGCCACGTCGGTCAGAAAGCGCTCATCCGGGTGCAGATGGGTGAAATCGTCCCAGTTCAAGCCGCTGAAGCGAAAATACCCGCCGATCAGGATCACGAACAGCAACAGCACGCCGACCAACGCATCCCCGCGCACAATCGCGCGGCGCTTCGGCAGGACAGCCAACTCAGCTACTTCAGGCAGGCGTCGAACGTCTTGCATAAATTCCCTTGTTTACGAAATAGACGGCTCGTCCAGCAGCAGCGTCATTACGCCGCCGTCTCATTCATCGTTATTCTACAGACCGGCGCTGACAATTCCTCAAAACGTACATGAATCACCCGCCGATCGGCTGCAAGCCGTTCGCGGCGAGGAAGTCGGCGAACCCGGCTGCGCCAAGCGCGGGCACGCGGTAGATGTTGAAGCTGTGTCCGGGCTGATAAGTCGGCATGTTTTGCCATGAGCCGTTCGGGAAATTCGCCTGCAGCCACTCCTGCGCCAGCGCATCTTCCGGCGAGTAGAAGAACAGGATGTCCTTGTTCACATCCAACTGCAAATCGGCGTCCGGTCGCACCGCTGCTTGCTGGAGATACCCCGGCACGGCGTCGAGCGACTCGATCGTGTTGCCCCAGTCGATTTTCCCGGCGTCAATCGCCAGCGCGCGGTGATCCCACCAGTAGGGATAGGCGAGGATGAAGACGTTGCCGTAGCCGTTGCCCTGCGCAGCGGCAAAATCGCGCATGACCGCCGCACCCGCGCTGTAGGGCAGCGAATTGGCGATGTAGGAAGCGCGAAAATCAACGAAGTAGGTTTGCCAGTTGGCGGAGAAGCTCAGTCCGGTCACGCCGACGACGCCGATCAGCGCTGCCCCCGCGCCAATCTTGCCGATCACGCGCGGCAGCGCCAGCGCGATCAACGCCAGCGGATAGGCTGCCAGCAGGTAGACACCCGGCAGCGTCCCGCTCATTCGCGTCGCGCTGGGGTTCTCAATCGGGTAAGCGATCGACAACGCCGACGGCAGAATCATGATCAGAATCAGCGGCAGCAGCGTCCAATCGAAGGCATCACGGCGCCGGAACATGCGCGCCAGCCACGCCCCAATGCCAACGATCAGCAGCCCACCGGTGAACACGTCAAATGCGGGTTCGTTGGGCGCATTGTTGATCCACGCGACATCGCCCTTCCAGTTGTACATCAGCAGCGCGTTGCGGAAGTTGTCGAGCAGCACCGGCACATTCTGGTTGAACGCCGTGATCCGCTCTTGCAGCGATGGCGTGCGCATCACCAGATCACCGCTCTCGTCGGTCGTCTGCGTCAGTTCGTCGCCGAACAGCCGCCCCGACGCCCGCCGCCAGAAATCTTCAGGATACTCGACCGAGTAATGAAACAGCGGGATGAAGATCACGAACGAGACGATCACCAGCGCGACCAGATTCATCATCATCTGGCGGCGTTCCAGCAGCGAGCGCAGGCTGAAGATCAACGCAATGCCGACGCCCGCGACCACCGCCACCGGCAGCATTCGGATCGACTGATAAGAGTAGACCCCCACGCCGAGCGCCACCCCCGCCCATAAGAAGTCACTGCGTTTATTGTGGCGCAGCCCGCGCGCGAGAAAGATGATCACCAGCGCCGTGAATAACGGCGTCAAGACGATCCGCAGCCCCAAGCGGCTCAACATCTCGTGCCAGTAGCTCACGGCGACCAGCGCCGCCAGCAGCAAGCCGACCACGTTGCCGAGGCGCGGCTCGTCCTCGCCGATGATCTCGCGTCCCATCCACCACAGCACCGGCAGCGTGATCAAGCCTTCGATCACCGTCAGCAGCTTGAGCAGATAGAAGTCGAGATGCAGCCCCGGCAGATACGACATCCCCGCCAGCAGGTAGAACTGAATCGCATCGCGCCCGTGATTGTTGGCAAAAAAGACGTTGGTCGCCCCATGCAGGACGCGGTTGACGTCCAGCAGCTTCTCGACGTGATCGCTGGTCATCTCCGGCGGCGTGCCGCTCAGGTCAGCGAAGCGAAAGTAACCGCCCACGATCATGATGGCGACCAGCGCGACCAGCGTCCAACTGAAGCGCAGCCGCCGCGATCGCAGCCAGCGCCACGCCACCCGTGCGCCGGTGACCGGTGTCCAGCCAACCGGAGCCAGCACCCAGACCCACAGGACGATGCTCGCCATCCAAGCGATCACGCCTTCGATGGTGAACAGGTTTTGATCGTTCCAGATCCACGTCAGCAGGACGGCGATCACCCCGGACATGGCAGCGATCAGCCGCGAGGTGGACAGATCAAACAGGGCTTCGCGGACACGCACAACCGGCGGAGCGTCCGCCAGCCGCGAGCGGGTCAGCAGCGGCACCAGTTCCGCCACCAGCCAGACGATCAAGCCGATGAGCAGATACGGCGCGCCGAGGTCTAACCCACCTGCCTCGGAGCGGATCGGCGAGGAGAGCATCACCAGCCCGCCCATGACCGCCAACGCCAAGCCGATCACCCGCAGGATCCATTGAAACCAGACTGAGCCATTGCTCGCCGGGAATTCCTGCGCCAATTCGAGGTCGAGCGGAACCAGCGCGGCTTCGACCGGTGTCTCAACCGGCAGCAGCGGAGGGAGCAGCGGGCGCTTTCGGCAGTGGCGGCGGCACGTAAGCCGGTGCCGCGAACACCGATGGCGCTTGCGCCTCGTGTCTCGGCATATACTTGGGCGTCTGCGCCACCACCGCGATCGCCCGCAGCGTCGCCAGCGGCGCGCGCCAGAATTCCCCAACCGCCTCCGACAACGTCAAATCTTCGAAACTACGCTCCGGCTCAGCCGCAGGTTCGGCAGCGACTTCTGCTTCCCGCGCTGCGACCAGAGCGTCGTCAGCGGCGCTCACGTCCAGTTCCGTCGGTGTACCGCCGGGCGTTTCGTCCGTGAATGGGGTTTCGTCGTCGTGCTGCTCTGCGTCTTGCGGCTGATCGTCCCACGTCATGGCTGCGGTTTGCGTCCCTTCGCGGCTAAGTTGACCGTCGAGCGCCCGACCGGTTCGTTGATCGGGTTCTTGCGGTCGAACCAATTCAACACCGTAATACCGAGATTGATCGGGTTTAGCAAGCTGCCGTCGTTCTGGTCGAAGGTCGTGCGGTCGGCGGCGTTCGCCAGATCCTCCGGCAGCAAGCCCGATTCCAACAGCGGCTTGCCAATCCCGTAGACTAGATTATGAATGAAGGGGAAAGAGTCGTGCGTAAAGGCACGTTCGGCTTCGAGGATGAAGCCCGCGCCGAGCACCGCCGCCCGCAGTTGATCGCGCCGGTAGAGCCGCACGTGATTCGCCCACAAGCCCGCGAATGTGCCTTTGCTAATGTGCCGCTTGAACCAGAACTCCAGTGTCCAGTTGATCGGGTCCCACCAGAAGGGGTAATCGGCATTGGGCACGGTGATCGCCACCACGCCGCCCGGCTTGAGCACCCGGTAGATTTCCTTCAGTCCGGCGACGTCGTCGTCGATGTGTTCGAGGATTTCCGACAGGATCACCGCGTCGAAGGTGTTGTCGGCGTAGGGCAGCGCGTAGATATTGCAGTTGTTGAGCGTAATATCCGGCAAATCGCCGACGTGCCGCTGCGCCTTCAGGATCACGTCCCAGTCCAGTTCCGCGCCGACCAGCTTACATTGGCTGACGTAGCGGAACATGTTCAGGTAAAAGCCGCGTCCACAGGGCATGTCGAGGATCAGCATGTCGTCGGTCGGCGCGATCCACTCGAAAATCGTTTGGACGCGCTTCTTGAACGCCATGTCCGCCTCGTTGCGGGTCATGTGCGCGATGATCTGCGGATCAGCGCCGCGCTGCGGCGTTGTGCTTGGCGTAGGTGCGGAACTGCTGCTCATAGCGATCTACCGTCTCTTGGAAAGAAAATACGCTTTCGATGAATTCGCGCGGCTTATGATACTGCTCCGGGTGATCGAGCACATCCACCAGCGCCGCGCCGATCGAGCGATAATCACCCTGCTTTGCCAGCTTGCCCATCCCGGTTTCGCGCACCGGAACGCGCCCGCCGGGGATGTCGGTCATCACGACCGGCGTCCCACAGAGCATCGCCTCGACCTGCACCAGCGCGAAACACTCGGTATCGCTCGGCAGCACCAGCACGTCACAGGCGGCGTAGAAATCCGCCACGTCCTGCGGATCGGGCATCAAGCCCAGAAACACCAACTGATCCTCGTACTGCTTGACCAGCGCTTGCTGCCGCTCCCACGTGTCTTCATACGGGATGATGTACTGCCCCGCGAAGACCAGCCGCGCGCCGGGATACTTCTGGTTGACGACTTCCAACGCCCGAATCGCCAAATCGGGGCGCTTTTCCTCGACGAATCGCCCCGCATAGCCGATGATCGGCGCGCCATTCGGCGACCATTGCGCCCGCAGTTCCGCAACTCGCTGCGGATTCGGCGGCGGCATCTGGATCGGCGGGTAGACTGCCGAGACTTTATCCATAAACGGCTGTAAATAGTAGGAGTGATCGGCGTAGTCTTGGCTGTAGGCGAGGATGTGGCTCGCCCGCCGCGCCAGCAGCGTGTACATGGAGTACATCGTGCCCTGAATGAAGCGATTCATCAGTCCGCTCGGCAGGATCAAATCACCGTGATGCGTGACGATCACGTTCTTACCCGCCAGTACCGACATCCGCCGCGATCAGGGCGGTTTCCGGCGTCGGTGTGTGGACGCTGACGACGTCGTGCTCGCGCATCAGCTTGTAGAGCGCCTAAGGATAGGCGGGCATGATCATGCCCCGGCTCAAGTGGATCGGTGCCCACAACCGGACGATCCGCACGCCCTTGTGCATCGTCGTGTCGTCGCGGGGCAGATCGTTGCTGTAGCGCGCCGTCAAAACCGTGACTTCGTGACCCCGCCGCACCAATTCCTCAGCAACCCGCTGCACGTGGATCGTCAACCCGGTACGATGCGGAAAATAGTACAGCAAGCAGATCAGAATTTTCAGCTTGTCGGGTGCTTGACCGTTACTCGACATGCGTTCCATTTACCTGTGGTGTTCTCATATCGCGCACGCCCTGTGACACTTGTCCGAGCGAAACGCCCTCTTGGATAAAGCCATAAACGCCCAATGTGCTGTTGACCAGCAGATTGACCGCGTGAACCGTGATCGCAAAGGCGGTCGCGGTGGGTGCCGGTTCGCCGTAACCCATCGCGCCCAGCGCCAGCAAAATCGATAACTCGTAGGTGCCCAGATTCCCCGGCACGGCGGGCACTGCCACCGCCAGCGACGCCGCCGCCGTGACCAAGCAGACGGTCGCCCAATCCGCCCGGTTGAAGATCGCCAGCATCAGCAGATAGGTCGAGATCAGCGAGCAAATCCAGCTCACTGCCGCCCACCCGCCGATCACCGTCAGCGCTTTGGGTTGAGTCAGCGGCGTGAGACCGTCGAGGAAGTGTTCCAGCCATTGCAGCACGTTCCAGCGCTGGATCAGCGGCATCCGCGCGATCAGCCACGCTGCCAGTCGCAGCGACCGCGATCGCTGACTTCGCCAACACGATCAGCCCGCCGAACCCGATCACGACCAGCGGCGCAAAGAACAATGCCGTCGCCCGCAGTTCTTCCGGCAGCGATCCACCCGTCAGCGCCAGCGTGAGGATCAGCAGCACCGCCACCATATCGAGCAGTCGCTCGACGATGATCGTGCTGATCGACTTGAACGCCGGAACCGGTGGTCGCGCTAAGGTCGCCAGATACGCCCGCACCAGTTCGCCGATCCGCAGCGGCAGCACGCCATTGACCAGATAGGACACGTTGGTGATGCTGAAGGCGCGATAGAACGGCAGCGCTCCGCCGAGCAGCGCGCGCCAGCGTGCCCCGCGCGCGAACAACCCGATCACGATCACCACGATGGCGAGCAGGACGTAACTGTATTGCGCGCTTTGCAGCGCCTGCCACATCTGGTTGACGTCCTTCATCTGCGAGGCAATAAAATAGATTGCCAACAGGCTTGCAACCACCCCTAGCAATCCAGCACGCCAGTATTTAAAGGATTTCAACCGTTACGACCTCCGCTAAGAGCGGATTATAGCATGGATGATTTTCATGGGTAGTCTGAACGAGTGCCGACCTCGCTCGTCGCCAATGGCTCGATTGCGCTATAATAGGACTAACAGGCGGCTCGGTGAGGGCGTGGCTGGCACCGCAATGATCCACGCCCTCACCCAGATCACCACCGCACGCGAACCTTGACAGGGTCTCGCGTGCAGCATACAATTACGACAGTTGTGCGGGTATAACTCAGTTGGTAGAGTGTCTGCTTCCCAAGCAGAATGTCACGGGTTCGAGTCCCGTTACCCGCTCTCGAAGCAGTCGTGTTCAAGAACACGGCTGTTTTTATTCCTCTGCCCCGCGTTCCAGTTCGTCGAGCACGTCGAGCAGCTCCAGCGGCGTCTTGACCGTATAGCGCGGCTGCTCGCTGGCATCGACGGCGACTTTCGGGCGGCGGGGTGACCAGTCCAGCCACACGCTGATCATGCCGACGTCGTTCGCGCCTTTGACGTCGCGCGCCAGATAATTCCCCATCATGACCACCCTGCCGTAATCCGCCGGAGCGATGCCCAACTGGTCACAAGCAGCCTCGTACATGCGCGCGTCCGGCTTTTCGCAGCCGAGCGTCTCCGAGATCGCGTAGGCGTCGAATAAATCGTACAAGCCATAGGGCGCGAGGTTGTTGGGGAAGGTCGCGTACCGGTCCATCAGCGACCAGCGCCAACCGGTAGCCGCGCGCCTTGAGCGCCCGCACCAACTCGTCCGCGCCGGGGATCAACTCCGCGCGCAGCGAAACGCCCTCGGCAGTTTTGACTTCCGTTGACTCATCGATCAGGGTGTCGCCGCAGTCGAGGCAGACCGCGAGAATTTTGTTCGGCATAGCACGTCTTCTCCAATTTAGTTGTCTACAGCGCCCAGCAGCGGATAGTCGCTCGGCGTGCCGTCCGTGCCGACGCTCGCCAGCCGCTCGCCGGTTTGCCAATTGTAAACCGCGGTGTGCAGCGAATACTCCCCCGATGGCAGATTATCCGCCGGAATTTCCAGATAGCGACAGGACTGTCCCGCTTCCGGCAAGCCCATGTCAACCTGCGCCCGCACCTGATCCTCACCGTCGAGCAGGTGCAGCGCGAACGAGTAGGTTTGCGGCGGCACTTGCGCGTCCACGTCGAACGCCAGCCAGACTTGCAGCAACCCATCATGCAGCTGCGGCGCGCCGATCACCCCCATGTTGATGCCATCGCCGAAGTTACGTGCTGCCGTGCTGTCGCTCACCCGCCCGAACGCCCAGATGCGCATGTCTTGCGTGTCGGCGAGCGTCCCGCAGTGGTAGATATTCTGCTCATTCAGCAGATATTCGAACAGCGTCCATTCCTGCGATCGCCAGCGCGGATCGTAGAGCAGCCACAGATGATCGGCTGCCCCGACCGCCTGCCGCACCCGCTCCGCAAAGCGCTGGGTTCCCGGTATCGTGCTGTTCTCGACGATCTCGATCCGCGCGCCGAAGTCACCCATGTAGTACATCAGCGGCGTCAGCACCAGCGTCGGGCGATTCTCGTCGCCGAGCAGGTTGACGATCACGTCGCTCGGCTGCACGCGCGGAGCGAGTACCTGCGCCATCTGCTCGATCGGCTGGTTGGGCCAATGCTGGATCATCCGCTCAAGCTGGAAATTGCCGTCGAGCGGCACGATGCTCAGCGCCCAGATGCCGACGATCAACAGCGGCGGGATGCGACGCCGCGCCAGTTCGTAAACGCCAAACCCGGCGATCAGCGCCAGCAGCGGCAAAATCGCCATGTTGTAGCGCAGTTCGTTCAAGCTAAAGACGTAATACGCCGCCAAATTGAGCGGCAGCAGCACCAGCGCGATCAACCACAGTGGGCGCGCCCGCCGCGCCAGCAGCGCAAACGCCAACAGCAGCGCCAGCAAGCCGACGTCCGTGTTGCTGAACGCCGTGAACGTGTCGCGCGCCATCGTCAGCCAGCAGATGTCAGGTCGGGTTGGACGCGCGGCTCGTTGAGCGCCGTCTCCGCCGCGCGCGGCAGATTGATCGCCAGCGGGATCAGCAGCACGCCAGCGATTAGCCATGCGCCGATCACCCCCCACCAGCGGCGATCCGGGCGCTTGCCGATCAGCCGCGCCAGATGCCACAGCCCGATCACCCCAACCACCAGAAAGGCGAAATAATGGGTGTTGAGCAGCAGCCCGGTGATCAGCGCCAGCGCCGCGTACTGCCAGCGGCTCGGCGGCTTGCGTCTGCGCCATAATCCGCGTGTAGATCAGCAGCAGCAGCGTCGTCAGCAGCACCAGCAGCATGTAGACCCGCAGCTCATGCAGGTAGTAGATGAACCACAGGCTCGTGCCCAGCAGCGCAGCGGCGCTCAAGCCCGACCAGCGGGTGCTTGCCCAGCGACGCGCCGAGGCGATAAACGCCCGCCAAGCTGATCAACCCGGCGAACAGCGACAGCGCGCGAGTGGCGAACAGCGACCAGCCGACCGTGCTCCCCCAGCCCGCCAGCGCCAGCGGATAGAGCAAGCCCTGCCGGATGTCCTGATCGGCGACGCGTCCTAAGATGTCGCCGACCGCGCGCGAGACGTGGAACCCGTCCGCGCCGGAGACGTAGAGCGACCACCACTCGTCGAACCACAGCCCATCGGCGGCGAGCTTGCGCGCGCCCAGCCACATCACCACCAACGCCAGCAGGACGAACCATCCCAACCAGTAGCGTTTTGCCAATCGCATCCGCGTCGATCTCACCTGCCGTCAAACGCGACGATCCTAATCGGCAGCGCGGCGTTCGTCAATTCGAAACCAAAAGGATTGAACCACGAAGGGCACAAAGGGCACGAAGATTTTGGAACAAATGAGCGAGTCGCTATAATGATGTGTGTCGTGTTGCAATTGAATAACATCGAGTAATCGCCGGAACTTTTGCTGTACTTAAAGGTCGTCAGCGTCGCGATTGCGCTGGACTGACGAAAGCATCTGTTCTCTAATTCGCTGATTGGTCGGGGGTGGCTATGCAGTTACCGTTATTTCAAGAGCACCACGAACCGGATACCGACGCGCTGGCGCGCTGCCTGCGCGCCGAGGTCGTCGCCGTTGACATCGAGACCGAGACGCGCTGGACGGGTCTCGGTCCCAAAGCCGATTTCGGGCTGAGCTATCCCGCCGCCGTCACCGTGATCGCGCTGGCGTGGGTCGGCGTTGGCGCTGAAGCTGCCAACGTTATCGAGACGACCGCGCTCGCCGCGCCCTTTGGTGAGCACGAGTTGGCGTTCGTCAACGCCTTGATCGCGAGCGACGCGCTGCTGATCGCGCACAACGCTGTCTTCGACTTCCGCCAGATCAGCAAGCTGACCGGCGGGCGTGTGCCCCGCCGCGTCTGGGACACGCAGTCGATGGCGCGGCTGATCCATCCGGCGGTCGATGCCAGCTACAGCCTGATCGCGGTGGCGGCGGTGCTCCGCCTACCGATCCCCGATCAGCAGCAGGCGCTCAAAAGTCAGCGCGGCAAGCTGCACACGCTCCCGCTGGAGACTCAGCTCGCCTACGCGCAGGACGACGCGCGACTAGCGCTGCAAATCTACCAGCGCCAGCGCCAAATGCCGGTCGAGCCTGACCTGATCGACTGGGAGATCCGCGCCCTGCACGAATACTGTCGCATGGCAGCCGAAGGGATGCGCTTGAATACGCCCTTCGTCGAGCAGCGCCTCACCGAACTGGGCAATCAGCGCGAGGAACTCGCCGCCCGGTTGCGCGCTGACGGCTTGCTGACGCCGGGAAGCTCGCAGGCGCGGGCGCAGTATCTCTACCAGCAGAAGGGCATCCCCTTGCCCGACGCAAGCGAGCAGCGCTATTTCACGTGGGCGGGGCGCAAGCGGCTCGCCGCCAACCCGCACGCGCCGGTCGAACTGAGCGACCTCAGCACCCGTTCCAGCGTGATCGAGTCCTACATGGAGGACGGCAGCCCTTACGCCGACCGACTGCTCGACCTCGCCAAGTACATGGAGATCGATTGGCTGCTGTCGGCGCTCAAGGGGCTGATCGACCACGCCGCGCTTGACGGTCGGCTGCACAGCCTCGTCACCACCGCCACTGAGAGCGGACGGCGCGCCTCCAGCTATCCCCACATGCAGAACTGGAAGATGCCGGCGATGGCGGGCGTCGCCATCGGCGACGAGGGCTTTACGCTGGTCGAGATCGACTTCGGCAACGCCGAGAACGTGATGGCGGCGTACATCGCCAGCGACAGTAACCTCGCCGCCGCCTGCGCTGCCGAAGACTTCCACAGCACGATGGCGCAGCAGTATTTCGGCTCCGACTGGCAGATCGCCGACGCTGCCGAGCGCAAGCACCTGCGCAACCTCGCCAAGAAGATCACCTATGGCACGGCTTACGGCATGGGCGCGGAACGCTTGGGGCAGAGCATCGGCGTCAGCACCGACGAAGCGCTGCGCTTGATGCGCGCGAAAGACGCCGCCTTCGCCCGCGTGACCCGCGCCCGCGAAGCCGCCAAACGCCAAACCCGTAATGGCGGTATCCTCAAGTTGTGGACCGGGCGCAAGGTCGCGGTGCCGACCGCCTTCGTCGCGTGGAACTATCTCTGTCAGGGCGGCGTCAGCGAGGTGCTCAAGCGCGCGATCGTCCGCGTTTCCGAAGAATTTCGGGCGCGCGGTTATCGCTCACGGGTGGCGCTCGACATGCACGACGCGCTGATCCTTGAGATCGCTCACGACGAATGGGAAGAAGCGCTGGCGCTCGCCAGTCAGATCATGACGACGATCACGCCGGATAACGAGCGCACTAATCCGCCGATCCGCTGGCGCGCCGCGCCCAAGCTGGACGAGAATCGCAAGAAGTGGGGCGCGCGGCAGTGGCATCCGGGAAAATAGTACTGAGTACTGAGTACCGAGTGCTGAGAAATATCGCGTTTCTTGTGGCGTCTTGGCGGTTTATCTTATTTGAGGGTCAGCTAGAGAAGCAATGGCAAGAGTGATCGGAACACTCGCCGAGAAATCGCTGCACGCGGCACTGAAAGCCTACTACGCCCAACCCGGCGACCTGCTCGAATCCGAACTCGACGGCTACGTGATTGACATCCTGCGCCCGCAGGACGCCGATCCGCGCTGCATCGAGATTCAGACGCGGCACCTCGGCAGTCTGAAACGCAAGCTCGCTGCCCTGCTCGACCGGCACACGGTGCAGGTCGTCCATCCGATTGCCCAAAGGCGCACCATCACCCGCATCAACGGTGACGGCGAGATCGTCAGCCGACGCAAATCGCCCAAGCGCGGAACCGTCTATGATCTATTTGCCGAACTCGTCCGCGCGCCGGGATTGGTGCAGCATCCCAACTTTCGGCTGGAAGTGCTGCTGATCCACGAGGAGCAAATCTGGCTCGACGATGGTCTGGGCAGTTGGCGCCGGAAGCATTGGAGCATCAGCGACCGCCGCCTGCTCGACGTGTTCGGCGCGCTGCCGCTGCCGACCGTCGCCGACTTCGCCATCCTCCTGCCCCCTGACCTACCGCCCGCGTTTGACACAAAAGAGTTGGCGGCGCAAATCCACCAACCGCGCAGCACCGCCCAGAAAATGGCATACTGCCTCCGCGAGCTAGGCGTGATCGAAATCGCGGGCAAGCGCGGTCGCGCCCTACTCTACCGCCAGTGCGACCTAGGCGATCCCGGTCTTTGACTCAGTACGCAGTACTCGGTACTGTTTCTGACGCATTCAGCATTGACGTGAGCGACGGCTATCGCTAGAATGCTCTTACTTTCTGACCGTTTTGGCAGTAGCCGTTTCCTCAGGACCATCCCCTGAGCTAAGGAGTTTGTCTCGTGGCAACAACTTATAACCTCGAAGCCGAATCACGCACGGTGGTCGGCAAAAAAGTGGGTCAGCTTCGCGTACAGGGGTTGGTACCAGCAGTCATCTACGGTGCGAAGTTCAAACCGGTGAACGTCCAAATCCCGTATCGCCCGCTTGAAATCGCCCTCCGCGACGCCGGCGGCACGCACTTGATCAACGTCAATTTCGACGGCAAGACTCAATCCGTCATCACCCGCGAAGTTCAGCGCGACGTGCTGCGTGGCTCGATCCTCCACGTCGACTTTCTCGCCGTCGATGCGTCGACCCGCATCACGACCGAAGTCGCGGTGCATCTGGTTGGTGCCAGCCCGATCATCGAATCGCGTCAGGCGGTGCTGATCCATACGCTGTCAACGCTTTCAGTCGAGGCACTGTCCGCTGACTTGGTGGACTCGATCACGGTCGACATTTCCGGGTTGCAAGAAGTCGGTGATGCGATTTACGTGCGCGACCTCGAGGTGTCCGCAGCCTTGACCATCCTCAACGACGGCGACGAAATGATCGCGCGCATCAGCCCGATCCGCGCCTTGGTTGAAGAGACTGAGGAAGGCGAAGAAGGTGAAGGCGGTGCTGCCGAGCCGGAAGTTATCGCCCGTGCTCGCGAAGAAGAAGACGAAGAGTAAGCTGCTCAGCAGTCCAAACGCACAAAGCAAAAGCCCCGCAGATTGCGGGGCTTTTTTATTGCATGATGCGCGTTGAGGCAGGCTTGATGCGCTTCAACAGTTAGATACAGAGAATGGACGCTAAGCTCCTACAAACCTCACCCCCCGACCCCCTCTCCATAATGAGAGGGGGAGAAAAACGGGTCCCGTGGAGACTCCGTCTCAATTTCTAAAAGTGCCTGAAATCCGCCTTTACAATGTGATTTGCTTAGGCTTCGACAGCCGCTGTACCGTTCGCCGATGCGCCTTCCTGCGTCGGATCGACTTCATCACTGCTGTCGATTTCGCTGCTGCCGTCCATCACTGCCACACCGACGATCTCGTCGTCATTGGCAAGGTCGATCACCTTGACACCCCGCGTGTTGCGCCCGATTTCCCGGATCTGCTCCAGCGACGTCCGCAAGATCACGTTGCCGCTGGTGATGATCAGGATGTCGTCCCCGGCGTTGATACAGTGCATCGACACGACCGGTCCGGTCTTTTCGTTGCGCGCCAGCGTCAGAATACCCTGCCCGTAACGCCCCTGCACGCGATATTCGTCGATCGGCGTGCGCTTGCCGTAGCCGCCCCGTGTGATCACCAAGACGTGGGTATCGTCTGCCTCGACCACGTCCATGCCGACGACCACGTCCTCGCCCACCAAACGGATCGAGTTCACGCCACCCGCCTGCCGTCCCATCACGCGGACTGCTTTCTCGTGGAAGCGGATGCTTTGCCCGTTCTCGGTGACGAGGATCACGTCTTGATCGCCGGTGGTCGGCTTCGCCCAGTTGAGCGTGTCGCCGTTGTCGAGCGACATAGCGATCAGCCCGCTGGGACGCACCGCCGCGAAATCTTCAAGATCAACGCGCTTGATCCGCCCGAAGCGGGTTGCCAGCACGAAGCAGCCATCATTGTCGAAGGACGAAACCGGCACGATCGCCGTGATGTGCTCGTCCGAACCGAGCGCCAGAATGCTGTGAATCATCGTGCCCTTGCCCGCCCGGGTTGCTTCGGGGATGGCGAAAGCGCGCTCACTGTAAACCTTGCCCCAATCGGTGAAGAACAGCACCGTATCGAGGCTGTTGGCGATGATGATGTCGACCAAGCCGTCTTCTTCTTTGGTCATCATCCCCATCACGCCCTTGCCGCCGCGCCGCTGCGCGCGGTAGGCGGTCGAGGGCACCCGCTTGATATAGCCCTGCCGCGAGAGCAAAATGGCGACTTCTTCGTCGCGCACCAGATCGGCTTCGTCGAATTCGGTACTCACGCCGTAGATCACGTCAGTGCGCCGGTCGTCGCCGTATTTGTCGGCAACGTCAACGATGTCCTCGCGGATCAGCGCCAGAATCTTCAGCGGCGATGCCAGCAAATCTTCGAGATAGGCGATCCGCGTCATGACTTCGTCGAACTCGTTTTGGAGCTTCTGCTGCTCCAAAGCAGCGAGGCGACGGAGCTGCATGTCGAGGATCGCGTTCGCCTGTGGTTCGCTCAGGTCGAAGTTATTCATCAGGCTGGCGCGCGCTGCGTCGGTATCGTCCGCCGCGCGGATCGTGCGGATGATCGCGTCGAGGCTCGACAGTGCCTTGAGCAGTCCTTCGAGGATGTGCGCCCGCGCCCGCCGCTTGTCGAGTTCGAACTGCGAGCGCCGCGTGATCACGTCGAAGCGGTGTTCAACGTAGATTTGCAGCATCCGCTTCAAGCTGAGTGTGCGTGGCTCGCCATTGACCAACGCCAGCATTTGAATGCTGTAGGTGCTCTGTAGTTGCGTGTATTTGTAAAGCTGGTTCAGGACCTTGAGCGGCTGCGCACCCAACTTGAGTTCGACGACTAGCCGCATTCCCTGCCGGTCGGACTCGTCGCGCAGGTCATAGATTTGGGTGAGGCGGTCTTCGCGGACCAACTGCACGATCCGCTCGATCACCGCGACTTTATTGACTTGATAAGGAATCTCGCTGAAGACAATGCGGAAGCGGTCGTTCTTCGATTCCTCGACTTCCGCTTTAGCGCGAATAACCACGCGCCCGCGCCCGGTCGCATAAGCTTCTTTGAGTTCATCGCCCGCGACCACCAACGCCCCGGTCGGGAAATCCGGTCCGGTGACGAACTGCATTAGATCGTCAACGCTGATTTCGTCGTAATGCTCGTAGTTGTCGATCAAGTAGGCGATCGCTGCCGCCAGTTCGCGCAAGTTGTGCGGCGGAATATTGGTCGCCATGCCGACGGCGATCCCGCTGGCACCGTTGAGCAGCATATTCGGCAGCCGCGCCGGGAGCACCAGCGGCTCTTGCTGGGTGCCGTCGTAGTTGTCGCCGAAATCGACCGTGTCCATGTCGATGTCGACCAGCATTTCTTCCGCCAGCCGCGCCAACCGCGCCTCGGTGTAACGCATCGCCGCCGGGCTGTCGCCGTCGACGCTGCCGAAGTTCCCCTGTCCATCGACCAGCATGTAGCGCAGCGAGAAATCCTGCGCCATGCGCGCCATCGCATCGTAGACCGAGCTATCGCCGTGCGGGTGATACTTGCCCAACACCTCGCCGACGATACGAGCGCTCTTTTTATACGAAGAGTTCGCCCGGATGCCCATGTCGTACATCGCAAACAGGATGCGCCGATGCACCGGCTTCAAGCCGTCGCGGGCATCGGGCAGCGCGCGCGCGACGATCACGCTCATCGCGTAATCGAGGTAACTGCCGCGCATCTCCTCATTGATGCTGACAGGACGAACCGAACCAATGTAATCAACCATAGGGTTCACTGCGCCAGTGCTCCGCCGTGCAGCACAGCGCTAACTCCTTTCGTACTCTAGCCGAGTTGTGGTGAGCGCATATTCGCGGGCAAAAAAGCGGATTCTTTCGATCAGTTTTAACCAGCAGAGTCTAGAATTTCTCAAAAAAACGCACCTCGCTCGATCACTCTATTATACTTGAAATCGCTCTCGAAATCCAGCATTTCCCAACCCTCGTACAGCATCTGTTAATAAACTGAATTTGCACAAATGAGCTATTGTACAGCCGCCGATTTCCACGCCGAAAAACTGCGGAGTCGGCTGCTACTTGAACGAAACGTATAATCGGTGTACAAATCACGGGCAGCGCTAATCTAACTCTTGTTTGATAAATGCACTTTTGAGGACGTAACTCTCAATGAAAAAATGGTTAATTGTCGTGGGCGCAGCGATCGTGGCACTCGTGGTTGTGGGATACGTCGCTGTTGGGACGATGGTCTACAACCGGCTGACCGAGGTCGCGCCTCACTGTGACAACGATCCGGTTGAGTATGCTAACACCCCCGCCGCCTTCACCCTGTCCAAAGGCGTCGACCCGACCCCCTACTTGATGCCGGACTATCAGGAAGTCAGCTTTCCCAGCCGCGACGACCATCTGACCATCGCCGCGTGGTGGATCACCGGCAAAGACGTGACCAACGCAGCCACTACGCCCACCGTGATCCTCGTGCACGGCTTGGGCGGCTGCCGTCGCAGCCCGGCAATCCTCTTAGCGGCGGGGATGCTGCATCGCAACGGCATCAACACCCTGCTGATCGACCTGCGCGATCAAGGCGATTCGCAGATCGAAGATGGTCGCTATTCCGCCGGAACGAAGGAGTATCGCGACGTGCTCGGCGGTTGGGATTGGCTCGTCAACGAACAAGGCATCGCGCCCGAACGGATCGGACTGTTCGGGACGTCGTTGGGGGCAGCGACCGCTCTGATCGCGATGGGCGAGGAACCGCGCGTCGCCGCTACGTGGGAGGACAGCAGCTACGCCGACCTGCACGTCGCCGCTCAAGCCGAACTCGCGCGCAACGGCTACCCGACTTTTCTCGCCGACAGCGCGGTCTGGATCGGCAAGCTGATCTCCGGCGACGATCTCGGATCGCTCAGCCCGTTGGGAGCGATCGCCAAGCTGAACGGTCGCCCAATCTACATCACGCACGGCGACGCCGATACCCGCCTCAGCGTCCAATACGCCTATGACCTCGCCGACGCCGTGCGCGCGCAGGGCGGCACCGTCGAGCCTTGGATCATCCCCGGCGCGAATCACGTCGGGGGGATGTTCCTCCAGCCTCAAGAATATGAACGACGGCTCGCCGATTTCTTCCAGACCTATCTAGGAGCAAACCCGGCATGAAACTGCTGCGCATTGTGCTGCTGTTTATCCTGCTGATCCTCATCGTGGCGCTGGTCGGCGGCTTCGTGATCGCCAGCGACACGCTCAACAGTCCGATGCCGCAAACCAGCGGCACGCTCGACGTCGCCGGGTTGGATGCCGAAGTCGAAATCTTGCGCGACGACTTGGGCGTTCCCCATCTCTACGGCAGCACGACCCACGACCTGTATTTCGCGCAGGGCTACGTTCAAGCACAGGATCGCTGGTGGCAGATGGAGTTTTTCCGGCATACCGGCAGCGGCTCAATCGAGGAGTTGACCGGCAAGAATGCCGACGTTTTCGGGAATGACGTCTTTATCCGCACGGTCGGCTGGCGACGGACTGCCGAAGCCGAAGCCGCCCGGCTCAGCCCCGAAGATCAAGCGATGCTGCAAGCCTTCGCCGACGGCGTGAACGCCTACATCCTCAACCGCCAGCCGGACGCGCTCGCCGTCGAGTATCGCTTGCTCGGTCTGACCGGCGTCAACATCCCAATCGCCCCGTGGACGACGGTGGACACGCTCGTTTGGGGCAAGGTGATGGCGTGGAACCTGACCGACAGCTACAGCTACGAACTTGTGCGCCAGAAGCTCTACGACAGCATCGGCGCAGCGATGGCGGCGGATTACACCCCGCCCTTCCCCTTTGGCGACCGCCCGACCATCCTCTATCCCGAAGACCTGCCGATCACGCCGGACAGCCTCCAGCCGACGCCGCTCAACGCGGTCGACGGCTCGGCAGAGGCAGCGACGCGGGCGTCCGCCAAACCCGCCGATTTGCTGCTGGCGGGCAACGTCCAAGCGGACACCGCTCTCGATCCCGGCATCGGCAGCAATGACTGGGTCGCCACCGGCAAGCTGACCAAGAACGGGACGCCGCTGCTGGCGAACGATCCGCATCTCGGCATCATGATGCCCTCGATCTGGTACGAGATCGGCTTACACTGCCTGCCGGTCACAGCGTCCTGCCCGCTGAACGTGGTCGGTTTCGCCCTCTCGCCTTCTCCCGGCGTGATCGTCGGGCACAACGATCACATCGCGTGGGGCGTGACCAACGTCGGCGCGGACGTGCAAGACCTCTACGCCATCACCGTCAACCCGGATAATCCGCTGCAATATCGCTGGAACGGCGCGTGGCGCGATATGACGGTCCACGACGAGACCATCCGCTTCGGCGACGGCAAAGACCCGGTGACCATTCAAGTGCGCGAGACTCATCTCGGACCGATCATCAACGACAACAAGATCGACGACACCACCGGCGAGCCGCTGGGCTTCAACAACGACGATCCGCTGGCGCTGCGCTGGACCGGCAGCGATCCCGGTACGCTGTTCGGCTCGGTGCGCCTGCTCGATCTCGCCAGCAATTGGCAGGAATTCCGCGCTGCGCTCAGCTTGTGGGATGTCCCGTCGCAGAACTTCGTCTATGCCGACGTGAACGGCAACATCGGCTACCAGACGCCGGGGCGCATCCCGATTCGTCCGGCGGGTTACACCGGGCTGCTGCCGACGACCGCCACCAGCGACGCCGACGTCTGGCAGGGCTTCATCCCCTTCGACGACCTGCCCCGCATCCTCAACCCGGCACGCGACTACGTCGTCACCGCCAATCAAGCCGTCGTCCCGCCTGAATACTACGATCAGCTTGCCGCCAAGCTCGGCACCGACGCCAATTACCTGCTGAGCTACGACGTCGCCTATGGGGAGCGCGCGCAGCGGATCACGGAACTGCTCAAGCAGTACGCGCCCAACAGCGTCGCCAGCTTTCAGCACATTCAGGGCGATACCAAGAATCTGAATGCCGCGGGGATGCTGCCCTATCTCGCGCCGTTGCAGCTTGAGGGGTCGATCGCTGAAGCGCGCGACTTTCTACTCGACTGGGATGCCAAGATGGACGCGGGCAGCGCTCAAGCCGCCCTCTTTGCCGAGTTCAACGTGCGGCTGCTCGCCAACCTGTTCGACGATCAACTACCGGATGGCATCCACGCCGACAATCACGAACTGTGGTCGGCACTGCGCTTGATGGCGGATCCCGAAAACGTCTGGTGGGACGATGCGCGCACGCCCGACGTGGTCGAGACCCGCGACGACATCCTCGCGCGCTCGCTGAGCGAGGCAGTCAAAGCGATTGTCGACGCAATGGGCAACAATCCAGCAAAATGGAGTTGGGGCGAACTGCATACCGCGACTTTCGTCAGCAATCCGCTGGGCGCGAGCGGCATCAACTTGCTGGAAGATCTGGTCAATCGAGGTCCATACCCGGTCAGCGGCGGCACCGACAGCGTCAACGCGACCGGCTGGACACCGGCATCGGGGAATTTCGAGGTTCAGTCGCTGCCGTCGATGCGCATGATCGTCGACGTGGCGAACTTCGATAACAGCCTATTTATCACGACAACCGGGGAAAGTGGGCATCCCGGTAACCCACACTACGACGACATGATCGAGCCGTGGATTCAGGTTGAAGCGCATCCCATGCTCTGGACTCGGGGCGCGGTTGAGGCAGCCACCAAGCAACGGCTGCTGCTCCGTCCGGCGGATTGATGTAGAGGAAGTTCGAGGTTACTGCTACGCGCGGGCGCGGCGGATAGTCGAAAGACGATGCCGCGCTCGTGGC
Organism: uncultured Chloroflexia bacterium; assembly: GCA_963727545.1. GTDB lineage: Bacteria > Chloroflexota > Anaerolineae > Aggregatilineales > Phototrophicaceae > Flexifilum. The sequence goes on from CAVSGS010000010.1 coordinate 118,070, forward strand.
TTAAAGCACTAGGCGCCCAGTCGCCAGCAGCAGCGCCAGCCCCAGCACGCAAACGTTCATGAACAGAAAAATCGAGAGGAACATGCGCTCGACGGCGGTCATGCCGAGAAAATGACGTTCTTCCCGGACATCGTCGAACATAAAGATGTCTTCTTCAGCGTCAATTTCGGTGCCTTGTTGGGTACTGCTGCGCAGCTCGTCGAGATTCATGATTCGGCTCCTAAAGTACTTTTCACCATTCTAGCGAAAAATACTTGTTGCGGCTACAAGTATCCGCTTAAGGCGTACTATCGGGCTAGAACAGTCACGCTTTGACCCCACCCGCCCCCTAAAGGGTAGGTATTTAATTAGCCTCACCCCCGCCCTCTCCACGATGTGGGAGGGGGTAAAACAGGTTACAAAGGGTGTTTAATCCCCTCCTTGTAATGGAGAGGGGATTTAGGGGTGAGGTAAGCGTAGGTTAAAAACCTCCCTGCAGCCCCCCCTCCCCGATTCAGGAGAGAGTGCCTTCGCCCGTTTGGAGATTAGATGACGGGGTTTGGCGATTTTTCGAACCAGTGAGGGATCTCCAGTGCTGTGCCCTTTGCGCCTTTGCGTCGAATTCTTCTAGCTCTAGCTCGCGCGTTTCCAATCGCCATCGACCAAGCGGAAGATCACGTCCGCTTGAACTCGTCGCGGGATCGCCGACCTGCACGGTCGCGCGGAGCTGCGGCGTTCCGTTGGCGTCGCGCTCGCTGACCACCGAGACCACCGTCAGCGGATCGCTGCTGACACTCGCGTTGAAACGCGCATAGGCTTGTGTGCGCACAGCATCGTCGCTCACGTCGTACAGGGCGAGGAAATTCGTCTCGTCGCGGTTGGCGTTCAAGTCGCGTTCGAGCGTCAGCCGCCACGTCAGGAAATCACGCCAGTCGAGGCTGGCAGCATCGAGCGAGGTGCCGGTCACGCTGCTGATCGCGCTGATGTTGGAGGCGGGTTGCAGTGCTTGCAGCAGCCGCCCGACCGCCGCATCGCCATAATTTTCTGCCAAGCTGCTGATCAGATACGAGTTGGTCTCGACTTGCGCGAAGCGCTTGACCAGCCAATCGCTGATCGCCGATTTCAGAAAGGCAGCGTCGGCGGGATACAGCGGGCTAAAGCCGTCGAGCAGCCGGTTCGCCAGCAGCGTCGCCGCACTGATCTGCGTATCACCGTCGAATAACTGATCCAGCCGCGCGCCGCTGATGAACGGTGATGGCAGTTGCAGCGTCCCACTATCCGCCGGGGACCAGCCTGCTTGCAGCGTAGGATCGGGGATGATCTCGACCGTCAGCGCTGGCGGCGTCGAGCAGGTCAGGGCGTTACAAGCGGTTTGCAGCCATTGAGCGGCGCTCAGCGCGACAGCGTGGGCTACATCCGCATCGATAGCGTGATAATGCACCGTTACGTTGTCCGCCGTGAGCGTCTGCGCCGCGCCCCAGAACGTGTAATCCGGCGGCACGTGATACCACCCATCGTCGTAATGCCAGTAAAACCAGACCCGCCCATAGGGGACACCGTCGACGATCTCCTCGACTTCGATCCGTCCGCGCATCCCGTCGACGGTCGCGTCGAGGATCTGCCCGGTCAAGTTGATTCGCCCCGCTTGTTTGAGCGCCTGATAGCGGGCGAAGATCGTCCGCTGCTGCTGCAACCAATCGTCGGTTGCGCTGCGCTGCAAATTGAGAAACGCATTTTGATCGCCGACGCGCAGCAGCGCGACTTCAGCCGTGACGGTATCGCGGAGGAGCTGTTCCGTCTCCCAGTCCGCTTGATGCAGCCGCAGCGCAACCGCCCCAATCGCTCCGCCGATCAGCGCCAGCAGGATGAACACCACCAGTAGAAACCGCAGTCGCGCTCGTCGCCGCTTACGCCGCGACTCCGGGTCTTCACCCGCGCTCTGCTGCTGATGTTCCTGTTCGGCTTCGATTTCCCAGTCCAGCCGAATCCCCATAAAATCCTCCAGTACTGAGTACCGAGTACTGAGTGCCGAGCAAAGACGGTTATCAGGGAAGCACCCGGAATAAGCGAGTAACAGAATTGAACCCGATCAACGCTAGCCTAGCGCGATGTCTCCGGCGATCATCCGGTGGAGTGCGCCGCTATCGCTGCGGATCAGCAGCGCGCCGTTGCGATCTACGGACTCGGCGACGCCCTCGACTAACCCGTCGATCCGGTTGATCGACACGCGCCGTCCAAGCATGGCGAGGCGGCTGCGCCAGCCTTGAAACAAGGCTTCCGAGTTTAACCGCAGCGTCCAATAATCCAGCCGATCAAGCAGAAATTGCAGCAGCAGCAGCCGATCCAGCGCACCAACCGCGGTTTCAAGACTGATCGCGGTATCGGTGAATTCCGTATCATCGAAATCGACACGCACGTTAATGCCGATGCCGAGCACGGCACCGTGCAGTTCCGCCCCGCGCCAGCAGGCTTCCGGCAGCACGCCGCACAGCTTCAGCCCGTCGATCTGCACGTCATTGGGCCACTTGATCCCGGCTTTAACGCCAAGACTCTCCGCCAACTCGCAGACGACCAGCGCGCCCATCATGCCAACGTAAGGGAGCATCGCCGCCGACGGACGCAAGATGTAGGAAAACGTCAGCGCAGTTCCGGCAGGCGCATACCACGTGCGCCCCAACCGTCCCCGTCCGCGCGACTGTTCATCCGTGATGACAATGCTACCACTCACCGGAGCGCCATCATCCAACCACGCCATCGCGTGATCGTTTGTGCTCCCGGTTTGCCGGTAGAAGTGGATCGCGCGGGGTGCTAAGACGCTTTGCAGCCGCTCGCTTGTGAGTTCCGACATCTAGCCCATCCTCTCGGTGGTTCGTCGAGAATTCTATCACATCGCTTCGGGCACCCGAAACGCCGAGATCGTGCAACTTGACCAACGCTTCTCGCCTAATCAAGTTGGTATGGACTGAGAGTTTTACGCCAAGATGTGCTATATTCGGTCTGTACCTTTACAAGCAGATTACGATTTTGAAGTAGATGAGGTGTTTATATGCAACTCAATCGACGTTCATTGATTCTATTCGCTCTGTCAGCGCTGCTGCTGATCGGGCTGGTTCCGGTCGCCGCTCAGGACAACACGACGCTGATCGTCTGGGATAACTGGACGCGCGACTCCGAGCAGGCGATGATCGAGCAGCTCGACGCGCAGTTCGAAGCCGATCACCCCGGCGTGACCATCCAGCGCGAAGCCTACAGCACCGACGACCTCGGCTTGCTGCTGCCGCGCGAACTCTCGCAGGACAGCGGTCCCGACGTAGCCATGATCAATCAGGGCTTGACCAACATGGCGGCGCTCGTCAAAGCCGGGCTGCTGCTGCCGCTGAACGACTACGCCGATCAATACGACTGGTGGAGCCGTTACGGGATGGGTTTGCACGGGCGCAACATGGTCACCGACGACGGTTCGCAGGTCGGCAGCGGCAAGCTCTACGGCATGTCCGTGACCGCCGAAGTCGTCGCCATGTTCTATAACAAGCAAATCTTCAGCGACCTCGGTCTCGAAGTGCCCACCGCTTGGGAAGACCTCGTCACCGACCTCCAGACCATCAAGGACGGCGGCTACGTGCCGATCACCTTCGGCAACCTCGAAGGCTGGCCCGGCATTCACACTTACGGCGCACTGGCACACGTCTACAGCGACCTCGACGCCATCAACGCCATGATCTACCGCCAACCCGGTGGCACCTTCCAAACTGAGGGCAACCTCGAAGGCGCGCAAACTTTCGTCGACTGGATCGACGCCGGTTACTTCTCGCCCGGTTTCGCCGGGATGGACAATGACACCGGCGCGCTCGGCGAATTCACCGGTGCCAAGAGCGCCATGTGGCTCGCCGGGAGCTGGAACTCCGGCTCGATCACCGACGTGCTCGGCGAAGATAACGTCGGCTTCTTCCTGCTGCCGTCGCCGATGGGTGAAGCAGTCGCCCCGACCATCGGTGGGATCGGCTTGGGCTACGGCATCCGCGCGACCAGCGCCAACGCCGACCTCGCCGCCCAGTACATCGACTTCATCAGCAGCGCCGACGCCGCCAACGTGCTCTTTGACGCCGGGTTCCTGCCCGCCATCGCCGTCGACGACGCCAAGCTGACCGAGGGCACGCTCACCGCCGACCTCGTCCACGCTTGGAACACCATCAGCGCCGCCGATAAGGTCGGTCAGTACTTCGACTGGACGCTGCCGGACATCGGCTCGCGGATTCAAGAACTGGCGGCGAAGGTCGTCACGCCGGAAGAATTCGTCACCGAAGTCCAAGCCGACTACGAAGCCGGTGCTTCGTCGTAAATCAGGTCATCAAGCAAATTTCACGTAGGGGCACGATATATCGTGCCCCTACAACTCTGCGACCCAGCCGCGAATGAATAACCCTGAACTTCAAAACCAACCCGCTTCCACCTTCGCCCAGCGATTGAGCCGCGCGCTCAACCCGTCGAGCAACAGCGGCGCGCTGCGCAACGGCAAGCAAGCCTATATCTTCATCTTGCCCGGCTTCGTGATTTACGCCATCTTCGTCCTGCTGCCGATCTTCGGCACCATCCGCTACAGCTTCTACGACTGGACCGGCTTCAGCGAGCCGACTTACATCGGCTTCGCCAACTACGCCGAACTGATCCACGACCCGGACGTGATTCGCTCGATCAGCAACAACGCCTTCTTTGTCATCTTCTACACCATCATCCCCATCCTGATCGGCTTGTTCCTGACGTCGCTGATGACGCGCTCCAAGCTGCGCGGGATGACGCTCTTTCGCACCGGCTTGTTCATTCCGCAGGTGATGAGCGCGGTCGTCGTCGGCATCATCTGGCGCTGGCTGTTCACGCTCGACGGACCGATCAATCAAATCTTCACGGCAGTCGGCTTGGAGTCGTGGGTGCGTCCTTGGCTCGGCGATTTCACCTACGCCCGCTACGCCGTCGGCATCGTCGGATCGTGGGTCGAGTATGGGCTGTGTATGGTGCTGTTTCTCGCCGGGATGCAGGGCATCAACAGCGAACTCTACGAGGCGGCGACGGTCTTTGGCGCGAATGCGTGGCAGCAGTTCCGCTACGTGACGCTGCCCGGCTTGCGCCAGCAGTTGCTCGTCGCCTTCATTCTGACTTTCATCGCGGCGCTGCGCGTCTTCGATCTGGTTTTCGTCCTCACCAACGGCGGACCGGGCAAGACGACTTACGTGACCAGTTATCTCGTCTATCAGCAGACTTTCCAGCGCAATCGCGCGGGCTACGGCGCAGCCATCGCCGTCACGCTGGCGCTGGTGATCGTGGTCGTCTCGGCAGCGGTCAATTGGCTGCAAGCACGAACCGAAGGCGAAGCCAATGCGTAACAGTCCGGCACGCACCGCCCTCACCTACCTGATTCTGACGGTCTTCCTGATCGTGGCAGTGCTGCCCTTCATCGGCATCATCTTCACCGCCTTCAAGACCACCGGCGAACTCGCCAGCAGCCCGTTCGCGCTGCCGCAGCAGTGGAACTTCGACAACTTCGTCGAGGCGTGGAACGGCGCGCGCTTCGGCAGCTATTTCGGCAGCAGCGTGATCGTCGTCGTCCCGGTGGTGATCATCGCGACGATCCTCTCGACCATGTCCGGTTTCGGCTTCGGCATGTTCCGCTTCCCCGGCGATAACGCCCTGCTGCTGATCATCCTGCTCGGCTTGATGGTACCGTTCGAAGCGGTGATCATCCCGCTCTGGCAGATCATGGGCGACCTCGGCTTGCGCAATAGCTACTGGGCGCTGATTCTGCCGCAGGTCGCGCTCAGTTTCGCTTTCGGCACCTACTGGATGCGCGCCAACTTCAAGAACATGCCGCCCGAATTAGTCGATGCCGCCGTCGTCGATGGCTGCACGACGTGGGGCGTGCTCTGGCGCATCCTGTTTCCGCTCTCACGTCCGGCGCTGCTCTCGCTGGTGGTGCTGCTGTTCATGTGGACGTGGAACGAGTTCTTCCTCGTGCTGGTGATGGCGTCCGGCGATCTGCGGACGCTGCCGGTCGGCTTGGCGCTGCTGCGCGGGCGCTACTCGGCGGACGTGCCCGTCATGGCAGCCGCCTCGATCATGGTCTTTCTGCCCGTGCTGATCGTCTACGCCTTCTTCCAGCGCTCGTTCATCGCCGGGATGATCTCCGGCGCGCTCAAGGGATAAAGAGAGTTCTGAACCGCCAAGACGCCAAGAAAAGACAAAAGATTCAACGCAAAGGTGCAAAGACGGGAAGACGCAAAGAAAAGCTTTTCTTTGTACACTTGGCGTCTTGGCGATTCATTCATCTTTTCCAATTAATCGAATTATAATTTGATTTCTAGCGCGGCGATCCGTAACCGGCGTGCTATAATCCGACCGTCTGAAAGATGAGCGAGTACCCGTCTCTATGGATCATCTTTACACCCCATGGCGTATGGCTTACATTCGCGGCGAAAAACATCCGGTCGATGGCTGCGTCTTCTGCCAGCTCGCCGCCGATTTTGACAATGACACACTGGTCATCGCGCGGTCGGCGCACGTCTTCGTGACCCTCAACCTCTACCCCTACAACAACGGTCACTTGATGGTGATCCCCTACGATCACGTCCACTCGCCGGAGCAGATGTCGCTCGAAGCGCTCACCGACCAAATGCTGATGGTCAACCGGGCAATGGCAGCGCTGCGCAAGGTCTACAGCCCTGCCGCCTTCAACCTCGGCGCGAACGTCGGCGCGGCGGCGGGCGCGGGCATCGCCGAGCATTATCATTTTCACGTCGTCCCGCGCTGGAACGGCAACTCCAACTTTATGACCGTCGTCGGCGGCACCCGCGTGATCCCCGACTCGCTCGAAAACAGTTATCGAGAAATTAAACAGGCTTGGATCGAACTCTACGGACAGGAAAACCATGACCAATCATCGTGAAGCAGTGATTCTCGGTGCGGCGCGCACGCCGACCGGCAAATTCCTCGGCGCGCTCTCTTCGCTGAGCGCCGCCGAACTCGGACAGGTTGCGGTGCGCGCCGCCGTCGAGCGCAGCGGCGTCGCCGCCGCCGACATCAACGAATTGGTGCTCGGCAACGTCGTCAGCGCAGGCGTCGGGCAAGCGCTGCCGCGCCAAGTGAGCATCGGCGCAGGCTTGCCGGACAGCATCGGCGGCGTGAGCGTCAACAAAGTCTGCGGCAGCGGCTTGAAAGCCGTCATGCTGTCCTCTGCCATGATCCGCGCCGAGGACGGCGATCTCTACATCGCGGGCGGCGTCGAGAGCATGAGCCGCGCCCCCTACCTCGACGACACCCACCGGATGGGGCACAAGTACGGACACGTCCAACTGCGCGATTCGCTGCAAAGCGATGGCTTGTGGTGCTCGCTCTGCGACTGGGGCATGGGCAACGCCGCCGAGTTCATCGCGCGACAGTTGGAGGTGACCCGTGAGGAGATGGACGAACTCGCCTATCACAGCCACATGAACGCCGCCGCCGCCACCGATGCAGGCAAGTTCGACGCCGAGATCGTCCCGGTGACGATCACCTCGCGCAAGGGCGAGATCGTCGTCAATCACGACGAGGGCATCCGTCCGGATACGTCGCTGGAAGTGCTGGCGAAACTCCCGGCGGCTTTCGAGCAGGACGGCAAGGTCACGGCGGGCAACGCCCCCGGCATGAACGACGGCGCGGCGGCGCTGGTCGTCGCCTCACGCGACTACGCCGATCAGCACGGGCATCAACCCCTCGCGCGCATCGTCGGTTACGGGCAGGCGGCGGTCGATCCGTCGTGGATTTTCTACGCGCCGGTCAAGGCGATCCCGGTAGCGCTGGCGCGCGCCGGTTGGTCGATGGACGACGTCGATCTGTTCGAAGTCAACGAAGCCTTCGCCGCGCAGGTCATGGCGGACGTCAAAGGTCTCGCCCGCGACGGCTACGAACTGCCGCTGGAGAAGCTGAACGTCAACGGCGGCGCGATTGCGCTCGGTCATCCGTTGGGCGCATCCGGCGCGCGCGTGCTGATCACGCTGATCCACGCGCTCAAGGATCGCGGGCTGAAGCGCGGGATCGCGGCGTTGTGTCTCGGCGGCGCGGAAGCGGTCGCGCTGGCGGTGGAAGTCGAAGGTTAACCACTAGGCGCAGGCATTGGACGAAAACACGCTCATAATTGGTACGAGTCCGAACTTCGTTTCCTTCGAAGTTCAGAAGTTCTACACTGAGTATCCCTACGTCTCATGCTTGGTGAGTGTGTCGGTAGAAAATCGGAGCGGCAGATTTGAGGGTAAAATCGCCGACAACAGTTTCACGATGTGGGCAATAGACGACTTCCTTACGGAACTTGATCGTCTTGATACAACGCGGCAAGGCGAAGCAAGGATGAAAGAAATCGCCGATGTGACAGACTCTTGCTCGTGCCGTTTCAAGCTGTTTGCGCTCGATCAACTTGGACACATTGCCGTCGAGGTGCAATTGCTGCAAATTAAATACATGGGCAATCGCGCGAAGCTCTATACCTCAACGCTCAATGCCACCTTTGAAGTCGACGCCGGAAGTTTGGGGATGATTGGCGACTACTTCCGCAGCGTCCGAGCGCAATGGACCTAACACCTTGTCGGCATAAACTCGGTAATCATGGTTAAATCCGTTCGTCATCCACTCAAGGAGAAACGCACATGGACTATGTAAATCTCGGCATGACCGGACTAAAGGTCTCGCGAATTTGCCTCGGCTGCATGACCTACGGCGATCCCGCCCAGCGCGACTGGTTCTTAGGAGAGGAAGCCGCCCGCCCCTTCTTCCAGCGCGCGCTGGAAGCGGGCATCAACTTCTTCGACACCGCCAACGTCTATTCGCTCGGCGTCAGCGAGGAGATCACCGGGCGCGCGCTCAAGGACTTCGCCCAGCGCGACGAAGTGGTCATCGCCACCAAAGTTTACGGGAAAATGGGCGATAAACCCAACCAGGGCGGCTTATCGCGCAAGCACATCATGAACTCCATCGACAACTCGCTGCGGCGCTTGGGCACCGATTACGTCGATCTCTACCAGATTCACCGCTTCGATCTCGAAACGCCGATCGAGGAGACGCTCGAAGCGCTGCACGACGTGGTCAAGGCGGGCAAGGCGCGCTACATCGGCGCGAGCAGCATGTATGCGTGGCAGTTCGCGCAGATGCTCTACACGTCCGATCTCAACGGCTGGACGCGCTTCGTCTCGATGCAGAATCACTACAACCTCGTCTACCGCGAGGAAGAACGCGAGATGATCCCGCTCTGCGACGATCAAGGCATCGCCGTGATCCCTTGGAGTCCGCTGGCGCGCGGCTTCTTGGCGGGCAACCGCACCCGCGACAAGGGCGGCGACACCACCCGTTCCAAGAGCGACGCCTTTGCCCACAACATGTACTACGACGACAACGACTTCCAGACGCTCGATCAGGTCGAGGCGCTGGCGAGCGCTCACGGCGTCAGCCCGGCACAAATCGCGCTGGCGTGGATGCTGCACAAACCGGCGATCACCTCACCGATCATCGGCGCGAGCAAGATGAAGCACCTCGACGAAGCGATCGCCGCACTTGACATCGAACTCAGCGACGACGAATTGGCGCAGCTCGAAGCGCCGTATCTGCCGCACCGCGTCTTGGGACATTCGTAACACTCAACCGGAATCAAAACGGCGCTGGCGAGCGCCGCCGATCAACAGCAGGTTCGTAGGGGCGCAGCGTGCTGCGCCCGTTTTTTTAGAGATAGCGCGCGCTGCCCATTGCGATCAGCGCGACCAGCATCAACCAAAAACTGATACGCGCGTGCGTCGCCAAGTATGCCGTCTTTTCACGAATCTCCGGCGTGCCTTCCGGCGAGATTCCGCTGTCGGTGAGATGTTTGTCGATGGCTTCGCTCAGCGCCGCGCCCGCGCGCCCGGTATACATGCCCCCGTGAATTCCGGCAGCGATGCCGACCACCGCGCCGATGCCGAGGACAATGTTACCGACCTGTGAAAAGTTATTGTTCGGATCGCCGGTCAAATACAGCAAGATTCCGACTAGCATCGTGATCCCGGCGGCAGCGGGAAAGACCATCTGCCCGAAGCGGCTCTTGTTCATCGCCTGTGCAAACCGCAGCCCGTTCACGCCGGATGAACCGATGGCAGGCAAAACAATGAACGTCTGCGTGAAGCCAACGCCGAACCAAACGAAGGCGGCGACGATGTGGAGTAGTCGGAGAAGCACGAGTACAACGTCCATGAGTATTCCTCCTCAAAGCGTTTGCAAATAAGCGATCAAATCTGCAATTTGTTGCGGCGATAATCGGCGTTCATATTGATTATACATAATATTGCCATAGCCGCTGACGACGTAGGCGCTCGGATGCGTGATGCTGGTGTAGGCATATTCCGCCAGCGACGCCGAACCCGCTTCCGTCACCGGCGCGATTGCGGCGAAGTTCTGCAAACTCGGTCCGGTTAGCGCGGAGCCGTCGACCGTGTGACAGGTTGCGCAGGCGGGTGCGCCGTTCGCGCCATCGGTGAACAGCACCGCCCCGTTCGCCGCATCCCCCGGCGGTAGGTCGGCGAATGAGGTCTCCGGTGATGAACTGCAAGCCGCTAACAGCAGCAAACTCGCAGCAAGCAGCAAACGTTTCATTCTCCTCCTCCGGCATAGATGCCTACTCTATTCAATTCTCCAAGTGAATGTCCGCTAAACTATGGCACGCTGCGAAATCTGCTACAACTGCCAATTCGATCAGTTTCGCCCTGACCTTCTGGGTTGGCAGCGCAAGATCAAAAAAGGCGTTCGGTTGAACGCCATTTCGAACTAATTCGAGGTTTTCGCGTGGTCTTGGCTTAATCGCCCGCTTCGGCGAACATGTCGCGCGCGTTCTCGATGTAGCTCAGCGATTGGTGGCGGAAGTAGGTATTGTACAGTTCCGCGTAGTGACCGCCCTGCTGCCATCAGTTGATCGTGGCTGCCCTGCTCGATGATCTTGCCGTTCGCCAGCACGATGATCCGGTCGGCGCTGCGAACGGTGCTCAAGCGGTGGGCGATCAGGATCGAGGTCGACTGCGACAGGATCAAATCCAGCGCCTCTTGAATCTGCATCTCCGTGAACGGGTCGATACTGGCGGTCGCTTCGTCGAGGATGAAGATCGCCGGTCGCTGCACCAATACGCGCAGCAAGCTGACCAATTGGCGCTGCCCCATGCTCAAGCGCGCGCCGCGCTCGCCGACGTCGCTCTGCAAGCCATCGGGCAGCGTTTCCAACCACTCGCCGTTGCCCACGCTGTGCGCGATCTCGTCGATCTCGGCGTCACTGGCTTCCGGGCGAGCATAGCGGATGTTGTCCATGATCGTGCCGCTGAACAGGAACGGCGCTTGCGGCACGATGCCGAGTCGCCCGCGATAGGCTTGCAAGTTGAAACTGCGGATGTCCTGCCCGTCAACACGGATCGTGCCGTGCTGGAACTCGTAGAAGCGCGTCAACGCTTTGGCGATGGTACTCTTACCCGCGCCGGTATGCCCAACGAAGGCGATACTCTCACCCGGCTTGATGTCGAGGTTGAAGTGATCGAGCACGCGCTCGCCGTTCTTGTATTCGAAGACCACGTCGTCGAACTCGATCGCGCCGCGCATCGGTTCGTCGGGGATCTTGTCGCCGGTCTGTTTGAGGACATTTTCGGCATCGACTAACGCGAAAATCCGCTCGGCGGCGCTAAACCCCTGCTGAATCTGGCTCCAATACGACGACAGGTTGATCACCGGAAACCAGAAGCGATCCACACCCAAGATGAACAGATACCACGAACCGATATTGATCGCCCCACCGATCACGAAGGTCGCGCCGATGTAGAGCAGCGTGCCGATCACCAAGCCCGCCAGCGCATTGAGCGCGGGAAAGACCGTCGCCAACACAAAGCCGCGCTGCAAATTGATCGAGTAGGACTGCCGGTTGACGTGATCGAACTCGTCGTAGATCATCGCCTCTTGGCGGAAGTTTTTGGCGACACTGATGCCGGTCACGCTTTCCTGAATGTTGTCGTTGACCACCGCCAGCGAACGCGATCCCTGCCGCGTCGCCGTGCGCGCAAACTTACGAAAGACGACCGTCATGGCATAGACAATCGGCATCATGCCCAGTAACAGGAGGGTCAAACGCCATTCGCGCGTGACCAGAATCAGAAAGACGATGAAGAACTCGGTCATCTGGGCGACAAGGTCGGTCGAAATCGTCAAGATTTGGTTGAGGTCTTGCGTGTCGTTGGTGATGCGGCTGACGATCTTGCCGGATTTGTTCTCGTCGTAGAAGGCAAGGTCACGCTCGATGGCGGCGTTGAACGAATCTTTGCGCAACTGCGCGATCACGTCGGCGATGACGCGCGTGGTCAAGCGACGGCGAAGCATATAGACGAAGAAGTCGGCAATGCCGATGAGCAGCAGCCCGCCCAAGATCAATTTGAGGCTGTTGCCCGTATCCTGCTCGCGCAGGTATTCGACCGCCGTCGAAATGATCAACGGATTGGCAGCGCCGATCGCCGCGAAGACGATCACCAAGCCGACGACGATCAGAAAGCGACGCTTGAACGGCGTAAAATACGTCGCTAAGCGGCGGATCAGATAGCTGTCATCATATTGGCGGTCGTAAGTATCTGCGGCTAAACCGCTGAGTAGACCCATAACTGGTTAACCTCGCGTTACTTGGCGTTTAATTCGGCGGGTGCTTCATCGGTGTCGGCGTTCTGTGCCGCTTCATCTTCGGTCGGTTCGTCGTAGCGCGCGAAGATGCGCCGATAGGCATCGGACGATTGCAGCAAATCTTCGTGCTTGCCCTGCGCGACAACGCGCCCCCGACGCAGCACGACGATGTGATCCGCCCAGCGAATCTGCGACAGGCGGTGAGTGATCAGCAGCGTCGTCCGTCCCTTTGCCGCCGACCAGATCGCTTTTTGAATCCGGTCTTCGGTCGCGCTGTCGATGGCGCTGGTGCTGTCGTCGAGCACGAGGATCGGCGGATTGGTCACGAAGGCACGCGCCAACGCCAGCCGCTGCCGCTGACCGCCGCTGAGCGTCACGCCGCGCTGACCGATTACCGTCTGGTAGCCTTCGGGGAAGGTCAAGATGAATTCGTGCGCTTGCGCTTTCTTCGCGGCTTCTTCGACGTCTTCCTGCGTCGCTTCCGGTCTACCAAAGCGAATATTGTCGGCAATCGTGCGGCTGAATAGGAAAATGTCCTGCTCGATGATGCTGATATGCGAGCGCAGCGCTGCCAGATTCCAGTCGCGCACGTCCACATCATCGACCAGCACCCGCCCGGCGTCCACGTCATAAGTGCGGTTGATCAGCTTGGTCAGCGTCGATTTGCCCGATCCGGTCTGCCCGACGATGGCGACGGTCTGTCCCGGCTCGACGGTGAAGCTGACGTCGTGAAGCACCTGCGCGCCGGTTTCGGTATAGCCGAAATCGACGTGGTCAAAGATCACTTTGCCCTTGAGCGGCGCAGCGTATCCGTTGACGTTTTGATCGAGTTCCGTCTCGGTGGTGATGATGCTCAAGATGCGCGCGGCACTCGCCATCCCCAGCGAAAGCTGCGAGTACGAAAACAGCGACGAGAAGACCGGGAAGCCAAACAGCGCGATCTGCCCGGCATAGGCAACGACCGTGCCGATCGGGATTAACCCGTTGACGTACAGGTAAGAGACGTGCACGAAAGCACCGAAGGTCACCAAGCCGAGCAGCAAGATCGGCAGATACTGCGCCTCAATATCGCCCTGCGCGACCACGAAATTGCGCACTTCGTCGACAAGCTTATTAAAACGCGAGCGCTCGTTGTCTTCCTGAGCTGCGCCTTTGACCACCTGCAAGCCGTCGATGGTTTCGGCAACGCTGGCGTTCATGCGCCCAAAGCTGGCACGCACCTCTTGCGCGACCGGGTTCAAGCGGCGCAGATAGCGCACCTGCACAATCACGTAGGCGATCAGAAACAGCAGCGGCGCGGCGATCAAGTCCGGGTACATCCTCGGCGCAGCGATCAGCGGGGCGATCAGGAACATGCCCGACCCGACGATCAAGTTCATGCCGGGGTTCATCATGAAGTTCATTTCGTGCACGTCGTTGGCGACGCGCGCCATGATCTCGCCGACCGGCTGCATGTCGTGAAAGGACATGCTTTTGCCCAATAAGCTGGCGTAAAGCTCGTCGCGCACGTCACGCTCGATGCGTTCCGCGAAAATCACGGCGGAGAAGTTACGCATCAACTGCAAGCCAGCCCGCAGCAACTGCGAGCCGACGATGGCTAAGGCAAACGGAACCAGTGCCTCGATCGCCTGCCCCTCGGTGACAGCGTCGAAGGCGAGACCCACGTAGTACGGCACTGCCGCCGCCAAGGCTGCATTGGAGAAAGCGCCAATCATCATCGTGATCCCGAAAACGGGATGACGGCGAATGTGCGACCATACAAATCGAACCGGACTGCTGTGGTCAGTATTGAATGACCGACGCGCAATGAACTCAGATGCCATCCAGAACCTTACTTTGCCTAGGAAACTTACCTATCGTAGTGCATGGTGTACAGACCACGCAATGCCGAAGTGGTCTAGAAGAGGTGGCAAGCGACAAATCTTAATCAATGTTTAGCGGATCCAGCCGCAGCACATCCGACCCATCCGGCAGCGTCAAGCGCTGACCGTCCCACGACTGGTAGACGACCAATTCGAGCCGGTACGCACCGGGCGCGAGGCTCGGCGCAAAGTCCAACGAACGGAAATCGATATAGATTTTGCCGGGTTCGAGCTGCGAGGTCGGCACCGGATCAACCCCATAATGGACGATCGGTCCGTCCTTTTGGGTGACGAGATTGCCCGCCGCATCGACCAAGCGCAGGCTGATCGAGTAATCGACCGGCGGCGCTTGCTCGACCCGCCACCACAGCCGCGTCGTGATGTGATCGGCGGTGACGGCATCGACGTCCGCGCCCCAGAAATCCATGTCCGCCCCGAAGCGCTCCGGGACGCTGAGCGGCGGCGCTTCCATCAACTGGGCGTAATAGCACCAGCCTTTCGGCGGACACTGCCCGATCGTCTGCTGGACCGGGTGAGTCGGCTCCAACGCCTCGAACTGCGCGTGTACGTCATCGTCAAACAGATGACCGGTCACGAACCAGACTCGCCGCGCCGCCAGCGCCGCAGCAAGGTTGTGATCCTCGTCGCGCGTGAAGACCGGTGCGAGGTAGTGATCGGCTTGCCACTGAAGGAACTGCTCGACGGTATCGGCGAAGTAGACCACGTCGCCCGGCTGAGCCGACATCGCGCCGAAGATGTCACGATAGGGCACGCGCACCGGCAGCGATCCCGGCAGCGCGATCAGGTTGACGATCACGAATGCGCCGACCGCCGCGTAGCGCAGCAGCGGACGCCGCAGCGCCGCCAGCCCCGCCGCAACCGTGATTCCCACGCCCACCGACAAATAGGCGACGTAACGCGGCGTATAGACCTCGATCGCCAGATTGATCGCCCACGCGATCAGCGGCACACCGATCCCCCAGAGCAGCGCCAGCCAGAACGTCCGCCGTCGCCAGAGCAGGGCAACGCCGAGCAGGATCGCCGCCGCGTAGAGCAGCGGCAGCCCATTGGTCGCCAGCGACGCCAGATCCGTCACCGCCGCGAGATTGGTCGGCTGGGTCGTCGAAGGCGTGCCGATCCCGGCGGCGTAGCCGTTACCCGCTTCCGCGACGACGCCGCGAATCACGTGGACTTGGTTGACGAACGACGGCAGCCACGGCAGCCAAAGCACAAACGCCAGCGCAGCGGCAGCAGCGCCTTGCCCGATCAAGCGGCGTGAGGGGCGGCTGAACAGGAAATAGATCCCCTGCGCGATCACAAGGAAGATCAGGAAGTAGTGGACGTAGAACATCAGCGCGACGACCACGCCGTAAGCCAGCGCCAGCCGCCACGTCCCGCGCCGCAGCCAGCGCGCGAACAGCCACATCGAAAGCGTCGCCAGCAGCAGCGCCAGCGGATAGGGGCGGATCTCCAGCGCGTAGGTACAGAAATAGGCGTTCGCGCCCAGCACCGCCAGCGCCGCCAAGCCGTAACGCGAGGCGGCGCGGCGCGACGCACCGAACCAGTCGCACCCGATGCGGTACGCCAGCGCCAGCGTGATCAGGCTGAAGAACAGCGAGAGCATCCGCGCGGCGAATTCGGTATCCCCGGCGAGCAAGTGCTGCCAGATCCAGAACAGCACCAACCACAGCGGCGCTTGTATATCGCTGGTCGCGAGGTAATTGACAGCGTAGGGAATGTCGAAGCGGGTGAAGACGTAGACCAGCGTCTCGTCCGGGCGCATGTGCATCATCCACACCACCCGCAGCAGCCAGAAGGTCAACAGCAGCAACAGCGGGATCGCCAACAGCCACGCCCGCCGTATCCCGGTTACGCCTTCGTCGTCCCACCCTAACCATCGCTTCATAGTGCCCGATTCTAGACGAAAGCCCCCGGCATACCAGCCCGAACCTGTGGTATAGTTACGCCGCTGTCCTCAACCGTCAGCTTGAAAGTATCAACCATGAAACCCAAGGTCTTCGTCACCCGCGCAATCCCTCAGCTTGACCGCCTTCAGGACGTTTGCACCGTCGATCTATGGCAGGAGGAACTGCCGCCGCCCTATCCGACTTTGCTCGAACGGGTGCGCGGCGTTGACGGCTTGCTCTGTATGCTGACCGACCGCATCGACGCCGCGTTGATGGACGCCGCCGGGTCGCAGCTCAAAGTGATCAGCCAGATGGCAGTCGGCTACGACAATGTCGACGTGAAAGCGGCGCAAGCGCGCGGGATCGCCCTCGGCAACACGCCCGGCGTCCTCACCGAGACCACCGCCGACCTCGCCTTCACGCTGCTGCTAGCTGCCGCCCGCCGCGATCGTCGAGGGTGTCCGCTTCATCGAAGCTGGCAAGTGGATCACGTGGCATCCGACGACCCTGCTCGGTCACGACGTCACCGGCGCGACCCTCGGCATCGTCGGCTTGGGGCGCATCGGACAAGCAGTGGCAAAACGCGCCGCCGCTTTTGACATGACCATCCTCGCTAGCGGTCCGCATCTGACCGACGAAACCGCCGCCCAAGCGGGCGCGCAGCGCGTCGAGTTAGACGACCTGCTGCGCCGCTCCGATTTCGTCTCGCTCCACTGCCCGCTGACGCCGCAGACCCGCCACTTGATCAACCGGGAGACGCTGGCGTTGATGCAGCCGAGCGCTATCCTGATCAACACGACGCGCGGTCCGGTCGTCGATCAAGCGGCGCTCTACGACGCGCTCGTAAATGGCGTGATCGCCGGAGCCGCGCTCGACGTGACCGATCCTGAGCCGCTGCCCGCCAGTGATCCGATCCTCAAGCTGCCCAACGTGACGGTCGTGCCCCACGTCGGCAGCGCGACCATCGGCACGCGCGGCAAAATGGCAGCCATCGCCATCGACAACTTGATCGCCGGGATCACCGGCGCGCCCCTGCCCCACGCCGTCACATGATCGCGTGGCTGCTGGTCGGCTTGACTTTCGCCGCCGGGTACGGTTGGGCGGTGCGCCTGCTGCGCGAACAAGGCTGGCTGACCGTCAGCCTCGGCTTGGCGATCAGCGTGGGCGCGCTGACTTTGATCATGCTGGCGGAGGGACTGGTTGGCATCCCATTCACGCTGGCGGGCATCGCCCTGCCCTATTTCGCGCTGATGCTGCCCGGTTGGTGGCGTTTCCGTTTCGAACCGCCCCGGATGCCAGCGTCGTGGACGGAACGCTTCGTCCTGCTGATCCTCGTGCTGCTGGCAGGCGCGATCCTGTTCAACGGCGCTTACTGGCCCTTCTCCCGCGACGATGCGATCGGCATTTATCAGCCCGCCGCGCAAGCGATGTACACCACCGGCGCGCTGATCCCGCTGACGGGCGCAGACAGCCTCTATCACACCTACCCGATCCTTGTTCCGCTGACTTACACCTATGCCTACCTCGCCGCCGGGTGGCAAAACGAATATCTCGCCAAAGCGGGCGCGACCCTGCTCAGCCTCGCCTGCCTGCCCGCCGCCTACGTCCTCGGCAAGCAGCTACGTGATGCGCGCACAGGTTGGCTCGCCGCGCTGATCCTCGCCTTAACGCCGTTTTACAGTGGTTGGTCATCGACCGGCTACGTCGATCTGCCGATGGCGTTCTTCTACACCCTCGCGGCGATCTTCGCGCTGCGCTGCTGGGAATCGCGTCAAACCCGCGACGCCGTGATCGCCGGGGCGCTGGTCGGCTTAGCGGCGTGGACCAAAAACGCCGCCTTGATCGGTATACCCTTGTTGGCGCTTTGGCTGATCTGGGGGATGGTGCAGCGCCGGACGACAGGGCGCACGCTGGTCGCCAGCCTCGCCGCTGGCGCCGCCGTCGCGGGCGCGTGGTACCTCCGCAATCTGATCGGCGCGGGCTTCCTGATCCCGGCGACGGCGTGGACCGATCAGGCGCAGCGGACGCTCGACAGCGCGCTGATCTACCTGACTCACCCGGAAAGCTTCAGCGTCTCCGGCTGGCTGATCGCAGCGGGCATCCTCGCCGGGATCGTCACGGCGTGGCGCGGTGCGGACGACAGACGCCGCGGCGGTGCGCGCTTGATCCTGTTGTGGACGCTGCCATTCTTCGCGGCGTGGTGGCTGTTCGTCTCCTACGATCCGCGTTTCCTGCTGCTGTTTCTACCGCCGCTGTGCGCGCTCTCCGGCGATCTGCTGGCGCGCACGTGGGACTGGCTCGGCGCCGCATGGCAGCCGCGCCTGCGCATCCTGCTGATCGTGGCGGTGCTGATGCTGACCGCGCAAGCCCTGTTCCGCGCTGTCGAATTCAAAGACGACTTGCTGCGCAACCCGCTGATGAGCGACGCCGCCAAACACGCCATCGTCTTGTCGAAGTAGTCACCGCAACGACAATTCAGCGAAACAGCCGCTTGTGCGTCGCCATGATGCAGCGATCCATGATCACGGTCAGACCGGCAGCCTCGCCCATCTCGGCAGCTTCCGGGTCGCTGATACCCAACTGCGCCCAGACCACCGGCGCGCCGACGGCAATCGCCTCGTCGACCACGTCGGCGAGATACTCCGAGCGGCGGAACACGTCCACGATGTCGATCGGCTCCGGCACGTCGGCGAGCGCGGCGTAAGCCTGCACGCCGTCGATCTCCTCCACTTTCGGGTTGATTGGATAGACGGTGTAGCCGACGTCTTGGAGATAATGTCCTACTTCGTAGCTCGTGCGGCTCGGATTGTCCGAGTAGCCGACCACGGCGATTACTTTCGCCTTGGTCAGAATTGCGCGCAGGGTATCGTCGTCATACGCTTGTTCGGTCACAGCTTTATCCCCTCATCACTATGCACAATCAGTCGCTTACAGCTTACTCCACCGTGATCGTCACCGGCAGCACGCCAATCGACTCGTCGACGTGCTCGCCCGCCGTCACCGGCAGATCGCGCACCGAGCCGTCCGGCGCGAAGTCGTAGAGCTTAACCCACAGTTGATAGTCACCCGGCGGCAGATCGTCCGGCAGCCGGATCGCCCGGTTATCCCAGACCGGCACGTCGATCTGCCAGCCATCGGTCGGGAAGAAGCCGCCCCCCGGCTGACCATCCATCTGCGCGACCGGCGCGCCACCGGCATCGCGCAGATACAGCCCCACCGTGTAATTCGGGTCGAGCGCCGCGTCGGTCGTCCAGTAGAGCGACACCGCCAGCACGCCGCCCGCTTGAACCGTCGTCCCGGCAGGCACATCCAGCCCCACCAACCGGATGTGATCGCCAAAGGCGAGGTCGGTCAGGTGTTCCGGCTCCCGGTAAGCGAACATGTCCGGCGCGCTGATCGTGCTGTACTCGATCAGCCGCGTGATCGGGCTGGTGTCGATCTCCTGCAGCCGATAGTAATGCGCCGACAGGTAACGCTCGACCGGGCGCACGCTCCATGATAAATCAGGTCCGCCATCGACCAGCAGCCACAGCCGCGCATGGGTCAGCGCGAGGTTGGTGATCAACTGGCTCGTCTCTTTGGTCAGCAGCACAGCCGGATTCTCCGACCGGATCAGCGGCTCCTGCACGTCGCTCGGCTGCTCGCCGTACTGCAGCGGCAGACCGATCACCCGACCGGCGTCGTTCAGCTTACCGGAGTTAGCGAAAAACGGCTCATAGCGCGGGCTGCTCAGCAGGATCACGTCGCTCGGATCGGTCTGCGCTTCGAGGATCGGCAGCATGGCGTAGAGAGACTCGTCTTTCGCCAGCGCGCGCGGATCGTCGGCGTAGAGGGCGTGCAGTCCGTAGCCGGTGACGATCACCAGCAGCAGCGGCAGGATCACCGTCGCCCACCGCCATCGTCGCCACAGCGCCAGCGCCGCCGCGATCGCCAGCGCGCCAAACGCGATCATGATGCCCGGCAGGTCGATCACGAGCCAGCCGATGTCCAGCGGAATCGTCCCCCACAGCGACGGAATGATCACCCAGCGCAGGTAGCGCAGATCGTTCAGCCCGCCACCCCACTCCAGCAGTCCGTTGGCTGCCGCTGGCAGCGCAGCGGGATATTCCGTCCACGCCAGCGTCACGCCGCTGATCTGAATCCAGATGCCGTAAAGCACCAACAGCACACCAAGGATCGCCCAACCGCGCTGCCGCTGCATCCGCTCAAAGATCGGCAGCGTGCCGAGGATCAGGAACGGCACGACCGGGATCAAGAAGCGCGGGGGCCACGACAGCCCACCGAACCAATGCTCGCCGTTGAGCGCGGCATAGCCGACCGCGAAACCAGCGACCAGCAGCAGGATCGCCAGCGGATAGCGCCACTTGCGCTGTCGGATCAGCAGCCACATCCCCGGCAGCGCCAGCAGTACCACCGGTGACGTGCCCCAGATGCTCCCGCCGATGCTCAGCAGATAGGCTTGCAGCGCCGTTCCCAGATAGCTCGCCGACTTATCCGTGAACAGGCGCAGGACGTTATAGCGCTCGCCAATGCTGCCAAACCAACCCGTGAACCCCAGAATCAGGTAGAGCGCGACGATCAGCCCGGCGACGACGCCCAACCCGATCGCCACGCGGCGCCAGCGTCCGTTTTTGACCTCCGGCAGCGCGATCACGATCAGCGCTGGGAACGCCAGCAGCGTCGAGGCTTTCGCCAGCAGCAGCCCGATCACCGCCGCCGCGACTGCGACGATCAGCAGCGGCGCGCGATAACCCCGCCCCCGCAGCCGTTCCAGCAGCAACCCGCAGATCAGCAGCAGCAGGAGCGCCAGCGGTTCGCGGAAAAACGTCTTGGTGTAGGGGAAAATCACGGTGCTGACGCCGAACGCGAGCGCCGCCAGCAATGCCGTCCGTTCGTTGTAACCGAGCGCCAGCGCGTAGAGCATCAAGACACAGCCCACGGCTGCACCGACCAGCACGTTGAACAAGTAGACTGTGTGCAGCAGTCCGATCCCCGGCACGATCTTGGCAAACCAGTACAGCGGCGCCGAGAGCATAATCTGTAACGGTTCGACGTTCGCCACCTGCAGCGGCAGTGGATTGTTGGAATCGAAACCGGAATAGGGGGGAAAGCGCCACGTCGAGAGGTCGAGCTTGAAATCGCCGTAATCGGCGAAACTGCTCACGGCATCGAAATAGCGCTCGGTATCACCGCTTTCAAGCTGCCCGCTGTAGGTAATCAAATAGACGCTGCAGAGCAGCGTAAACAGGAGGACCAGCAGCGGAACCCGCCGCCGGTTGATCAATGTGACGGGCATCAAAGGCGGGGCTTACTGCCCGCCGGTGAGCTTATTGCGAATCCCAATCAAGCCCTTGAGCACTTTCTGCCCCGCGGTCAGGCTGTCCAACTCGCTCAAGCCGACTTCGTAAGTCGCAGCGCCGGCGGTCAGCTTGCCGTCGCGCACCTGCATATCTCCCATGGCGACCAGCGTTTCGCCGTGTAGTTTCTTTTCGCCCAGTTCATCGAACAGGTCAGCGGCGTTGCGATAGCAGTTATATGCCTGCTCCTTGTCGCCGAGCGCCGCATAGACTCCGCCCAAATTGCCCAAGACTTTGGCGATCCGCATCTGATCGCTGCTCGCCTGAAAGACACGCAGCGCTTCCTGCATCGCGTCCAGCGCTTGCTGATGTTCGCCCAAGGCGCGATGCACCAGCCCCAAATTCACCTGCATTTCAGCGGCAAGTTCTTTGTCGCCTTCCGCGTCGTACTGCTCGATTGCCTGAACGAAGACGCGCGCCGCCTCTTCGTATTCTTTCTGCTGAAACAGCTTCACGCCCTGCGCCTGTAGTTCTTGACCCGTACTCACAGCATCCTCCTACATCGAGATATTCAAGACGCTTTCGCCGACGCGCCGGAGCTTGTCGGCGGGCATTTGGCTAAACAAAATGGCGATTTCCAAGAACCCCACGTTGATCGGGTTCGAGACGAATTTGCGGATGTCCGGCGGCAGCTTGGTGAAGTGCTTCCATTCCTCGCGCATCGCCAGCCAATCGCCTAGATGACTGCCGCTCTCCATAAAGTAGTTGATATTTTTCTTGAGCGTGTTGGAAAGGACCGTCAGTTCGTGGATCGGCAGCGCCGCTTCACCCTGCTCGTACTGCGTGATTTGCTCGACCGGAATGCGGGTCGCTTCGCTCAACGCCTCGACACTCAAGCCGGATTCTTCGCGCGCGATCCGCAGCAATGTGCCAATCATGCGGTCGCGCAAAGCGAGATAATCCGCTTGCGTGCTGCTGTAATCATCGCTGGTCGCTTGCAGGGTATCGACGCCCCAAAAGTGGCTGACCGGAACGTTGAGGTAAAAAGCCGCTAGTTCAAGCTGCGGCAGCGAGGGTGCCTCGTCGCCGTATTCCCAGCGCTCGATCTCCTCCGCCGGCACGTTCAGGAAATGAGCGCAGTCGTCGTAGCTGCGCCCCGCCTTCACGCGGGCGTCGCGCAGCAAGACGCCAATCATCTTGGCACGGATTCTAAAAAACTCGGCGGGATCGAAAACTGCGGGCTGCTCCGCCGCCGCTTCCGCTTCGTTCGCTTTCTTGAAGCGTGCCGAAATCGCTCTAAAATCGTCCATCATCCCTCCGTTTATGAGGTAATCTTACAGAACTTTACCGAAAACGACAATTCAGAACCGCGCGATTCGCCAGCTTCAGCTATAATACTTACGGGATTAAGAGCGTAAACGTTAGCGGGATAAGTGGGTCGTTTATGGAACCGGCAGCACAGATCAAAAACTTGACCGTGGCGCACGAACTCACGCTCCGCTTCGGGTCAATCCTGAATCTGAGCGAGCTAGTCCGCGAACTTGCTGCCGCTGCTTGCGAGTTGAGCCAGTGCGATCGCGCGCTGGTGCTGCTGGCTGACAACGAAAATGCGACGCTTTCGGTCGCCGCTGCCACCGGGCTGCCCCGACCTGAATTGACCTTCTCGATCTACAATCCGACCGATCCGGCGCTGATCGCATGGCTGGACAAGCGCCCATTTGCAGCACTACGCGACGATCTCGCCCCCGATTCGGTGCTCGCCAATTTCGTCCAAATACTGGATACGGACCGTCTCTACAGCATTCCGCTGCATGAAGGCGACATCCTGACCGGCGTGATCATCGTCAGCGAAGTCAACAACCCGATCTTTACCGCGACGCCGGCGTCGGCGCTGCTCGGTGCCGCTCAGGAGAGCGCCGCCATCGCCCTCGCCAACGCTCGGCTGCACAGCCAGATCGTCTCCGAGCGTGACGCCAAGATGCGCGAACTCGAAATGATGCGTCAGATCGACCGGGAATTGAGCGATACCATTCAACTGGGGCACGCTTTCGACCTAACGCTCGACTGGGCGCAGCGCTTCACACTGGCGCAGTTTGCCATCCTGTCGATTTACGACCAACTGACCGACGAACTGCGCTGTGTCGCGGCGGTCGGCTACTCCATCCCCACTGATCAACTGTTTGACTTGATCGCCGATGATGGCGGAGTCACACGGCGCGTCGCCCGGTCGGGCTATGCCGAAATGATCCCGGACGTCCGTCTCGACAGCGACTATACGGTCATTTCCAGTGCCGTCCGCTCGCACATGTCCGTTCCCGTGACCCGCGAGGACCGGGTGATCGCGGTCATCACACTGGAAAGTCGTAGTCTCAACGCCTTCACCGACGAGCACGCCGACTTCGTCTCCAAGCTGGCAGCCCGCGCCGGTGTTGCCATCGACAACGCCCGCCTCTACGCCGAATCGGTGCTCGAGCGCGAGAAGTTGGCGCGCATCCTCAGCGCCATTGCCGACGTCGTGATCGTCGTTGGCAACGACAATCGCGTCGTGCTGATGAATCAGTCGGCGCTTGCCGTGCTTCAGCTCCCCACCGACCGGGATTACGTCGGCATGTTGTTCACTGACGCGCTCGAAGGGACACCGCTGCTGTCACTGTTCCGCCGCGTCCGCCTGTCCGAGCAGATTGCAGCAGAAGAAGTCCAAATCGGCGAAGACCGCACTTTTTACGCCGAGTTCGCGCCCCATGCCGACATCGGCTGGATCATCATCCTGCACGACATCACGCCGCTGAAACAGACCGACGAACTCAAGCGCGAGTTGGTCGCCACCGTCTCGCACGATCTCAAGCAGCCGCTCAGCGTCATGAGCGGTTCGCTCGAACTGCTGCAAATGAGCAGCCAACTGGACGCGCGGGGCAGCGATCTTGCCGTCATGATCAGCATGTCGATTGAGCACATGCGCCACCTGATCGACGACGTGCTTGACCTCGCCAAAATTGAATCGGGGATGGAACTGCAAATCGATCCGGTCCCGGTCGTGCCGCTGCTGCGCGACTGTCTGGAACGGATCCTACCGCTCGCCCAAATCAAGGCGATGCAGATCGAAACCGACGTTGCGCCGAACTTGCCTCAGCTTGCCGGGGATCGCCAGCGCCTGCTGCAGATTTTCAGCAATATTATCGGCAACGCCGTCAAGTACACCCCTCCGTCCGGGCACGTCTACATCTCCGTCGAAAACGCAGACTGCAACCTGCGCTTCATCGTCCAAGACGATGGTTTAGGCATCAGCCCTGAAGATCAGGCACACATTTTCGACCGCTTTTACCGCGTGCGCCGCGCCGAAACTGAGGGCATCGAGGGCACCGGTTTAGGACTCGCGATCGTCAAGAAGCTGATCGACGTCCACAATGGGCAGATCGGCTTGGAGAGCAGCCTCGGCGAAGGCACGACCTTCTACGTCACCTTGCCCACTTACCAAGCCTGATCGCACGCTAGCTGGAATCAAAACGGCGGGGAGTCATTGTCAATAACTCCCCGCCGCCTTTTTTGGTGTGGACTTGCGTTAACGCACTGGAGCGTCAGTCGGAGATGCGCTCGGTCTCCTCGTTGTAGACGACTTGTTTATCTGCGACCTCGATCAGCGTCGGCTCGTAGAGCGCTTCGCCGATCCGGTAGGGCACGTTGATCACCGGGCGACCCCGCCCGCGCGTGATCTGATCCTGATAGAGTGCCGCGCGAATGGCGACGCTCGATTGGTTGTGCAGCAGCTTTTCCCACCACGTCGAGACGACGAACTCCGGCAGCACGACCACCGTCGGCACGTTGTCCTTGTTCAACTCGTCGATCTGATGCAGATAACGGATCAACGGGCGTCCGATCTCACGGTAAGCCGATTCGACAATGTCCAGCGGCACGGCAATTTGCCACTGCTTCCAGCGCTTCTTGAGCACTTCGGTCGACGACTCTTCGACCTCGATGCTGCACACCCGCACGTTATCCGACAAGCGAATAGCGAACTCGATGGCTTGCAGCGACGCCCGGTTCAAGCTGTTGACCAGCACCACGACCGGGTATTGGTTCCGACTGGGAACGATATTTGGACTCAGCTTGTAGGGCTTGATACCGTCCAGCGTCAGCGATGCCGCGACCCCGTTATAGTGCTGGTGGATCTTCATGAACATGACGATCACCAGTGGAATGGCAAGCGCCACGATCCACGCGCCTTCGACGAACTTCGTGATCAGCAGGATCCAGAGCACGATAAAAGTGCAGAGCGCGCCGAAGCCATTCATGAACATGTGGAAACGCCAGCTAAAGCTGGGCTTGAAGTTCGGCTTGTGGCGATCCTTCAGCCAGTGAATGACCATACCACTTTGCGACAGGGTGAAGCTCAGGAACACGCCGACCGCGTACAACGGCAGCAAGTTATGTTCGCGCGCATCAAACAGGATGATCAAGATGCCCGCAATCACCGACAGCAAAATGATGCCGTTGCTGAACACCAACCGGTCACCCAAATTGGTCAACTGGCGCGGCAGATAGCGGTCAGCCGCGATCAGCGATGCCAGCCGCGGGAAGTCCGCGAAAGCCGTATTCGCCGCCAGCGACAGGATGAACAGCGTCGCAAACTGGAGGTAGTAGAACAGGACGGTGCCGTCGCCGAAAATCTCGCGCGCCAACTGCGACAAGACCGTCGAGGTCTCAAGGTCGCCATTGATGACAATCGGGAACGTGTTCGCCAGCAAGGTGATCCCCAAGAACATCGAGCACAGGATCGTCACCATGATGATCAGCGTCTTGCCCGCGTTGTTGCTCTCCGGCGGCTTAAAAGCCGGGATACCATTCGAGATCGCCT
This sequence comes from uncultured Chloroflexia bacterium, assembly GCA_963727545.1. Lineage (GTDB taxonomy): Bacteria > Chloroflexota > Anaerolineae > Aggregatilineales > Phototrophicaceae > Flexifilum. The sequence continues at coordinate 144,648 of CAVSGS010000010.1, forward strand.
CGACGCCGGTCAGCGCCGTACACCCTCCGGCGAACGCTCGTAGGACTAAAAAGAGCGTCAAACCGCTCAACGTGCCGGTTGTTTCGGTGATCGACGAAACCGCTTCAGGCGTCACCTCGGTCGGTATCGATCCGGTGACCACTTTGAGCAAGCCCACGCCGATCAGCACGAAAATGCCGATGACGAAGGCGTAAGTCGGAATGGCGAAGAAAGTACCGCTCTCCTTGACCCCGCGCAGATTCATGATGGTGATGAAAACGACGATCACCAGTGCGATTTCAACGCGATACGGCTCAAGCGCGGGAAATGCCGACGTCAGCGCCGCGACACCCGCCGATACACTCACCGCAACCGTAAGAATGTAGTCGATCAGCAGCGACGATGCCGCCGTCAGACCCGCTCTGATCCCCAAATTGTCTTTGGCGACGATATAGGCGCCGCCGCCGTTGGGGTAAGCGTGAATGGTCTGATAGTATGAGAATGCAACGATGATCAACAACGCCGAAATCCCGACGGAAATCCACATCGAGATGCCGAGCGCGCCCGTTCCGGCAGCGATCAAGACCAGCAGAATCGCTTCCGTCGCATAGGCGGTCGAAGACAGCGCGTCCGACGAAAAGACGGCGAGCGCTTTTGCCTTCGACAGGCGTTGATAAATCGCATCACTGGTCGCTATTGGCTGCCCAATGAGCATCCGGCGAATATCAATTGACATTGCAACTCCTTCTGCAAAACGTCCACACAAACAACGCTTAGAGCGAGCCAAACCGAGAATAAATTACTGACAACATAATTTAAGGAGTCGATGTGCTCGGCGGGGAGTGGCTGTGGGGGCGATCAGCGCCAAGCGAGCAGCCATGCTCACTCTGCGCGGTATGGAGCGTACTATCTTTGGCATAAGAGGACGACTTCCGCCGCCCGATCGAAGACATTATGACGTATGATCGCTCGTTGTGCAGGTGATAATTCGACGATTATAGCCTAAAACTTCGCTTTGTCCAGAAAAGTTCGTTCCAAGCCCAGCCCCCAAATATTCGGGCTGGATTTTTGGCTTGAAGCTCGGTCATAGTCAGTTGACGTGCCTGTGCCCAAGCAGTAAGCTACCGCACATGTGCGTCAAACGCGAGCTAATGGAGTGAACAATGAGATACTCACGCGATCGCTACAGTAATCTTTCGCGTTCGTCGCGGACGATCTTCTGGATCATCCTCGCCGCGATGATCGTGATCGGCTTGTTCGCCTTCTTTACGTCGGAAATTGGCAGAAACATCACGCTGGTCTGCTGCGGCGGAGTGATCGTCTTAATTATCGTCGGCATCATCTCCGAAAACGGGATGAGCCGCCGATGACGTCGCCTACGACGATCTTTCAGTACGCACCGGACATTCTCGCCCGCTACCCTGACGTGGTCGGCGGTGCGATCGTCGCACGCAGCGTCGCCAATGGCACAACGCCACCCGATCTGCTCGCCGCCTACCAAACCGAGCAGCAAGCAACGATCGCGCGCATCGGCGCTACGCCGCTCAGCCAGATCAAGTCGCTGGCGGCATGGCGAGCCGCCTTTCGCGCCTTCGGCACCGACCCGACCAAGATCCGCAGCGCTTGTGAAGCCCTGCTCCGCCGCCTAACCAAGCAGGGCGACATTCCCAGCATCAATCTGCTGGTGGACTTGGGGAATCTGGTCAGCATCCGTTATGCGCTGCCGGTCGCGATTTTCGATCTGCGGGCTGCCACCGGCGCAATCACGGTGCGCTATGCCGACGGGGACGAGCGCTTCACCAACTTGGGACAGACCGAGATCGCCCATCCCGACCCCGGCGAGGTGATCTTCGCCGACGAAACCGGGCTAGTCTTCGCGCGCCGCTGGTGCTGGCGGCAAAGCGACCAGAGCGCCGCCCGTGACGATACCAGCGACATCCTGATCACCGTCGAGGCGCAGCATCAAGGCGGACGCAAAGACGTCGAAGCCGCCGTCAGTGACCTGACCGCCCTGCTCCGCCAGTATACGAGCAGTCCGCTCAGCAGCGGGATACTCGACCGGGATCGCCCCCGCCTTTGATCGCCCGCTGCTGCAAGAAATGGTGAACGTCGAGGTTGTGAAGGGGCGCGGCGCGCCGCCTTCTAACGACAATTGCCCCACGATTCCTAATCTCCGGTGCACCGCGTAATGACGACTTAAGAAATCAGCGTTACCATACTTGGACTAGACGCGAACTCAGGGTATTCAATTCGTCACACTCAGCATCACGCCGCACATTGATCCCCATGTGAACATTTGTGCGACGCGGCGCATGAGTATTGCTGTAGGAATTTCACAATCGCTGGCAAAACTGTTATACTGGTTGTCAGAAAAGGGATCGCGGCGGATTGATCCGCCGCTGATCTCAGCACCAATTCCGCGAGATCGCCTTGGTATGGGGTAAACTTGGCTGCTGAACCCGCGTCTAGTAAAGCAGACCAACGACCCACCCGAATAACGCAAACAGCTTCACTCTTCAGAGTGAGGGATCCGTTTGCGTCGAGCAGCGCCTCAGTTACTTTATTGGCTTGAACTTGGAGGTAAGCATGACGTCTCGTCACCCGCAGAAAACCTTTCGCAGCATTGCATTTTTCGTAACAATCGCCTTGTTACTGTTAGCCGTTGGTTTCGCCAGCGCGCAAGACGCCAGTACGCTGCGCGTCGGCATGAACGCCCCGGTCGTGCTCGACCCGGCGCTGCACACCAACGACCCGGAAACCGCGCTCAACCGCGCCATTTACGACTATCTGGTCGAAGTCCTGCCCGATTCGACCATCGGACCCAATCTCGCCACCGACTGGACGATCAGCGACGACGGCTTGACCTATACCTTCACCCTCGCCGATGGCGTCACCTTCCACGATGGCACGCCCTTCACCTCGGCGGATGTCGTCTGGACGTTCAATCGCCTTAAGACGGTCGGATCGCCCGCGCTCAACCTGCTCGGCAGCGATTTCGAAGTCTCCGCGCCGGATGCCAGCACCGTCGTCTTCACGATCCCGACGGTTAATGCGGATTTCCTCTACGGCGTCGGCGCGCGCCAAGCGCTGATCATCCCGAACGGGCAGGATCAGCCGAACGTGATCGTCGACGGCGACAATCCCTACGTCAATTTCAACGGCACCGGTCCCTTCGAAGTCCAGAGCATCGACACCGGATCGCGCGCTGTCCTGACCGCCAATCCGAATTATTGGAAATCGGGCGAGCCAGCCGTCAGCGGCTTGGAATTCGTCTACATTGACGATCCGGTCGCGCAGGTTGATGCCCTGCTCAGCGGACAGTTGGACTTCATCTTCAAAGTGCCCAGCACCCAGATCGACCGGATTGATGGCGTCGATGGCGTCAATCTGCTCCAGGAATCGACCAGCCAGCACGCCGTGATCCGCGTCCGCACCGACGCCGGTTCAATTGGCGAAGACCCGCGCGTGATGGAAGCGCTCAAGTACGCCACCAACCGCGACGAACTCAATCAAGTGCTGCTGCAAGGGCGCGGCACGGTCGGCAACAACGACCCGATCGCGCCGGTTTTCTCCGCTTTTTATGACGGCTCGATTGAGAACCAGCCATACGATCCCGCTCACGCCTGCGAGCTGCTGACCGATGCCGGGAAGAATCCGCTGGAAGCGACGCTCTACGCTCCCAACGCCTTCGAGTACCCCGACCTCGCCGCGCTGCTCCAACAGCAGTGGGGCGAAAGTGGCTGCATCAACGTGGACATTCAAATCCGCGAAGAAGGCTACTACTACGACGTCAGCAACCCCGACAATTACTTCGACGTGCAGTTGGGCATCACCGGCTGGGGCGCCCGTCCGTCGCCGCAGATCGTGCTGCAAGAAGCCTACACCGAGGCGGGCATCGCCACCGGTTACAACGAGACCCGCTGGGTCGATCCTGAACTCGAAGCCTTGATCGCGCAGGCGAGCCAGACCTCGGACGAAGCTGCCCGCAAGGACATCTACGCCCAGATCAGCCAGATTTTCCGCGATCGCGGTCCGATCATCGTCCCGTACTTCGCGCCGCTCTTTGGTGCGACCAGCAGCCGCGTGCAGGGCTTGACCATGGCACCCTTCCCCGGCTTGACCGACTTCCGCACCGTGACACTCAGCAGCTAGACATTTCTCGTAGGGGCGCACAGCCGTGCGCCCCTACCCTATCGCCCAAAATCCTATGACCGACATCGCAACTGACGCGCCCCGCCCAACCCTCGCCCCCGCGCCGATTCGCGCCCTGCGCGCGCTGCTGGACGTCATCCGGCAGTTAGCCAGCCATCCGATCTCGCTGCTGGGGCTGGTGATCGTGACCGTCTTCGTCTTGATGGCGATCTTCGGACCGGTAATCGCGCCCTACCGTTACGACAAGGTGATCAGCGGAGCCGCCCGTGCCGCACCGTCGGCGGAATTCATCTTCGGCGCGGATCGCTTGGGGCGCGACGTCTTCAGCCGCGTCTTGTGGGGCGCGCGCGACATCATCGCCTTGCCGGTGCTGACCAGCGTGCTCGCCGTGATCTTCGGCACCTGCATTGGCTTGTTCACCGGCTATTACGGCGGCTGGATCGACGAACTGATTTCGCGGATCATGGACGCACTCTTGGCGATCCCGGCGCTGGTACTGGCACTGGTCATGCTCGGCACGATTGGACCGTCGCAGACCGGCATCGTGATCGTGATCGTCGTGCTCTACACGCCGATTGTCGCCCGCGTCGTCCGCAGCGTCACGCTCAACATTCGCGGCTACGGTTTCATCGAGGCGGCGAAGCTGCGGGGCAAATCGACCCTCTACATCATGTTCCGCGAGATACTGCCGGGCGTGCTGCCCGCGCTGGCGGTCGAGGGCGCGCTGCGCTTCTCCTACGCCATCTTCCTGACCGCTTCGCTCGGCTTTCTCGGCTTGGGCGTCCAGCCACCCTCGCCCGACTGGGGGCGGATGGTCAACGAAGCCCGCAGCTCGTTCTCGCAGACGCCGTGGGCACTCTGGGCTCCCGCCGCCGCTATCGCCATCTTGATCATCGGCGTCAATTTGCTGTCGGATGGATTGAGGCGGATTTTCAGGTATGAAGGAGGCGTGGAATGAGGTTTTTTACCCCACCCCCGACCCCTCCCCGACTTCAGGGAGGGGAGCAAACACGTCCGTTTCTTGTGATGTTTACAAAAGATAGCCAACGCTTCGGGCTGGAGTGCACTTTTCGATGCTCGTATATTTCGTTTTACTTATGCGCCTGTGCAGACTTGATGATCCGCAGCGTGATTGCGCCCTCCCCTGAAGTCGGGGGAGGGTCGGGGAGGGGGTCAGCTTTTGCCTAACCCCATCATCCGCGCCGAGCACCTCAACGTCGAGTACCGTCTCGATGAGCGCTGGCTCAACGCGATCAAGGACGTCTCGCTGACGATTGATCCGCTGGAGATCCACGGCTTGGTCGGCGAGAGCGGCAGCGGCAAATCGACCCTCGCCCTCACGCTGATGAACTACCTCGCGCCCAACCAGCGCGTCAGCAGCGGGCGCGTCTTACTCGACGGCGACGACCTGCTGACCAAATCGACCGCCGAACTGCGTAAAATCTGGGGACGGCAGATCAGCCTCGTGCCGCAGGATGCGCTGGCATCGCTCAACCCATCCTACAACGTCGGCGACCAGATCGCCGAGATCACCCGGCTGCACGAGGGCTTATCGCGGGCTGAGTCGTGGGCGCGCGCCGTCGATCTGCTGCGCCGCGTCAAAATCGCCGATCCCGAAGTCGTCGCCAAACGCTATCCGCATCAACTCAGCGGCGGGATGCAGCAGCGCGTCACCATTGCGATGGCGCTCAGCACCCAGCCGCGCCTGCTGATCCTCGACGAGCCGACGACCGCCCTCGACGTGACCACGCAGGCGGTGATCGTCGATCTGTTCCGCGACTTGATCCGCGACAACCAAGCCGCCGCCCTCTACGTTTCGCACGATCTCGGCTTGGTCGCCCAGTTGTGCGACCGCGTGACCGTCCTCTACGGCGGCGAGGTCATGGCGAGCGCGCCGGTCGTGGAGCTTGTACAAGCAGCCACTCCACCCCTACACCATCAGCCTGCTAGCAAGTCTGCCGCGCCCGACCGAAGGCGTTGAGACCCGCCTGCCGACGATTGAAGGCGTCGCCCCGTCGCTGGCGGAGCGCCCGCATGCCTGCGTCTTCGCGCCGCGCTGCCCGGTCGCCCAAGCGATCTGCCACGAGGTCAAGCCGCCGCTGGAAGACCTCGGCGACGGACGGCTGATCGCCTGTCATCGCTGGCACGAGATCGCCGACGGCGCGTTGGTGATCGACACCACGCCGAAAGAAGCCGCCAGCAGCGCTCCGCCGCGTGAAGGCTACGTGCTCGAAGCTCACGACCTGCACAAATACTTCGGCGAAGCCTCGCTGATGGATCGGTTGACGATGCGCCAACCGGAAGTCGTCCGCGCCGTCGATGACGTCTCGCTGCGCGTCCGCGCCCGCTCGACGCTCGGCTTGGTCGGCGAGAGCGGCAGCGGCAAGACCACGCTCGCCCGCTTGATCGTCGGCTTGGAGACGGCGGACAGTGGCAGCATCGACCTGCTCGACCTGCCGCTGAAACTCGATCTGCGCCAGCGCTCGCGCGACGCCCTGCGCGACTTGCAGATGGTCTTCCAGAACCCGAACGACGCGCTCAACCCCTACATGACCATCGGGCAGCAGATCGCCCGGACGATTCAGCGGCTCAAAGGCGGCACAGCCGAAGAAATCGACGCCCGCGTGGTCGAACTGCTCGCCGCCGTGCGTCTGACCGCGCAGTACGCGACCCGCTATCCGGCAGAACTGAGCGGCGGCGAAAAGCAGCGCGTCGCCATCGCCCGCGCCTTTGCCACCAACCCGGCGCTGATCATCGCCGACGAGCCGACCTCGTCGCTCGACGTGTCGGTGCAGTCGGTGATTTTGAACTTGCTCAAGGATTTGCGCGCCCGCGAAGGCGCTTCTTACGTGCTGATTTCACACGACCTCGACGTGGTCAGCTACCTCGCCGACTGGATCGCCGTGATGTATCTGGGCGAGATCGTCGAAGAAGGTACGTCGGCGCAGGTCTATCAGCCGCCGCTGCACCCCTACACTGAGGCGCTGCTCTCGGCGATCCCGATCCCCGACCCGACGGCTACGCGCCACCAGATCCGGCTGCACGGCGACATCCCCAGCGCCCGCGATATCCCCAACGGCTGCCGCTTTCACACGCGCTGCCCGCGCAAGCTCGGCGCAATCTGCGAGCAGCAGAACCCGCCGATCCGCGATGCCGGTGACGGACATTTCATTCGCTGCCACATCCCCATCGAGCAGTTGATCGAACTGCAAAGCGCTGCGCCCACCGAGAAGGATCGCTGATGCTCCGCTATCTGCTCCGCCGCTTCATCCTGCTGGCGATCACCCTGCTGCTGACTTCGGTCGTGATCTTCGGGCTGACGCAGCTGCTCCCCGGCGACGTCGCCCGCCTGATTTTGGGGCGCGACGCCCGCCCGGAAGCGCTCGCCAACCTGCGCGAGGACCTCGGCTTGAATGATCCCGTGCCGGTGCAGTACGTCAACTGGCTGACCGGCTTCGTCTCCGGCGACTGGGGTACGTCCTTCACCGGCGGGCGCGCCCCGATCCGCCCGCTAGTGCTGGATCGGCTCGGCAATTCGCTGCGCCTCGCCGGACTGACGCTGCTGATCAGCATCCCCATCTCGATTCTGCTCGGCGTGCTCGCCGGGTTGAACGAAAACCAGCTGGATCGACAGTCTGATCTCGATCCTGACGCTCTCGGTCGTCGGCTTGCCGGAGTTCGTCACCGGCTTGGTGCTGATCAACCTCTTCGCGCTCGGCTTGGGCTGGTTTCCGGCGAGTTCGAATGTCCCCCCCGGCACCGATTTCGGCGAGTGGCTGCGCTACCTGATCCTTCCGGCGATCACCGCCACCTTCGTGCTGATGGCTTACGTCGTCCGCATGACCCGCGCGGGCGTGATCGACGAGCTGAAAAAGCCCTACGTCCGCACCGCCATCCTGAAGGGACTGCCCCAGCGTCAGGTGATCTTCAAGCACGTGCTGCGTAACGCCCTGCTGCCCACCATCACCGTGATCGCGCTCTCGTTCGGCTGGCTGATCGGCGGCTTGATCGTGATCGAGAACGTCTTCAGCTATCCCGGCGTCGGCAGCTTGATGACCACCGCCGTCGAGCGCAAGGACATCCCGCTGATGCAGGCGGTCGTGATGGTGATCATCTTCTTCTTCGCGCTGGCGAACCTCGCCGCCGACATCGTCTACGCGCTGCTCAACCCCCGAATAAGATTGGAATAACATCAGTACCGAGTACTGAGTACCTAGTACCGAGAAAAGATAGTCGCGGAGCCGCTGCTTGTCCGTTTTTTGACTTAGTACTCAGTACTCGGTACTCGGTACTATAATTGACTCAAGACGAGTGGATACGAGAAACCCTAATGCCTTTATACGATTACAGATGTGCGCAGGGACACGAATTCGAAGCGCGGCACGGCTTCAACGATCCCGCACCCGCCTGCCCGATCTGCGGCGAGGCGCAGGTCGAGCGCGTGATCACCCGCGCGCCCGGCGTGATGCAGGGCATGAGCGCCAGTCTCGGCGCGAACGCCAGCAAGGAGCAGCTTCAAGCAAAATGGGCGGAAGAAACCCCGAAACTGCGCGAAAAGCTGGTCGGCAAGCTGGGCGAGGAAACCGTCAACAAGTACGCGCCGACACTCAATACAAAATATGATTGAAGCTATCAGCGATTAGCTATCAGCATTCAGCTCAAACCAACGACCTAAGCCACAAAAGGATGATCTACTGTGAGTGTCGAAATTCCTACTGAGTTCGCCGCCCTGCTCGAAGCCGCCGAATACGTCTGGTTCAGCACCGTCCGCGCCGACGGAATGCCGCAGCCGACGCCGGTTTGGTTCATCCGTGAAGGCGACACCTACTTGATCTACACTATCCCCGATTCACAGAAGGTCACCAACCTCAAGGCGAATCCCAAGGTCGCGCTGAGTTGGTCGAACGACGACGCCGAGACTTACGTCGTCGTTATGGGCGAAGTGAGCATCGACAAATCCGCGCCGCCCGCCAACCAGAACGCGCCGTTCTTGGCGAAGTATCGTGAGGGCATCGCCGAGATCGGCATGACGCCCGACTCCTACGTTGAAACCTTCTCGCTGCCGCTGCGGGTGACGCCGCTGCACGTGCGCGGCAACGTCGAATAATCATATGAATGTTCGCCTAGCGCGCGTTGACAGCGGGCGGACAAAAGCTACACTAAGGGAGCTTTTGACTCTGCAGAAGAGGAAATCACAATGTCCCTTAAGGTAACGTTGTTCGGCGGCACGGGTCAGGGAAAAACCACCTACACGTTAGGGCTGCTCTACTTGATGGTCGAAGGCATCGACGGCTTTCGTATCGAAGACGAGGACGTCGACACGACCACCAAATACATGAAACCATGGAGCGATTTCGTCATGGTCAAGCAGTGGCCCGCCCCGACGATGGGTCGCCGCGAAGATCGCTTCAAGCTCTACTTTCAGGATCAGTTCATCACCGACTTCCTGTGGGTCGATTATCAGGGCGGCGCGATCAACCAGCCGACCGACGAATCCGACGCGGCAGCGCAGCTTCACGCCGACATTCAGGAAAGCAACGCCGTCATCATCGTCGCCGACGCTTACACCATCGCCACCCGCCCGTTGATCGAGGCGCGGATGCTGACCTCCGCCCCGCTGATCTTCCACCTGCTCAACAGCTACAAATTCAAACCGGCGCAGGAAGGCGACGAAGGGCTAAACAACGGCATCACCATCGCCATCGTCTTAACCAAGTCCGACGCCCTGCCCGACGAATTCAAAGCCAATGACTATGAGAAACTCTACGCCAAGGCGCGGCAGGTGTTTCACGGCATCCTCGACTTCGTCCGCGAGGAGCGCGCCAAAGTCAGCAGTCTGCGTCCGTGGCTCTATCCTTCGGCGATGCTGGCGGTCTCGATCGTCGGCGACGGCAACACCGAACTCGCCAGCGAGGGCGAAGGCTATGACCTCGCCAGCTTCCGGCTGATCGGCTCACCGGAACCGGAAGGCATTCAATATCCCTTCCTCTACGCCATCGGCAACGAGCTGGATCGCAACGCCTTGACGCTGGAAGAAGAAATCGGCGACCTTGAGCAGCGACTCTCCCGGCTCGATAGCAACGTCCTCTCGCGGATTCTGCGCGGGCGCTCGATCCGCCAACTGCAAGAGGAACGCCAAGAGACCGCCGAACGGCTCAAGGAAATGGAACCCAAGATCAGGATGGTGACGCGAACCGCCAACAAGAAGATGCGCCCGCTGCTCGTCTAGCCAAGGAGCGCATCGTGCATTACGAACAATTCCTGTTCACGCGCAACCGGCGGCAGGACTTCACCGCGTTCGTCCGCCCCGCGCGGCTGACCAATAAAGAAGTCAGCACGATTGGCGCAGTCTTCAACTACGTCAGCGATATTTCGCGGCTGCAAGCCAATTTCCCCAGCCTGTACTGCTTCCCGCTGGGCGATTATCTGCTGCTCTTGCGTCATTACAACAGCGGACGCCGCCATGCCGGACGCGCCATCGGCGTGATCGAGGGTGTCGCCGTAGCGCAAAGGACGCCAGCAGCTTCGCAGCGGCGCTGCCCGCCTTCGTCGCCGACCAAGCCAGCCTGCTCGACGTCAGCGCGGCAATCGCCGACATCGAAGCAGCGACCGCCAGCCCATCGCCGGACCTCGAATGGAGCGGCGGGCGACTCTACCGCCCTAGCGAGGAGTTCGTCGGCGAGTTGATCGAGCGCCGCACCGACGACCGGCTGTTTCTGCCGTTCACGGAGCAGGGCTTCGCCTTGCTGGTCACCGCACTGGCGGATCGGCGCTTCACGACCGCGCCGTACTTTGCTTTCGGCACCAACAGCGACGTACTGGCGCAGTTAGAACAGCACGCTCCCATCGACATTGCGAGCTTCTTCAATACCGATCGCCCGGAATTTCGCAGCCGCGCGACTAATCGCCAGACCGGGATCATCGCGGGCTACGAGCCGGAAGAAGCGATCGAGGAACCCGCCGATCCGTCGATGGCGCTGCGCAGCCGCCGGATCGACGAAACGCGACTGCGTCCCGAAGCCGTCGAAACCAACGATGAGGACGACGAACCAGCGAGCGACGCCGATGCGGTCTCGATCCGCAGCGTGCCGCAGCGTCGGCAAGTTGAACACGAGGAAGCGATTGAGGAAGTCGAGTCGGATGAGGCGGACGGCGAACCAGAAGTCCTGACGCCGCGCCAACTGCGCGACCGCCTGCTCGCCGCCGAAGCCGCAGCGCAAGCTGCCGCTGAACCGGAGCCGACCGCGCGTTCCCGCGATCCGCTGCATTGGCTGTTGGATGCGCTTTCGTGGATTGTGGGAAAACGTAATTAGGTTGTTAGGTAGGGGCGGATTTGAAATCCACCCCTACGACTCCTCAGAAAACCGAACTTCGTAACTCTTGGCGTCCGGCTCGATGAAGCGGATCAGCCGTTCGCCTTCGTCGCTGAGCGCCGCGCGATCCGACGCCGTCAGAGGCGCAAACGGGGTGATGGTCAGCGCAGCGATGCCCTTTTTCTTTTCGGTCGTCCACGCGCCCCGCACGAAACCATCGACGAGGATCGTCGCCGCGACGCGCAGCCCCGGCAGATAGACCTGCTTGCGGTACTCATCCGCGACCACGCGGCGACGATCCTTGTGCGCCAGCAGCAAATTGTCGAACTCCGGCAGGAAGCGCACCGGCGCGAGACAGTCTTCCGGCGGCAGGTCGAGATCCGGCAGGTCGAGCAGTTCGTGTCCCTGCTCGTCTCGATAAACCTGCAACTCCGGCTTGAGCTTTTCCACCTCGGCTTTAAGCTTGCCGATGCCCGACCACGTTTGCAGGTCGTTGACGGTCGCCGGTCCGAACGCTGCCAGATAGCGCCGCACCAGTTCAGGGAAATCCGGCTCGGCATCGACTGAGCGATCGAGCCACGACTCCGCCAGCGCGAATTTCGGATTGCCCGGATAGCTCCACGCGCTCTCGTCCGGAACTTGTACCAGTGGCAGCGTCGTTCGCACGGTGTAGCGCAGCGCGCCGACGTCGACAGCAGGCATCAATTCCTCGAACAGCGCGGTGATCTCGGCGAAGGTGCGCGGCTGTTCGGCGAGGAAGGGGCGTGCCGCCGCCAGCGCATCACCAATTTCGAAGTCAGCGCCGCGACGTTTGACGATGCTGTCGCGTGCCGCCGCCAGCGCCGGTTCAAGCGCCGCCCGCAGCCACGCATAATCGGCAGCGGTGACGAGATGCAGCGTCGCCCGCATCATCGTCGCCTTGACCAGCGCACGGTCGGCAATCTGCTCAGAAATCGCGGCGCGATCGGCATTTTCCAGCCGCGTCCATAAACCGACAAACGGCGCGCGGGCTGATTGCGCCTGTAAGCCGACCAGCCGCTCAACCCCCGCCGCGACCGGCAGCGCCGCCCGTTTGAGCAGCAGTTGGCGCGCTAAAGTCGCCCGGTTGATTTCGCGCAGCGTCAGCTTACGTTCCGTCACAGGTTGCCTCCCAAAGCAATAATGGGGTGAGGTCTATGGATTCCGTACCTGAATGGTGCGCCCCGGCTTAATCGTGACGAAGCCGTTGAGGTCGCCTGCCAAATCCCAATCGCCCGCGCCCATGATGCTGACCCAGAAATCACCGCGCGGCTTCAAACCGGGGAGATTCTGCGCGTCGGCGATCCGGTAGAGGCGGTCGCGCCGGATCTCCGCCACCTTCGTGATCAACTGTTCCTCGCTGATGCCGTTCTGCCCCAGCTTCGATTTCGACGGCACGCCGAAGAACTGCTCTGCCATGCCGATCATGTCGTGGCGCGCGCCGTGATTGATCGCCGTGTCGAAGATGAACGCCTGCCCCAGCGGGCTGACGATCCCGCGCGGCTTGATGCTCAGGTCTTGAACCAGATTCCAATACAAGTCGGTCGCGATCTGGTTCTGCGCCGCTTGCATGATCGGGTCATCCGCCGCGAACTTGAGATAATCGCGGAAGATCACGTCGTCCCGCAGCGAATCATCGCGGGCTTGCACGCGCTGAAGGTACAGTGTCCGCAGTTGGTTGGCGACCGGGGTGGTCGCCGTCTGCAAATACAGATCAAGCACCGAAAACAGGCTCCCTGACGCCAGCGTGAAACCGAAGCGTCCGTAAGAGACGATCCCGGTGTCGTAGTTCTGATAGGTGTCGTAGCCGCCACCTTCAAAGCCGGACGTGAGGTTGAACGACGCTTCGCGGATGCGGTCGGGATTGTCGAGCGCCGGCAGCGATGGATCCGGCGTCGGCGTTGGAATAGGAGTCGGGTCGGGGGTCGGATCAGGCGTTGGATCAGGTGTCGGAATTGGTTCTTTCGGCGGAGGCGTCGGCTCCGGTCCCTTAGGCGGAAATTCGCGGATCAGCGTCGACGCCTGTTTCGGCTGGTCAAGCACGCCGTAGCCTTCCGCCGAGCAGTCGCCCACGATGTCGATCAGGTCGTCGCGCACCCAACCGGTGACGCCGTTGGCGCAGGCAAGCTGCAGCCAATTGCTGCCGTCACCACCCTGCGCATCGAGCACGGCATAGCCGCTCATGCCCGCTGGTGCCACGCCGAGGATCGCGCCCGTATTGCTCGGCTCGACCCGGACATAAGCTAGAACCTGTCGTATCGTTCCGGTGCAAGTGCTCGTCGCCATGATCAACCGCCTGTTCTCAAAGTGATTAGTTTTTAGTCGTTAGTTTTTAGTCCCTGTGGTGAGTCAACTTATGATATCCAACTCAACCAGCGCCGTTGACCACTAAAAACTAAGAACTAAAAACCAACAACTTTTGTCCTTACTCCCGCGTCCGCCACCAGATACCGGTGCATTCCGGCAGAATCGTCAACTGCTCCGCGACGATCCGGTCGGCGAGTTCGTCGCCGAAGAAGAAACGCAGCAGCGCTTGCCCCTCCGCTGGCGACTCGAAGCGATAATCGGTGCGCAGCGTCGTCCGCACGAACCCGTACTCGTCCTCGAAATACCGGTAGAGCGTCGCCAGTCCCTCGGTCGGCGGCGCGGGTGTCTCAACGCCGGTGCCGAGCGTCTCTAGCACGATCGCGACACCGCCGGGACGCAGCACGCGCAGCAGTTCGCCGAGCGCTTTGTCCACCTCATCGCGCCACGTATCGGGATACCATCCGACCGAATGAGCGATGCTCCACCCGGCGATGGCAACGTCCGCAACCGAGTCCGGCAGCGGCAGCGCACGGTTATCGGCGGCGAGGGCTGCCGCCGTCTCGCAATCAGCAAGCTTGGGCAGCAGCCGATCCAGCATGGGCACGGAAACGTCGAACGCCAGCAGCGAGCGCGCCAGCGGCGCGATCTGCGCCGTCAGCCGCCCCGTTCCCGCGCCCAACTCGACCACGTCCAGCCCCAGCAGCGGACAGATCGTGTTGATGGCGGGCAGCAGCTTACCCTCGTAATCTTCGCGCGCAACCATCAAATCGTACTGCGCCGCTTGCTGCTGATAGATCGCTTGGTAGTCGGGCATCGTTAGCTTTCAGCGTTCAGCAATTAGCCTTCAGCAGTATAAGTCTAGGCGCTGAACGCGACAATCTGCTCTTGCAACTCGCTCGAATCGACTTCGGGATGCTGGTCGAGCAGCGACTTGAAGCGCATCATGTACTCGACTACTTGCTGCTTATTGTACGCCTCGAACCGCATCGTGATCGCGGGCTGCGTATTGCTGGCACGAACCAAGCCCCAACCGTGCTCGAACACCGCGCGCGCGCCATCGACGGTGATCACTTCGTAGTCTTTTTTCAGCGCGTCGCTCATCTCGTCGATGATCTGGAACTTCAGGTTGTCCGGCGCGGACATAATGACTTCCGGCGTGGCAACCAGTTTCGGGATTTCGTCGAACAGTTCAGCGACGGTCTTGTCACTCTTGGAGATCAGCTCCAGCGTCTTGAGCGCCACCAACGGCGCATCGTCGAAGCCGTAGTAATTCTCGCCCCAGAACAGATGCCCGCTGACCTCGCCGCCCAACGGCGACCCGATCTCGTGCATCTTGGCTTTCATCAAGCTGTGACCGGATTTCCACATCACCGGGACACCGCCGTACTTGCGGATTTCGTCCGGCAGGGCTTGCGATGCCTTGACGTCGAAGACGATCGCCGCGCCCGGGTTGCGCGACAGCACGTCGCGCGCCAGCAGCGCCAGCAGGCGGTCGGCGGCGATGTGATGTCCGTTGTTGTCGATGAAGCCGCAGCGATCCGAGTCGCCGTCGAAGCCCAAGCCCAAATCCGCCCCCACCTCGACGACCTTCGCTTCGAGGTCTTTGGTCATTTCCGGGTCTTCCGGGTTCGGCAGGTGATTCGGATAGGTGCCATCGGATTCGCAGTAGAGGCAGGTCACCTCAATGCCGAGGTCGGTGAGCATCGGCGGCACTGGAACGCCGCTCATGCCGTTGCCCGCGTCGAGCACGACCTTGAGCGGACGCGCCATCTTGACCATCGCCTCGATTGTCTCCATGTGCTTGTGCAGCATGTCGAAGTCTTGGTCGACTTTGCCCTCGCCGGTGGCGAAAGCATCGGTCTGGATGATGTGCAGCAGTTCTTGGATCTGCGTGTCCGCCAGCGCCAGCGCACCATACGCCATCTTGATGCCGTTGTATTTCGTGGCGAGATGGCTGCCGGTGATCATCACGCCCGCGCCCTTGGGTCCGTAGCTCGCCGAGGCGAAATAGACCGTCGGCGTCATCACTTCGCCGATGTCGGTCACGGCTAAGCCCGTCGAAGCGACACCCTCGATCAATGCCATCTTCAGCGGCAGCGACGAAGTACGGTTATCTTGCCCGACGAACATGTGATCCGTGTTGAACTCGCGCGGGAGATAGGTTCCGAGTGCTTTACCGACCAGCCGCGCCAAATCGGGCGTCACCTGAACGGTATCGCCCGCCACTGTGCCACGAATGTCATACTTGCGAAAGATACTGGCATCGACTTGAGTCATTCCGCTGCTCCTTCACCTGTAAGAATAGTATCGAGTGCTGAGTACTGAGTGCCGAGTCAAGAACAAAACATTCTGAATTCACGCGGTAGGGGCGACTTGGCAAGTCGCCCCTACTATCAATCGCTAATTACCCCGCGCCGACTTTGACCTCTTTGCCGTCGACGTTGGCGGCGAAAGTCAAGCCGTTGTCGTCGGCGTCGATCACGACTTCCGTCCCGGCGGGTGGATTCGAGCGCAGCAGGAAGTCCGCCAGCGGCTCGCGCACCGAACGCCGGATGATCCGCTTGAGCGGACGCGCGCCGTACTCCGGCTCCTCGTTCTGCGCCAGCATCCACTGCTGCGCCGCCTCGGTGAAGTCGAGCTTCAAGCCGCGTTCCGCGCCCATCTTGACCTCGCTCTTGAGCATCAGCTTGAGGATATCGCCGAGGTCTTCGTCCGACAGCGCGTTGAACATGATCACTTCGTCCAAGCGGTTGAGAAACTCCGGGCGGAAGTAGGTTCGCACTTCATCCATTGCCTCGTCACGCACCTCGTCGGTGATCACCGGCACGGCGAGGTCCTGCGAACCGAGATTGCTGGTCAGGATGATCACAGTCTCGCTGAACTGGGTCGTGTTGCCGCGACCGTCGGTCAAGCGCCCTTCCTCGATCACCTGCAAGAGGATGTCGAGGATGCGCGGATGCGCCTTCTCCACCTCGTCGAACAGCACAATGATGTACGGCTGCTGGCGGACGCGCTCGGTCAGCTGACCGCCGGCTTCGCTGTCAACGTAGCCGCTGGGCGAACCGATCAGGCGATTAAGACTGCTCTCGTCTTTGAACTCGCTCATGTCGAGCGGCAGCATGGCATCCTCGCTGCCGAACATGAACTCCGCCAGCGCCTTCGCCAGTTCGGTCTTGCCGACACCGGTCGGTCCGAGGAACAGGAACGCGCCGATCGGTCGTTTCGGGTCTTTCAAGCCGACGCGCGCCGTCTTGATCGCCCGACTGACCGCCAGCACCGCTTGATCCTGCCCGATCAGCCGCTCTTTGAGATGCTCGACCATGCTGGCGTAGCGCAGGCGCTCGTCCTGCCCCAGCTTGCTGACCGGGATGCCGGTCATCTGGCTGGCGGCGAGCGTCACGTCCTCGGCGTCGAGGCTGGACGAGTCGTTGACCGGGTTCTTGAACGCCAGCTGGCTCTGCTGGCTCATCGAGACCATCGCCGCCGCGCGATGCAGCAGTTGTTCAGCGCTGCGCGGGAGCGGCGTACCGGTCATGTAGCGTCGCGCCAAGCGCGCCGCCAGTGCGACCGCATCTTCCGAAACGGTCAAGTTGTAGTCGCTTTCGAGATGCGGGCGGATCACCTTCAGGATTTCGATCGTCTCATCGACCGAGGGTTCGGGCACGCGCAGCAGTTGGCAGTTCTCCGCGACCGCGCTCACGCTCGCGAGTCGCTGGTTGTATTCCTGCTCGGTCGTCGTGGCGATGATCACCGGGTCGTCGTCGAGAAATGCTTTCTGGATCAGCGGCGTCGATTTCGAGAACTCCGCGCGCACCGGTCCGCCGAAGAAGCGATCGAGGTGCGGGATGAACAGCACACCCCCACGCGCTTGGCTCAACCCGGCGCGGATCGCCTTCTGATCGTTGTCGAGCAAGGCGGCTTCGTCCACCTGCACCAAACTTTTCAACTGCTTGGGACCTTTGCCCTCGGACATCAGCAGCGCGAGGCTGTAAGCCAGCGTCCGCTTGCCGACGCCATCCGGTCCGATCAGGATCACGTGGCGGTTGACCGCCTGCGTGAGGATATTAATCAGGTCGCGCAGCAGGTCTTCGCGGAAGTAGACCGCCTTGAGATTGCCCGCCTTCGCCCCGGCGACGAAATCTTGCGTCGTACCATCCCGGCGGATCACCTGCGACTGGTCGCCGACCATGTCGTTGATCGCCTTAGGCGTGATCCCGTGCTGGCGCAGCAAACCGCTGGTGCTCATCGAGCTTTCGGCGAGGATCGCCAGTACGTGATCGGTATCGACACGGACTTCGTTTTGCGCGTTGGCGAGGCTCAGCCCATCGTCGATCAAGATGATCGTCTGGCGCGACAGCGGCACCTGCCGGTTGCCCGCCGCGATGAAGTCGAGGTTGCCGTCTTGGTCGCGCCGCGTTTCGATGGCGAGCTGCGTCTGCCGGATCAGCCGGTCGAGGTCGACGCCCCGGCTGTTCTTGAAAATGTCCAGCAGCCGCGCCGCCGCCGTATCTTTGCCCTGCAGCAGCGCCAACAGCAGCAGTTCCGGCATGATCACGGTTTTCTTGTACTGATCCTTGAGCGCGACGGCATCGTTCATCGCCGCGTCCAAATCTTTAGAGAGAAGATCGGGATTCAACGTTCCCATGAAGCTGTCCTAATTGGCTGTTCAAAACAGCCTATAAGGTAACTTGAAATGCCGCTTTGAACAAGCAGGAGATGGGTGCCCGCGGCAGCGATCCCATCCGCTAGCATCTATACGCAATCGCTACCGATTCGAAACGGTTTTCTAATCTCCCCCCAATTTTAGGGAGAGACAGGCGGCAACACAAAGTTTACACTTAACTCATAAGGCATAAACCTTTACGTGATATACCGAGTTCACGATGCCTTAATTCGATCTGGATTTGCATTTGCCGGCAGATCAGTTATAGTAGAATATGTGTTCTGATGAGTTGCAATTTTAGCGGGTACTGGTAATACGTGTCGGGCGGCGATTCCGCCCCGGTTTCCACTCACGCAAACCAGACTCGACAGCAATCCGCTTCACCAAGCTTCGATGCCATATGGAGGCAAACACTACATGGGCATTACACAGGGTATCCGCAGCGCAATCAGCAAGGCAGTGACGGACGGCGTTCGCGGGATCATGGAAATGGACAACGGGGCGAACAACATGGATATTCCGGAAGATTTGATCTGGGCGTTGGACGACAATCAACAGGCGAAGGCGAAGTTCGACAAGTTCGCGCCCTCGCACCGGAAAGCCTACATCGAATGGATCGAAGCCGCGCGTAAGGCGGAAACCCGTCAGCGCCGCATCCAACAAGCGATTGACATGATCGTCGAAGGCAAGCGGAAGGTCTAGCGAATTGATGCCAAGGTCGTAGGGGCAGAACTAAGTTCTGCCCCTCTTGTTGTCAATTCGCGTCGTGACTCCCGGCGGGCAGATTCGCCCCCAAGGTGACCGGGAGCACGCCGGTCGCTGGCTGCGCGCCGAACAGGACCGCACAAGCTGCCGGAATCGCCGGACGCGCAGGCGTATAGGTCAGCGCATAAGCGGCAACATTCGGGTAGCTCTGCCAGTCATAGATCGACCAGATTGAGACAGCGATCGTCTTTTCCGGCGGCAGCGCATTCACCAACTGCTGCTGCTCCGGGTTCTTATCCGCATTTTGCGTCCACACCACCACCGTATCCGCATTGTTCGCGTTATCGACCGCCCAGCCGATCTGCTCCGGCGTCGGGTTGTCCGCGACTCCCGTCCACGTGATGTTGCTGCTGTACTGCGCGCATTCGTTCTGGATCTGGTAGCGCGTCGCCAAGAAGATCATCGCCACGCGGCGATCCGGCGCGATCGGCACGAGATTA
Organism: uncultured Chloroflexia bacterium; assembly: GCA_963727545.1. Taxonomy (GTDB): domain Bacteria; phylum Chloroflexota; class Anaerolineae; order Aggregatilineales; family Phototrophicaceae; genus Flexifilum. The sequence continues at coordinate 164,285 of CAVSGS010000010.1, forward strand.
TTCCGGTCGTAGGCGACCGTGAAGCCTTTCTGGTAAAGCTGATCGAACAGCGCGGCGTGCGCCTCCAGATTAACCCGTTCCGGCGCGCTGGTCGGGTCGAGCGGCTGCCAGTCGAGGATGCCATACTTCTGCTTCGTCTCTAGAATTCGCCGCACCGACTGGTCGATCCGTTCTTCGGCGATGTTTCCGGCGCGCACCTCGTCCACGACCCGCTGCATCGCCGCCTCGAACACTTTCTGTCCGATACTCGGTCCCGTCGCCAGCAAATCGACACCCGCATTGATCGCCATCACCACCGCGTCGTAATAGTTGTAGTTGAGATCGACTGCGTTCATGTCCAGCGCGTCGGTCATGATCAAGCCGTCGTAGCCCAATTGATCGCGCAGCACCCCAGTGATCACGTTGCGCGAGAGCGAGGCGGGTAGTCCTGCCTGTGGTTCGAGCGCCGGATACCAGATGTGCGCGACCATCACGGCAGCCACGTCGGCGTCGATGGCATGCTCGAAGGGTACGAACTCGACCGATTGCAGCCGCTCCAACGGCAGATCGATGGTCGGCAAGGTGCCGTGCGAATCCTCGCGCGACTCGCCGTGACCGGGGAAGTGCTTGGCGGTCGCCAGTACGCCGTTATCCTCCATGCCGCGAATGAAGGACGCGACCGCGTTACCCGCCATGTTCGGATCGCTGCCCCACGCCCGCCGGTAGATGATCGGGTTGTCCTTGTAGGTTTCCAAATCGGCGACCGGCGCAAGGTTCATGTTGACGCCGACGGCGCTCAACTCCTGCGCCACCGCCTGCCCCACCTGATACGCCATGTCGTCGCCTGCCGCATCGATCAGGATTGGCGCGGGAAACATGGTGAAGCCGTCCGTCAGCCGCGTGACCACACCGCCCTCTTGATCGGTAGAAATCAGCAGCGGCACGCCCCCCGCTGCCGTGATCGTGCTCTGATAGGCGTTGGTCAGCCGCGTGACCGCTGCCGGGTCGCCAACGTTCTCGCCAAACAGGACGATGCCACCGGGCTGCCACGTCGTCAGGTCTTGCGCGCCGTCTTCGGTCAGGACCGCGCCGTGCAGCGTGACCATGAACATCTGCGCGACTTTCTGCTCCAACGACATCGAGGCAATGCGCGCGTCGATCGCGTCCTGCGCACGCGCCGGTACGGTCGAGTGAGCCGCCAAGCCGCCGACTAGCAGACCGACGAGCACAATCAACCTGAAGCGCTGCACACGCTTATTTGTCATCAATAACGTGCCTTTCTAGAGTCAACCAATCGTGATCTTCTGGCGTCGCTGTGGGGCTGTGAGGATGAAGCAGAGGAATACTAGCCTAAGACAAGGGCATTTTAAAGTCCGCCTCGCCGCCGCTTTCCTGACGGCGAGGCGGATGATCGGTGTAATTCAGCGCTGCCGACAGCGCGTTAATCGACCTGTTCGCTCAACCGGTAACCGATCCCGCGCACGTTCACGATCAGATCGGCGTCCTGCCCCGCCTGCTTGAGCTTGCGCCGTAGGTTGCTGACGTGCGGACGAATCACCTCGCGGGCTTCCGCCTCATCGACGGTGTAGCCGCGCACTTCGCGCACGAGTTCGTGACACGAAACGACCCGCCCGCGATGCGCTGCCAGATAGAGCAGCAGGTCGAATTCTGTCGGCGTCAGATCAATTGGCTGATCCTCGACCGAGATTTGGTAGCGACCGGGGTAGATCGTCAGCGGACCGAGCGTCATCACGCCGTTGACCGTCGATTCGCCCACCACGTCCGGGATCGGCGTCTTTTCCGCGCCCGAAGTCTCACGCTCCGGCGGCGTCGGCTCTTGATTGGTGCGGCTGAGTTCGCTCACGTTGCTGCGGATAGCATCGAGCAGCGCCCGGCGACGCTTGAGGTTGCGAGCGCGCTCAATCCCCCGCGCGACACTGGAACGAATATCTTGACTGGAACTCGGCTTGATCAGGTAGTCGTGCGCGCCCAGACGCAGCGCCTCGACCGCCGTCGGCAGGCTGGGATACGCCGTCATCAGGATCACGATCGTATCGGGATCGGTATCCTTGATCCGCCGAATCAGTTCAACGCCGTCCAGACCGGGTGGCATCCGAATATCGGTCAGCACCACGTCGAAGGCTTCGCCTCGGATGACGTCAAGGGCATCTTCGCCATTGGCGGCTTCGCGCACGCTGTAACCAACGCGCTGTAAAGTCTTGCTCACCGAATAGCGGATCGCCGCTTCGTCGTCCACGACAAGGATGGAGGCATTCTCATTGTTGTCGATCATCGGTTTATGAGCCTAATCTTTACTTTTGTAGATAATTTATGCTTTCTTAAGCATACAAGTTTTACAAAAAATTGCAACTTTGCATAGCAAGCGACTTACGTTAATTATCCTAAGTTATAGCACAATCAGGTATAAATGCCCATTAGCAGCAGCATTTTCCGAAAAACGGGCGCTCACGAACCAGCCATTCCAATACACGGCAGCGATCTGATCGTCGACCACCAGCAGCGGCACGCGCTCGCGTAGATTGCGTGGGATCTTGTGGTCGATCATCCACTTGCTCAATTTCTGCGTATGTCCACCGAGTCCCGGCGGCGCGAAGCGATCGCCTGCCCGCCGACCGCGCAGCGTCAGCACCGCCCCTTCCGGAACGTTCAACTCGACCGCCGCAGCGTCCGACGAAATCGGAGCCGTTTCAAGCCGCCATCGGTCGAAGTCCACCACTCCCGGCGCGACCAGCGGAATCGCCGCCCCGGCGGGCAGCAGGAATCGATCATCGTTCGCCGCCGTTTCGCGCTCAACGTAGATGTCGTTGTAATCGACGCGCAGCCGCAGCCCGTGCGGAAACTGGGCGATTGCCCCGACCTGCCCCGTCAGCGCGAGATCGGCGGCAGCGCGCAGGTGGATCGTCGCAGCATCGGCGGCGTCAAGTTCCGCCAGAGCCGTTATAATGAAGCGAAGCTGCAGCGCCGGATGCAAGCTAGCGAAGGTAGCGCGCGGCAGCGATACTCGATCCGACGTGCGCGTAATCTGAGTTTCGATTGCGGCTTGCAGTGCCGCGCTGACGAAATCGTCCTCGACCGCCGCGATCTCGGCAAGCTGAAGCAGCCGTCGTTCGACCTGTGGTGAGAGGTCGCGCAGATGCGGGATCAGGTCGTGACGCAGACGATTGCGCGTGTAACGCTGATCGTCGTTACTGGCGTCGTGGCGCGGGTGTAGATCGTGGTCTTGGCAGTAAGCGTCGAGGTCGGCGCGCGCGACGTCGAGCAGCGGGCGAATCAGCAGCAGATCCGGATGTCCGGGCAGCGACGCAAGCGCTGCCATTCCTGCCAGCCCGCTGACGCCCGATCCGCGCAGCAGATGCAGCAGCACGGTCTCGACTTGATCGTCGGCGTTGTGGGCAACCGCGACTCGATCCGCGCCGGTCTCGTGGGCAACGGCAGCGAGGAAGTCGTAGCGGGCGGCGCGAGCAGCGGCTTCGATGCTCAAGCCGCGTTCGGCAGCCAGCGCCGCGACGTCGGCATAACCTGCCGTCGCCGGGATATTCCAGCGCTGCGCCGTCTCGATGACGAAGCGGGCATCGTCAGCCCCCGCGTCGCCGCGCAGCCCGTGATCAAGCGTCGCGGCGTGCAAGCGAAGGTCAAAGACTCGCGGAATTGTGCGAGCAAATGCAGCAGTGCCAGCGAATCCGTGCCGCCGGAAACACCGACGACGATCGACCCGCCGGGCTGGACCAGATGGCGCGATTGTAAGGTTGTATTTAGGCTTAATTTTAAGTTCATGGGTGCTTTGTATTCATTCATCGGCATGTTATAATGCCGCGCGCTGTTTCATGCCGTTAGGAGAACGCAGTGCTCAGTCCGCTCGACTACTTTTTTGGTTTGTTCTCTCTGGACATCGGCATAGACCTCGGCACGGCGAATACGCTTGTGAGTGTACGCGGCAAGGGTATCGTTATCAACGAACCGTCGTTCGTCGCCATTGAGAGAAAAACTCGCCGCCCGATCGAAGTCGGGGCGCGAGCAAAGGAAATGTGGAGCAAAAATCCGAAAGACATTCTGATCGTTCGCCCCCTGCGTGACGGCGTGATCAGTGAATTTGAAGTCACCGAAGCCATGCTGAACCACCTCATCCACAAAGCGCACGAGCAAAGCTGGGTGCCAATCCCTCGCCCGCGCGTCGTGGTCGGGATTCCCAGCGGCGTTACCGAAGTCGAGAAGCGCGCCGTCTACGACGCTGCCGTCAGCGCCGGTGCGCGTGAAGTCTACCTGATCGAAGAACCGGTCGCCGCAGCGATCGGCGCGGGCTTGCCGGTGCAGGAGACGCGCGGCAGCATGATCGTGGACATCGGCGGCGGCACGACCGAGGTCGCCATCTTCTCGCTGGGCGGCATCGTCATCAGCCGCTCGATCCGCGTCGCGGGCGACGAGATGGACGAGGACATCGTTCAGTACATGCGCGCCAAGCATAACCTCTTAATTGGCGAGCCGACGGCGGAACGGATCAAGATCGAAATCGGCTCAGCTTACCCGCTGGCACAGGAACGGATGACCAGCGTCAAAGGGCGTAACCTCGTCACCGGCTTGCCGACCTCCATCGAGGTCAGTTCGATCGAAATCCGCGAGGCGGTCGCCGGTTCGGTCGACATCATCATCGACACCATCAAGGATGCGCTCGACGACACGCCGCCGGAACTGGTCGGCGATTTGATGGAAAGCGGCATCTGTCTCGCCGGTGGTGCCGGTCAGTTACGCAACCTCGCCGACCGCGTGATGGAAGAAGTCAACATTCGCAGTTGGGTTGCCGAAGACGCCATGACCTGCGTCGCGCGCGGTGCCGGGCGCGTCCTTGAAGACTACAACAACTTGCGCCGCCTGCTGGTCGGGTTGGAGCGCGGCAGCACGCATCACTGACGCGCGCCGACGCCGTCCCCGCACGCTGGTTTCAGTTCCCCCATTATATTCAAAAAGCCAATCTGTTATAATCCGCGCCGGAGGTGCTCTGAAATATGAATCAAGGTTCAGGCTTCAGGCGCGGAGGATGGCGTTCCAACCGGACGCTGTTCTTGGGCTTCTGCCTGCTGCTGGCAATCGGATTGATCGTCGCCAGCAGCACCGGGATCCTTGCCCCGGTCGAGGATTTACTGGCTACCCCGCTGGACGCCGTGTCCGGCGTCTTTCACCGGGTCGCGCTGACCATCAACGATAATTTGACCCGCTTCTCGGACGTGCAGACGCTCCAAAACCGCATCGCCGATTTGGAGACCGCGCTCGCCCTCTATCAGTCCGAGTTAGTCGAACTGCGCGAGATCAACAGCGATTATCAGCGGCTCGCCGACCTGCTCCAGTACACGACCACTGCCACCAATCAGGAGACCATCACCGCCAACGTCATCGCCATCGACGAGAACAGTTCCCTGCGTACCATCACAGTGGATCGCGGTACGCGCGACGGAATCGCCGTCGGGATGCCGGTCGTCACGCGCGAAGGGCTGGTCGGTCGCGTGATCCGCGTCAGCGCCAACGCCGCCCGCATCATGCTCGTGACCGAGCCGTCGAGTTCAGTCAGCGCGCGACTGCAAACTAGCCGCGTCGAAGGGTCAGTGCACGGGACGTTCGCCGGGACGCTGCAAATGGACATGCTCCCGCTCGACGCGCAGGTGCGCGAGGGCGATCTCGTCATCACGTCCGGCTTGGGCGGCAATTTCCCACCGGACCTCCCAATCGGGCAGGTGACCAGTGTCAGCCTCTCGTCCGATGCGCTCAATCGAGTCGCGCAGGTGCACAGCCTCGTCAATTTCGACACGCTGGAATTCGTCCTCGTCGTGACAAATTTCCAGCCAATCGACCTGTCCGTCTTCGACAGCGCCACCCCGTCGCCGTAAATCATGGGCAGCTATTGGAGCCTCCCGCTGATCGCGCTGGCGGTCGTCTTGCAGTCGTCCGTCATCCCGCAGATTCGCATTTTCGGCGGCGAACCCGACCTCGTGCTGCTGTTGGTGCTCTCGTGGTCGATTCACGGGCGCTTGGAGCAGAACGTCACGTGGTCGTTCGTCGGCGGCATCGCTCAAGACTTAATGTCAGCGACGCCGCTAGGGGCATCGGCGATCGGGTTGATCCTGCTGGTATTCGGGGTTGACCAATTGAAGCAGCAGGTCTATCACATTGGCTTGATGCTGATCATCGCGCTGGTGATCTTCGGGACGGTGCTGCAAAAGGTCGTATTGATGCTAATTGCCGGGTTCAGCGGCTACACCGTCGCCCCGATTCAGAATCTAACCTACGTCATCCTGCCGACGATCGCCTATAATCTGGTCTTTATCGGTCCCGTTTACTGGATTGTGCGCCGGATCCAGCGGCGCAGCCAGAGCCGTGACCAGCAGGCATTCTCTTAAGGAGTGCGCTGTCGCTTAACTGGAAATCGGCAGCCTGCCGGGGGTGTATTTTGTCGGTAGGGGCGTGCCCGGTGGCGCGCTCATCAAGTTGTTAAATCAGCGACGCCCTTAGCTACAAGCTAGCGGCTCATCGCTAACCGCTTATTGTTAGTTTCGAGGAGCAAAATCGAATGCAGCGGCTAAACCCATTTCAAGGATGGCGGCTGTCGTTCTTTCAGGGCATCATCTTCGCCGTCTTTGTCCTCTTTGGAGTGCGGATGTACCAACTCCAAATTGTCCAGAACGATCAACTTCAAGCTGCCGCCAACGAAAATCGCTTGAGCGAGCTGCCAATCGCCGCCCCGCGCGGCACCATCACCGATCGTTATGGCGTCAAGCTGGCGATCAACGTGCCCGCTTACAACGTCCGCGTCGTGCCCGCCTCGCTGCCGAGCAACGAAGACGACGTGCTGCGGATTTACAACCGGCTCTCGGCGCTGACCGGCGTTCCGCCGACGCGAGCGATTGCGCTGGCATCGGGGCAGAATGTCCGCAGTATCGAAGAATTGGTCGCTGAGGGCGCTGGTATCGCGCCCTACCGCGCCGTCGTGATCGCGCAGGACGTCAGCGAGCACGTCGCCATGCAAATCCTTGAGGAGAGCTACTCGCTGCCCGGCGTTGACGTCAACACGGCGTCGGTGCGCGAATACCCCACCGGCGAACTGACCGCCGACATTGTCGGCTACATGGGGCGCATCCCGGCGGAACAGGAACTCGAACTGATCAAGCAGGGGTATGACCCGGCTTATGACCGCATCGGCTACGCGGGGCTGGAAGCTTCACTCGAAGACACACTGGCAGGACAGCGTGGGCGCAACGTCTGGGAAGTTGACGTCGCCGGGCGCACCATCGGCGATCCGGTCGTGTCGGTGCAGCCCGTCGCCGGTTTGAGCGTCCGCCTGACCATCGATACCGAACTCCAGCAAGCCGCCGAAGACGCGCTTAAGCACGAGATCGCCACGCTCAACGCGGGCGCCGGGCAGATCGTCAGTGAGACCGGCTCGATCCTCGCCATGAACCCGCAAACCGGCGAGATTCTGGCGATGGTCAGCTACCCCAGCTACGACAATTCGCGCTTCGCCCGCAATATCGACGTGCCCTACTATCTCAAGGTTGCCGCCGATCCGCTGACGCCGCTGGTCAACCACGTCACCCAGTCGCTTTACCCACCCGGCTCAACGTGGAAACTGATCACGTCAACCGGCGTGCTCCAAGAACACGTCATCGACCCGGAGTCGCTGCTTAATGACCCCGGTCAACTGCTGCTGCCCAACAAGTACGCGCCCAACGATACCGCCGCCGCCCAGCGCTTCGTCTGCTGGCTGCCGCAGGGACACGGTAACCTCAACATCATCGGCGCGATCGCTCAAAGCTGCGACGTCTACTTCTATCAGGTCGGCGGCGGCAACCCGGAAGTTTCGCCGCAGGTCCTGAGACCCGGCGGTCTGGGCATCGAAGACCTGTTCCGCTACGCGACCGCGCTCGGCATCGGCTCGAAGTTGGGCGTTGAACTGCCGTTTGAAAACGCCGGACGGATGCCCGACGAAGACTGGAAACGTCGGCTTTACGGTGAAAACTGGTCAACCGGCGACACCTACAACGCCGCCTTCGGTCAGGGCTACGTCAACGTGACTCCGCTTCAGCTGGGCAGCGCCATCTCCACGATTATCAACGGCGGAACGCTGCACCAGCCCACACTGATCCACGACTACCTTGACGCCGACGGCAACGTCGTCAAGTCGTTCGAACCCATCGTCGAGCGCACGGTCGACATCGACCACGTGCCGGAGACCGAGCCGCTGAAGCTGATGCTGGTCGAGGACATGATCATGAAGGGCAAGGACAGCCTCGCCTGCGTCTGCGAGCAGGACAGCGATTTCTACAACCCGCTGCGCTGCAACCCGGCGACTTACACCAACACCGTCAACGTCAACCCGGATCCGAATGGTCTGCTGACGACGTGGCGCAATTACACGGTTCAAGTCCCGGATGGCTACACTTTCAGCGATAGCTTTTGCAGTCCGGTGCGCTTTGACCCCAACTATCGCCCGGCATTTGTCGATGACGCCAATCTCGACATCATCCGTCAGGGGATGCGCTTCGCCGTCACCAACGGCACCGCCAAAGCCGCCGACCTGCCCTATTTCACGGTCGCCGGAAAAACCGGCACCGCCGAGTACTGCGACGAGATCGCTCGACCGCTCGGCTTGTGTAAGCCGGGCAACTGGCCCTCTCATGCATGGTTCGTCGCCTATGGACCCTACGAGAATCCGAACATCCTAATCCTCGGCTTTGTCTATCATGGCGGCGAGGGGTCCGCCGTCGCCCTGCCGATGGTCATGGAGACGATGCAAGCCTATCTCCGCATTCAAGATGCGCGTAACGGCACGAATTCCAGCAGCGCTCCGGCGGAGATCGCCGTCACCTCGATTGCGCCGCCCGTCGAAACGGGATCGCCGTGATCGCTTTATCGCCGGAGCGCCGCCAACAGGCGTATTACTGGCTGCCCGCCGTGATCGTGGGGGTGGTCGCTTGGCTCGCCTTCATCAGCTTGGGGCATACGCCGCTGATCCGTGCGTCGGGGCTGGCGTTAGTGATCGTCGGCATGGCGCTGGCGCTCCGCTCGATGGGAACCGCGTTGATGATCATTGGCGCGCTGGCGTTAGCGTTTAGTCCCTCGTTCTGGATTCAAACCGGCGGCGCGGAGAGCCTCAACTTGCCTGAAGTCGCCGCCGGTTTGCTCGCCGCCTTGGTCGTAGCAGGCGTCGCCATGCGTTTCAGCAAGCAGCGCTGGTTCGGCATCGCGGCGGCGGTGATCGTCTTTTCCGTCTTGTTCTTGGCGGGCATCGGTACGCCGCGCAGCCTGCGCCTGATGACCCTGCTGACCGCGTGGCTGCTCTATTTACTCGTCGATGGGCTGCTCATCAGCAATCCCCGCCCCGACACTCCGGCGACCGGCAAGCTCGGCGCGCAGCACACTTACGGCATGTTGATCGTCGTCGTGATCGGCGTGATCAACGATCCATTATTCGTGCTGCTGATTCCAGCGGTGGCATTGGGACTATTTCTGTCGCGGAAGTCGCTGCCGCTTTGGTACTGGCTGGTCCTGCTGGCGATCACCGTCTTCGGCGTCTACGACTTGATCGACCTCTACGGCTCCCCATTCTGGTGGAATTATCCGGTCGATCAGGCACTAGCACTAACGTACCATGTCCCCTACCTGATCGGCGGCGTCTGGCGTGAACCCGCCCGCTGGATCGGACTCATGGACTTGATCATCCACCAGTTCACGGCGTTCGGCTTGATCCTCGGCATCTTAGGATTGGCACGGCTTTCCCGCTGGTATCCACCGATCGGCGTCGTCACAATGATCGCCTACGCGACGTTTGCCGCTTTTGGGCTGGTCTACTACGGGGCGGACAGCCCGGTTTTGCTGCTGCCCCTATTGATGATCCAACTGCTCTGGATGACTTACGCCGTCTATACGTTCGGGCAATGGCTGCAAAAAACGGGCAGTTCCGCCCAGCTTCACTGGCTCGCCACCGCCGCTTTCACTCTGCTGCCGCTGTTCATGTTGTTGAGGATTGTCGGCGCAGTGTAGCGCTTCTTGCCGATCCAATATACTATATTAAGAGTTAGAAATCCTTTGCAGGTTAGGTCGCAGCATTTATGCAAACAGTCGCAATCAAAGGCGTCAAAGACGGGCTGCTCATCTCACTGAACGAGTCGGAAGAATGGCAAAGCGTCTTGGCTGACCTTGCCGCCCGCATCGACCAGCAAAGCGCCTTCTTCGCGGGCGCGCGCATCACCCTCGACGTAGGGTCGCGCCCGGTCCGCAAAGATGAGCTTGGCTCAGTCAAAGCCCTGCTCGAACGACGCGGCGTCGTTCTGCACGCCGTGCTCAGCGAGAGCAGCACCACCATCAACTCCGCCAGCGCGCTCGACTTGCGCGCGAATATGCCCGCGTCTGCGCCTGCCGCACGCAGTTTCACGGCAAATTCCGAAGAAGACGGCACTTCCGGTGTGATGCTCCGGCGGACGCTGCGGTCGGGGCGCACCGTTCGCAGTGACGGACACGTTGTCATCTTTGGCGACGTCAACCCCGGCGCCGAGATTATCGCCGCCGGTGACGTGATCATCTGGGGGCGGCTGCGGGGTAAAGTCCATGCGGGCGCTTACGGCGACGAGAGCGCATTCGTCTGCGCGCTCGACATGACGCCGACACAGTTACGGATTGCCGGGTACATTAGCATTTCGCCGAAGGACAAGCGCCACAAACCGAAACCGGAAATCGCGCTCATCAAGGATGAGCACATCACGGTTGAGGCGTGGCGATAGCACCGCCTTACCGCGGAACCAAGAGAGGAATTGCAGGTGGGGGAAAAGTCATCACGATTACGTCGGGCAAGGGGGGCGTCGGCAAAACGACGACGACCGCCAATCTCGGCGTCGCTTTAGCCGGGCTGAACCAGCGTTTGCTGATGATCGACGCCGACATCGGCTTGCGCAACCTCGACATCGTCATGGGGCTGGAAAACCGCATCGTTTACGACATTGTCGACGTGATCGAGGGGCGCTGCAAGCTGCGGCAGGCGATGATCCGCCACAAGACCTTCCCCGAACTCTACCTGATCCCCGCTGCCCAGACCCGCGACAAGACAGCGGTCAGCCCCGCCGACATGATCCAGCTCACCGACAGTGTGCGCGGCGACTTCGACTTCATTCTGATCGACTCGCCCGCCGGGATCGAGCGCGGTTTTCGCAATGCCGTCGCCCCCGCTGACGAGGTGCTGATCGTCACCAACCCGGAAGTCTCCGCCGTCCGCGACGCCGACCGGGTGATCGGGCTGCTCGAAAACGAGAATAAAGGTCCCGGACAGTTAATCCTCAACCGCGTCAACCCGGAGATGGTGCGCCGGGGCGAGATGCTCTCCGCCGACGACGTAACCGATCTGCTGGCGATTCGGCTGCTGGGAATCGTCCCGGAAGACGAGACTGTTGTCCCATCGTCAAATAGTGGCATTCCCGTTACGCTCAATGAAAACTCGCGAGCGGGGAGCGCCTATCGCAATATCGCTCGGCGGTTGATGGGTGAGGACGTCCCCTTTATGAAGCTTGGGGAATCAGGCGGCTTGTTCAAGCGCATCGCGCGAATTTTCGGCGGTAAAAACGGGTGATGAGAGGTTCTGATGATGCCAAGTATTTTTGACCGGATGCTCGGACGGGCGCAGCCGAAAAAAAGCGGCAGCACGGCGAAAGAACGGCTGCAGTTCATCCTTGTGCACGATCGCATCAATCTCTCGCCGGAGCGAATGCAGGCGATGAAAGAGGAAATTCTCGCCGTGATCTCGAAATACGTCTCGGTTGACGGCGACAACGTGGACATCGAGCTGCAAAAACGCGAGCGTAACAGTATGCTCATCGCCGAAATTCCCTTCCTCAAAGCACACGAAGGCGTCGAGCAGGACGACGACATGGCTGACTCCCGCAGCGCTGCCGACCCGGAATAGACTTCAATTCGCGGCGCGCGTTCGCTATAATGGCGCCAACGCACGTTTGTAGGGCATTTCCGTATGAGTCATCCCGGCAGCATTTGGCGGCAGTTCGATTTTGTTCTGCTCATCGCAACTGCGCTGCTGACAGTCTTCGGCATCTTGATGATCCGAAGCGCGACCCTCGACGCTATCGACCCCGATCTCATCAATCGCGTTCCTGACCAAATTCGTTTCGCTATCCTTGGCATTTTCGTCATGCTCGGTTTAGCCGCAGTCGATTATCGATTGCTCGGCGGGCTGCATCAATGGCTTTACGGGCTGATGATCGTCCTGCTGCTGCTCGTTCGCGTCTTCGGCGTTGAAGGTGACGCGGGCGCGCAAAGCTGGATCAACATCGGCATCCGCATCCAGCCATCCGAGATCGCCAAAGTGCTGATCATCGTGACGCTCGGCTACCTGCTCGCCACCAACTACGAGAAAATGGGGCGGATCACGACCGTGATCAAGTCGCTGATCCACATCGGCATCCCCACCGCGCTGATTTTCATCCAGCCCGACCTCGGTATGGCGATCGTGTTTGGCGTCATGTGGCTGGTGATGGTCTGGGCTGCCGGTTTGCGGCTCAAGCACATCGCCATCTTCCTGTTGGTCATCGGTATTTCCGCACCGCTGACTATCCCGGTCGCGTGGTCGCACATGGAAAATTACCAAAAGCAGCGCATCACCTCGTTCATCTTCCCGGAAAGCGATACCGATGCCTACTACAACATCCTTCAGGCGCGGATCAGCATTGGTTCGGGCGGATTGTTCGGTAAAGGCTATGCGCAAGGTCCCCAGAACATCGGGCGTTTCCTGCGCGTGCGCCATACCGACTACATCTTCAGCGTGATCGGCGAAGAATTCGGGTTCGTCGGCGGCGTTGCGGTGATGGTGCTGATCAGTGTCGTCATCATGCGAATTTTGCGCGGCGCGCGCATGGCGGTCGATCCGCTCGGCAGCCTGATCTGTTATGGGGTAGCGACTTTTATCTTCTTCCAGACGGTCGTCTCGATCGGCATGAACCTGAGTCTCATGCCCGTTACCGGGTTGACGCTGCCCTTCATCAGCTCTGGTGGTACGTCGCTGCTCTCGACGCTGGCGGGCATCGGCTTAGCCGAAAGCGTGATCATGCGGCAGCGACGCTTGTAACCCGCACCAACATTCTATAAACTCCGTAGGGGCAAAACGAATTCACCTCTACTACTGATCGTCACGGATTGCCTATCGGGACGTTATGGTTGCTTTGCCACCGTTGAACGCCCGACTTATTTCACACACGAGAGGTTACTACAGCATGACCCTGCATTCGGAACTGGCGAATCTTCTTTTCCCGCACGTCACACAGACACCGGAAGACGTTTTCCGCCAGTATCCTCAGCGCAGCTTGCCGCAAGGCGCTCGTGTAACTCGCTTCGCGCCCAGCCCGACCGGATTCGTCCACATCGGCAGCTTGCTGACCGCGCTCGTCGAGAATCGCGTCGCTCACCGCAGCGGCGGTGTCTACTTCCTGCGCATCGAGGACACCGACAAGAAACGCGAGCAGGATCGCAGCGTCGAGGAGATCGTCCAAACGCTGATCAACTTTGAACTTGCGCCCGACGAGGGTGTCGTCTCAGTCGATCCACTGGTCGAGGTTGGCGACTACGGTCCTTATACCCAAAGCGCGCGCATCGAACTCTACGAAGTGTTCGCCAAATACCTGATCGAGCAAGGGCGGGCTTACCCGTGCTTCTGCTCTGAGGAAGAACTCGCCGAAATCCGCCAGCAGCAGGAAGCAGCGCACGTCAAACCCGGCTACTACGGCGAGTGGGCGAAATGGCGTGATGCCAGCCTTGACGCCGTCAAAGAACGACTCGACGCTGGCGAGCGTCCGGTTATTCGCATCCGCGCGCCCTACCCCACTGAAGCCCGCGTCCACTTTCGCGACGTCGTCAAAGGCGATCTTGACCTGCCGGAAAACGATCAGGATACCGTCCTACTCAAATCGAACAGCCTGCCGACCTATCACTTCGCCCACGTCGTCGACGACACGGTGATGCGCGTCACGACGGTCATTCGCGGCGAGGAATGGCTGCCTTCGGCACCACTGCACATCCAAATCTTTGAATACCTTGACGTGCCGATACTGGAATTCGCCCACATCGCGCCGATTGCCAAGATGGATGGCAGCTCCAAGCGCAAGTTGAGCAAGCGTAAGGATCCCGAAGCCAACATGATGTACTATGCCGAGGCGGGCTATCCGGCACAAGCGGTGACTGAATACCTGCTCAATCTCGCTAATTCCAGTTTCTACGATTGGCGGCAGGCGAACCCCGACGCGCCGCACACCGAGTTTCCATTCGAACTCGCCGACATGGGCGTCGCGATGCCGCTGTTCGATCTGGTCAAGCTGAACGACATCAGCAAGAACATCGTCGCCGGCTACAGCGCTGATCAGGTTTACGAATACGGCGTCGCGTGGGCGGAACAGTACGATACCGATTTGGCGAGTATCCTCAAAGCCGACCCCGCCTACAGCGTTGCCGTGTTCAACGTCGAACGGGACGATCCCGCCCCGCGCAAGGATATCGTGAACTGGTCGGACATCCGCCGTGCCTGCGGTTTCTACTTCGACTCGATCTACCAGCAGATGGTCGCCGAGTCCGGCTATCCGCTGCTGGAGGTCGACCGCGAGAGCATCGCCGCCATTCTGGCGCACGTGCGCACCTTCGATCCGGCGGTGCCTAAGGAGGTTTGGCTGCAAGACATGCGCATTCTTGCTGCGCAGTTGGGCTTTGCCGCCAACATGAAGACCTACAAGAAAACGCCTGACGCCTTCAAAGGGCATTTCGGCGACGTGATGATGGTCGTTCGTGTCGCGCTGACCGCGCAGACCAACACGCCCGACCTCTACGCAATCTTGTGCGTCTATGGCAGCGAGCGCATCAAGCAGCGCCTTCAACAAACGCTGGCAAGCCTCTAGTCGGAGCGGCAAAACGCCGAGACTCAGGCTTGATCCGCCTGTCTCGGCGTGATACAATTCCGCCTCATATTGAGGGATAGTTCAACGGTAGAACTGTGGACTCTGGATCCATCAATCCTGGTTCGAATCCAGGTCCCTCAGCTTAAGAGAAAAAGCGCCTCTGGAATAGCCCAGAGGCGCTTTTTCGTTCCTTCAAATGAGTTCAAGCTCTATCATCCGATTGGTGAAAATCGCCGACTTTCGTCGTTGGATCATATCGGTCGTGGGGGCAGGTGCGATGTGCAGCGCCCGCGATAACTGCGTCGTTGATGCTGTCTTCATCGAGCTATCCAATCCCCAACAGGTGAGCGAGCGTTGCTGTCGAGAAGGTGACGAGGAACGCCAGCGCCAGCGGCAGCAGCGTTGCCACAATCGTCCATTTCGCGTTCTTGGTCTCGTTCCAGATGGTCAGGATGGTCGTGCTGCACGGATTGTGCAGCAGGCTGAACAACATCAGGTTGATGGCTGTCAGCATCGTCCAACCGCCGACCTGCGTCAGTACCGTGTAAGCCTGCGTGTTGTCCAGCGAGAGCATCACGCCCGCCTGCGCTCCCGCGATATTTCTGCCCAGCGTGAGCGTCAGCATCAGAATAGTCGGGATGACGATCTCGTTAGCGGGGATGGCGACGACGTAAGCCAGCAGGATAATCCCGTTCAAGCCGAGCACCAGTCCCAGCGGATTGAGCAGGTTCACCAAGAAACCGGCGATGCTGACGTCGCCGAGGTAGATATTGCTCGCTAGCCAAATGACCGCACCGGCTGGCGCTGCCATCACGACCGCGCGCCAGAGCACAATAATGGTGCGGTCGATCATCGAAGTGTAGAGCGTCTTCAGGATTTGCGGCGGTCGATAAGGCGGCAGTTCCAAGCTGTAGACCGACGTTTCGCCCTTCAGCAGCGTCTTCGACAGCCCCCACGAGACCAGCAGCGTCACGACGACCCCGGCAAGCGCAACCGCGACCACGCTCAACGCCGCGACCAAGCTCGCCAGCGCGGGCGGCACCAGCGTGCCCAAGAAAATCGTGCCGATCAGGATCAACGTGGGCCAGCGCCCGTTGCAGATGCTGAAATTGTTGGTGATGATAGCGATCAGGCGCTCGCGCGGACTGTCGATGATCCGGGTAGCGATCACGCCTGCCGCATTACAGCCAAAGCCCATCATCATCGAGAGCGACTGCTTGCCGTGCGCGCCGGATTTGGCAAACAGGCGATCGAGGTTGAAGGCGACGCGCGGCAGATAGCCGAAATCCTCCAGCAGCGTGAACAGCGGGAAGAAGATCGCCATCGGCGGCAGCATGACCGAGACCACCCACGCGGTCGCCAGATAGATGCCGTCGATCAGCACGCCGCTCAACCAAGCGGGCGCGTACAGCGCCGACGCCACGCTGTGCAAGAAGGCGTAGACCTTGTTGAGCAGCAGATCGGCGAGAATTTCCGACGGGATGTTCGCCCCGGTGATGGTGATCCAGAAGACGACGAAGAACATCAGCCCCATCACGACGAAGCCCCAGACCGGATGCGTCAGCGCCCGATCCAGCGCGCGGTCGAAGGTCAGATGCGCCTGCTGCTCGTCATGGCTGACGCTGCGGTCGGCGATCTGCGAAGCGTCGGTATAGATCGCTTCCATCAGCTTGTCGTGATAGTCCTCACCCACCTGTGCGCGCAGCCGGGCTGCGGTTTCGAGTACACTCCCGGAATTCATCATGACACCAACTCCAACGAAGCATCGGCAGTGAACGATTCCACTGAACTGCCGCGCGTCAAGTCACCGAGGGTGTGGTTCTGAACCGCCGCTTCCAGCGTGTCGTCGCCTTCGAGCAGGCGCAGCGCCACCCAGCGAGCGTTGGGCAAGCCGGGAAATTCCGCCTCGACCACAGCAACCATCTGGTTGATAGCGCTCTCCACCGTCGCGTCGCGCTGCTTGATGCGATGGGGGTGAGCAGCGTAGCGCCCCAGCGCCACCTGTTCAATCGCTTGGAGCAGTTCCGGGATGCCGACCATCCGTCGCGCCGCCATCGGCACAACCGGTACGCCCAATTCACGCGCCAAATGACGTTCGTCAATCGTGATGCCATGCCGCTTGGCTTCGTCCATCAGGTTCAACGCGATGACCGCGTGGTCGGTGATCTCCAAGATTTGCAGCGCCAAATTCAGGTTACGCTCCAGTCGGGTCGCGTCGACGACCACGACGGTCACGTTCGGCTGACCGAACAGGATGAAGTCGCGGGCGATTTCTTCGTCGGTGCTGGTCGAAAGCAGCGAATAGGTGCCGGGCAGATCGACCAGCTTGTACTTCTTGTTGTTGAAATCAAAGCCGCCTTCAGCGCGGGCGACGGTCTTGCCGGGCCAGTTGCCGACGTGCTGGCGCAGCCCGGTGAGCGCGTTGAAAACCGTGCTCTTGCCGGTGTTCGGATTGCCCGCCAGCGCAACCACGTAGTCGAAATCCTCGACGTGGACGCCCATCTTCTTCAAGAGTGCCTGATTGTAAGCCGGGCAGGTTTCGCAGGTGGATACAGCCGCCATGAAATTATTCCTCCACAGGATCGAGTTGGATTTGGATTCTCTGGGCTTGAACGCGGCGCAGGGCGATGACTGCGCCCCGCACACGGTAAGCGATCGGGTCGCCGAGCGGGCTTTTCATCTCGACTTCGACTTTGGTACCCGGCAGAATGCCGAGGTCCATCAACCGGCTGCGGTTCGCGCCCCGATTGGTCAGTCCGGTCACGGTGGCGCTGCGCCCGACTTTCAATTGGTCTAGAGTGGCATATTCATTCATGGGTAGCACTCGCCGTCAAATGATTTTTGGCTTCATATACTGAAATTTTAGACGAATCTAAAAACTTTGTCAAGGCGATATTTGTCAGGTGGACTCAGCCGCTTGTGCCACCCGGTCAGAGCGCGAAATGTGGATCGTGACTTACGCGTACAAATGGGCGCGATCCTGCTGACCAACAGCCTCTACAGCCATGCCGCTGGCGCTCAGGACGCGACTGCTTCGGTCTTCGCCGACTGGCTGCATCTGAGCCTGACCGCCCTCTGGATCGGCGGGCGACCACACGATTTGCGTCGTCACTGGGAATCCTGCGCAGAGCAGTGCGGAGGCGAAAGCGGGCATCCACGGCGTCGTCGAAGCCCCTTGAGCCTGTGCGTGACACGCATAGCGGCGGAGCATGGGCGGGTTGCGCCCTAGGCATCTCCCTGCTATAGTATGTGAACTCGATCAAACTATAACAGAGTATCCCATCATGCCACAGCCTTCCGCCGCGCGGCAGCAGCAGATTCTTGCTTGGCTGGACGAAAGCCAGAGCTTGACGATTGACGAACTGGTCGAGCGCCTAGGGATTTCGGTGATGACCGTCCACCGCGATCTGGATCGACTGGTGCGTGATGGATACGTCGAGAAGGTCTATGGCGGCGTTATGCTGGCAGGACAATTCTCGTCGCGTGCGGGTGCGGCGGATGCCTGCGACCTGTGCAACGGGGTCGTGAGAGAGCGGACCGCCTTCCTAATTCAGAATCAGGCGGAGTTAGTGCAAGCCTGCTGCCCCCACTGCGGCTTTCTGCTGCTCGATGATCTGGATGACGTCACGTCCGTTCTGGCGCGCGACTTCCTGTACGGGCGTGCGATCAATGCGCTGGAGGCGGTTTATCTGCTGGAATCCGACGTGAGGCTGTGCTGCGTCCCGAATATCCTCAGTTTCGCCGACCGAAGCGACGCCCTACGTTTCCAGCACGGCTTTAACGGGCGCATTGCCTCCTTTGCCGAAGCGCGCGATTTTCTTCGCCAACGTCACAGCGGTCTCCACGGAGGTTAAGCACCCCTTCTCCGCAGCGGAATTGGAAACAGCATCACTGGTTTGCAGCAGGCGTTGTGGCTGCACAAGGCTGTCCCGCCTGTCGTAGTGTTCTGGCTTAGTTTAGGGAGTGGTCTCATGAACAAGCGTTTCCTGCGTATTGGCAGTCTCGCCGTGGTAGTTCTTCTACTCGTCCTTGCCTTCGTCATGCCCGTTTCCGCCCACGAGCAGCGCACGGTTGGCACTTGGCAGATCGCCTTTGGTTGGCGCAACGAACCGACCTACGCCGGTCAGTTCAACGGACCCGAAATCTTCATCGCCCCGGCAGACGCCACACCGGAACCGGGAATGGATGAAGTTCATGCGACTGAGAATGACTTCGCCGGTGTGGAAATCGATCTGCGAGCCGAAGTCAGCTTCGGCGACCAGACGACGACCGTCACGTTTGAACCGGCGGACGACCCCGGACATTACATCGCTGACCTGATCCCCACGCTGCCGGGCGATTATTCCTTCCACCTGACCGGCACGATCGGGGATACGGCGGTCGACGAAACGTTTACCTCGGCAGACGGGCAGTTCAGCACCGTCGAGCCGGCGACCGACATCCTCTTCCCGTCGACGCAGAGCCAGGAAGCGCGCATCAGCGCCCTCGAAGACCGCGTGACCCAGCTCGAAGCGGCGGTTCAGCAGTTACAGGGCAAATAGGGTACGCTTGAGATCGGGGAGCGTCGGCTCCCCGTCCATTGATTCCGGTGAAAAGGGTATTTCGATAGAATCATGAGGAGACATCGGTGGTTGCCCGGACTGATCGTCATCGCGTGGGCGGTGCTGGCGGTGTTTCCGGCGCTGGCGCACGCCAACCTCGCCCGCTCGACGCCCGCCGCCAACGCCTCGCTGCAAAGCGCGCCTGACGAAATCCGGCTGTGGTTCACGGAGCCGGTCGAGCCGAATTACAGCCGCTTCAGCCTGCGCGACAGCAGCGGCAACCTCGTGCAAACACCGCCCAGCCAGATCGATCCGACCGACGCGCGTCAAATGTTCATGCAGCCCGGCGCGCTTCCCGACGGGCTGTACACCGTCGCGTGGCGCGCCATTTCCGCCGCCGATGGGCACTCGACCGAAGGCAGTTTCGCCTTCGGCATCGGCGTGGCGGTCGCCAGCAATCCCGCCTCGGCAATCGACGAAAGCGTCGCCCCGGAGGGCGTTGCGATCCGCTGGCTGAACCTGATCAGCCTCTCGCTTGCCATCGGCAGCATCGGCTTCTGGCTGTTCGTGTGGCGTCCTGTAGTGCTTGAGGATCACAAGCTCGTCAGGCGGCGCTGGTATCGGCTGGCGTGGATCGGCTGGCTGCTGGTCGGCGTCTCGGCGCTGCTGCTCCTGCTGCTGCAAGTCTCGACGAACGCCGACACCGCCCTGTTCGCCGCGCTGACCAGCCCGGCGCTCGGCGACGTGCTGACCAATACGACTTTCGGTCAGCTTTGGTTCGCTCGCGTGATCCTATGGGGATTGTACGGCGTCACGCTGTGGATGAGCGGGCGGCAGCCGCGGATACTGTGGATCGCCCTAGCGCTCGGTTTGCTGCTGCTGGTCACGCAGAGTCTGTTCAGCCACGCCAGCGCCGCCGCAGACCGCATCGCTGCCGTCGCCAACGATTGGCTGCACCTCACCAGTGCGGCGCTGTGGATCGGAGGACTGGCGGCGTTTGCGCTGACGCTGCTGACCCTGCGCCACGAGCCAGATCGGACTGCGCTCTCAGCGCGTCTGGTCGCCGCCTTCTCCAATTTCGCGCGCGTCGCCGTCGTCCTGCTGGTGGTCAGCGGCTTGTACGCCGCTTGGCTGGAAGTCGGCGCGCCCAACCTAAGCGGAGTCGATGCCTTGCTGCACACGGTCTACGGGCAGACGCTGCTGGTCAAGGGACTCCTGTTCCTGCCGCTGCTGGCGGT
This sequence comes from uncultured Chloroflexia bacterium, assembly GCA_963727545.1. GTDB lineage: Bacteria > Chloroflexota > Anaerolineae > Aggregatilineales > Phototrophicaceae > Flexifilum. Next base: position 184,985 of record CAVSGS010000010.1, read on the forward strand.
GGCAGCGGTCAACCTCTTGCTGACGCAGCGCGGGTTGAATCGGGGCGATACGCGCTGGTTTGGGCGGCTGCGCGGGCTGGTGGGCGCGGAAATCACGCTGACGGTGGGCATTCTGCTGGCGGTCGGCGTGATGACCTCCGGCAGTCCAGCGCGCGGCGTGCAGGCGCTGCGCGCTGCCGCCGCCGCGCCGCCGCAGACCCAGCCCTACTTCGACGTGGAAATCGTCAACAATCAGATGATGCACCTGCAAATCGTGCCGGGCTTTGTCGGCGAGAACGAATTCATCGTCACACCCTTCGACGAAGATGGCAATTTGGTGAGCGACGCCTCGCTCATCCGACTGCGCTTCACCAACCTTGACCAGAATTTAGGCGAGAGCGAACTGCGCCCCCAGCCCAGCGGACAGGGCGACTATCGAGCCACTGGCTCCAACCTGAGCACACCCGGTCACTGGCGCATCCGCATGACCGTCGCCCGTCCCGGCAAGTTTGACGTGGTCGCCGATTTTGAGGCGAATATCCAGCCTCCTCCGCCCATGCCGTCGGTTGACCAGATCACGGCGGTTCCGCTAGCCGAACGAACGGTCGCGGCGGCGCTCGCCGGAATAGCGCTGCTGGGCATCAGCGGGTTCTTCGTCGCGCGGACGCGCCGCCGGGCGAGCGGTGCCGGGCTGCTCGCCAGCGCCGGTATCGCGCTCGGCTTGATTCTGCTCGTCAGCAGCGCACAGGACTTTAGGTTGACGTCCGCCAACGCATCGGTCGCCACTCCGACCGCTATCGCCCCCATGAACTCAGCAGGAGTCGACACCGGCGAATCCGATTCAGCCTGACGCCACCTCGGTCGGCGCGGGGTAGACGCTGTTCTGAGCGAACAGCGTCATCGGTCACGGCGCGGACGGCAAAGGCGATGGTCCGGGGGGCATTACGTTGAATCCGCGCCCCGCCGATTTGACCGTTCACGCCAAGCGGTTCTCGAAGGCTGGTACAACCGACGGCGACTGCATTCGGCACTCGGTTATCTCAGCCCTGCACATTTCGAACCGCGGTTTGGTATGGACAAACTTTTTCTCCGCTCGACGGGGTAAAGCTCACCCCGGCTCAAAGCCAACCTGAAGAACCAACTGTTGCTGCTGAGTGACAAATTGTCTTTACGCAAACGCGCCATATCGAATCGGTCATTGATCAACTCAAGACGATGGCGCACGTTAGTTAGGCAAAATGAAGAACCGCCGAAGGATTATTTCGGCGGTTTTTCATTTCTATGCGTTGGCTTCAGGATGGAACAGCGTCAGCTCCCGTACATGCCGCCGTACTTCGATACCGGCTTGCCGATCTGCTCATGCGGCGTATCGTCGCCCAGTATCCGCTGACCGGGAGCCTCATGACACTCATTGCAATAGTCGATCTGCTCACTATGCGAGAGATGGCAGGTGTTGCAGGTAAATGTCCCCATACGGGTGCCATGGGGGTTGAAGTACAGGTAGTCCGTCAGCGTCGCTACATGCTCTAAGCTGATGTGACACTTCGTACAGATTTGATCACCAAAATCTCGCTTCGGCAGTTCGCCGGTTTCGTCCACCTCGTAGTTGCCGGTTAGATAGTCGATCCCGGCTTTGATCTCCTCTTCCAGCGGGTAGTCGTGGCAGTCTTTGCACTCGACTCCAGCTTCTGCATGAACGTGATCGAGGTTATTCCCTTCGAGATACGAAGTCACATGTGACTGCATCAGGTGGCAGGTGCCGCAGAAGTTCGGGTTGGTGTCGGACTCATGGACGACTACCGCAGTCCCAGAGGCGATGGCAACACCACTGACAAGCAGAATATTGCCAATGATGCTCAACACCAGCCACTTGCGCCTTCGTGATTTCGGGTCTTTAGGTGATTTCGTCTCGTCCTGAACTTTGGATTTACGCTTGAACATTGAATCTATCCTGAACCAATCTCGCGTTCGTTGAGAAGACACCGGCACAACAATCTGGACAGTTGCCGGAATGTCAGATGCCACTGCAAAGCTTAAGACGTGGAAACGTCCACAAATTCACTCACTACCGGTCGTTTGAGAAATGCTCGGTTTCGTCAATCCCTGCCCTCGTATTGAACGAGGGCAGGGTCGCAGGAGGAGAGAGAGAGAATATGCTTAGGCTTCGTTAATGGATTTGCCTGCCAAGTAGCCCCACGTTAGTGCGCGACCGTGGCTGCAACCCGGGAGCTGGATCGGGTAGTCTTGACCATACAAGCTGCCGGATACATTGCCGACCGCGTACAGACCGGGAACCGGGTTTTTGTCGTGATCCAGCACGCGCAGCTTGGTGTCCACGTCGAGACCGCCGACAACCGTCAACAGGGCGGGACCAAACTTGAGTGCGTAGAACGGTCCCTGCTCGACCTTAGCGAAGAATTGCTCCGAGCGCTTGCCGAAGTCGACATCTTGCCCGCCGTCGACCAGTTCGTTGTACCGTGCGATTGTCGCTTGGAACGTATCCGCCGGGACGCCGATCATGCCCGCCAGTTCCTCCAGCGTGTCGGCTTTCCATGCGATTTCCCCACCTTGCAGGTAGTTGTCGATGGTGCCCTCAAAGTAGGCGGGGTCAAACTCGGAGCCGACCGCCCGGAACGAGTCCCAAAACATGCCGCCACCGGTCTCGACCGATTTGACCAGCGCATCCTGCCAGTTCGAGTTCGAACACTGAGTATGCCCACGGCGTATCCGACTGCTGCATGATCTGGAGCGATTTCGCCTGTACCCAACTATCCTCATTCATGTAGCGCTGACCGCGCACGTTGATGTAGGGATAGCAGCCGGGGGAGAACCACGAGAACGCCTGCGGGTGGATCATGGTCGGGAAGGGAGTGTCTTGGAAGGCGCCGCCTGCCCACAAACCCATCTGATGACCGTCACCGGTATTCACGCCGATCGGCGTGTAGTCCGAATGGGCGACACGAGCTGCCAACGGCGCATAAGCGTTGACCATATCGGGATTTCCGCCGATATCGCCGGTCGCCAAGATGACGCCCTTAGTCGCGTTGAAGCGCTTGTAACCGTCTTCCGTTTGCGCGATCACGCCGACAACGCGGTCGCCATCTTTGACGAGTTGGGCAGCCGGTGCCTTGAAGTAATAGGTTACGCCCGCCTTGACGGCTTCTTCATAGCTCACTGCGGAAAGCTCGGCACCGGGGTCAAAGCCTGCCTGCGACGCCGGACCGTTGAAGAACATGTGATAGCAGGGACTCTCGGTGTAGTTGGGACCCTTGTAGTAGCCACCCCAGAGCATCCCGACGATGCCGTAGGTATCGGCTTTTTCCATCCACCAGTCGAGCGCGTTGCCGCTCTCGTTCATGAACAGCCACACTAAACTTTCTTTAGCGCGGTTGCCGCACATTTCGATCCATTCGCGGACACGTTCGTCTTTATCCATCTCGATGCCCGCTTCGCGCATCATCCGCGAGCTGAAGACACCGATGCCGCCGCCGCGCCCGACCCATGACGAAGTCTTCTCGACGACGATGACGCTTGCGCCGTTCTCGGCAGCGCTCAGCGCGGCAGCATTTCCCGCGCAGCCCGCGCCGACGACAACAACATCAGCACTGACGGTCTCGACGATCTGGGATTCAGGAATGGGACTGGGAGCGGTTTCCCAACTTAACCCGGAAGCTCCGTTATCCTGTGCAGCCGCAATTTGCACGCCACCCATCAGGCTCGCGCCGGTCGCTGCCGCCGCTGCCATGCCGCTGCTCTTAAGAAACGCGCGCCGTGACAGACTCTTGTGTTCGTTCTCTTTACTCATGATGCTATCCTTTTTCTGCTTGTTCAAAGTCGATTCAGCGAAAATTTGTAGGTATCAGTTCAGAACCTCACGCCTCTCCTTTAAGGTCCTCGTCTGGCGCCATCCTGAGTAGTGGTTCGGGAAAAGCAGTGAACGGATCTTCAATCATCCGTATCAAGTCACTGACCTCTTGGATGACGACCTGCTCGCCGCAGTAGACGCTCACGTTGTTATCGTCAAGCTGCAGTTCGATGATCTTGGCTTTGCCACCGGCGCGCAGGAACAGCCGTCCGTCTGGTGTGAGGCAGTTGCTCCGCCCCTTACTGATGACGAGAATGGCGTCCGGCTGCATTATCTGAATGCAGGCGACTGCTTTCACCGGGTCTGTTTCCCAACCGACAACTTCCATGCTTGCTTCAGCGTCGAGTAAGGTCTTGATGCCTTGGCTGAACAGCGAATGGTTGGAGAAGATAAAGACTCGCGTCATGACTCCGGTACCTCTGTTCTCCAAGAGGATGCCATGAGCATATTCCGATTGGCGTTTGGCGGTTAGGTCAGACTGAGGGATTTTTGGGCAAACAAAAGAGCGATCTTTTGATCGCCCAAGTTCATCCTATTGGTGGTATTGACGAGGCGTGGCATCCCCCATCTGGGGGATGCCACCGTGATCTCCATCGGCGTCAAAGCGGGGAAACGACAGAATGCTATTCGCCCAGATACGGCGCATCGACCAGACCTTGGCTGACAGCATAAACCGCCGCCTGAATCCGGTTCTGGAGGTGAAGTTTCGCCAAAATGTTAGTGAGGTAAGTTTTAACGGTGTTCTCCGTGATCACAAGCGCTTCGGCAATCTCTTTGTTGGTCATGCCAGTGACAAGCAGCTCGAGCACTTGGCGCTCGCGGTCGGACAATGCTTCGGGCTGCAGGTGATCGGTAGCGGAGACAGCCGGTGGGTGGTTGAACTCGGTCAGGATCTTAGCGGCAATGCTTCCGGAGAGCGGCGCTTCGCCGCGCTGCAAACCGTCGAGCATGTCGAACAATTGATAGGCTTCTAGATTTTTCAGTAGATAGCCTTGAGCGCCGTTCTTAAGCGCTTGAAAAATAGTGTCGTGATCCTCGACGACACTCAGCACGACGATCTTGACATCCGGGAACTCCTGCTTGATCTGCCGGGTTGCTTCAAGTCCATCGCAGTGCGGCATCTCGATGTCCATCAGAATAATCTGTGGCTTGGTCGCGCGCGCTAAATCAATTGCTTCATAGCCGTCGGCAGCGGTGCCGACGACCTCGATATTGGGGCGCGATTCGAGCAAGGATTTGACGCCCTGACGAAACAGCGCATGATCGTCTACCAGCAAAACGCGCAAATGCTCCACGTCTAATTACCTCCTATCTTCCAACCGTATCCAAGCAATGACAGTGGTGCCTAGTCCCGGCGCGGTCTGCACTTCCAGCCGACCACCCAGACATTCCGCTCGCTCGCGCATGACTTGCAGCCCAACACCACCATCCTGCGTCGACTCCAGCAATTGGAGATCAAAGCCGCAGCCGTTATCCTGAATAGCAATACGTAAGCAGTCCGAGTGACGCTCCAGTTCGACCCGGACTTCGGTCGCGTCGGCGTGCTTGCGCACGTTGGTCAGCCCTTCCTGAATGATGCGGGTGAGTTGGACGATCGCTTCGTTCGGCAGCAGAATCGGGCGGTCATCGTGCGTGATCAACTGTGTGTCTAGTCCATAGGTGTTGCGATAGCGGTCAAGGTAGCTCCGTAGAGCGGGGATAAATGCCATTACCGAAGAACCGCCATTACGCAAACTGTAGATGGCATCGCGGGCATCGACATGCGCCTCGGCGACGAGATGTTTCATCTCGCTCAAGAATACTTGTGCCTGCTCAACTTCGCCCTGCTGGAGCAGCGTCTCGATGTGAGACGTCTGCAAATTGACAACGCTCAATGCTTGCGCCAAATTATCGTGAATTTCCCGTGCCAGCCGCTCGCGTTCCTCCAGTACCGCCATGTAGCGAATCTTGTCATACAGGCGCGCGTTCTCGATGACCAGCGCTGCGGTTCGGGCGATGTCCCACACCAACTCGATCTGATCTCCGGTGAAGGCGCGGTATTCCGAAAACGTGCCCGTTACTGCAACCCCCAAGACACGATCGTGGGTCACTAGAGGGACCATCAGCATCGATTTGGTGTCCATCATGTTCATGACCTGCGGATCGAGGCGCGGGTCGTTATGAACGTCGTAGACGGCGATTGGCTCTTTGCGTCGCAAGACTTCATTTAGCAGTGGATCGGCTTCAATGTCCGGATAGTTTGCCCGGAAACAAGCGTCGGTTACCTGCGGCACCGGTACGCGACGAATACCGGCTTTGGGCGCAAGCCTGCCGTCGTCCTCGTAGGCGAGGTAGAAGTCGCAGTGATCGACCTGAGCAGCGGCAATGATCCCTTCCGCAACGTAGTGCAAGACTTCTTCAAGATCCAACGCATCCGGAGCGCACTGCCCCATTTTCAGCATCGTCACAATTCGTTCGTGCTGCTCACGCATCTGCCGGTTCATCGCCGTGCCATGGAGACTATTGAAGTGCCCGGCGATCCAACGCAGACAGGTGTCGAGTGTCGACGTCACCGCCAGTGCCGCGCCAGTATCGGCAGCGTATACCTTGCTGATTTGAGGCAGCACCGCATCCTTGCACAACAAGAGCGCCTCGATCACCTCGCTGCTCTCGAAGCCGGAGCGCATCGTCGTCGTGCTGAGATCGCGCAGATATTCGGTTAGCTCGTCGTAGGAACCAGCGGTCAACGCGCAGGACAGCCCCTCTAGCCCGCGTTTAGTCGAGTACACCAACTGCTCCAGCCAGAGGTCATCTGGATGAAAACTAGCGTTTTCGTAGATCAACTTCGACCAAGTGGCAGCGATTTCGCTGCGATGGTCGTCAAGTAATTCGGCTAGTTCGCTGGCTCTTTGTTCTTGGTTATTGATCCATGTTAGATCGGAAAACTGCATCGGACGGCAATCCAGTCTCTAGCCACTCCGCGAGGACATGTAGAAGTTTCACATCAATGTTCTAGTTTAGTGTAGCGGTTAAGCCGGAGCTTTCAGAAGTTCCTCTGTCACCGTAAGTGGGTTACTTGTTTCCCGGTATGTTGACGAAATGGTCGGCATAGCGGGATAGTTATCACACGCGCAATCAATGGATGGATTGTTCATCCCGTTGATGCACAAGCCTTTTCTCCCGGCTTGCGCCCTAGTTTTACTCGCTGTTTCGAGATAAACAGCCGCTATGATTATTCATCACCAGTTACACCGGCTATGTTTTACTGCTACTGGGTTGAGCAGATGGCTTAAAATAACATCCAGAACGACTTGGATTACCACTTAGAGTTGACATGCTGAATAGGATCAGTAATTACATCAATAAATCGTTTGCCCGTAGGCTGCTTTTCTTCTTCGTGCCCTACATCGTCTTGCTGCTGGTTTTGTTAACGGTTTTATCTTTTAGCAGTTTTTTCAACACGCTTAAACAGGAAAAAGAAAACAGCACAAAAACCTTGGTCACGCAGATCCAAGACAACTTTGATTACTATTTCAGCGACATCAAGACGATGATGGCGTATATCAGCATCAACAAGGACGTTCAACAAGCGCTGACGCAAGCGACACCGTTAAATTTCCGGGATGAATATTTTCTCAACAACCGGATCGCCGACGCCATCGGCAACGTGAACGTCTTTAAAAGTTTCATCAACGACATCATCATCATTGGTGCGAATGGCTACAAGCGCAATCTCCCGAACTATTACGCCATCAACCAGTCACTTGACCTGTACGACCGCGAGTGGCTGACAAGCTATCATCGCTCCGAAAACTCGAACTTTGATTTCACACCGCCACACCAAGCGGATTACTACGAAACCAACAGTCCAGTGCGCTGGGTTGTCTCGGCGATCTTGCCGATGACGGTGCAGGGACGTGCAGTCGGTTTTCTTCAGGGAGACATCGACTATGAGAAGCTGCGTACCGTGCTTGATTCGGTCTACAAACAGAATGAAATCGAGATCACGGTTGTGACATCCGACGGCGACATTGTTTTCGACCGGGACATCGACAAAGTGAATTCCCAGTTCGATCAAGATATATTCGCTCAGCTTGGCGGGACCAGCGGTTCTTTTGTCAACAGGCAGCAAGACGACAGCAGCATGATCGTCTACTTGCAATCGAGCATAACGGAATGGTATCTAATCGCCTCCATTCCCTATTCAGCACTGCTAACCCCCGGCTACGCTGTCTCCAGAACCATTCTGTTCATCATTTTGCCCATCAGTTTGCTGATCGCATTAGTGCTGTTCCTGTTTATCTCCAAGCAGATACGACAGCCTTGGAATAAACTCGCGCGCCGGATGGAGACAGCGACCGTTGCCGACCATCAACCGATGCAGATCGACTATGGTGTCGGGGAAATCGCTGAGTTGGGGCGTAAATTCGAGACGATGCTGGCACAGAACAGCCAACTGGTGGAACAAGTCTATATAGCGGAAATCAAGAAGAAGAATGCCGAACTGCGGGCGCTGCGCGACCAGATCACGCCGCATTTTGTTTACAACTCGCTCCAAGTCGTCAAAGCAGAAGCCATTTTTTCGAAGAACAAGGAAATCAGCCAAGCCATCACGACAATCGCTAATTTGTTGCATTATTCAATGGACAACCAAACGTCGCAAGTTTCGGTTGCCGATGAAATCCACTACATTCGCGACTATCTCGACATTTATCAACGTCGCTTCATCGGAAAATTCGAGTACCAAATCGATGTCGCTGATGCCGTGATGGGTTATCAGGTTCAGAAGATGATTCTGCAACCACTCGTGGAAAACTGCATCAAACACGGCTTTGAAGGGATAAAATCAGGCGGATGCATCGAGATTCGCGGACGGAAAGATGGGGACGGTTGCATTTTCGAGGTGAAAGACAATGGACTGGGAATCTCAGCTGAAAAGTTGATCCAACTCAAACAAGAGCTTGCCGAAGCTGACCAAACGAATATTGATGGCATTGGGCTTTTCAACGTCCACCAGCGTGTGATCATGGTGCGCGGGGCGGCATACGGCATCCGCGAGATCGACAGCCAAGAAGGAGCGTATACACGAATCGTACTACGCACTTAGGAGAAAAATTATGTACAGAATCATATTCCTTGATGACGAGCCGATTACGCTGCGGATGCTGGAAGACGCGATTGATTGGCAAAAATATGGAATTTCTCTTTGCGGCACGGCAAGTGATGGCGCAGAAGGGATCGCCCTGTTCCGGCAGGTAGAACCTGACATTGTGATTGCGGACATACGAATGCCCAAAATGGACGGCATGGAATTCGCGCACGTGATCCGTGAAACGCAAAAGAACGTCAAAATTTTGCTTTTATCCGCTTACGCTGAGTTCGAGTATGCCCAGCGAGCACTCACGTACCAAATTAGCGATTACCTGCTCAAGCCATTGGATGAGGATAAGCTAGAAGCCGCTATCGCTCGAATCGCCCACGAACTCGACCGGGAGCAAACAGTCAGCAGCACGATTGAGAACTATCAGATCGAGCAAGCAGAGAAACAACTCCAGCAGCTTTTGCATCGCCGCGAAGAAGATACCGACGCATCTTTCAACGTCGCCGGTGACATCATAACGACTTTCGGGCAAGCAGACGTCTTGCTGCACATCTTGGGCATCGCTGACGAGCACAAGCAGCAGACAAACGCCGACATTGACGGCATTCGCCTGTTCTTCAAGGATCGACTTGGTTCGCACGCCGCAGCGGTTGCGATCAGCCCGGTGGAATTGATCGTCTTAACACAACATAGCGACCTCGATGGGCGGTTAGCAGATATGCTAGGCGTCCTGCACTTGCGCGAGCAACCCGTCGTGATCGGATTGAGCAGCATCCCCGAACCGTTCGATTTGCTGCATGCGAGTCGACAAGCAGAAACGGCGCTGAGCGAATGCTTTTATTCCGGCAGCAATCTATGTTGCTATCGTAGTGAACAGCGCTTTTCAAGCGACCTCGCCGTCAATTTTGCTGAGTTTGAGCCGCCGATTGCCGAACTCGTCGAGCAAGGCAAATCCGGTCGGCTCAACAAGCACTTGCAGGAGACACTCACTGCCCTGTTTGAACAGCAAATCCGCCCGCTGCTGCTCTATGATTTTGTCTTTGACATCTTGAACTGGGTCAAGATCGCGCTCACGAAGCAATACCCCGAAAAGACCCTGCTGGAGGTCGCCGCCGTCGACAAAAATCGCCTGCGAGCGTGCGCGACCAAAGCGACACTGCTCGCTTACGCCAGCCGATATTTGGAAGCGGTCGGCGCTGCAGTGAGTGACTTTCTTGCCACCGAACCCGGCTATTACGTCGTGCAACTAGCAAAGACATATGCACGCGCTCACTATGCGACGACCGATTTTTCACTCCAAGCTGCCGCCGATTACGTGGGTCTGAGCAAGAATCACTTCTCGCGGGTATTTCATCAAACAACGGGCATGAAATACTGGGATTACATCACGCAGTTGCGGATCGAAAAAGCGAAAGAACTGCTCCAGCAGAGTAATCGACCGAATTCCGAGATTTGCCACGAGATCGGTTACAAGAGCGAATTCTACTTCAGTAAGATTTTCAAGCGAGTGGTGGGCATTGCAGCGCAGGAGTTTCGACGGTTATGACCAATGGCGCTTGGAAGCGCGCGGGAGCGAGGGCTACAATCGCCTCAGCTTTGGCTTTCCCGTCTCGCTGCCGGTTGATTTCATCCCAATGAATGGATGTAACTCATGAACGTGCCCCCTGCTCCGCTGTTTCGCGACCCGATTTACGACGGCGCAGCCGATCCAACTGTGATTTGGAATCGTCAAGAACAATGCTGGTGGCTGCTGTACACCAATCGTCGTGCCAACGTCGCCTGCACAGGCGTCTCATGGGTTCATGGAACGGACATCGGCATCGCTAGTTCGACGGATCAGGGACAGACGTGGCGCTATCGCGGCATCCTTGAGGGGCTGGAATTCGAGCGCGGGCGCAACACTTTCTGGGCGCCGGAAATCTTGTGGCACGAAGATCACTATCACATGTACGTGAGTTACGTGCCCGGCGTGCCCAACGATTGGTCAGGCACGCGAAACATCATCCATATGACCAGCCGCAATTTATGGGATTGGCAGTATGAAAGCAAGTTACCCTTGTCATCCGACCGAGTAATCGATGCCGCTGTACACCATCTGCCCGATGGACGCTGGCGGATGTGGTACAAGGACGAAGCGCACGGGTCTCATACCTACGCCGCCGACAGCAGCGATTTGTATCACTGGACGGCACAAGAGAATGGCGTGATCGCCGACTGCGCCCACGAAGGACCGAACGTTTTCTATTGGCGGCAAAGCTACTGGATGATCACCGATTTTTGGAGCGGACTCGGTGTCTATCGTTCGCAAGACGCCGAACACTGGCAGCGACAGGCGAACATCCTCGACCAGCCGGGGCAGCGCACCGACGACGGCATCATCGCACATCACGCCGACGTCGAGGTGCAAGGCGATCGGGCGTTCATTTTCTATTTCACCCATCCTGAGCGCGACCTCGCCAAGCAATACGGTTTCGACGAGGTGCATCCTTACGTGACGAAACACTCCTCGGTGCAAGTCGCGGAACTCGAACTGCGCGATAACACGCTCGTCTGCGACCGGGACAAGCCGTTCGACTTCAAGCTGCAACCACCCCGTTAAGCCCTCAGACTCCGCGCGCTGCTATGCCACCAAAGCGCGCGGAGTCCGGCAGATTTTCCGCATATCAACCACCAGTAAATCCCGCTCATCCATCCGCGTCAGAACGCCGTATTTTTGGACAAAAACTGATATTGTTCACCATTCGGTGTGGCGGACATTCGCGCTAATCTGGAATAAGCCGTTGTTGGCTGAGCATCTAAAACATAAGGAGTTTTATATGAATAAGTTTATCTCCAAGTTCCTCGTCGTCGTGGTCATTTTTACCCTCGGTCTGAGCGTTCAGTTTGTCTCGGCGCAAGATGGCAGCGACGTTTCGGGTACGCTGACTTTCATGAGTTGGTATAACCAAGAAGATATGCAGCCGCTGCTGGATGCTTTCAACGCGCAATACCCTGACGTCCAGATCGACTTCCAGAACGTGCCTGCCGCGAACAACCAGTACACGCAGCGGCTGCAACTGCTGGCAAGCTCCGGTGAACTGCCCGATCTATTCTACATTCAGCCGCCCGTAACGCTGTTTGCGAAGAATGGCTACATGGCAGACATCAGCGATTTGGCAGCCGTGCAAGCGCTGCCCACTGGCTACACCCAGTCCTATACTTACGATGGGAAAATCTACGCTTACGCGCCGGATGCGTGGGTCGGTGGTGTCTTCTACAACAAAGCGCTGTTCGCTGAGAACGACCTGTCCGTGCCGGAAACTTGGGACGATTTTCTCCATGCCGCGCAAGTCTTCTACGATCAAGGCATCAAGCCGATCAGCATGGCTGCTGATGAACTCGTCGATTTGATCTACTGGCTGCACAATACCGAAGTGCTGTCACAAGACCCGCTGTTCGACTCGAAGATCAACACGGGTGAGACGACCTTCACCGAAGGTTATCTGGACGCACTCAATACGTGGAAAACCGAAATGATCGACACCGGCTACATCTCGCTGGACATGGTCGGCTTGACCGACGACCAGCGGATGACCGAATTCGCAATCGGTGAAGCCGCCATGACGATCTCCGGTCCTTGGGCAGTGTCAGGTATTCTCGAAAAGAATCCCGACATCGACTTGGGCATCTTCCCATTCGTCGGCTCCACGCCGGAAAACGCCTACACCGTCGGCGCAGTCAACGTCGGTCTGGGTATTTCTGCGCAAGCCCAAAACCCCGACGCCGCCAAAGCGTTCATCGAATTCGTGGGTTCGCCCGAAGGCTTGGCGATTTACCAATCGATTACTGGCAATTTCATTGGCGTGGAAAACACCGACTACGAAATCAACCCCGTGATGGAACCAATGCGCGCCTTCGCGGAAAGCGGCAAGTTCGCATACCCGCCGATCGACTGGGTCTACACCGCAACGCTGGCGAACATGGTCGTCAAGGGGTCGCAAGAAATCGTGCTTGGCACACTCTCCCCCGAAGAACTCGTCCAGCAGCTTGACGCACAACAGGCAGAACTTTCCGCCAGCGATAGTTAAGACCTCCTGAACCCATTGGAGCGCTGCTGTACCGGGCAGCGCTCCAATGCAAGTTGGCGATGATATCACCTTTGATAAACCGGCTTCTGGCAAGCGACCTACTCAGGAGGATGTGTTGAGCGATAAAGATGCACGGCTCTCGCTCTACATCGAGCGAAAGTCTGAAATGATGGCAGGTTCAACGTGGCAGATTTGGAAAAATAGAAGCCCTTACATCTTATTTGTACTCCCTGCTCTCATCATTTATACGGTTCTGACCATTATTCCTTTGCTCTATACTTTTGTTTACTCGTTCACCAACTTTGATGGTTTGTCTCCCAGCCCCAAGTTTGTCCGGCTAGATAACTATCTGAACGTGTTTACGACGCGCAACATCACGACGTCGTTCACGAACAGCATCGTTTATGCGATCGCCGTGCCGATCATCATTACGCTGCTGGCGATCCCCCTAGCGCTGCTGCTCGACAGCCAGATGAAAACGCGCAACATTCAACGCGCGGTCTTCTTCTTTCCGTCGGTGATCAGCGCGCTCTTTCTAGGTTTCATATGGAACTTCATCCTGTCACCGTCCAGTCAAGGGCTAATCAACAGCCTGCTGCTGTCGTTCGGGCAGAAAAAACTCCTGCTGTTGGCGGATCCAAGGTCGGCGATGGTCTTGCTGATCCTAGTCTCGGTCTGGGCGAGTACCGGCTGGCACGCTTGTATTTATCTCGCCAACCTGCAAGTGATCGACCGCACATTCTATGAAGCAGCCGACATCGACGGCGCCGGGTGGTGGCAAAAATTCCGCTACATTACGATGCCGAACCTCGCTCCCGCGATGACGATCAGCATTTTGTTCCTGTTGCTCGGCAGCCTGAAAGCATTCGACCTCCCCTTCGCCTTGACAAATGGCGGTCCCGGTTACGCCACAACCATGATCACGCAGTCGATTATCACCGAAGGCGTCAATTCCAATCGCGTAGGCTTCGCCTCAGCGATGTCGATCTTGTTCCTGATCCTGATTGGCATTGTGACGTTCTTCCAAGTGCGCTTCAGCAGTAAGCAAGAAGAGAAGTTGGCATGAAGAAATATACCTTGTCGACGCTGGTCACCGAGATAGTCATGCTCGTGATCTGCGCCATTTTCATGGTTCCGATTTACTACTTGGTGGTGAGCACTTTCAAAACGCAGGCGGAGATCATCGAATCACCGCTGGGACTACCGTCCAGCCTGAACCTCACAAACTACATACGCGCACTCGAAGGCATGGACTTTTTCCGCCATTTCTTCAATTCGCTGCTGATCACGGTTGTCTCGGTCGTGGTCATCGTCGTGCTTGGCTCGATGGCATCCTACACCATTGCCCGCAAGTCCAACCGCGTCACGACGTTTCTACGCAGCTACTTCTTGGTCGGATTTATGGTTCCGCTGCAAACGACGATGCTGCCTCTATTCCTGATCATGAAGAATCTACATCTAATCAACACGTATCAGGGCTTAATTCTGCTCCACAGCAACGGTGCAGTATTCGCCCTGTTCCTGTATACGAGTTTCATTCGCGCCATGCCGCGCGATTTAGAAGAAGCCGCTTTTGTGGACGGCGCGGGCATCTTCCGCACTTTCTGGCAGATCGTCTTTCCGCTGCTCAGACCCGTCACCGCGACGCTGGTGATCTTCAATACGATCTGGATTTGGAACGACTTCTTGCTGAGCTATCTATTTTTGCCCTCGTCGGATAAATCGACGCTGACGATGCAGGTCTACAATGGCGTTGGACAGTACTATACGGATTGGTCAATAATGATGCCGATCCTCGTCATCGCTATCCTGCCAATGGTCATTTTCTACCTGTTCATGCAGCGCCACATCGTCAGCGGTTTGACCGCCGGCTCCCTGAAGGGTTGATTAGCAAGCATCAGATAACACCCGGCGCTAAAGTCTCTATTCAGGCGGATCGGTTTCGACTGATCCGCTCCAAGGGGAGGCTTTCCCCAATTGCGATCAACCCTACGAGCTATACCGAGTCGTCAAAAGCATACGAATAGTAATCGGGACGCAGTGACATCTCTGCCGAAGTGTCACTGCATTCCGGAATCGCTTCTCGATTGCCCTTGTTCTGCGCCCTCGTTGAGACTGGCTTTGCCCCAGAAATCAGGGACATTGCCACCCATATTCACCAAACTTTCCAGATAAAAGTAGTCACCAAAGGGCATGAATTGTTCGACCGCCCGGTTGGCGCTGACGTTGTAGCTCAAATCGCGCAGCAGCCCTTGCGCTTCAGGCACAGTTTCGAAACAGGCGTCGGTCAGGCGCGTGGTGATCTGCTCGGCGCGCTGCCGCCAGCGAATTGATTCTTCAGCATCGTCAATCAGCGCTGCCAGCCGGAACATGCCGCAGGCGGCAATCGCCCCGGCGGAGCTATCCCGCTTGCGCGGAGCGTCGGGCGGAAGGCGAAAATCCCACAGCGGCACCAATTCGTCACCTAGCTCCATCCAGAAGCGTTCGGCGAGCCGACGCGAGACAGCTAGCAGATCATGGTTATCCATCCATTCCGCCGCCAGCGCAAAGCCGTAGATCGCCCAAGCGTGTCCGCGCGACCAGAGCGACTCATCGGAATACCCCTGCGCGGTCTTGCCGCCGAGCGGCTCGCCGGTCGCCTGATCAAAAAAGAACGTATGATAGGTGGTGTCGCCGGGACGCACGAGGTAGCGCAGCGACGTGCGCGCGTGTCGGCTGGCGATCTCGGCATATTTCGAGTCGCCGGTTTCATAGCTCGCCCAGAACAGCAGCGGCAGGTTCAACATACAGTCGATGATCATCCGCCCGCCTTCGTCGGGATCATTCATCGCACCCCACGCCTGAATGTATTCGCCTTTGGGGTGAAACCGCGTGATCAGCCGATCCGCCGCGTCGATACCCAATTGGCGCGCCGCTCGATCCCCGGTCAACTGCCACTGTGCCCGCGCGCTCAGCGTGTAGAGAAAACCGAGGTCATGGCTCTCGTCGATGCGTCGGACGAGGCGATCGGCAAAACTAGGGAGCCGCCGCTCGGCTTCGCGGCGAAAGTCAGCGTCGCCGCTCGCAGCATAGGCGAGCCAGAGCTGCCCCGTCCAGAATGAGGTCATCCAGTGCGTGTTCCCGGTCAGGACGTAGCTCATACCATCACCGTTGTGGGGATAGGCGTCACCAAACCGGGGAATGTTCCGGCGAACCGATTCAACCGCTTGCCGTAAAGTTGCGTCCACTGTACGTTCCATCAGGCTTCACTCACTTCGAGGGTCCAAATGTCGTGCTCAGGCGGGTCAACCGCCGTGAGCATTATCCGGTAAAGATAAGCGCCCCACACGCCGCTCATGCGGTTGTCGGTGATGGCGAGCGTTTCTACCGACGCGGTGAAGCGCACGCTGTCATAGCGAACGATGCCGCTCGCGGCAACTCTTCCGTCGGGCAAGTCAGCGGACGATAGGCGGATGACGCCGTCTTTGTCGAGTGAGACGTGGCTCGCCGTCAGCAGACTGAGCGTCATGCTTTGCGGCGCGTGATCGAGTTCGTACTGGTCTTCGACGATAACCGATTTCCCGCGCTTGAGCCGGATCGTCCGCTGCCAGCGCTGCAATCCCGCTTCGGGCGGATATGCTCCGGCAATGTCGAGCGTCAACTGTGCCGACGCATCGTCCGATGTGTACACCACGTTGCGGGCGGCGAATTCTTTCCCCGGCTGCTGCTGAACTCCGTCGATCGTCGGCAGGTTGTGATACGCCGACTGCATCGTCCAGATTTCGTAGCGCTGCGGGCTGAAAGTCTTTCGGCTGTAGGTTTCCACCCCGGCATCAACCAACAGCGGCAGCCCGTTGTGATAGACGACGAACTCGCCGATGTCGTTGTGATTGTGGCTCTCGTCGTTGTGACCGCCTTTGGCGGCGACGTACCAACCTTGAGCGCTTTGCGCGTCGTCGCGCGCCGCCATTACTTCGATGACCGGCAGCCATACGTCGCGCGGCTGCGGTGCATAGGCTTCTGCCTGAGCGATCTCGGCGCCGCTGAAGATTGAGCGCAGCCACCGCATCGGGCTTTCGATGGGACGTCCCCAGCCGCCCGCACTACTGCTCTGCCGCGCCGCCCAAGCGCCAAACGCCATCAGGTCACGATCATCAATGGCTTGTCCATAGCGGTAGACGAGGTCGGCTTCCGGCGTAACGGTCGCTGAGGCGTCGGCGAAGTTGATGAAGTAGCTGCCGTCGATGTGCACGCGATAAATGAAGCGCCCCATTGCCTGAATCAGCGGGTCGCCGAACCCGTCCACCTGCCCGCCCGTCGCCTGATACAGCAGTTCGAGGCACTCATACAGCGATCCCGCCGCCCGCATCCAGTAGCCGGGACCTTCGTCGCAGCCGCCATCGGCTGGGTAAGGGTCGATGAAGCAATCCAGCGAGCGCATGATCTTGGCGACAGCGGCAAGTCGCCGGTCGGCGTCGCGTTCGATCAACAGCACGCACGCCAGCCAGTTGGAATTGATCCAAGGATTCCAGTTGTTCGGACGCTCGACGCTGCTGAAGCCCATCCAGCCGAAGTCGTCGCGCTCTAGGTTCGGCGTGAGGATGCGCCGATCGATTTCGCGAGCAATGCGCGGGCGGATCAGCGGTGACACGCCATCCAGCGCATCGCCCAGCAGGTAATCGATATATGCCAGCGCGGCGGCGGTCTCGGCGGCGAAGAGATCGACGGTCGGTTCGGCGCTGTCCGGCAAGTCGACGCCCGCCTGTTGCACCCCCACGTGCGCGGGCAGCCCCCAGTAGGTCTCTTCGCAGATCAGCCAGACGCCGTTAGCGATCTCGTCGACGAAGCGCCCCTTGCCTTCAGCGCATTCCGCCAGCGCCAGCGCGATCAATTGATTACGCCGCCCAAAGTTCTCGCGCTCGTACTCACTGCGGTTGCCGCTGCGGGCGTATTCGAGAAAGCGGGTCGCCAGCAGCGGAGTCCACGCGGCTTGCAGCGCCTTTTCGCCCGCAGCGACGAGCGACACGCGCACATCGGCGGGCAAAGCTTCCCAAGCGGCGCGATCTGCTGCCGTAGGATACGGCTTCCAATCCGCTTGAGCGACCAGATTGAGATTTTCGCGTTGGTAGCGATGCGAAAGCATAAACGACCCTAGTCGTGGATACGCGCAGAGTCGATGCGCGGTAGGTAATTTCTTTTTAGGTTCACTGTGAGTTGCTTTTCTTAAGTGTAATTTTCCGGCTATAATCGCACTATTGATCTGATGTTACCGGTAACGGACTATAGCCGGAAACGGAATCTCTGTCAAGAAACGCCCTGCGGTGGAGTGCCTAAAATGGAACCGATTGCCAACCTCTATCCCTCCCTCACCCACGCGGAGGCGGTCGCTTGGTGGGCGCGCCTCGTCGCCGGATGGGCAAACCATCTGAACGAGAGTGGCAATCGAACGTTACTGGATGGTATTCCCAACGACCGCGAGGCGGGCGGTTCTTATGAGGGCGTCACCCGGATGCTGTGGGGTCTGGGGAGTTGGCTCTCCGACCCGGCGCGTCCGGCGACGCTTGAGTGGCGCGGCGTGACCTACAACTTGGAGCACCTCACCTATCGCGCGCTCGTCAATGGCTGCGATCCCGATGCGCCGGGGTCGTGGTGGAATGAACCGGTACACCGCAAAGATTGGGATCAGCGCACGGTCGAGTCGGCACAGGTCGCCTTTGTCCTCTGGCAAACGCGTGACCGGATCTGGTCGCGGCTGACTGAGCGCGAACGGGCGAACGTGATCGGCTTTCTCGATCAAGTCGGGCGCAAGCCGTCGGGCTGGGCAAGTAACTGGGCATTGTTCTGGGTGCTCAATCACGCCGCTCGTAAAGCGCTCGGTGCGCCCTACGATCAGTCGATCATCGACGAGGTGATGAACGATTACCTCGACGGCGTCTACTGCGGTAATGGCTGGTACGACGATTCGGCGGCGCGCGGAGTCAACTATTTCGACAACTACATCACTTGGGTATTTGCCATGCACGTGATGGCATGGTCGCTGATGGATGGATCGTCCATGCCCGAACGCCGCGATGAACTGCTCGACCGAGTTCGCGCTTGGATGGTGCATTTCCCGAATTTCTTCGCGGCTGACGGCGCGACCATCGAGTATGGACGCAGCCTTGCCTACAAGTTCTGTCGACTCGGCGCGCCGCTGTGGGCGTATAAGTTGGGTATCTTCCCCCATTCTACCGGAATGCTGCGGCGCATGGTTGGCAGGCACCTGCGCTGGTACATTGATCGGGGCGCGATTCGAGCGGACGGCACGCTGCGCCAGACGCTGACCGCATCGGGCAGTCCGGACATCATCGAGCGCTACATTTCGACCGGTGCACCTTATTGGGCGATGCAAGCCTTCAGCGGACTGTGGAGCCTGTCCGACGACGATCCGTTCTGGACGGCAGAAGAAGAACCCCTGCCTGCCGAAACTTCAGACTTTGTCAAAGTTTTTCCGCAGCCCGGCTGGGTACTGACCGCGCGCGCTGGACACGTCAGCCTGTACAACGCGGGCGTGGTGCATCCCGGTTATGGCAATAAGTATGCTAAGTTCGTGTATAGTTCGCGGTATCCCTTCAACGTCAGTCTTGAAGCTGGGCAGCCTTCGCTGGACAGCAGTTTGTGTCTGACCGACGCTGGGGTGCGCGCCCACCGCCAGCAGGTGCTAGCTTATGCTGCGGACGAGTCGGGCTGGCTGCGAGCGCGTTATTCGATTGTGGTCAACGGGCATCGGCACAGCGTCGACACGACTCTGATCGTGCTCGGCGACGTTCATCTGCGTGCCCATCGCCTTAACACTCGACCCTGCTGCCGAAACTGATAGACCGCCGAAGAAGCCAGCGCACCGCTCGGCTACGACGCGGGCGGCGTGCCGATGATCCAGCCGGAAGAGGATTGGTTGTTCCTGCTTGTCGGCAACAACAGCGTCGGCATCCGCCCGCTCAAGGGCTACACATCTGCGCCACAGCCAGCAGCAGGCAGCGCCAACAGTGTCTACGGACACAACTTGATCGCTATGCTGACCGCGTCACCGCTCGATTCGCAACACGAACTCATTTGTGCCGTCTATGCGGGCGGCGTACCCGACGTGACGCAGCTTCCTCGAATTCGAACAGGCGGAGTGGGAACCAGACGGTCGCTTCGTCGCCCAAATCAATGGCAAATCGATCGAAGTGCCCGCGCTGTCAAGCTAAGCAATGGCTTCAGAACAACCGACGAGAAAACTGCATCGCGTGCCACTCCTCAATGAAATACTCGAATTGCTCTGAGCTGGTCAAGCACGATCAGCTCTTATTCATCATGACCAACACCACCTTTTTTGTCATTTTATGCCCTTGCTCTAACTTCGGTTAGCACTTGCTTGACAATATTATCAACGTCATGATACATTGGCGTTACCGGTTCCGGAACCGGTAACGGAACCGGTAATCTCAAATTATGTAAAAGATTTTTTAGTTATGAGCACGAACTACTGTCTTTGGGTTTACAAACTCTCTTCTCATATTTGTGCCACCCATTTGCCCTTTGCTGGGCAAGTCTCTATCCTCTCGGCTGATGAAAAACACGAGAGGATATGCTAATGGATCGCTTGAGTCGGCGGGTCACTATGGCAGACGTCGCCAAATATGCGGGAGTCACTAAAACCACTGTTTCACGCGTACTAAATAACAAAGGTGAGACAAGCGTCGAGACCCGCGACAAAGTCCTTAAGGCGGTTGACGAACTTGGTTATCGCCGCAGCCCCATTGCCCGCAGCCTCGCAACGGACAAAACACTGTCGATTGGCATCCTCGTTCCGGTACTCTCCAACCCATATTTCGGCGCGATCGTCGAGGGCATCGAAAATGTCCTGTGGGCAAACGACTACCACATTCTGTTGTGCAACTCAAATGGTAATCCGGACCGTGAGCAGGCTGTGATGACTCTGTTTGAGGATCATCGAGTCGAGGGTGTAATCATCCTGAGTCCGCACAGCCCGGCGGAAGAACTGAGTAAATACGTACGGAATCAGCCAGCGGTCGTCACCTTAAATACGCGCGTGGATGAACGATGGGCGCTGCGTGTTTTTACGGATGAGATCCAAAGCAGTTCGATCGCGGTCGATCACTTGCTGAGAAACGGGCGTCGGCATCTTGCCTACATTGGGTCGGAGACGAACACCTATGGCTCTCACGAACGCTATCGTGGTTTTGAGCAAGCCGTCAAGGAAAAGGGGCTCGCGTTCGATAAGGCGAAACAATCGACTGCCGTTCCGTTCAGCGATCAAATCATGCTCCCGACCATTCAGAAGCTGCTCCAGTCCAACTCCAAAATCGACGGATTGATCTGCTTTAACGACGATATCGCCGCAAAAACGATCAAAGTCTGTACCGAATTGGGCGTCCGCGTGCCCGACGATATAGCGGTCATCGGCTACGACAATGACGCCCTCGCCGAATTGATTACACCATCACTGACGACGCTTGATCTGACCACTTCAAAGAAAGCCGTTGGGGAGTTTATGGGGCGTATTTTACTCGAACAAATCGAAAATAACCGAGCCCAGCACGACGATGTGATCTTGCATCACAGGCTCATTGTCCGCGACAGCGCGCCATGAAAGAAACAATTTAGAAAGGGGGGCATCGCAACGGATTCACTTACATCATTTCCACACAATTAACAGCACATCTAAAGGAGAATATTTTGATGAAAGCGTTTCGTTTATCCGTTATTCTGATTGCCGCAATCGCGTTGTTGTCCTTCGTTGTGCCGCTTGGTGCTCAAGCTATGGAGTATCATCAAGCCCCCATGTTGGACAGCATGGATCTCCCGCCAGTTGCGGATCGGTTACCTGCCGAGCCGCTGGTAGTCGAACCAACCGACAATATCGGCGTCTACGGCGGCACGTGGCATCTAGGGCTGCGCGGGACGGGCGATGAAGTCAACATCGTGCGCAACATCGAATATGAGGGTCTCGTGCGCTGGGATCCCCAGTGGAAAGAAATCATTCCCAACATCGCTAAAAGCTGGGAAGCGAATGACGAGGGCACGGAATACACCTTCCACCTGCGCGAAGGCATGAAGTGGTCCGATGGTGAACCCTTCACTGCCGACGATATCCTGTTCTGGTACGAAGCCGACGCGACGAACACCGAGATCAACCCGGCTCCGCCGAACTGGATGGTTTCGGGTGGCGAAGTCGGCAAGGTCGAGGTGATCGACCCCTACACGGTCAAGTTCTCGTTCGCGGCTCCGAATGGTCTGTTCCTCCAACGTCTGGCGACCCCGGATGGCATGGTCCCGGCGATGTTCCCGAAACACTGGGCGTCGCAGTTCCACCCCGACTACAATCCCGGTGGTATGGAAGCCGTCCAAGCGTTGATGGACGAAGTCGGCGTCGATACGTGGGTTGATCTGTGGGTGCTGAAAGTCACGGGCAAGTGGCACACGCAGACCCCGCAGCCGCAGCTCTGGGCGTGGACGCTCGAAAATGGCTACACTGCCGACGTCGTGCAAATCACTGCCGTCCGTAATCCCTACTACTGGAAAGTCGATCCCGAAGGCAACCAGTACCCCTACATCGACAAAGTCCAGTGGAACTACGGCGAGGACGTCGAGACGCTGGTTCTGCAAGCGCTCAACGGCGACATCGACTTCCAAGACCGTCACATCGCGACGCTGGCGAACAAAGCGGTTTTCGCGGACAACATGGAAGCCGGTGGCTATCACTTCACCGAAATCGTGCCGGCGAGCATGAACTACGTCGCGATCGCCTTCAACCTGACGGATCTGGACCCGGTGAAACGGGAGATCTTCCAGAACAAGGACTTCCGCGCCGCAATGTCCGTCGCCATCGACCGGCAGGCGATCATCGACCTGATTTACGTCGGACAGGGCGAACCGTACCAGCTTGCTCCGCGCCCGACTTCGCCTTACTACAACGAGCAGCTCGCCCACCAGTACACCGAGTACGACCCGGAAATGGCGAATCAAATGCTAGACAGCGCCGGTTTCGACCAGCGGGATGCTGATGGCTATCGTCTGGGACCGGATGGCAACCGTATTACGTTCAGCGTCGATGTGATCGCCACGCTCTATCCTGAACAACCGGACGTGATCGAGCAGGTTGTCGGCTACTGGCAAGCCGTAGGCATCGATGCACGGGTCAACGTCGTTGAGCGTGACCTCCTGTATCAACGCAAGGCTGCCAACCAGCAGGACGCGAGCGTGTGGGGCGGCGACGGCGGGCTGGATGTCGTCCTCGAACCGCGCTGGTACTTCCCCTTCAGCAACGAGTCGCATTTTGCTGAGGCGTGGCAGTATTGGTACAACAACCCCGCAGACGAGCGCGCGGAAGAGCCGGTTGATGCAGCTAAGCAGCAGATGGCGCTTTACGATCAACTGAAAGCGACCGCCGATCTTGATAAGCAGAATGAGTTGATGGGCGAGATCCTCCAGATCGCTGCCGACCAATTCTGGGCAATGGGCATCGTGCTTCCGTCGCCGGGTTACGGCATCCAGAAGAATAACTTCTTCAACGTGCCGCAGTCCTACCCGAATGCGTGGTTGTATCCGCACCCCGGTCCAACCAATCCCTTCCAATACTACATCCAAGGCGAAGCATAACTTAGATGAAGTAACTGGTCTGCGCTGTCCGTCGACGGACAGCGCAGACCTAATTTGGGGGAGATAGTCTTATGGCTCAATTTATTATCCGCCGTATTCTCATGATGATTCCCACGTTATTTGCTGTTTCGATCGTCGCATTCATCATCATCCAACTGCCGCCCGGCGACTTTCTCACCTCCTATGTTGCCAACCTTGCCGGCAGAGGCGAGACGGTCCAACAGGACGTCATCCTCGCGATGAATCAGCGTTTCGGTCTCGACCAACCCATGCACGTGCAGTACATCAAGTGGATTACCAACATTCTATTCAGAGGTGATTTCGGACAGTCCTTCGCATGGAACCAGCCCGTAGAAACGCTGATCTGGGGGCGTTTAACGCTGACGATTGTCCTTTCGGGGAGTACGCTCCTCTTTACATGGCTGATTGCTTTTCCAATTGGCATTTACTCAGCAGTTAAAAAGTATTCGCTGGGTGACTACATTGCGACATTTTTCGGCTTTCTAGGTCTGGCAATCCCCGACTTTCTGCTCGCCTTAGTCTTGATGTTCATTGCCTTCAAATATTTTAACCAGAGCGTTGGGGGCTTGTTCTCGCCAGATTTTGCTGGTGACAATGTGCCTTGGAGCATAAACAAAGTAATCGATTTGTTGAGCCATCTCTGGATACCGGTGCTGATTCTCGGCATGTCCGGCACAGCTAGTCTGATCCGTATCATGCGAGCCAATCTACTGGACGAGCTTCGCAAACCCTACGTGCGTACAGCGCGTGCTAAGGGACTGCCGGAATGGAAGGTTATCCTCAAATACCCGGTGCGAGTCGCCCTCAACCCATTTGTCAGTACCGCCGGTTGGCTGCTGCCAGCGCTGGTATCCGGTTCAATCATCGTCGCTGTGGTACTCAGCTTACCCACGACTGGACCTATGCTGCTCTCGGCATTGACCTCGCAAGATATGTATTTAGCGGGCGCATTTATCTTGTTGTTAAGCGTACTGACCATGTTCGGCACGCTGATTTCGGACGTATTGCTGGCGTGGCTAGACCCGCGCATCCGGTTTGAATAGGAGCCGTGAACTATGGAAAGCGAAATTCCCGATCACGGGGTAGACACGGTCGAGGTTGGTGCGCCTACGGGAAACTCTGCTCGCCAGTTGGTTGAGGAAAAAGAAGCGCGAGTTTATGTCGCTTCGCAGTGGAAGCTGATGTGGTGGCGTTTCCGCAAGCATCGGATGGCGGTCGTCGGCGGCATCGTCACCGTACTGATCTATCTGATCGCCTTGTTTGCCGAGTTTCTCGCTCCTTTCCCGGCAGATCTCGTCAATACGCAGGCGACCTATGCGCCTCCCCAGCCGCTGGTATTGTTCGACGAGACCGGCTTTAACCCTCACGTTCTTGGCTACACCGTCGAGATCGACCAAGTCGCGTTACGCCGAACTTTTGTACCTGACCCGGAGAAACCTTTCCCGGTGCGGCTGTTTACACATGGTTATTCCTACAAACTGCTTGGCTTGATCGAAACCGATATTCATTTGATTGGTCCGGCAGATTCCGACGGGACGATGTACTTGTTAGGTGCCGACCGGTTGGGGCGCGATGTCCTGAGCCGGTTAATCTATGGCACCCGTATATCGATGTCGATCGGTCTGGTTGGTGTCACGATCAGCCTGATTCTAGGCATCATCTTAGGCGGCATTTCCGGCTACTATGGCGGCACAGTCGACAATCTCATCCAGCGACTGATCGAGTTTATCCGTTCCATGCCGACCATTCCTCTCTGGTTAGGGTTAGCTGCGGCGCTCCCGGTGGAATGGGGCGCGCTGCAAGTCTACTTCGCCATCACCGTTCTCCTGTCGTTTATCGGCTGGACCGGACTAGCGCGCGTGGTCCGCGGGCGTTTTCTCACCCTGCGCGAAGAAGACTTCGTCATGGCGGCAAGGCTGGATGGAGCAAGTCCGCGCAAAATCATGTTCCAGCACATGCTCCCCGCGTTTTACAGTCACATCATCGCCTCGATCACTTTGGCGATTCCCGGAATGATCCTCGCTGAAACCTCCCTGAGCTTTCTTGGTCTTGGCTTACGACCGCCGGTCGTCAGTTGGGGCGTGCTGCTGCAGGAAACCCAAAACATTCGCAGTGTAGCGACCGCACCTTGGCTGCTAACTCCGGCAATTGCGGTGGTTATATCCGTATTGGCACTGAATTTTCTCGGCGACGGACTACGCGATGCGGCGGATCCCTATGAGTGAGGCATCCATGGAAAGTGATATTCTGCTCGAAGTCAAAAACCTGCACACCTACTTCCGAATGGACGAAGGCACGGTCAAAGCAGTTGAAGGTGTCGACTTCACACTCAAGCGCGGCATTACACTGGGGATCGTTGGCGAAAGTGGCTGTGGCAAGAGCGTCACGGCTATGTCCATACTGAAGATCATCGATCAGCCGGGAAAGATCGTCGAAGGGCAGATTCTGCTCAACAAAGATGGGCAAGTGATCGACCTAGCCGCGCTTCCGGAAAACAGCAAGGAAATGCGCGCGATCCGGGGCGATTCGATCGCAATGATTTTTCAGGAACCCATGAACTCGCTTAGTCCGGTACACACTATCGGCAACCAGATCATCGAGGCGATTCTGCTGCACCGGGCGATGGACAAAACCCAAGCACGTGCCTATGCCATTGAGTTGTTGAGTTTGGTGGGGATCCCTCGCCCTGAGCAGCTGATCGACGCCTATACTTTTCAACTGAGCGGCGGGATGCGTCAGCGCGCCATGATCGCTATGGCTTTATCGTGCAATCCGCTCCTGCTGATTGCCGACGAACCGACAACGGCGCTCGACGTGACCACCCAAGCGCAAATTCTAGAGTTGATGAAGAGCCTGCAAAGCCAGTTTGGTATGGCGATTATGCTCATCACGCACGATTTGGGCGTTGTGGCTGAAACCTGCGACGAGGTCGTGGTAATGTATCTGGGCGAGGTGGTCGAACAAGCACCGATCCTCTCGTTATTTGACGATCCGAAACATCCTTATACGCAGGCGCTCCTGCGCTCGATTCCTCGTCTGGGTGCAGGGCGGAAACAAGAACTGAATCCGATTGAAGGTTCAGTTCCCGATCCATTCAATCGACCCTCCGGTTGCTCTTTTCACTCTCGCTGCAATCGGTTCATGGCGGGTAAATGCGACGTGATCCATCCCGAACTGACTACGCTTCCGGACGGGCGGACGGTGCGCTGCCTGCTCTACGAAGAAGCCGAAGGTCGTCCATCATGACTGAAAACAATCCCATTTTGCAACTCAATGACTTGAAGATGCATTTCCCGATCCGAAAAGGCTTTTTGCGGCATACGGTCGGCTACGTCAAAGCCGTTGATGGCGTGAGCTTTGAGATCAAACGTGGCGAAACGCTGGGACTGGTCGGCGAAAGTGGCTGTGGCAAAACGACGATTGGACGCTGCATCGTGCGCGCTTATTCGCCTACTGCTGGCGAAATTCTTTATCAGCGCAACGGCGCTCCCGTTGACCTTGCTCACTTGGATGAGGCGCAGTTGAAGGATTATCGCCGCCTGATTCGCATGATATTTCAAGATCCGTACGCCTCGTTAAACCCGCGCATGACGGTCTTCAACATCGTTGCCGATCCGCTACGGATTCATCGGGTCGCTTCGGGGCAAGAATTAGAAGACAAGGTAGCCAACCTACTACATCGGGTTGGTTTGCGCCCGGAGCACATGCGGCGCTATCCGCACGCCTTCAGCGGCGGACAGCGCCAGCGAATCGGCATTGCGCGAGCGTTGGCGCTCTCCCCTGAACTCGTTGTCGCGGACGAGGCGGTTTCGGCACTCGACGTGTCGGTGCGCGCCCAAATTCTGAATCTCATGATCGAGCTTCAGCGCGAGCTGCATCTGACTTACCTGTTCATCTCGCACGATCTCAGTGTCGTCGAGTATCTCGCCGACCGGGTTGCCGTGATGTACGTGGGCAAGCTCGTCGAGATGGCACCAACGGATGAGCTTTACCGCAATCCAAAACATCCTTATACCGAAGCCTTGCTCTCAGCTATTCCGACTCCCGACCCGCACCATCGCAGCAAGCGAATTGTGCTAGCGGGAGACGTCGCTGACCCGGCACATCCACCGACTGGCTGCTATTTTCACCCACGCTGTCCCTATGCCCAAGATCGCTGCAAAACGGAGACACCTGAGTTGCGTGAGATCGCGCCCAATCACACTACGGCATGTCATTTCGCCGAGGAGCTTTCACTAGTAGGGATCGACGAACTGGACACCGCCGCCCCCACAGCCTGATCGGTTTACCGCTCTGCCTTTACTTATGAACGTTCAAGGATAAATGATAGTGTTATACCCACAATCGAACACTTTCCGTCAAATGAACGACCTATCGGGTTTCTGGAACTTTCGGTTTGATCCGGAAGATCGGGGCGATGCGCAGAACTGGAGCGCGGACTTTGACCCGGTTGAGATCATCGCTGTGCCTGCGAGTTGGAACGATCAGTTTGAAGACTGGCGCGACTATGTCGGCACGGCATGGTATCAGACCACCTTCAATCTGCCTTGGAGCTGGCGCGAGCAGCGAATCTATCTGCGCTTCAATGCAGTCAGTTATCTCGCCGAAGTATGGCTAAACGACAAGCGTCTAGGCGCGCATGAGGGCGGACATCTGCCGTTTGTGTTCGACATCACCGATGCTGTGCTTGACGAAGGAAATGTCCTGATCGTTCGCGTGGAAGGTCAGCTCCTGCCCGACCGCGTTCCCCCCGGCGGATTAGCTGGGCTGCCCGGAGCCAGTTGGGGGCGTCAGGATTTTCCCGATACGAGCTTCGATTTTTTCCCGTACTGTGGTATCGAACGCCCGGTGCTGATCTACACCCTGCCCCAAACGGCGATTACCGATCTGACCGTGCTCACCGAAATCAATGGCACGGACGGCATTGTGCGCGCCCAGCTTGACTATCCATCGGATGCGGGTCTTTCGGCGCGGATGGTCCTGCGCGGACACAGCACCGATCTCACCGCGGAGTTCGCGCTCAAAGACGGCACTGCTGAGGCGGTACTGACGGTGCCTGATGCAGCCCTATGGTCACCCGATAAGCCTAATCTATACGATCTCCGCGCCGACCTGCTACGAAACGGCGAGGTGATCGATTCCTACACACTGGCGATCGGCATCCGCACGATCAAAGTCGACCGTGAGCAACTGCTGCTCAACGGCGAACCGGTCAAGCTGTTGGGTTTCGGGCGACATGAAGATTTCCCGGTCGTGGGCAAGGGTTTGCTTCCCGCTCTGATTATCAAAGATTACGCCCTAATGCGCTGGATCGGGGCGAATTCCTACCGCACCAGCCATTATCCTTATTCAGAACAAATGATGGATATGGCTGACCGGTTGGGTTTCCTCGTGATTGACGAGACGCCGGCTGTCGGGCTGTTTTTTACCGAGCCGGGCTTGGAAAAACGCAACCAGTTATGCAAACAGATGATCCGCGAACTGATCGACCGGGATAAGAATCATCCGAGCGTCATCATGTGGTCGGTCGCCAACGAACCCCACACCGCGACGCTAGAGACACGAGAGGCATATCACAAGGGTTTTACTGTCCCGGCGAATCCAAGCCGTCCGGAAGCGGTGCAAGCTTTCCGTGAACAGACGGACTTAGTCCATACGCTTGATCCTACTCGACCGGTGACGCTGGTTAGTCACGAGGGGGCAATTGAAGAGTCGTTCGCATTTGTGGATGTCGTTTGTCTCAATCGCTACTACGGATGGTATTCCGAATCCGGTCGGATTGACGATGGGGTGAGAAACCTCACTCGAGAAATCGACCTCATTCACGAACTGTACCCTAAGCCATTTATCCTCTCCGAATTTGGCACCGACACCATTCCCGGTCATCATGCCCAGCCGCCGGAGATGTTCAGCGAGGAATATCAAGCGGAATTTCTAACCGCCTATATCGAACTGCTCAACAGCCGACCCTTTGTCGTCGGTCAGCATATCTGGAATCTGTGCGACTTCAAAACCTCACAAGGCGTAAGACGCGTTAACTCATATAACTACAAGGGCGTGTTCACGCGCGATCGGCGTCCCAAGCTGGCGGCTCACCGGGTTCGCGCGTTGTGGCATGGCGACGATTCACCTTAATTGAGATCGCCGATCAACACGCAGTATTCACGCTCGCAGGAGGGAGTAAGACAAATGCAAGACGCTCAACATCCCAAAGTAGTCGTGATCGGTGCTGGCAGTCTATTCTTCGGCAGGCAGGCAATCTGGCAGATGGTGCATTCACCGTATTTGAACACCGGCACGCTGGCGCTGGTCGATAACCAGCCTGCTCGCCTCGAACGCATGACGAAGCTCGCCGAGATGGTCATTGCCGAAAACAGCGTCCCGCTCAAGCTAGAGTCCGCTGAGGACTGGAAAGACGTGCTTCCCGGCGCGGATTTCGTCGTGCTCAGCTTTGCCGACCGTACCGTCTATTTTCGCGGAATCGACTGCACGATCTCGGAGAAATACGGCATACGCATGTGCTCCGGTGATACGATTGGACCGGGCGGGATTTTCCGGGCGATGCGCGAACTGCCGGTGATTATGGACTGCATTGGTGACATCGAGCGGCTCTGCCCCGATGCGTGGGTTATCAACTACGTCAACCCCTCGACGGTCAACGGCATGGCACTTGCCCACTACGCACCGCAAATCAAGAGCTTCGCCCTCTGCGACAGTCTGCCGATGCCGCTGATCAAACAGCTTTCGGCGGTACGCGCCGGAATCATCAGCCGCCCGGAGGACTTGACGGCGGACATTGACGCCGCCTTCGACCTGCGCATCGCCGGAGTCAACCACTTCACGTGGATGCTCAAAGCCGAGTACCAAGGGCGCGACGTGATGCCTACCATCGCCGAAGTCATTCGCCAAGCTGCGCCCAAAGAAGACAAGGGTGGCGATACCGGCGCGAAAGCCAAAGACAACGACCGTATCGCTTATAAGCTCTACGAGATTTTTGGTTATATCCCCGCCTGTGTCGCCCACACGAAGGAGTACGTGCGCTTCTGGCAGGGCAAGGGCACGCTGCCGGATGACATCGAACCGCTCTCCATCTGGGAGACCGAGGATCGCTACGAGCGTCACGCCGAGATGTGGCGACAGGTCGACGGTTTCGTCAGCGGCGAAACACCCATCAGCAGCTATATGAGCACTTTCGGACCGGATCCCGCCACCGACATTATCGAGAACATGGTCGGCGGACTCGGCAAGCCCTTCTACATCAACACGCTGAATCGGGGCGCGGTCAGCAATATGAACGACGACGCCTTTCTAGAACTGCTGTGTGACATCGATATGGCGGGACCAAAACCGCGCCCGGTCGGTGCGATGCCGCGCGGTATTCGTGGAATGCAGGAGATTGTCCTCGATACGCATGAACTTACAGCGGAGGCAGTGATTCGCGGCGATTATACGCTGCTGCGTCGGGCGATGATGACCGATCCGCTGGTCACGTCGATTGCCGATGCCGACGCGATCCTGAGGGATCTGCTGGCGGCTGAACAAGAGGTGATTCCGACAGCTTGGTACAGTTGAACATGTCAAGTACCCAAAACTGGTTATAGACCGAGGAGAGTGGTCGACAGTACACCAAATCATACCATCGCAGTATATTCCGGGATGAAGTCGCGCAGCAGCTAACTTGCCCAATCGCGTCGTTCGTCCGTCTCGCGGCGAAACAACCGCGTCGCGCCCGGCGAAACATCCACCACCGTCAGGGGATTGACCGGTCCATCGTCGCGGCTGGTGAATGCGAGATTGACCAGATCGAGCAGAAGTTATTCCTCTGAGGTATACGTCCTTCAGTCAAGCATGAAAAAGCGCTTCTGAAAAATTCAGGGGCGCTTTTTCTTGCAGCGGCGCTTTCTGCATCCGATACCGTCACCGCAGAAGTTACGTCCAACTCGAAGTTTACAGGAATCGTAACCCTAGCGCAGGTAACCTCGTAATCTAAGTACACAATTCAGAAATCGTTATTTCAGCTTCTATAAGTCGCAAGCAATACGCATTTAACACTTTAGTGTCTATACAAAACACTATTCTATTGATATGCTGCCTGTGCCTCGAAGGAAATGAAAGGAATAGATAATGACCGCTAGCACTCACCGGCTTTGTTTGCGTTCGCTTTCGGTGCTCCCATAGCTGCGCGTCGAGGACGTCTAATCACCCCTTCCCGGAAAGGTCTCTGAGATCCGATCAGCACGAGGATCCAGAGATCAGGTCTCGAAGAAGTCAAGGTTCACCAATCGGTGAATGGGTTGCCTTCTGAACAGCTCAACACGTTGAGCCTTCAACATCGTCAACTGAAGAGTGAGAAGAAATGTCATGCAAAAGCTAAACAAGACGCGTACAGTGCGAATCCTTCGAATAATCATGCCCATCGTGGCGATCGTTTGCGCCGTGATATTTGTCCCTTGGAACGCAGCGTTGGCATGGGTAACCCCCTTACCAGCCACTGTTCAAGAGGAACTGGATAACGCCGTCAATCGTGGGCTTGACGGGATCATCGTCTATGTAGATCAACCGGGTGAAGCTCCGGCACTTTACGCTGCTGGCTGGAAAAACAGGTCGGCGCAGGTGCCAGCCGATCCACAAGCATTGTTCAAGATTGCCAGTATCAGCAAGTTATATATCGCTGCCGCCACCGCCAAATTGGTCAATAACGGGAGCTTGTCGCTGGATGGCACGCTGGCTGATTACTTGCCCGAATTAGCTGGCAGGATTGAAAATGCCGATCAGATTACCCTGAGAATGCTGGTGCAGCATCGCAGTGGCATCCCGAATTATGTTGACAATCCCGAATGGAAATGGTTCGAATTGCTGCCGAATCGCAGCGCCTATCTTGAGTTTGCTCTAGATCAACCCGCAGATTTTGAACCGGACAGTCAGTATCGGTATTCCAACACAAATTATCTCTTGATCGGGGACATTCTCGACAAGGTTCTGGGCTATAGCCACCAGCAATACATTGACGATGAAATCCTGAAGCCGCTGGGCGTTAACCATACTTATGGGTTGCTGAGTCAGGTCAATCTCGGAGACGTCGCCAGCGGATACCACCATGACGTTGAGCCAGATCTAAAGCGAATCGATTATCTAAGCCCCGGGGGATCGATGGTCGCAACGGCACAGGACGTTGGCATTTTCTTGAGAGCGCTCAATGATGGTTCGCTGCTCAACGATGATGAGCAGGCAGTTTATTCCTCGCTTTATGAATATGGGCATACCGGCTGGTTACCCGGCTACCAGAGTATCGCCCGCTACGATGAAGACACGGACACAGTGGTTGTTCAGTTCGTGAACTCCACCGGCGGAGACACGGAGTTGCTATCAAATATCGTATTTGACCGTATTGTCCGAATAGCGCGCGGGTAAGGAGGCATTCACGCCCACGTTTCGGATGTCGTAACCCACAGCGCCAACACACGTACAACCTTACAGCCACCTGTCATTCATTTAAGGAGCAGTCTAATGCGTTTTCGTACTACATTGATCTTGACACTAATGCTCGTGTCTCTGCTGCCCGGCTTAATCGCCACCGCCCAAGACGACCCGCCGGCATTCCCGTCCGACGTCGTTGCCGAGATCCAAGCGGAAATGGACGATCTGACCGCCAGCGCACTCCCGCCCGGCATGGTCGTCTGGATCGATACCCCGGAGCACCAATTCGCAGGGGCAAGTGGCTTCG
Organism: uncultured Chloroflexia bacterium; assembly: GCA_963727545.1. Classification (GTDB taxonomy): domain Bacteria; phylum Chloroflexota; class Anaerolineae; order Aggregatilineales; family Phototrophicaceae; genus Flexifilum. Next base: position 218,344 of record CAVSGS010000010.1, read on the forward strand.
CCGACCGCATGCAAGGCATCCCGATGGCGCCGGAAGGTGCGTTTCGGATTGGCAGCATCACCAAGATGTTCACCGCGACGGTGATCGTCCAGCTTGCGGAAGAAGGCGTGCTGACCCTCGATGATCCGCTGTCGCAGTGGCTGCCGGACGTCGCCGATCAACTGCCCAATGGCGACAAGATCACGCTGCGCCACCTACTGACGCATACGTCCGGGGTGTTCAACATCGTCGAAAGCGAGTTTTACTACCCGGATATTTTCGCTGCGGTGACCGTCGACGAGGAGACGGGGATCGTGTCACTGGACTGCGTCCAGCGCGACCCCAACGACACGCTCGCCCGCTACGTCTATGGGCAGGATGCCTACTTTGAGCCGGGGGCAGGTTGGCACTATAGCAACACTAACTACACACTGCTCGGCATGGTGATCGAAAAGGCGACGGGGATGCCGCTGGCGGAAGCGTATCGCACGCACATCTATGAACCTCTGGGCATGACGTCCACGTTCCTCGATTGCTACGAAGACCCGCTGATCGACGTGGTGCACGGTTATACGGGATCAGCCGACACCATGACCGATGTCACCAACCTGCATGAATCGATCGGCTGGTCGGCGGGCGGCTTGGTCTCGACCGCGCCGGACCTGATCACCTTCGCGCGCGGCTTGTTCGGTGGAGCGCTGTTCGACGACCCGGCGTCGCTGGACGCGATGACGACGCCCGCTCCCGGCACGTCTTATGGTCTGGGAATCATGGTCAATGGGACGTATCTGGGTCATGCAGGCTTCATCGTCGGTTTTCGATCAGTGCTCAACTATGTACCTGCGTCCGATACGGTCGTGGTGCTGCTCTACAACAACGACGTCGCCGATCCCCAACAGGGGCAAGCAGGCGTGCTGAATCCAGCGCTCGCGTCGCTGAGCGCAGCGGACTGAGACACACTCAACGACATCAGGTAGCGCAGCGAGTAGACAGACAAGCCTTTCAGCAGTGCTGAAAGGCTTGTCGCTGTCAAATGTAGAGCGATGCAGATGCGCCGTACCATCCGGTCGGACAAAGCCGTGACGTTCATCGGCAGTCACACCATCGGTCGTAGTGGATTTGTGCTGCGGTTTAGCGAGCGCTCGGACTTCAGTCCAGCTCAATCATTACTTTCAGATATTCACCGTTGGCTGCTTCGATCGCGTGGTAGGCGTCCAGATAATGATCGAACGCGAACCGATGCGTCACGAGCTGGTCAAGCTGCATTTTGCCGCTGGCGATGAGTTCGATGGCGCGCTCGTAATCCACTTTCTGATACATCAGCGTACCGACGAGGCTCAATTCACGATCCTGCACCAGTCCGAGATCGACCTTCGGTTTCTGACCAAAGACTCCGACTACCACGATGGTGGTCCCTTTGCGCGCATTCTTCACGCCTTCGGTGATGGTGGGTTCGACACCAACGCATTCAAGGATCAAGTCTGCCTTGTCGGGACCGAAGTGTTTCAGAATAGCCTCGCCTAAATCTTCTTTGGCGACGTTAACGGTGTAGTCGATTCCGCAGGCTTGCGCTTTTTGCAGCTTGTAATCGCTGACGTCGGTGATCATCACGGCGGATGCGCCGGACGCTTTCGCCACCTGCGCCGTGAGGTTACCAATCGTGCCCGCGCCCAGCACCAGCACGCGCTTGCCCTCAGCCCCGCCGCCGCGTCCAACCGCATGGACGCAGACCGCAATCGGCTCGATCATCGCCGCCTGATCGAGCGAGAAATCGTCGGACAGCTTGATCACATTTTCCGCCGGAAGCGCGAAGTATTCCTGTGCCGCGCCACCGGTCTGGAAGCCCATCACTTTGAGCAACTCGCAGATGTGATACATGCCGTGCGTGCAGGGGTAGCATTCTCCGCACGTCACCTGCGGCATAAACGTGATCTTGTCCCCGACTTGCAAACCCTGAACACCGCTCCCGACGGCGGAGACCACCCCACCGACCTCGTGTCCCTGCACGACCGGGTAGCTCGTATATGGGTGCAGACCGTGATAGACGTGAATGTCCGATCCGCAGACGCCGATGCGCTTGGTTTGCATAATGACTTCGTTGTCTTGAGGTGTTGGCACCTCGACGTCTCGGAACTCGATGACGCCGGGGGCTGTCATGACTGCTTGTTTCATGATGAATGACCTTCTTCAGCCGGTACCGAAAAACCAAGTTGACGTGAAACTCGTTTCCGTTTGAGAAACTCGCTCAGAAACACAGCGATCAACAGAATGGCACCGATTACGACATCCTGCCATGATTAATGATGCGGATATTCCGCAGACGCGCAACCTGCTTGAATGACGAGCTTGTGATCCGCGAATCAGGCGGATACCACCGGTTAAATCGGCAAGACAAACCAGCGTCCTAACCCGCTAGGTTTGTGCGAAGCGCTCCAACTTTCTGCCGACGTACAGACCGAAACCCAAGTACGGAGCATAGGGATTCCATGTTTGCGCGCGATCCCGGCTGCGGAATGAGTTGTACCCGCCGGAGTCGCGCAGTCCACTGCCAGCGTAGTCCGGTTGGTCATCGGCGAACTGCGGAGACGGACGGAGTGGTGCAATCGTGGCGGATACGTCTCTGAATCCGGCGCGTTCCAGCAGACTGAACCATTCTTCACCCAGCAGCGGGCGAAACTCAACGCCGGAGTACGTCCGCGACACCGGCATCCGCCAACCCGACGGTGGGCATTCGAGCAAGGTGAGGTCACTCGTGCCGAAATAGCGTCCGCGCTTCAAAACGCGAAACGCCTCAGCCAGTGCCTGAGCTTTGCCACCAGCGATCAGATCCGTCTCGGCGATCACTGCGTCGAAGGTCGCGGCAGCGAACTCCAACGCTCGCAGATCCATCTGGACGATCGTGATCTGTTCGGTCAATCCCGCCAGTTCGATTCGTTCGCGCGCGAGTTCGAGCGCCGCGCAGTCATCGTCCACCACCACCACGCGCAGCCCAAACTGCTCGGCGAGCAGACAAGCGGTCTCTCCCGTGCCGCAGCCGAGATTGAGCACAAGTTCACCCGGTTTGGTGAAACACCGGCGGATCAGCCGCTGAGTTGCAGTAACGTCGCCCCAATACGCTGTGCGCTCCGGGTATTCCTGCCTAGCCATTGTCCCGACACGTTGTAGTTCCACCTTAGTTCCTTTCGGCTCGGCGCAATTTAGTGGCGCACCTTGCCACCGCGATTTCGCCGATCCTCACTCGCTTCCACTGAGGGGTTGAGGCTTTCAAAGATTTGCCGGTCTTGCGGATCGAGTCGTTCCAGTAGATCGGCACCCAAGCGCCCATAGATCCGCTGAGTGAAAAATTCCATCCAGACGAACTGGCGCGCAATCTGCACCAGATGCGTGTTGCGCGTGATCGTCGCCAACGCGTGATCCTGCCCGGAAATCAACACTTCCGCGCCATCCGCGACAATCAGCAGCATTCCGGTCAGCCCATGCAGTTCGCTTTCCAGCGGCGGATGATGTGCCACCTCGCCGCACGCGAGATCGCCCTCGCCGATCAGCAGCGTGCTGATCGCAATCCCCCGCCCGCAGGTCGCGGCGATCTCGCTGCGCAGCGCTTCCAAGTCGTCGTCGTTGAGCACAAGGAAGATTTCCGACTCGGCACTGCGGATCATCTGGGCGGCGTAGACCAGCATCGGGCGACGCCCCGCCAGCGACCAAACGCGATCTTCGACTGGCGACGTGTAGAGCTTCTGCAAGCCAGTCTGGAGGTCTGCCATGAGCTGCACATGTTCGGCTTGATGCTGTTCCAGCAGCAAGTCGGGCGGCAGCGGACGATAGATCGAGGCGCGTTCCTCGATGCTCTCAAAGACGACGCCGCGCGCGTGCAGGCGGCTCAACGCCTCGTAAATCATCGAGCGCGGCACCCCCGACGTTTTGCTCAGTTGATAGCCATTCGCCGGGCTATCCTTGAGCAGCGCCAGATAGACTTTCGCTTCGTATTCGGTGAAACCAATTCGCGTCAGATCCGCCAGCAAATCCACCGCAGCACCTAACTAGTAATTCTAATCATAACTACTATAGCTATGGTAAATCACTATTGAGCCAGAGTCAACAATGCCGATCAAAAAACGCCTCTGGAAGTTCCAGAAGCGTTCTTTAAATCAACTGATTGCTTAAATGGTTCGCGGGCTTCAGCCTTTGACCGCGGCGAGGATCACGTCCGGTGTATCGGTGATGATCCCGGACACGCCCAAAGCGACTAATCGCCGCGCCTCCGCCGGGTCGTTCACCGTCCAAGCGTTGACGATTTTGCCCTGCGCCTGTGCTTCCGCCATCGATGCGGCATCGATCAGGCTGAAATGCGGATGCTCCGCCTCGTGTGGGATCGTCTTGATCGTCTCGAACGCCACTGCGGGCGATTCTTTCGCGTACAGGAAGCCGATCGGCACGTCCGGCAGCGCCGCACGAAAGCGACTCAGCGCCAGCGGATTAAACGAGGAGATAATCACGCGCGTTTCCAGCCCGTGACGGCGGATGCAGTCCGCGACCAACTGCTCGACGCCATCGGTGTCGACCGACAGCGACTTGATCTCGACGTTGATGAACAGGCGTTTGCCCACCGCCTCGAACACCTCGTCGAGCGTTGGCACCGGCGTCCCGGCGAACTCCGGCGCGAACTTGACGCCTGCATCCAGCGTCTTGATCTCCGCCAGCGTCTTTTCGGTGATCCGCCCCGTGCCGTCCGTCGTCTCGTCCACGTCGAAATTGTGCATAATCACGAGCTGCCCATCGCGCGAGCGATGTACGTCCAGCTCGATCCCCTGCGCGCCCTGCTCGACCGCCAGTTCGAACGCCGGGATCGTGTTCTGCGGGGCGTAAGCTCGCGCTCCGCGATGCCCGTAAACCAGCACCTCGCCGCCATACATAGCGGCGGTCACTTCGCTTGCATTCATGATAGTGTCCCTGTTGGCTGCATTTCAGCGTCGTTATGCTTGGGTAAGTTCCGCCCGAATCCGCCCGTCAGCCGACGATTTAAAGCGGCGAATACCGGAGCCATGAAGGTAGCGCGCGCGAGGAAGTTTAGCAATGCCCGTCAGCGCCAGCGCGGGCGATTTAATAGAACTTTATCACAATGTCGCCGATAATATTGGCGGCTTGCTCGGCGCTGCCGACCGCGTGAACCATGTGCCGGTAAATCTCGCGCAGCTTGAGCATGTTCACGACTTCCTTGAGATTGTCCGGCTCGTTGAACAGGCTGGCGAGCGCCTCCGCATACTGTGTTTCCATCTGGTTTTCAATCGCCTTGATGCGCATGGCGTGATTCCCGGCGACGTTCGGGTGCTGCTCCAGCCGCTCCATCGCGTTGCGGATTTCTTCGGCGCTGTCGCAGAGCAGCCGCGCCATCTCGCCCAATTGCGGCGTCGGTGCAACGTTGAGGATGTCCATCTCATTGGTGGTTGAATAGGCGTAGTCGAGCACGTCGTCGATGGCGCGCGAGAGCGCAAACAAATCTTCGCGGTCGATCGGCGTGACGAAGCTGCGGTTGAGTTCGTCGATCAACATACGGCGTTCCTCGTCCGCCTGTTTCTCCAGTTCGCGAACGCGAATCGCGTTTTTCTTATTCGGGTGTTCCATGTAATCGACCAGCGCTTCCGTTCCCAAAGCGACCACAAACGCCTGCTCGCGCAGCCGGTCGATGAATTGATTAGGGCGATGCTGGAACCAAGTCCGCATTCCGCCTCGAAGTGTCGCTACCATGTTCATACCATCGCTCCTCTAATCACTAAGTAACTGAGCGCACTGACTAGTCCTGAAAGCGGAATCGTCAACAGCCAAGCAGTAAAAATGTCCCGCAGCACGCCCCAGCGAACTTTCTGAATCCGGTCGGCACTGCCCGCCCCGACGATCGCCGTCGTGACGATCTGCGACCCGCTGACCGGTCCACCGAGGATTGCCGCCCCGAACAGGATCAAATCCGAGGCGAGATCAGCACCAAAGCCGTGAACCGGGCGGATTTTATAGAACTTGCCGCCCATCGTGTGGATCAGCCGCCAGCTGCCGACTAGGGTACCTAATCCGAGCGCCGCCGCGCTGAAAGCAACAACCCACAGCGGCACTTCAAACGCCTTCATCGAGCCGGAAGCGACCAGTACCAAGACCAGCACACCCATGCTTTTCTGACTGTCATTAGCGCTGAAGCTGATCGCCTTCAAGACGGTCAGAAAAACCTGCGCGCGTTTCAACCAGACGTTCAAGCGCGGCGTCGCGCTGCGGCACGTCCAATACGTCAGCTTGACCAGTATGAAGCTCACCAGCAAGCCCAGCACCGGCGAGATAAACAGCGCCAGCAGCGTCTTGGTCAACCCTTGGGCGAGGATCGCTTGCTGACCGAAGCCCGTCCAAGCCGCGCCGATCAAGCCACCGATCAACGCCTGCGAGATGCTCACCGGCAAGCCCCGCCACAGTGCGAACAGGCTCCACAACATCGCACCGATCAGCCCCGCGCCAATCACCGGGAGCGTCGTCGCTTCCGGGGCAATCAACTGCGCGCCGATCGTGTTGGCGACGGCGGTTCCCAGCAAAAACGGTCCGACGAAGACGCTCACTGCCGCTAACCAGAACGCTTTCTGGCTGTTGAGCGCCCGCGACGAAATCGTTGTCGAGACGATGCTTGCCGAAACCAGTACCCCGTCCAAGTAGCCATACCCGAAAATCAATAGAACAACAAAGATCAGCACAATCCGCTAAAACCCATCGTAACTTTAAGAACACTTTAAGGATATGTTAAATTCCTTAAAATTGCAATAATCTTTGCGTTGAATCACCAAAGAGAGTCTTATTTCTGGTCTCGATGCGGAACAGTGTTATGCGCTTGAGTGGGGAGTGTGCGCAACCCCCTAGGCAAAAGCCCCCTCTCCTAGGGAGAGGGGGTTGGGGGTGAGGTTGTTTAACTATTTGTCGCGTGTGAGGGCAAAGCCGTGCAGGAAGCTTTCCTGCAAGAACAGGAAGACGATCAATGGCGGAATCGAGGCGATCACCGCTGCTGCCAGCGCGACCCCCCAGTTACCCTGATCGAGCGCGTCGGACGTAATCGCTTTCAGCGCCACCTGCACCAGTTGGCGATTGTTGTCGTTGATGATCAGCAGGGGCCAGAGATATTGATTCCACACGCCGATGAACTGGATCATCCCCAGCGCGCCGATCACGTTCCACGACATCGGGATCAGCACGCTCCGCAGATAGCGGAACGCGCTCGCCCCGTCGATCTGCGCGGCGTCCGCCAGTTCCGCCGGAATGTTCATAAAATGCTGGCGGAACAGCAGCGTGCCGGTCGCGCTGGCGAGGAACGGCATGACCAGCGCTTGAAACTGATTCGTCCACTTCAACTGCCCCATCAACCGGTAGAGCGCCACGATCAGGATGTCGGTCGGCATCATGAGCGTCAGCACGACGAAGATGAACAGAAAACCGCGCAGCGGGAAGCGGAAATAGACGAACGCCGTCCCCGCCAGCAGCGACGTGATCGTCTTGCCCAGCGTCACACAGATCGCCACCAAGATCGTGTTGCCCATCAACTCGACCAGATGGCTAGTCGTCAGCGCGCTGGTATAGTTCTGAACGAACTGGTCGCCGAATTGCAGATTCGGCGGATACGCCATGATTTGCCCCAGATTCTGCGTCGATTTGATGATCGAGAACAGCATCGGAAAACCGATGATCGCGCACATCACGATCAAAATGATGTGCGTCAGATACTTCGGGCGATTCTGATAGGATTTCGTGGCGTTACGCATTGTAAGTTACGCTCCGTTCGGTCGTGCGGAACTGGAAAATAGTCAGACCGGCGACCAACACGAACAACATGACCGATTGCGTCGCCGCCATGCCAATGTTGTGATTAATTCGCAGGTCGAGGTACAGATTGTAAATCAGCACGGTCGTCGAATTTGACGGTCCGGGTCCAGCCAATACGTCAATGGTTCCAAAAATGTCGAAGAAGGAATAAGTCAGGTTAGTAATCAGCAAGAAGAAGGTGAACGGCGAGAGCAGCGGGAAAATGATCCGCCGGAAGCGCACCCACGCATTCGCGCCGTCAATCGACGCCGCTTCCAAGAGGTCGTTATCGACATTTTGCAACCCGGCGAGATAAAAAATCACGTTGTAGCCCAGATTTTTCCAAATCGACGCCACGATCACCAGCAGCGGCGCAAGGACAGGATCACCGAGCCAGTTGGGTTTGGTGTGAAAAACCTCGCCCCAAGCGTAATTGATTACGCCCACCACCGGGTTGAACATGAACAGGAAGATCACGCCGATGATCGCCGGAGAAATCGCGTAGGGCCAGATCAGCAGCGTGCGATAAATCCGAATCCCGCGAATTTTCTGGTTCGCCAGCATCGCCGTCCCCAGCGAGATCGCCAGCCCGCCAATCACAATCGTCAGCGAAAACACGATCGAGCGCAAGACGACGAGCACGTAGCTGTTCTTGACCAGCAGCGTTCCGCTCGCCATCCGCGTGATCTGCGGATCGAGCAGGCGTGTGTAATTGTCAAAGCCAAGAAAAGTTAGGTCGATGCCATTCGGCGCTGACCTATAGAAGCTCAAATTGAAGGTGCTCAAGATCGGATAGTACAGAAACAGCACAAGGATAATTAAGGTGGGTAACAGCAGAAGATAGGGCATCCGCCGATTGCGAAAAACCGCCTGCATTGTGGACGTTCCTCTTTTAAACGCTGCCTAACCACACGCCAACCATGTTAACACGGCAGAGACGCGCAGGCGTACAGCAACTCACCATCGCAAATGTAAAACGGGCGGGTCTAGGCTTGCGAAGCAAGCACACCCGCCCTCATCGATTGACACGATTACGCTAATCCGTCAGCACACGAACCAAGCAAGGTCTACGACAGACGACTGTTGTAGTCCTCAAGCGCGGCGTCGGCTTGTGCTTTCGCGTCCGCCAGCGCTGCATCGATGTCGCCACCGTTGACAACGCTCTGGATCGCCTGATCGACGATAGTCCGAATCTGCGGGAAGGGACCCATGATCGCGCCAGCCGTCGCCGAGTTGACTTCGGCGTCTGCCAGTTGGTTGACTGCCGTAAGCTGGTTCGGATTCTCGGTGAAGTAACCTTCGGCTTCCAGAATTGCCTGTGCGCCCTTGGTATCCGGCATGTAGCCCGTGCCCTTGTGCCAGCGCGCCATCTGCTCCGGCGCTTCCAGCCACATCAGGAATTCGGCAGCAGCCGCATTTTCCGCATCAGTGTTCGAGGAGCTTACCCACAGGCTCGCGCCGCCGATGATCACGCCCTGACGCGGGACGTCGCCATTGGTCGGGAAGAAGCCGGTGCCCAGCTCGAAGCCAGCGTCTTGAGCGGCAGTCGTGAAGCCGCGCAGTGCGCCCGTGCTCTCAAGGATGATGGCAGCTTGTTGGGCGTTGAAAATCTGGTTCGCGCCCTGATTGTCTTCCAGCTTGCCGGTATAGGTCCAGTAACCCTTGTCGTTGATGTCTTTCCAGAACTGCATGATCGCCTTGGCGGCGTCGCTGGTCAGGTTGGTCTCGGTTGCGCGACCCTGACGACCGTTGCCGTTATTCGCGAGTTCTTGACCCTGAAGCGCCATCCACTGCTCGAAGTACCAACCGTAGATCTGCATACTGATGCAGTACGGCGCGGCGTTCGCCGCCATGATCGCTTCGCAGTCGGCTTCCAGTTCCTGCCACGTGGCGGGCGGGGTTTCCGGATCGAGACCAGCGGCTTTGAACATGTCTTTGTTGTAGTACAGCAGCGGGGTCGAGTTGTTCCACGGCAGCGACCACAGCGTGTCATTGACCGTGAAGTAGCTGGTCAGCGGCGGCATCATGTCGTCTTTGATCTGCGTGAGTTGATCGTCGGAGAGGATCGACTGCAACGGCGCGAAGAACCCGGAGTCGATTGCCAGCGGCGTGCCGAGGTCGAAAATCTGCGAGACGTTTGGACCTTCGCCCTGCCCCGCAGCTTGGATCACGGCATCCAGCGCTTCGTTGTAGCTCGTGCCCTTGCGCTGTTCGGTGACGACAATATTCGGGTGCGAGGCATTGAAATCAGCGACCAGATCAGTGACGACCTGACCATTGTTGCCACCCATCGCGTGCCAGAAAGCCAACTCGACGGGAGTATCTTGGGCAGCGGCAAAATTGACGATGCCGAGGAGCGTGATTGCCACCACACTCATCAAAACAATCAGTAAACGGTTCTTACGCATCACATGCATCCTTTTTGTATGACGGGTTATTCACCCAAAAACCACCCATAATTTTAGTGCTGCCAGATTAACGTATGGACGTATTTGTTTTAACTCCTATTCACATTCCGCCTGTAGCCAATGACACCGACTGACTTATCGAAGCGAACAGGCTTGATCTTGTGGACCAGCTACGCGATCAAGTCACAACCTCGCCCGAACCAGCCAATGTTAAATCTCTTAACAATTCTACCGATTAACGCGTCACATTACCAATCAGTCCACTTTTTCCTTCGGCATTTTGCCCAAACTGCTTGACGCTCACCGAAAACAGGTCTATCGTTGTCCTAGACTGACCGTTCGGTCTAGGCTGACCAGTCGGTCTAGAGCATTTCGACGATGAGAAAAGGATTGCTATGCCTAACGACCCCAAAGCCGACCGGAAGCAGGAAATCTTGATGGCGGCGCTGCAAGCCTTCGCCGAAAAAGGCTACGACAAAACCACCGTTGAAGACATTGTCCGCATCAGTGGCTTGAGCAAAGGCACCCTCTATTGGTACTTCACCAATAAAGAGGCGATCTTCGCCGGGCTGGTGGACATGGTGTTCGAGGGCATGTGGCTGCCCTTCCAACAAGTCACTCAGCAAACCATCGGTCAGCCGCCCCCGGAACGGCTGCGCCAACTGCTGCTGAATATGTCGGCATCGGTCGATGATTCGCTCAATTGGATCGGTCTGTATGCCGATTTCTTCAATCAGGCATGGCAGAAGCCCGCCATCCACGAGCAGTTCACCGAGTTCTACCGACGTTTAATCGGCGTCATCGAACCGATTGTGCAGCAAGGCATCGACGACGGCATTTTCCTTCCGGTTGATCCGTCAGTGACGGCGCGCATGTTGATCGGCGCGCTCGACGGCTACTGGTTTCAGCAAATTCTCGACGTCGGCGCCGCGCAGCCAGTCATGCTGCTCTTCGCCGACACCATCATCAGGGGGTTAATGAAAAACGATGCCAACAACCGTTGACTCCGCAGTGCTCATCCGCGACGCTTCCCGGCGTTTCGGATCGATTACCGCACTCGATCACCTCAGCCTCGCCATTCAGCCGGGCGAGTTATTCGGCATTTTGGGACCGGACGGCGCGGGCAAAACCACCCTGCTCCGCCTGATCGCCGCCGTGCTCGACCCGACCGACCTGACGACACACGGCTGGCGCGGGCGCGTCGAGCAGATGATCCATCCGCCAACCGGACAGGTCACTGTCGCCGGTTTCGACACGGTGACTCCAGCCGCAGCGCGTCAAAGCTCAGATCGGCTACATGCCGCAGACCTTCGGTTTGTACGGCGACCTCTCGGTCAGCGAAAACCTGACCTTCGCCGCCGACATCTTCGGCGTCCCCCAGCGCGAGCGCGCCGACCGCTTCAAGGAGTTGCTCGCCTTTGCCGGACTGGAACACTTCCGCGACCGCCGCGCCGCCGTCCTCTCCGGCGGTATGAAGAAGAAACTCGCCCTCGCCTGCGCCTTGATCCACCGTCCGCAAATCCTGCTGCTCGACGAGCCGACCACCGGTGTCGATCCGGTCGCCCGCCGCGATTTCTGGGATCTGCTCTCGCGCCTGCATGGGCAGGGGATCACCGCCATCGTCACCACGCCCTATATGGACGAAGCCGAGCGCTGCAACCGCGTCGTCCTGCTGCTCAATGGGCGGGTGCTGGCACAAGGCACGCCGCAGGCGATCAAAACGCGCGTCCCCGGCTCGGTACTCAGCCTGCGCGGAGTCGACATCCACGCCGCCGAGCGCGCCCTTCAGGGTCTGGATGGGCTGATCGACATACAAACCTATGGCGATCAACTCAACCTGATCGTGAGCGGCGACGCCGAGCGGTTACAAGCCGACGTATCCCTGAGGCTGGAAGGAGCCGGACTGACCGGCGCAGCCTTCGACCACCTGCCCATCAGTATGGAAGAAGCCTTCATCTACTTGGTGACCGCGGCGAAAGGGGAACGATCATGATCCATTACCGCGCGATTGTTCGCAAAGAGTTCTATCAAATCATCCGCGACCCCGGCACGCTGATCCTGCTGACGCTGGGACCGGTCTTTCTGCTGCTGGTGTTCGTCTACATGCTGACTTCGGACGTGCGCGACGTGCCGACCGCCATTGTCGATCAATCCAACAACGAAGCCTCGCAGCACTTGATCGCCACGCTCGACGCCGCGCCGGAAATCCACATCAGCGACCACTTACAGAGCGTTGACGCGGCGAACCCGCTCTTCGACAAGGGCGCGATCCGCCTGCTGGTCGTTATTCCGCCCAACTACGGCAACACCCTCGCCTTGATGACCGGCGGCGCCTCCCAGTTCCAGATCGTCGTCGATGGCACCGAGCCGGTCTCCGCTGAGCGCGCGCTGGAGAAAATCTACACGATTGTCGAGGACGACCTGCGCCAAATTGTCAGCCAATCGCCGGTTGGTGGACTGCTCGCTTCCTTAATGGACAGTCCTGTCACCATCGAGACGACCGACCTCTATAATCCTAATTTGCGCGGTCTGATCGGCTATTTCCCCGGCATCGCCGCCATGGTGCTCTCGCTGCCCGGTATCGCGCTGACCCTCGCCATCGTCCGCGAGCGCGAACTCGGCACGCTGGAGAACCTCGTCGCCACGCCGATCAGCAAGTTAGGGCTGCTGCTCGGCAAGATCACACCCTATCTGATTTTCGGCACCTTCGACGCCCTGCTGATCGTCGGCGTCGGGCGGGTGCTGTTCGACATGCCCTTTCGCGGGAATCTGTTGGCGTACCTGTTCGTCTCGTTCATCTTCATGATCTCCAACATGGGCTTGGGCTTGCTGATCTCGGTGCTGGTGCGTTCGCAGCAGACCGCGATGATCGTCGCCCTGCTGATCTTCCTCCTCCCCGGCTTCTTCTTGTCCGGCGTCTTCTTCCCCACGTGGGCGATGCCGCTGATCCTCCGCCTCGACCTACTGGCGCTGCCGATTACCCATTACGTCGCCATCAGTCAGGGGATGTATCTGCAGGGGACACCGATCGGCAGTTTCGGCTGGAATGTCGTCGCCTTGGCGGCGCTCAGCGTCGCCATGCTCGCCCTGTCGATGCTGGTCTTTAGAAAGAAGGTGGCATGATGTTACGCCGCATCCTCACCATTGCGTGGAAAGAATTTCTCCACCTGCGCAAAGATCGCATTCTCGTCCCGTTCGTGATTCTGGGGGCGATTGGCGAACTGACCATCATCGCGTGGGCGACCGGGCAGCCGATCCAGCACATCGATATGACCATCGTCGATCAGGATCACAGCACCCAGAGCGCTGCGCTGATCCAGACGCTTGCCGACTCGCCGGTGCTCGATCACGCCCACGACGCCGCCAGCGCCGCCGACGTCGAGGCGATGATGACTCACAATCAGACCTACGTTGGCGTCGTCATCCCGCCCAATTACGGCGCGGATCTGATGGCGAACCAGAAGCCAACCGTTCAATTGATCCTCAACGGCGCGGACGCCGTGACCGCCTACACCGCGCAAACGACCGCTCAGCAGTTGATCAACGAGCAGGCACTCCGCGACGCGCGGGGACTGCAGCCCGCCGACTATCAGAACCAACTGCCCAAGGTCACTGTCCGCTATAACCCGGATCTCGAACGCAGCTACTACACGCTCCCGGCGGAGATGTCGTTCATGTTCTACCTGATGACGCTGATCCTCGCCGCCTTCGCTATCTCCCGCGAGCGTGAACGCGGCACTTACGAGCAGCTTCAGGTCATGCCTTATCGCCCGGTGGAAGTCGTGATCGGCAAGCTGATCGTGCCGATGATCATGGGCTACCTCCTGTTCCTGATCATGCTGGCGCTGACCACACTCGCCTTTCACGTCCCCTTCCGGGGCGCGCTGCCGCTCCTGTTGATACTGGCGGTCGTCTACCTGATCGCCGAGATCGGCAAGGGGATTTTGCTCAGCATGGCGGCGCGAACCCAGCTTCAAGCGGTCATGCTGGTCGTCGGTATCGCGATGGTCGACATGATCTTCAGCGGCTACGCCGTCGCCGTCGAAACCATGTCGCCCTTCATGCAAGCAGTCTCGAATATCTTCGCTATCCGTCACTGGCTGACCATCGTGCGCGGCATCATGCTCAAAGGCGTCGGACTGGACGTGCTCTATCCCTCGCTGCTGGCGATCGTCGCCATTGGCGCGGTGATCCTCTCAGTCACTTTCTGGAGCTATCGGCGCAGCGTGCGCTAAAGTGAGGCGAATCAAATCATGACAACCGCGATTCACGTCAGCCACCTGACCCGCAAATTTGGCGATTTCACGGCGGTTGACGACGTCAGTTTCGACATCCCCGCCGGGCAGGTCTTCGGCTTTCTCGGTCCCAACGGCTCCGGCAAGACGACGACGATCAAGTTGCTGCTCGGCTTGATCGCGCCCACCTCCGGCGAGGCGCAGGTGCTCGGCAACGACGTGCGCCACCAGTCCAACGCCATCCGCCGTTCCATCGGCTACATGTCGCAGAAGTTCTCGCTCTACACCGACCTCACCGCCCGCGAGAACCTCGAATTCTTCGGGCGCAGCTATGGACTCTACGGCAAGGCGCTCCACCAGCGCATGGACGCCGTGATCGAGCTAGCCAACCTGCGCGATCACCTCAATACGGTTACTCAGCAGCTTTCTGGCGGTTGGGCGCAGCGCTTGGCACTGGCGGCAGCCGTCATCCACCAGCCCAAGCTGCTCTTTCTCGACGAGCCGACCGCCGGAGTTGACCCGATCTCGCGCCGCGAGTTCTGGGATCTCCTCTACGACCTCGCCCAGACCGAGACCACCATCTTCGTCACCACCCACTACATGGACGAAGCCGAACACTGCCAGCGGATCGCTTTTCTCTATTACGGGCGCTTGATCGCCAACGGCGCGCCCCACGACATCATCGCTGAAAGCGTGCCGGGCGCGATTCTGGCGTTCGAGCCGCCCGATCCGCTGGCAGCCGAGCAAGCGATCCACACGGCATTGACGGCAGGCACGCTCCCCGCCGACAGCGTGAGTCTGTTCGGCGCGGCGGTTCATGTCGCCACCCGCGAACCGGATCAGGCGCGGCAGGCGGTCGAGCAGATACTCGCTCAGCAGGGCATAGCGCAAAATGGCTGGCGCACGATTCACCCCTCGCTCGAAGATGCGTTTATCGCGCTGGTCAATCGCCAGCCTTCAAGCGCCAATTGACCGGCGGATCGTCGAGTTACCGGGGGCGCGGCAGATCGTGCCCCTACTCTCCTAAAAATTGGCTCTCGCTATTGTCAAAAACCATGTTATCCTTATATTGCAATGTGGGAACAAAGACAATTGTGTCTCAACCACATCGGCGCTGTGGTTAAGCGCCCATCAGACTTCACCAGAGAACACAGAACTGTTTGCACCATCACTCCATCTGTGATCTCCTCAAAGTACAATCAAGACTTCCTGAACGACTGGGGATGTGTGTACAGAAGACTATGGCAAACCCAACTATTCAGGAGTGAATAAAATGGCACGTGTCCAAGGTACAGTCAAGTGGTTTAACGGCGAAAAAGGCTACGGCTTCATTACGCCGGAAGAAGGTCCCGACCTCTTCGTGCACTATTCGGAAATTCAGAGCAGCGGCTTCCGCTCGCTCGACGAAGGCGCCAAGGTCGAGTTCGAAATCACCGAAGGCAAAAAAGGTAAGCAGGCGAGCGCAGTAACTCTCGTCAAGTAAGCCTTAAATCCCTGTGACAAAATAGCCCGCTGGCAATCTTTGCAGCGGGCTTTTGATTTCCCACATCGCCCCATTGACCGCGCCGCCCATCGCCGAATATGACATTTCTCATGTCCGAAGGGGACGGGCACCGCTTGACTTCCCCTTTCAGAGGCGCTACACAATAAGGGGGGGTGATCGACTACCAAGCCACAATCATAGCCTTGGCACTCACGGCAGATCGGTCAAAACACTAAGCATGAGTGAGTTCAGAAAAATTGAAAGTGAAGTCCCTTTCGGTCACACGATCTATGGCTGGCTCTACCTGCACGACTATGGACTTGACGAACTGGTCATTCACAATCAAATGGAAAAGACCTACCTAGCGTGGGAAACCGTTCGCCAAGAATGTAATCCATACTTTGTGAAAGGCACCGGTTTTGAGGGCTATTTCGTCGGTCGCTGCTCAAACCCGGAAGAGGCATTGGAGTCAATCCTCGCCATCAACCAGCGCGTTTTGGATGCTATCGCCCAACTCTATCACTTCCAAGCCCCTTTCCGCACGCGCTTGATGCGCACGCTCCTGCGCGAAAAGAGCGATCTTAAGTCCATCGACATCTGGTCAAGCTATCTTGGTGCCGAACTTGCCCGGCTCCGCGCGCAAATCCTGTCGATTCGCGACGCGCAGGAGTTCCAGCGCCAGACCTATCGCATCATCAGTATGCTGCCGCCGATCGCCTACAACGAAGTCGACGAGGACGTGACGCAGCGCTATGCGATCGGGTCACTGACGACGCCAACTTACGCCAAGATCAACGTGACCAGCCACATGCTGAAGCCCAGCCAGCAGGATGCATGGCGTGTCGCCGAAAATATCGGTCAGTTTGGTCATCCCTTGGTTCGCCGGCTGCTCGATCACATTTAGGGCGGTTATTGCTGAGGGTGTTCAAAAACCCCTCTGCTTGGTCGAGCAGTCATCAACCTTGACGACTTACCCTTGAAACGGACAAGGGCGCTTCCCCTCCCTGAAGTCGGGGAGGAGCTGGGGATGGGGTCAAAACACGACTTTTTAGACACGCCCCTGAGCACCCCCGCTTCGACGAAGCGGGGGTGCTAAAGATGAGATTCGCTACGGGGTCACCGGCGTCTCGGCGAACGCCTTGCAGCGTTCCACCAAGAAATCCAGCCAAACATTCATCCCGACGTCTTTCTTCGCCGAGACTTCGAACACTTGCATTCCCGGACGCACGCGCATGATGCTGTCGAGCGCCGCCGCCCGGTCGAATTCCACCGCTTCGGCGAGATCGATCTTCGTGATCACGGCAGCGTCCGACGAATTGAACATCGGCGGGTATTTGAGCGGCTTATCCTCGCCCTCGGTCGTCGAAAACAGCACGACGCGCAGCGCTTCGCCCAAGTCGTAGCTGGCAGGGCAAACCAGATTGCCCACATTCTCGATGAACAGGAAATCGAAGGCGCTCAAATCCCAGTCAGCGACGAATTTCTGGATCATGTCGGCTTCGAGGTGGCAGTTGCCCGCCGTTTCAATCTGCTTGACCGGCGCACCAGCCATTGCCAACCGCTGCGCGTCGTTGTCGGTCGCCAGATCGCCCACCAGCGTGGCGACTTTGTAGCCGCGTTCCAACAGCAGCCGGATCGTCTTTTCCACCAGCGTCGTCTTGCCGGAACCCGGGCTGGACACCACATTGATCACAAACACGCCGTCCGCCGTGAAGCGCTCCCGCAGCGCTGCTGCAAGGCGGTCATTTTTGCTCAACACGCCCTGCCGAATTTCAATCAGTCTCGGTTTCATCTTGTCTCACCTCCAGTGAAACGATCTCCAGTTCTCGCCCTTGACGAACGTCCGCCGTATACCCGCCACAGTGCGGACACTGCAGTAGTTGAATCGACGGGAGTTCGCTTTCGCGCTGGCAGTCCGGGCAGTAGACGACCAGCGGCACGTCCTCGATCACCAGACGTGAATGTTCCAGCATCGTACCTTCGGTGGCGCTGTCATAAACGAACAGCAGCGCCTCTTTGACCACGCCCGATAGCACCCCCACGCGCAGATAAACCGTCTCCACCGCCTGCGCTCCTGCTGAGCGTGCGGCGCTTTCGGCAACCTCCACGAGGTCGAGCGCAATTGACAATTCGTGCATCGTACTTCCGTCCGGCAGATTAGCTCATTGTTACCAGCATAGCCCCACTCAGCGCCACATCCATGTGCCAGATAGCAGCCAGACTCGGTGATAGATGTCGCTGCCGGCGCTAAAACGTGATCTTTATCACGTAGAACGGGGTGCTTTTCCGCTGGCGCCATTTTGGAGGTCGCACTAGTCTATGATCAGAGTAATAAGCTAAAACAATCGATGTGTTCATCTAGAGAAGGACATTGACGCGATGAACGCCAAAGTAATGCCGCACGAGTCTGCCTTAAAAGAGGACGTGCTCAACCGGCTCAACCAAACTGTGATTCAAACCACTGCCTATTTCGCCAGCATCGACGAAAATCTTTCCGACGGGCATCAGACCGCCCATGGGATTCTGGCAGGGCTGCTTTTCTGGCACAAACAGTACGTCTCGATTGCCCGCGCCTTGATCGCCGGCGGCGAACCAGAACTCCTAGCGGGAACCTATGAGGGGTTGAACCGCAACGCTCGCCAACACGCGCTCGGCACCTCCATGATCATGATGGCTTACAGCCTCTCCTGCGAGCAGCACGAGTTCGCCCAACTCCTGCAGCAGATCCCGGACTGGTCGGTTGAATTCCCGATTAAGCAGGACAGCGAGCCCTGCAGCGTGCATGATCGCGTGGTCGAGATCGAAGCCAATATTCGCCAGCACGTCCACCGCCTTGAGCGACTCCAGAAAGCCAGCAAGTGATCCACTCACCCACGCACAGTGGACTGCCCCGGCGCGACAGATGACTGTCGCGCTCGTTTTTATATGAGTACGCATCAACTATTCGAGCCGGGTCTCCGTTTTGCCACGCTGCGCCTGTCCGGCGACTGGCAGGTGCAGACCGCCCCACTCGATCACCGGCGTCCTACCCGCCAGTCGCAGCACCCGCCGCAGCCATCCAGCGATTGGATCGCCGTCCCGGAGTGCACCCACTTACAGCCAGCCCTCTATCCGCACCAACCCTATTGGGGCGATCACCTGCGTGCCATCAACCAGCACGCTTGGCTCTACCGGCGCGAGTTAGCCCTCCCGCCCGGCGATCACCGGCGCGTGCGGCTGCGCTTTGAGGCGGTCGATTACTTCGCGCAGGTCTGGATCGATGACCAATTTGCCGGGGATCACGAGGGGCATTTCGCGCCCTTCGACTTCGACGTAACCGATCTGCTGCACGGTGAGACCGCTACGCTGACTGTCCGCGTTACTGCTCCGTGGGATGCGCCTAATCCCTCCGGCACTTACCCGACCGATCACGTTATTCGGGGCTTAGTCAAAGGTTTGTATGAGCACGGCGAAGGGGTGATCCCGCCGTCCGTCAATCCGATCGGGATTTGGCGACCGGTCTGGCTCCTGCTCGATCAGGGCGTCAGTATCGATCGCATCCGCATCCGCACCGAACTCGACGGGCGCGTCGATCTGCGCTTGCGGCTGACCAACGCCACCTCCGACGAGTGGCAGGGAGCGTTTGACCTGCGCATCGACGCCGAAAACCACGACGGCAGCGGCGTCGGACTGCACGAACCGCTCAGCCTACCACCCGGCACCCACACGATCGAGCGCACGCTCACCATCCCCGATCCGCGCCTCTGGTGGTCATGGGATCAAGGATCGCCCGATCTCTACCACCTCAGCGCTTGCCTGCTCGACGGTGACGATCAACCCATCAGCACGACTCAAGAAGTCTTCGGCGTCCGCACCATCCGCTTGGAACGCGCGCCGGATCGCTTCACCTACTATCTCAACGAGCGCCCGGTCTTTCTGCGCGGCACGTCCTACATGCCCGCGCTTTACCTGTCCGAGTGCAGCCGCGCATCGCTGGCAGACGATCTGGCGCTGGCGCAGGCTGCCAATCTCAACCTGCTGCGCGTTCACGTCCACGTCGCGCCGCCCGAACTCTACGATCTCTGCGACCGCGCCGGAATGTTAGTCTGGCAGGATTTTGAGCTGAACTGGGTCCAAGACCCGTCGCCCGAATTCGAGCAGCGCGCGCTTAAGCTGCAGCGCGAGATGATCGACCTGCTCGGCAATCACCCGGCGGTGATCACGTGGGCGTGTCACAACGAGCCGACCATGGTTTTCGCCCGCCGGAGCAATCTCGAACGCAACCCTGACCCGGCGCTCTATGCCGACGCGTTACAGCAGGACACGACTCGCCCGGTCTTCATTTGCTCCGGGCAAATCGAGGACGACTGGCAGCGCTCCGGCGATCTCCATGCCTACTACGGCGCGATCTGGTCGCGTCATTACGCCGACCTCTACCACCATCACCCACGCCTATGCTCCGAGTTCGGTTTCGAAGCCCCCGCCGCAGCCGATACGCTGCGCGCCTACCCTGACGTCTGGGATCGCTTGCAGCACTTGGAACCGCAGATCGACGATCTCTGGGTGTATCAAGCCGCGCTGATCCAGTATCAAGTCGAGCACTTTCGCCGCCTGCGGTCGGAGGGCAGCGCCGGTTACGTCCACTTCTGGCTGGTCGATCTGGTCCCGCAGGTCGGCTGCGGCGTCCTCGATGCCTGTCGCGTTCCCAAAGGTGGCTATGCAGCCCTGAAACTCGCCTCCCAACCACTCCACGTTATGCTTGAGCACGACGGACGGCAGCCGCTGGCGTTGTGGATCGTCAACGATCTGCCCCACGCCTACCCTGCTGCGCGCATCTGCTGGCAGATTGAATCCGCCGACGGTTCGCTGCTGCTGGCGGGCGATACGACCTTCGACGTCGCCGCCAATCAATCCCAGCGCGTGATCGCCGCCGACTGGAGCATCGCCCCCGGCGATTGCGCCCGCGTGCGCTTGAGTGTCACCAGCGCCGATGGCGATCTGCTCTGCGAAAACGTCTACGATCGCCCCTTCCAGCCACCCAGCCGACCGCGCGGCTATCCGTGGAAGTTCGATCCCTATCTCGGCACCAAAGTCTTTGATCGACCGGACGCGCCCAGCCTCGCCGATTACGGCATCAGCCCGCTGCTGAAGGTCATTCCGCTGCCCGTGCGCGAAGCCTTCGCCGAACGCGCGCTCCGCCAGCGCCTGCCGATCCGCTTCATCTCGCTGATCGCCCGTCTCGGCGACGCGCTGCTGAAATAGAAAAGGGCGACGCGTTGCGTCGCCCCTACAACAGCGGTTGTGAATTACCAGATTACTTCCCGACCAGCTCCGTGTCGGCGATGCCAACTTCCTCGATGCGAACGTCGGCTTCGTAGACTTCACCATTGCCGACGCCTTCGCGGCGCGGCTGCGCCATCATGTAGTTGCCGTACAGCCGCCACTCGTCCATGCGGCACGAATTCACCAGCTTGCCATCCCACACCGTCATATCCGGGCAGCTTTCGCACATGTCGACGCGCCCGTCTTCCAGCAGGTCCGGTCCCTGAATGATGCCGATGCTCTGGACGTACATCGGGCGGAACAGTTCCGCCGGATTGTGGGTCACTTCATGCCAGAATTCTTTCCACGTCGCCCGCACGCCCTTGTCCAGCGCGCCGAGCAGGAAAGCGATCTTCGGGATCTTGTTGCTCGGCGAATAGATCACGTAAGTGCCGTGCCGCAGATGATGGAAGGTCTGGAACAGCTCCATCACCTTCGCGCCGATCGACCCGTACATCTTGGTCGTCGTGCCCAACTGCGCCGAGACCAACCACGTGATCTTTTCAATCGCGTTCGAGCCGCCCATATACGCCGACGTTTCGTAATGCGGGAAATGTTCTTTGACTTTGTTATAAATGTCGGTCGACGTCAGGTAAGACTCCTCGGTCGACTCGCCGAAGTAGCTCGTCAGCGGCTTGACCTGCCGACCATCGACGTAATAATCGAAATCGCCTTCCATCGCCGCATTGCGGAAGCCGATCAATACCAGCCCGTGCACCCGGTCGATATTCTTGTTCGCCCACGTGACCAGTTTTGGCACGAAGTCGAGGTTGCCCGGATACACCGTCATGCCGAAGCTGACGAACAGCCCGCCGACGTCGTATGCCATGTCGGCGAAATGCTGGCGCAGTTCGAACAGTTCTTCTTCCGACTTGCCCTTCCAATGCGGGCGTGCCTGCTCGCTGTCGATGTGGAAGGTGAAGCCGACCACACCCGCCTGCTTCAGTTCTTCCATGTACGGGCGGTTCTGGTACAGCTTGATCCCGTTGGTCAGAATTAGCGGTTTCATGCCCAAGCTGTGGATGTAAGCGACAATTTCGACGATGTTGGGGTGAACCAGCGGTTCGCCACCGGCAATCGAGATGTTATCGCAGTTGCGCCATTGCTTGAGCAGTGCGATTTCTTCCTTGATCTGTTCGAGTGACTTGTGCCCCTGCATCCCATTGATGCGGTAGCAGCCGCGACAATAGGTGTTGCACTTGTCGGTTACTTCGAGCCAGCCGATTGGATTGTCATTTCCTGACCACGGAAACCGGTAGAGATCACGTTTTGATAGTGCCATGGTGCGTCGCCCTTTCTTATCGGTTCGGGTGCTTCGGCAGGCGTGTTGAGCGGATCAAATTTCAGAATAGCGGCGTTTTCAGCGGCTCAACCGGGCGTCGAAGCGTGCCCGTCCATCTAAATTGCGTCCAATGAGTCCACCAGCGCAATTTATTTAGCTTAGCAAAGTAATTCAGTGCTATACAGTGACAATCATCACTTCTTGATCACCGTCGCCCGCTTTTCCACTTTTGTTCTTCCCCGCAGTTCCGCCTTGACAGTCACTCAATTCGGGCTTAACCTTGCATAGTGAGCGTTCACTAAGTATTGCGGGAGGCGATATGGCAGATCGTGTTAACCGGCGTGACCTAATTCTTGAGACCGCGTCGCGGCTGTTCCTCGACAACGGCTATGCCGAAACTTCCGTCCGCCAAATCGCGGAAGCGGCACAGGTCACCGAAGCCGCGCTCTACTACCACTTCAAAGGCGGCAAATACGAGCTGTTCCAGCACGCGATGGACGACATCGCACCCGATTTCACGCGCGTGATCGAAGCGTGCGAGCGAGCGCAGTCGCTGCGCGAGCTGGTGCTCCAATTTGGGCTGGCGATGATGCCCAACCTCCCCACCAGCGGCGTGCTGATGCGTTGGGTCGCCATACAGGTGCAGAGCGCCACCGGCGACGAGTACAACGTCGTGCTGGATCGTCTTCAGTGGTGTCATGAACAGCTTGCCGCGCAGGTCGAACGCTTCGTCCCCGACGCCACCAAAGCCCAGCAGATGGCATGGTCGCTGCTGGTCATGTCCATCGGCTACGGCTACATCTTCGGCGCGGTGCGCATGTCCGAGCGCTCGGACTTCAGCCCGCAAGATTTGCTCGACCTCGTCCTCGGCATTGTTGATCAATCAGAACGCGGTTAAGCGTTCTCTCTTTTTTCTGCGTTTCACTTAACGAGCGTTAACTCATCGGAGCAGATTCCCTATGCAGAGTAAATCGAAAAACCGCTGGCTCAGTCTCGCCTTTATCTCGGTCTCGTTGATCATCATCAGCCTTGACAACACGATTCTCAACGTCGCCCTCCCCTCCATCGCCACCGAGCTTGGCGCGGGTGCCAGCGACCTGCAGTGGATCGTCGACGCTTACGTCATCGTTTTCGCCGCCATGCTCTTGACGATGGGAGCGGTGAGTGATCGCATCGGGCGCAAGCGCGCGCTTCAGTTTGGGCTGATCTGGTTCGCCGGGGGGTCGCTCGGTGCCGCCCTCTCCACCTCCACCACCATGCTGATCGTCACCCGCGCGCTGATGGGCATCGGCGGTGCGACCATCATGCCCTCGACCCTCTCGCTGATCACCGCTACCTTCCGCGATCCCAAAGAACGGTCGCAAGCCATCGGCATCTGGGCAGCCATGTTTGCACTCGGTGTCGGCATCGGTCCGCTTGCTGGCGGCTTGCTGCTGGAGCACTTTGCTTGGAATTCGGTCTTTCTGGTCAACCTGCCCGTCGTCGTGATCGCGCTGATCGGCGGCTACTTCTTCATCGAGGAATCGCGCGACGTCAACGCCCCTCCGCCCGACGTTCCCGGCGTGCTGCTGTCAGTCACCGGCTTGTTCGCGCTGGTCTACGGCATCATCGAAGCTGGGCAGCGCTCGTGGACCGACTCCACCGTCCTGATCGCCTTCGGCGCGGCGCTGGTGCTGCTCGCGCTGTTTGCCATCTGGGAGAGCCGCTCCAAATCACCCATGCTCCCGCTGCGTTTCTTCCGTAATCCCTCTTTCACCGGAGCCAACGCCGCCGTCGCCCTGCTGACCTTCTCGCTCTTCGGCGCGCTGTTCTTCCTCAGCCAATTCTTCCAGTCGGTGCAGGGCTACACGCCGCTCGAAACGGGTTTCCTCATGCTGCCGATGGCGCTGACGACGGTAGTCGGCGCGGCGGTCTCGTCGCGCCTATCCGGGCGCTTCGGCATCAAGCTGATGGTCAGCCTCGGCTTGCTGCTCGCTTCCGGCGGATTCCTGTACTTGTCCCACTTCGCCACCGCCGACGCCACCTACGCGACTGCGGTCGTCGGCTTGTGCCTCACTGCGCTGGGGATCGGCTTCGCCATGCCCACCGCCACCGACTCGATCATGGGATCAGTTCCGGTTGACAAAGCCGGTGTCGGCAGCGCGATGAACGACACCACCCGGCAGATCGGCGGCGCGCTGGGGATCGCCATTCTGGGCACCATCATGAACCGCACTTACCTGACCAGCGTTGACAACCTGCTCTCGTCCAACTTGCTCTTCCGCATCATCCCCGAACAGGGTATTGAAGCCATCCGCATGGGCATTCAGGGCGCGCATATGGTCGCCGCACAGCTTCCCGTCCCGGCAATGGCGGACACGCTCCAGCAGACGACCAGCGCCGCCTTCGTCATCGGCATGAAAGACGCGCTCCAAGTCGGCACGGTGATCCTGTTTATCGCCGCCTTGATCACCCTCGCCATCCTCCCCGCGCGCGTCCGCACGTGGGCGGAAACCGTCGGCGAGCAGCCCGACTCCGCCGCGCCCGAACCTGCCTTGCAGCACTCCCACTAAGCACAACCCACTATCGCGCTCGTAGGGGCGGACGGCGTCCGCCCCACATCGCTGATCGCTGTCAACAGTGCGTTTTCTTAGCCACATTCTTTGAACGGCTTTCCTACCCTTCGGCGCGAAAGCCGCTGACTACGCCTGCTTGATCCGCAGTTCGATTTGCCCGTCGGCGATGCGCGCGTCGTAGGTAGGTTGGGCATAAGTCGCCGGTCCGTGAACGACCGCGCCGCTGTGCAGATCATAGACCGAGTTATGCCACGGGCACTCGACGCAGCCGTCGTAGAACTTGCCCTCCTCCAGCGGCGCGCCCGCGTGGGCACATACCGCGCTGATGGCGTAAACGGTGTCACCGGCACGTGAAAGCAGCACGGGCTGTCCGTCGACATCAATTCGCTGCGGTTGTGCTTCGGCTAAATCGCTTGCCGGCAGAACGGATTGCCAATCCTTCGGGCTTTCCGGTTCCGGCGCATGATTAACGCCGACGCGCTGGCGAAAAACCAGTTCACCGCCTAACCATGCCGAGACAGTCAGCATCGCCAGCCCCGTGAGCGATAAGCAGATCCCGCGCAAACGTTGGTGTCGCCGCCGCGCCCGTCGCGACAGCAAATAGAGCGTCAATCCCGTAACGTTGAGCAGACCATGTAGAAAGCCCTGCCGAACCGCGTCCTGCTTGATCGCCGAGAAGTCGGTCAGCCCCGCCGCCGTCGTCGGGATCGCCGAGATGATGCCCAGTGTCGTCAAGGTATCCGCAGCCTCGCGCGGTTGACGACGAAACGGCATCACCAACGACAGCAGATCGAACACGGCGGCAAACGACCACGCCCCGATGGTCACGTCGGTCAACAGCGGATGCAGCGGATGCCCCAACCAGACGCCGTGCAGCAGGTCGGCGCAGCGACGAACTTGCTCGCTCCTCAAGAAGAAGCGATGCAGGGTGCCTGTGATCGCTTGCCCGTATTCTTTCAGAAAAGCGTTCCTTTTTATGACCGAATCGACCTGTTCGACGAGAGTCACTTGTCGCTGTTCCATCATCTAGCTCCCCTGCTCCACTCGTCCAGACTAACAATAATCTCTATAAATTAACTTTTTAATTAAGTTGTGTCAATGTATTCAGCGAACCTGCTGCTTTGACGCCCTAACCGATTCGTCGTCTCAAACCTACCCACTCGCGGCGAGAATGGTACAATGAACGTCTCTCCGGTCGCTTAGTTCGCACAAGAACGGAAGTCAAGACGCACATGACACAGGAAGCAAATCCCGCAGCAGCACCAGACGAAAATGAATCCAGTCGGCTCGACTTCGTCCGCGAGATCGTCGAGGCGCACAATGCCAGCGGACGTTTCGGCGGACGGGTGCATACGCGCTTTCCTCCGGAACCCAACGGCTATCTGCACATCGGTCACGCCAAGTCGATCTGGCTGAACTTCGGCATCGCCGACAGCTACGGCGGCAAGACCAACCTCCGCTTCGACGACACCAACCCGATCAAAGAGGAGCAGGAATACATCGACTCGATCATGCACGACATCCGCTGGTTGGGTTTCGAGTGGGAAAACCTCTGCTTCGCTTCGGACTACTTCGACCAGCTCTACGACTGGGCGGTCGAGCTGATCAAGCAGGGCAAGGCATACGTCGATCAACTCACGGCGGACGAAATCCGCGAGTATCGCGGCACGCTGACCGAACCGGGCAAGGAAAGCCCCTACCGCGACCGCCCCATCGAGGAAAACCTTGACCTGTTCGCGCGGATGAAGGCGGGCGAGTTCCCCGACGGCTCGCTGGTGCTGCGCGCCAAAATCGACATGAGTTCCGGCAACCTCAACTTCCGCGACCCGGTGCTCTACCGCATCTTGCACGCGACTCACCCGCGCACCGGCGACAAATGGTGCATCTATCCCATGTACGACTGGGCGCACGGGCAGAGCGACTCGATTGAGGGCATCACCCACTCGATCTGCACGCTCGAATTTGAGGATCACCGCCCGCTCTACGACTGGTTCATCGACCAGTTGGGCATCTTCCACCCGCAGCAGATCGAGTTTGCGCGCATGAATCTCAGCTATCTGGTACTGATCATGAGCAAGCGCAAGCTGATCCGGCTGGTCAAGGAAGGCTACGTCAGCGGCTGGGACGACCCCCGGATGCCGACGGTTTCCGGTTTCCGGCGGCGCGGCTACACCCCCGAAGCGATCCGCGCCTTCTGCGACCTGACCGGCGTCTCCAAGTCGAACGGGATTGTCGATTACCAGATGCTCGAATACTGCGCCCGGCAGGACTTGAACAAGACCTCGCCGCGCGTGATGGCGGTGCTCCATCCGCTCAAGGTCGTCATCACCAACTATCCGGAGAATCAAGTCGAGCAGTTCGACGCCATGATCAACCCGGAAGACCCGGACGCCGGAACGCGCCAAGTCCCCTTCTCGCGCGAACTCTACATCGAGCAAGAGGACTTCATGGAGGATCCGCCCAAGAAGTTCTATCGTCTGTCACCCGGCAAGGAAGTTCGGCTGCGCTCGGCGTACTTCATCACCTGCAACGAAGTGATCAAGGATGCCGACGGCAACGTCGTCGAGCTGCGCTGCACTTACGATCCGGCGACGCGCGGCGGCGATGCTCCCGACGGACGGCGCGTCAAGGCAACGCTCCACTGGGTCAGCGCCGCGCACGCCCTGACTGCCGAAGTCCGCCTTTACGATCACCTGATGTCCGTCGCTGATCCCAGCGAAATGGACGAGGGCAAAGACTTCCTCGACTACCTCAACCCGAACTCGCTCCAAGTGCTCGATCCGGTCTACGTCGAGCCGAGCGTCGCGGGCGCGGCTCCCGGCACGCGCTACCAGTTCGAGCGCATCGGCTACTTCGTCGTCGATCCCGACTCCACCCCCGACAAGCTGGTCTTCAACCGCACCGTCACCCTCAAAGACGAGTGGGCAAAGCTCCAAAAGAAGGGCGCGGTCGGCTGATCTCCGTCCACTCCAAACTCGACCCTGTAGGGACGCACCTGTGTGTGCGTCCCTTTTTGCCAATCAGTCTGTCCGCACCGTCGTGAACTCCGCTGCACTGCTCCCCCTCTCCATACATGGAGAGGGGCTGAGGGGTGAGGTTTCCCCTCAATCCCTGCCCCGCCGCATTACCTGATGGCAAGCTTCACATTCCTGCTGGGTGGTCTGATCCACCATAAAGCCAGACTGCGCTGTGCCTTCGGTGGCGTGCCCGCCGTGACAGCTTACACAGGTCGCGGCAGAGGTATCAGCCGCCTGCCATTCGGCGAGGAAGCGATGCCAGTGGTTGCGGGGACCCTGTTCACGCTCGCGCCCTACTTGGGGAACCGCGATCTGTTCTTTCGCTACAAATTGTTGACTCACCACGTCCTGATGACACTTCAAGCAGCTATCATCGTTGATCGAGACGGTCATCGGCGCAGGCTGCTGCGCGGTGCCGCTGTACCAGAGCACTGCATTGCGCGCGCCCATCAATTCGGCGGAAAGCCGCCCAGTGATCCCTGCGCCAGAATGACAGTCAATACAGCGAATCGTTTGAGTCGTGTGAAACGAAGCCAAATCGACCGGCTGAGCAGCAATCGACCGCTCGAAATAAGTCGATTCGGGTTGGCTGTGGCATGAAGCGCAAAAGCTGTCATGCTGCTCTTGCGTCGCGGCAAAGGTGAACCCGGCGACCGTAAACAGAATTCCAAACACTGCTAAGCCGACGATCACGTACACAATCCGGGGACGTTTCTTCTTGTTCAAATCGATTGGGTCGGGCATCCACTTTGTCCTTGCTTTGAGAAGTTTCGTTTCGCAGTTGGCTCACGCAACTGCTAGGCGAACAATCAGTCTAAAACGAAGCTTATTGTACACCTCGCAGCGGCGACCACGCAGGACCATAAAGCCCCCATAAATTGGAGTCAGATTGCCTCTTGACAATTTTTTAGACCAGACTAAAATTAGGCTTAGTTTAGGTAGGGGTGGCATTTAGAAAAATCTTAGCGCACCGCGCAGCCCAGCTCACTGAGCAGCCTTCCGAATAACTGCGTCCGACATCCTGCGGCGCAGCACTTACGAGTAATTACAGTTATTGCGGATGTGAAGAAGATTAGCACGCTGCCTGACAATATTCAGGTGCAGGATGAGGCTAAATTGACGATTAAACAAGCAATCACACCGGAAACAGTCGCCCCTCAAGGCGAGTCCGGGTGGCGCAAAGAACGCGGCACCGCGTCACTCTCGGAAGTACATGGGTCGATCAAAATCCCCACTAACGCCGGTTTTTGGCGCACACTGCTGGCATACGTTGGTCCCGGCTTACTCGTCTCAGTCGGTTACATGGATCCCGGCAACTGGGCGACCGACTTGGCTGGTGGCGCGCAGTTCGGTTATCTGCTCCTCTCGGTCATCCTGATCTCGAACTTCGCGGCGATCTTGCTCCAATACCTCGCCCTCAAGTTGGGCATCGTCACCGGGCGTGACCTCGCTCAAGCCTGTCGCGATCACTACTCGCGCCCCGTCACCTACTTCCTTTGGATCCTGACCGAGATCGCCATCGCCGCCACCGACCTTGCTGAAGTCATCGGCTCGGCGATCGCGCTGAACCTGCTCTTCGGCATCCCGGTCGTCTACGGCACCATCATCACGGCAGCGGACGTCGTGATCGTCCTATTCCTTCAGCATCGCGGTTTCCGCTACATCGAGATGCTGGTCGGCGGCTTGATCTTCATCATCTTTGGCTGTTTCGCCTATGAGTTGTTGATTACCCAGCCGTCGATCAGCGCCATGCTCGCCGGGTTGGTGCCGTCGTCCGAGATCGTCTTCAACCCGTCGGCGCTCTACATCGCCATCGGCATCCTCGGCGCGACCGTCATGCCGCACAATCTGTACCTGCATTCGAGCATCGTTCAGGTTCGTACTATCGAGCAGTCCGAAGCCGGTAAGCGCAAAGCCATCCGCTTCGCCACCATCGAACTCGACCGCCTCGCTGCTGTTTGCCTTCTTCATCAACGCCGCCATCCTGATCGTCGCGGCGGCGACTTTTCACGGCACTGAGCACGCCAACGTCGCCGACATCAACGACGCTTACCAACTGCTGACTCCGGTGCTCGGCGTCGCCCTCGCCAGCCCCATGTTCGCCATCGCGCTGTTGGCATCCGGGCAGCAAGCGACCTTGACCGGCACGCTCGCCGGTCAAATCGTCATGGAGGGCTTCGTCAACATCCACATTCGTCCTTGGCTGCGCCGCCTGATCACCCGCTTCATCGCCATCATCCCGGCAGTGATTATCGCCGCCATTTACGGCGAGCGCGGCGTCGGCGAGCTGCTGGTCTTCAGTCAGGTGATCCTCTCGCTGCAGTTGAGTTTCGCCGTCGTCCCATTGGTACAGTTCACCAGCGAGAAAGCCAAGATGGGCGTCTTCACCAACTCCCGCGCGATGAAAATCCTCGCGTGGACGCTCGCCATCGTCATCGCCGTGCTTAACGCTTACTTGCTCATCCAAACGGTCGCTGGCGGCATCTGATCTTTCAATCCGTGTAATCTTCGTAGGGGCAGACACATCGGTCTGCCCTTTTTCGTTATCCACTATCTAGGAATCTCAGCGCTGCGCCAACCAACCGCGAACATAACTTCAAGCGGATGTATCTTTCCGCGGATTTTCAGTTAGAATCAGGACAAATTTGCGCCGTCTACGGAGGGGTTGATGGGGGATTCACCAAATCCGATTCGTCACGCGCTCTCGCGAGCGAGCGTCATCGGGGCGATCCTCGGCGTCGCTGGGATCATTCTGTTCGTCATCTTGTGGGTTGTGCTGGGCGGTATCGATCTCAGCCCGATCGCGCGGATGTTGCTGTCACTCTGCATCCCGCCGGGACTGCTCGCTGCGCTGATGGGGCTGTACCTGTTGGTGATTCGCCCGCGCGCGGGCACACCGCCGGACGATCACCAAGACTAAACGTATTCTCGCAGTTGCAGCAGTGCCGCTTCTTGATCTTCGACCGTCTGCGAGATCGTGGCGAGGATCACCTGATCCGCCCAAATCTGGAAATTTCGGTCGCTGCCGTTATAATGCAGCCGAGTTGAGCGCGGCAGACACAGCCACATGTAAGCGATCCGCCGCCGCTCCTCGCGGGTGGTGCGCTCGCGCAGTTCGACGTACCAGTGGGGCAAACTCAGGAAAATATCCGGGTAGCGCGCCATCCAGTCGCGTTTGATTTGCGCGTAGTAAGCGAGCGCGAAGATGATGATGGCAAACAAGACCGGCGTGTACTGCGTATTCACCGCTCCGGCGAACAAATAGCCCGCTCCAAGCGTGAAGATGCCCATCCCCAGCAGCAGCGGCGGCAGTAAGTTGTAACTGTCGTCGATTTGGGCATAACGCTCGAACGACCGTAAGAGCGGCTCTTTGTAAAATCCCGTGCCAATCAGAATGACGCGGACGATCAGTACCGCTCCAACCAGCGTTATCAACAAGAACGGCAGCATGATCTAAGTACACTCCCAGTCAACACAATCTAGCTTCGGGCGACCAAGTCGGCGCGCGCCGCCGCCCGCCAGTGCCCAATCTCAAAACGAGCCAATTTTACAATCTATCGATTGACCGCCGCAGCGATCCGCTTGGTCATCACGGTCTCAGTATAGAACGGTTTGGGGGCGCAATCAAACTCAGAACAATTGTTTTGCGCGCTGTGATCGTCGGGGTTTCGTGTTAAAATGAGAAGACCTTTCAATCGAGACTCCCGAAGCGCTGCCCTAGCGAAGCCGAAGCGCAGACGAGCGCATGTCCGAGAGCACATTTGTATGCTAAATCCTGATTTTTTGAAGAATGGTCCCGGTCCCAGATTGAACTTTCTGGAGAAGCCGGAAGCCAGTCAAATCGCCGAAGCGCTGGTCGCTTTCGCCAACTCCGAGGGCGGAACGCTGGTGGTCGGCTTGAAAGAGAGCGGCGAAGCTGCCGCCAAAGTCGAAAACGAGGCGCTGGCAAAAGCCCTCAAAGAAGCTGACGCCCTGTGCAGTCCGTCGATTGTCACCGGCAATTGGGAACCGGTCGAGATGGAGACCGGCAGCACGGTCTACGCGCTGCGCGTGCCCCGCAGTATCGAGCTGCACGCACTCAGCGATGGTCGCGTGCTGATTCGCACCGAGACCAACAATCGCCCGCTTGGTGGACAGGAAATCCTCAAGCTGGCGAGCGCCAAGAGCACCGGCGACTATGAGTCTGAACCCGTCCCCGGCGCGACCAAGGACGACTTCAGCCGCAAAATGATCGACGAATACCTTGCCAAGCGGGCTGAGCGCACCAAGCGCCCCTACAACGGCAAGATCGACGATATGCTCCGCGAGATCGGCGCGATTGACACGGCTGACCGCCCGACCGTCGGCGGCGTGATGCTCTTTTGCGAGTATCCGCAGCATTGGCTGCCCCAGAGCGGCGTCGTCTTTGCCAAGTTCGTCGGCAAGACCCCACGTGGTGAGAATGGACTCGCCGGGTATTCCCGCCGCGAGGAAATGACCGGTCCCCTGCCCCGCTTGATCGAGTCGGCATGGAACTTGATCTGGAGCGAGATGGCAGTCAGCGCCGTCGTCAAGGGGCTGGAGCGCGAGGAGACTTACGAGTATCCGCAGTTCGCCGTCCGCGAGGCGATTGTTAATGCCATCTGCCACCGCGATTACCGCATCAAGGGACGGCGGATCGAAATCCGCATGTACTCCGACCGGCTCGAAGTGATTTCGCCCGGTGGTCTGCCCGGTTTCATCACCGTCGAAAACATCGTCGACGAGCACTTCAGCCGCAACCCGCGCATCGTCAACAGCCTATTCCAGTGGGGCTACATCGAGGAACTGGGTCTTGGCATTGACCGGATGATGGAAGTCATGGAGCAAGCCGGACACCTGCCGCCTAACTTCGACGCCCGCCCCTACAGCTTCGCCGTCACCCTGTTCAACTCGCGCGAGAAGCAGGTCGTGCCCGACTGGGTGCGCAACACCAATCACCGACAGGCGCGCGCCTTGCAGTACATCCGCGATCATGGTTCGATTACCAACCGCGAGTACCGTTCGCTCTGTCAGGGCGTCTCGGCGGAGACGCTGCGCCTAGACTTGGCGGACATGGTCGAGCGCGGTATTCTGTTGAAAGTCGGCTCGAAAAAGGGAACCTATTACATCCTCAAGTAAGCTGCTGGGAGGCAGTCTATGAGCGCAGGCGCGAGCGAGCTGCTGCTTGCGATGCTAGCGATTGCGGTCGTTGCGCTGCTGGTACTGGTCGGCATCGTGATCCGGCGCAATACCCGGTTGATCGCCGACCTTCGCAAGCTCAACCAAGATACGGAATCCGTCAACAACTCGCTCACTGTTGCTAAGGATCAAGTCGAGCGGCTCGATTCGGTGAAGACCGACTTCATCACCATCGCCAGCCACGAACTGCGCACGCCGCTCGCTCAGATTCGCGGCTACACCGAGATCATCGACGAACTGAACGAAGAAGGCTTGCTCGATCAGGATCAGATGGCGGGGATGGTCGCCAGCTTGCGTAAAGCCGGCGAGCGCATGGAAGAATTGATCGCTGCCATGCTCGACGTCAGCCAGATCGACATCAACGCCATGAATCTGCACTTCGCTGATTCAACCATCGAGAGCGTCATGCGCATGGCGATCGAGCCGCTGACCGAAGCCATCCGCGAGCGCCGGATCACCCTCTCGGCGCGCGGCTTACGCGGACTGCCCGTCATGCAGGCGGACATGCAGCAACTCGTGCAGGCATTCCGCAATGTGATTGTCAACGCCGTCAAGTACACCCCCGACGGCGGCTTGATCGAGATCAAAGCCTCACTGCTCGCCGCACCAACGCCTGACGAGTCCGCCGCCGTGCTGATTGAGGTCGCCGACAACGGCGTCGGCATCGACCCGGACAATCTCGAACTGATCTTCCACAAGTTCTATCGCGGCTATGATCCTAACCTGCATTCGACCGGCGCGTATAAGTTCATGGGCGCGGGTCCCGGTTTGGGCTTGACCATCGCGCAAGGCATCATCGAGGGGCATGGCGGCGATATTTGGGCGGAGAGTATCGGTCACGATATGGTCGATTGCCCCGGCACGACCGTGTTCATCCGGCTGCCGGTTACGCCACCGACGGAAGCCCGGCGCGTCAAGCCCTTCCTCGCCGACATGCCCGAGCCGGTCTCCAAAGAGGCGACTCAGCCGAGCGTGAAGGGGTTGTCCGCCGTCAAGAACACCTTCACCTCAAACCTGTAATCGGACGAGATGACTATCTCTATCATAGAACATAAATTCTAATAGTCAAGTGGTTGGCAGCGTGGGGGCAAGCCGGATTATAGGTCATCGCCCAACAGACGCGCAGCCATCGCCCCAAAGCGCTCCGCATCCCCGCTGGTGAGGTAGCGGTTTTCTCCCCGCGCTGCGCGCACGCTCGGCGGCAGCACGCGATCCACCTGCCGCGCGACCGCTGCACTGGGATCGACCAGCGGCAGCTCGGTCACCCGCCGCAGCGCTCCGCTCAGAAACGGGAAGTGGGTACACGCCAGCACCAACTGATCCGCGCCCGCCGCGACCAACGGATCGACTCAGCCGATGCAGCACCGCATCACTGGGCGGATCGTCCTGCTGCCCCTGCTCGACCATCGTCACCAGTTCCGGCGCGACCTGCGTCAGCACTTGGACGTCAGCGGCATACTGCGCCAAGACGCGCCGGTAGAGCGCGCCGTCGGCGGTCGCCTGCGTCGTCAGCACGCCGATCACGCCGCTCTGCGTCGCCTCGGCAGCGGGCTTGACCGCCGGTTCCATGCCGACAAACGGGACGTGCGGATACTGTTGGCGCAGCGGATGCAAACTCGCGGCGCTGGCGGCGTGGCAGGCGATCACGATCACGCCCGCGCCCTGATCGATCAGCAAGCGAGTGATCGCCGTGACGAAGCCGCGAATCTCGTCAGCCGATCGCGGTCCATAGGGGATATGCGCTTGATCGGCGTAATAGAGGGTGGGGATTTCGGGCAGCAGCCGGTGAATTTCGCGCAGCACCGACAGCCCGCCGACGCCCGAATCGAGCACGCCAATACTCTGAAAGTCCGGTTGGTGTGTCATCAAAACCACCTCTTTCTTTCAGTGAGTTGAACTCATTTTACGATTGCGTAGGGAACTACGGCGTGCTTGCACCCTCCCCTGAATTCGGGGGAGGGTCGGGGAGGAGGTCGTCTTTGCTCAGTCAGCCGCCGATTGGTGGGCAGCGCGACGAGCTGCGCTCTCCCGGGCTGCTTCGACAAACGACGCGAACAGGCGCTTCATCGCCTCGTCGCCGTTGTAGAGGTCTTCGGGGTGCCACTGCACGCTCAGGATGTAGCGCTTGTCCGGCACTTCCAGCGCCTCGACCACACCATCCGGCGAGTAGCCGGTGATGGTGACGCCGGGTGCTGCCCGCTCAACCGATTGATGATGCAGGCTGTTGACGGTCACGTGAGTCGTGCCGAGGATCGCCGCGAGATGGCTGTCCGCGTTCAGGCTGACGTCATGCAGCAGCGTCGAGCGCGGCAGATCGCTGGCGGAGTAGTGGTTCTGCTCGGTCGCGACTTCCGAGGGGATGTCCTGAATCAGTGTGCCGCCGTAGGCGACGTTGACCACTTGATGCCCCCGGCAGATGCCGAACAGTGGGCGGTCGTCGGCGTAAGTCCAACGCGCCAGCGCCAGTTCGGTCGTGTCGCGGGCGTCGTCGATTTCGCGGGTCTTGGGGTGACGATCTGCGCCGTAGTACGCCGGGTCAATGTCAGGACCGCCGGGCAGCAGCACAGCATCCACGCGCTCGTAAAGCTCGCGCAGCAGCGCTTCGTCGAGTCCGGTCGGAATGTAAATCGGCAAGCCCCCCGCGTCCGCGATCGCCCACGCATTGCGGGCGTACGAACGATGGTACGGCTTGCCGTTCTCGACCGTTTCGGCAGTGGTAATGCCGATTAGGGGGTGCACAGTTTAGCGTTTTTCCTTCAACCGGGCGGATTTACCGCGACGATTGCGCAGGTAGTACAGTTGAGCACGGCGAACTTTCGCGCGCCGGGTGATTTCGATCTGCTCCACGCGCGGGCTTTTCAGCAGGAACGTCCGCTCCACGCCGATGCCATGCGAAGCGATCCGCCGCACGGTGAAGTTGGCATCGTTGCCGCCTTTGCGCAAGCGAATGACGACGCCTTGAAACACCTGAACGCGCTCGCGGTCGCCTTCGACCACCCGCACGTGAACCTTGACCGAGTTCGCCGGGTCCGATCTGCGGATGCCCACGATCGGGTGCTTCGAGTGACTTCATCAATTCGTTCACGTTTGCCTCCAAAAAAGTACGCCCGGAGGCGCACGTGTTTTGCCAAAAGAGGTCAGCATTATAGCACGCTGTATCCGCCCCTCACAAGGGCGATCATCGCGCTGGTTCTGCTGCCAACGAACATCGTAGGGATGCGCGGCGTGCGCCCTTCTTTGCGTTGAATCTTTTCTTACCTCTCGCTATACCCCTAACCGTCGCGCGACTTGCAGCAGCGCGGCGATGCTCTTGCCGTCGGCGATCTCGCCGCGCTCGATCATGCTCAACGCTTCAGCCAGCGGTACCCGCTCGACTTCGATGAATTCGTCGTCGTCGTGCGGCAAAACCGACTCGCTCAATCCGGTAGCATAGTACAGATGGATGAACTCGGTCGTGTAGCCGGGTGCGGTATACATGCCTGTGAGTGGCTCGAAATGGTCGGCGCGCATTCCGGTTTCCTCTTGCAGTTCGCGGTCAGCGCAGGCGAGTGGTTCTTCGCCGGGGTTGAGCGTCCCCGCCGGGACCTCGACCAGCACCTTTTGGGCGGCGGAGCGGAACTGCCGCACCAGCAGGACGTTCTGCGCCGCATCCAGCGCCACGATCGCCACCGCGCCGGGATGCGTGATCAATTCGCGCTGAGTCTCTTTACCATCCGGCAGCCGCACGTCAAGCAGCGAGAACTTGACCACCCGTCCCTCGTAGATCGACTTGCTCCGCAGCGTAATTTCTTCCAAAATCGTTGCTCCTTGACCAGACAAAATAAAGCGGGCGGCACTTTCGCCGCCCGCCGGGAAATTCGACTGCGCATTCGCTTACGGAATGTACAACTCTTGCCCGATGTAGATCAGGTTAATGTTCGAAATGCCGTTCAGATTAGCGATCACGTTGACGGTCGTTCCCCAGCGCAGCGACAGCGCGAACAGCGTATCGTTTTGCTGAACAACGTATACCTGCCCACTGCCGGGATTTCCCGGATTTCCGGGGTTGCCCGGATTCGACGGAATCGAGGTCGGTGGCGGATAGTATCCGGTCGTGCCACAGCCGGGGATCACCAGCTTGTCACCCACGTAGATCAAGTTCGGATTCACGAGGTTTGACGCCCGCGCGATGTCCATGTAGGACACGCCGAACAGCAAACTGATCCGGTACAGATTGACGTCGGTCGGCTGCACTTCGTAGATGCAATCTTGTCCCGAAATCGGCGGAAGGACACCGGGCGTCGACGTCGGCACAAACGGGGGGAAGGTCGGCGTCGGCGGACCAAAGATCGCCTCTGCCGTCTGCGTCATCGGCGCGGCAGCAGTCGCCGTCGCTTCATAGACCATCTGTGTCGCCGTCTGGACGAATGGATCGATCGGCTGAACTTCCTGCACTGCCGGCTGAGTCGGTTCGATCTGAATCGGCTGCCCTTGATCGAGCAGGTAGATCGCCGTCGCCGTCTGCCAGATCGGGTCGAGCTGAGCATTCCCCGCATCGGCAACCGAAGTTCCGACCTCAAACGCCTCCAGCGTCGGCACCTCGAGGATGGTTTCGGTTGGCACTTCGGTAGGAAGGATATTGATTTCAGTGGGTGGCGGCAGCGGCGTTTCGGTGTCGGTCGGCATGAGCGTAAAGGTCGGCTGCGCCTCGATCGAGCTGGTCGCTTCTAGTCCCGCGCCAGCGGGCTGAAAACAGCCTGCTGCCAGCAAGATGACGATCATCCAGCCTGCAAGCCATACCCTGCGCGTTACGTGGTAGTGCATTCAGGAGCCTCCTCAGGTTGGGCGCGAAGCGACAGTCGCTACTATGCCGTCAATTATACTAGAGTTTATATTTCACACAAAGACGTCTCGTCGCTTGACCCGCCGTTCACTTCGCCCGAAGCGGAATCCTGACCGTGACGGTCGTCTGTTCCTCCGGCACGCTTTGCATCCGAAATTCGCCATCGTGCAGCTCTGCCAGCCGCTTGCAAATCACCAAGCCCAAGCCGGTGCCTTGCTGCTCGTAGATTCGCCGTTGAAACTGCATGTAGCCCCCCACGTTGACGATCTCCTCCGGCGTCATGCCGCGCCCGTGATCCGTAAATGCCAGTTCGTAGAAGCCATCATTTTCTTTGCCGGTGACGGTGATCGGCGTGCCCGCGGTGGAAAACTTACAAGCATTGTCCATCAATTCGTCAATGATTTTGCGCAGATAGTCTTCACCGATGGCGATGCCCGCCGTGTCCTCGATCTCGGTTTTGACATCCTGATCGCGCTCGCACTGCTCCGCCTTCTGCATGACACAGTGTTCGATTGTCATGCCCGGTCCCAGCACGAAACTGCGTTTGAGGAACTCAACCTGTCGCGGATCGGTCAGCATAATCTCGGTATGGCTGTAGATCAGGAAATTCTCGATCAGGCGATACAGCCGCAGCGCCGACGAATTGATATGGCGCGCCATTTCGCTGATGTGCACGCCGCTCATCTCCTCGCTGTCGGTCATCAGCAGGTCGGAGAAGCCGAGAATCACGTTCAAGGGCGTCCGCAGTTCGTGCGGCAGCGCCATCATGATGTTCTCACGCAGGTCTTCCAACCGCCGGTCGGCGACTTCGGTGAAGGTCTTATGCTTTTCCAGCCGCGTCCGCACGGTCGCCAACAACTCCGCCGCGTGGAATGGCTTGGTCAGGAAATCGTCAGCGCCCAGTTCCATCCCCTGACGCACGTCCATGCGATCGGTGCGCGCGGTCAGGAAAATGAACGGGATCAACGCCGTGACCGGGTTCTTCTGCAGTGATTCGAGCACGCCGTAACCATCCATCCCCGGCATCATAATGTCGCAGATGATCAAATCAGGCAGATATTCACGGGCGCGTTCCACACCCAACAAGCCATTCTCAGCCCCAACCGCCTCGAAGCCTTCAAAGCCGAGCATTTCTAGAATGTCTTTGCGCAGTGAATGTGAATCTTCAATGACGAGTATCTTTTTCATGAGAGCTGTTCTTTCACTACCAAAGCTGGCAAAATCACCGTGAAACGGGTGCCCTTCCCCATCTCACTGACGACACTTACTTCTCCATTATGCAGGTCAACTGCCTGCTTCACAATCGCAAGTCCCAAACCCGTCCCGGCGATGTGCTCGACATTTCGTGCTCGATGAAACGCCTCGAACAACTGGGTTCGATCTTCTTCCGGGATGCCGATACCTTCGTCCTCGACCTCAAGAATGGACTCGTCCGGTTCGCGGGTGAGCCGCACCCGGATCGTGCTGCCTTCAGGTGAGTATTTGACCGCATTGGTCAGCAGATTAGTGACGATTTGGCGGAACAGCTTCTGATCGATCAGCACCTCGCCTTTCACGCCCTGCGCACTGAAGTTGAACTTGTGCGTCGTCCCGATACCTTCGCTGATCTCTTGAACGGTCGTGCGCGTCAAATCCTGAAGGTCGGTCGAGACCGGGTTAAACTCCTTGACTTCTTCACCCTTACTGATCGACAGCAAGTCGTCGAGCATCAGCGTAATGCGCTGCACCTCGGTTTGGAGCCGTTCGAGCTTCTCCTTACGCTGCTCTTGCGACATGCGTTCGCCGTAAGCCTTGAGCAAATCGCTCGATGTATGAATCACCGCGAGCGGTGTTCGGAACTCGTGCGACGCGCGCGCAATGAAACGCGACTTCAGTTCGCTCAAGTCGCGCTCTTTCTGCAACGCTTCGCGCAGTTCCACTTCCAGCCGCTTGCGCGACGTGATGTCGCGGAGACTACACACCACGCTCTCGACCAGCCCCTCGGTCTGACTGATCGGCGAAAGCATGACGTCGGCGTCGAAGACGAAGC
Organism: uncultured Chloroflexia bacterium; assembly: GCA_963727545.1. GTDB lineage: Bacteria > Chloroflexota > Anaerolineae > Aggregatilineales > Phototrophicaceae > Flexifilum. Next base: position 258,475 of record CAVSGS010000010.1, read on the forward strand.
CATTCTTGCGCTGCGCGACGATCTCCAGCCGTTCCGACTCCTGCGTCTCGACCAGCCGATCCAGTGCTTCGGTCAGCGCTGATTGATAATTCGCCTCTGCCAAGAAAGTCAGCGGCTTGCCAAACGCCTCATCCGGCTGTGACGCAAACATCGCATTGAACGCTCGGTTGGTCTGCTGGATGACGCCAGTGCTCCGTATCAGCAAAATCGCATCGCTGCTGTGGTTGAGAATCGCCTCAGCCCGATCTTTCACCCGGTTTAGCTCGGATGTACGTTCTTGCACTCGGAGCTCCAATTCTTCGGTGTAATGGCGAATCTCGTTGTAGAGTTTGACATTCTCGATCGCCGCCGAGGCGCGCTCGGCGAACAACTCCATCAGGCGAATGTCATGCTCCTCGAACGAATCGGGCTGAGCGCTTTGCAAGTCGAGCACGCCCAGCGTTCCCTTCGCCGTGCGCAGCGGAATGACCAGTTCTGACTTGGTGGTCGAGTTACTGGGGATGTAGCGGTGGTCTTGCTCTACGTCTTGCGAATAGATCGTCCGCCCGGAGCGGATCGCTTCCGGCACTAAGCCGGGACCATCCACGTAGAGGATGCCCTCAGCGCTGACCTGAAACTCCCCCGCCCGCGCGATCCGTTCGAGGCTCTGGTTATCGTCGTCGATCAGCAAAATGCCGCAGTCCAGCTTGCCGAACTCGTCGACCACGACCCGCACGACGTGTTCGCAAACCTCGACCAGATTCTCCGAGGTAAATAGATTGGTCGCATACAGGAAGGTCGTCGCCCGATGCAGCGCGCGCATCTCGACCGCATCCCGGTAAATCGCTTCGTAAAGCTGAGCATTCTCGACCGCAATCGCCGCTTGATCGGCAAAAGCTTGCAGACGCTCCGCATGAACCGACGTGAACGCATTGGGCACGTCGGCGTCGATGTTGAGAAAGCCAACCACGTGATCGTAAGCCCGAATCGGCATCCCCAAATACGACCTAACCCACCTCAGCTCCCCCAGCCTGATCCAACCGGGTGAAGTTTGAGTATCGGCGATCAAGTGTGGACGCCCGTTGGTGAGCATGTCCTGAAAGGTTGGGATTTCATAGGGCGAAAACTCGATACCGTCGATGGCGACCTGTTCCTCCGGCGTATACCCCCGCGAGAAACCCACCCGTACCCGATCCCCGTCGATCAGCATGATATTCGCCGTCCGGTTCGGGACAACTCGCCCCAGATTTTCGAGGATCAGCCGCATCACGGTTTCCGGGTCGAGCGAGCGCGTCAGCGCCGCCGCCGTGTCCCGGAGCGCATCGGCAAGTTCGCGCTGTTCGCGCAGCGCCGCCTCAATCCGCTTATGTTCGGTCAGGTCATGGATTACGCTGACGAAACCCGCGCCCTGATTTCCCTTATTGACCAACTGCCGCACGGCGACCTCGACTTCGCGCTGCTCGCCCGTGCGCAGTATGTGAATTCCCTCGCCTCGCCACCAACCACGCGCCGCGATTGACGCCATTACGTCGTCGCGCTCGGCTTCCGGTCCCCAAATGATCCGGTAGGCATCATCCAGCGGTCGACCGATGATCGCTTCGGAGCGCAGCCCATAGGCGCGTTCCGCCTCCGCGTTCCAGTAAATCACGGTCGAATTCGCGTCGACGGCGACGACCGCATCGCCCATTTGCGCCATGATCGCGCTGCGAAACTCGATATCTGCTTCGAGGTCTTGCCCGCGCAGCAGCGCACCGACGCGCCGCAGCACTATCGCCATTCGCAGCGGCAGCGTGACGTATTCGTCCGCCTGCGAGCGCTCGAAAACAGCGAGGTCTTCATCGGTTTCCGCTGGAATGATGAGGATAACCCGAATGTGAGCGAGTTCCGAAGCCGCTTTGACGGCGCGGCACTGCTCGATAGCAGCGACCATCCGGCTGTCGACCAGCAGTAAATCCGGCTGGACGCGGGTAAAGGTCGCTTGACAGCTATCGCTGTCGGTAGCTTTGTAAACCGCCATCCGCTCAGCTTCCAGCGCAGTTTTCAGTTGCAACTGCAAAGCTTCATCGTTCGCTACGATAAGGATGCGCGGGGTTTTCCCAGAAGGACTGATCATGCGCGACTGTTATTCTGCCTGAACATACCGGTGTCCGTACCATCATTGGACGCACTCTTGCTACTTTATCATAGCCGCGTTCTTCGTGCTTCACACTAAAGAAACCGACTAGCTAAAGTCTGCTCTGCGGTTGTCACAGAATGTCGACCGACCAGAGAAACGTCGCGCTGGCGAGTTCCGCTGCTAGATGATCGCCGCCGCCACGAGCAGTAAAATCACGATCCCGGCGACAATTCGGTAATAGCCGAACGAGGTAAAGGTATGATGCGCGATGTAGCGCAGCAGCCAGCCGATCGCAAACCACGCGATAATCCCGGACACGACCGCCCCGATGAGCAGATAGACGTAATCGCTGCCTTGCAGACCGCTCATGCTAATCACCAGCTTGAAGACCGTAGCGATCGTGAGCGTGGGGATAGCCAGATAGAACGAGAATTTCGTCGCCGTTGCTCGATCCAGCCCGGCGACCATCCCGCCGAAGATCGACGCCGCCGCCCGCGAGACGCCGGGCACGAGCGCGATGATCTGCACGACGCCGATGAACAGCGCTTGACCGTAGCTCACGTCGTAGAGTGCGTCGTCGCTCACAGTCGCCTCGGTCTTCCGGCTCCAAAAGCGCTCGAACACGATGAACACGATGCCGCCGAGGATCAACGTGACCGCGACCAGCGGCGGACTGTCTTGCAGGACCTGACCGATGAAGTCGCGCGCCAAAAAGCCGACCGCGCCAATCGGCACGAAGCCAATCACAATGGCGATCCAGAAATGCTGGATGCGGCGGTCATGGGTGACGGTTGTCACCTGCCGCCATATATCGACGCGGTAGAACGCGATCACCGCGACAATCGCGCCGATCTGGATGAAAATCTCGAAGGTCTTGGACATTGCTTCGCTGAAGTTCGGCTGAAGGACCGCCAGCGCTACGATTAAATGTCCGGTTGAGGAGATCGGCAGGAACTCGGTTATGCCTTCAACGATACCGAGAATGATGACTTTAATCAGATCGAGCACAGGCTTCAACCTTTGGCGAAAGCTTCAGAGCTAGAGGAAATAGAAAACGTCGCTCATCATAGCCAGCCTGACTTTGACTGTCAAGCAGCTTGACGAGCGACGCTCTCGGCGATTGTCAGCTACCGCGCGATGTTACCCGGTAGCGACGTCGCAATCATGACATACGATCGTAAACCGATAGTTTGCGCTGGTTGATCAGAACGACCTGTTGACCAAGCTCGTGAACCAGCCGCGTCACGTAAGGATTTTGCATCACCAACATTTTGACGGTTTCGTCACCGCGCCGCAGATCGACGTGAAAGACGGATACCCGCCGCACTCCCGCCAGCCAAAATTCCTGACGGAAAATCACGTTGTCAACCTGCCAACCCTGATCCAGCGCCGTCACGAGGGCATCACCACCGGTATACTTCTCCGAGGTCGGGCTCCAGTGGCGGTAAATCCGTCCGACGTTCTCATCCGGTTCCAGACTATGATCATCCATCTTACTCTCCTCGCTCGCATGGTTGGGCGGTAAATAGCAGTCCCGTACATATTAAGAGGACAATTAAGCGGTATGCCGACATTATAGATCGGAACGCGCTTCCGGTATGATTCTTCTCATCAATCCCATATCATGGGTAGTTTAAACATATATAGCTTAAAAACAGTTTGTAGTCGCCATAAGATTTCACCAATAATTCTCTATACTTTTTTCACATGTTCAGCCTCCACCGAGCCGAATAGCTCACAGTACCGTGCGCGAACAGTACGCTGTCCACCGCCCCCAATGTTCTTTGGTGATAAGCTACTATGGCATTTAAGTCGCCGGCACGCCAGCGAAGGGGTCTGTACAAAAGTGATAAAAGCGACCCTGACCGAAGGATCAGGGCAGCGCGACCGCCCGTCGGCGACCAAGCCGTCGCGTCAGCAGCACCCACAGCACCAGCGGAACGAGGCTGACGACCATCGTCCCATAGCCGATCAGTCCGATGTTGGCGACGCCGAGCGTATCGACCAAGGAACCGTGAACCACCGTGCTGATCACCGACGCGACGTAGAACATCGCCATGTCCATCGAGAAGATGCGCCCCAGATACGAGCTTGGCACTAATTTCTGGATCACGATGGTGCTGTAGGTCCAGTTTGCCGAACCACCCATCGCCCGCAGCAGCAGCGCCGCGCAGACGATCAGCAGCGACGCCGCACTGCCCAGCACGAACCAGCCCAAGGCGCACCAGATGAAACCGACGATGATCAAGCGGCGCATCGAACCGACCGAACCGTCGTTGAAGCGGTTGAGCACGATCGGTCCCGCGATCGCGCCGACGCCGAACGCGCTGTACATGATGCCCAGCGAAAGCTGCCCATCGCCGCCCAGCACGAACAACTGGGTCGCATAGATTGTCATCAGCGTATCGATGTTGCCCAAGCTGCTGCCGAATTTGACCAGCAGCGTCGCCGCCGTCGCCCGGTTGCGCCGCAGAAAGCGCAGCCCCTCGCGGAAACTGGTGTCGTCGGCGGTCGCGGGTTGATCCACACGCGGCAGCGCGCGGAACTTGTGCCGGTCGATCTGCCCGATCAGCCACCCCGCGACCACAAAGGTCAGCGCGTCGATCAGCAGCGCGGTGGTCGCGCCAAACACCGACGAGACGACCCCGCCGACCGCCGCGCCAAAGGCGAGGATCGCCGACCACGTGACGTTGAGCAGCGTGTTCGCGATCACGAGATCGTTGCCCTGTACCAGACTGGGCACAACTGCCGACTGCCCCGGCTCGAACACTGCCGAGAGGCTGAACTGAAGCACCGTCAGCGCGTAGATTGCCCACAACCACTGCGATCCGCCGGTCGTCAGCACCAGCAGCAGCACGACGATCGCCCGCAGCCAGTTGCTCCAGACCAGCAAACGCTTGCGATCGAAGCGGTCGATCAGCACGCCCGCCGCCGGACTGATCAGCATCGGCGGCAGGCTGCGCGCCAGCAGCAGCCCGCTGACCGCCAGCCCTTTATTCTCCGGACTGTACGCCGCCACCAGCGCCAGCAGCGTGATCGTGCTGAACCAGTCGCCAAACAAGCTGATCACTTGGGCATACCACAGGCGCGAAAAGTCAGGGTTTTGGCGCAGTAAGTTGAGATAATTCCGCATTGCCGGGGGTGATCCTTGGTTATCACTGGTAACTTGTAGAGAATATACGAAATCATCCCGCGCGGACATGACCATTGGTACAGATCGACAAAAAGGGCGACCAAATTGGTCGCCCTCCACAAATTGGATGAGGTGTGTTTTCGCCGGATCTCACGCTCCGATCCATCTCTCGATGACTCCCCCGCTCCTCACGGAGAGGGGGTGAGGTAAGCCTGACAGTTACACCAAGTCGTCGTTCTTCGGCTTGTCGTCGTAATCCTCGTCGTTCTTGCGCTTCTCGTCTTCTTCGTCGCTGATCTCGATGCGGACGTGCGCTTTCCCGGTCGAGGACGGGCGGGCTGACGCGCCGTACATCTGCAAGTCGCCTTCGCTCTGGAACTCCTGACCATGCGGCAGAATCGCTTCCTTCAGACTCGCGCCGTTGAAGTTCGCCCCGCTGATCTTCGCGCCCCGCAGGTTCGCTTTTTCGAGGTTGGCGTTCTTCAGATTCGAACCGGTCAGGTTCGCATCCTGCAAGTTGGTTTCCTTCAGGCTGGCTTCCTTCAGATTCGAGCCGGAGAAGTTCGCGCCGGTCGCGTCCACGCCTTCGAGGTTCGCCCCCTTCAGGTTTGCGCCTGAGAAGTTGCATTGACGCAGATTCGCGTTCTTGAAGGTCGCGTTCTTCAGATTACGCCCGCTGAAGTTGCCACCTTCGAGCGTCGCGCCTTCCATGTTGACTTCGGCATAGCTGTCGCCGCCCTCCACGTCGATGTCGATGTTCGACACCGCCCGCTGGATGGTCGCGCGGGTCATGTTGATGATCGTGTCTTGCAGTTCGCGCCCGAACGTCCGCCCCAGATTCTTCAGGTCGCCGAAATCTCCCGCAGCGACCCCGGAGACGCCCGCCACCGAGCGATAATCACGCATCAGTCCATCGAGGTAGATGATCATCTGGCTGGCTGCCAGCTGCACTTGGCTGAGCATGTGCCGCTCTTGCGCTTCGTCGGTCGTTTCGAGCACGAGCGTGTCGGTGATGTAGAAGTCCTCCGGCAGCAGTTCGGCGATCTTGCGCTGAATGCCCTGATAGCTCTTGACCGCCATCCGCCCCGTGCCTTCATACGTCCCTTCTTGCAGCGACCGTTCGACCGAACGCTGGAGCGCCTTAAGCGCCTGTTGATACTGCTGAACTTTCTGATATGTCACATCGTCCATGATGTACTCCTTATACCGGGATCACTCCCGCGTCTTATGCCGGGAGACTCTCCCGTACTTCAACCGAACTTTCGTCGTCTTCATCATCTTCATCCTCGCCAAGATCGCTGAGGATCGCCGCCAGCGTTTCCGGTTTCATCCGGGCGCGCAGGTTCTTCTTGGCGTGGAATAACCGCGATTTGATTGTGCCGATGCCGACACCCATCACCTCGGCGATTTCCGCATAGCTCAAGCCTTCGTCGGCATAGAGCATCAGCGCTTGGCGTTGGAGTTCGGGCAGGCTGTCCATCACCTCGCGCACTTCGAGCTGCAGCAGCAGCCAGTGAGCGACTTCCTCCGGCGGCGTCGACCGCTCGTCGGCGACCTCGAAGGAGATACGCACACTCGCCGGATCGTCGGCGTCCATCGAAACTTCTTCGTAACGTCCATAACGTCGTAGGACATCGTAACAGCGATTGCGCGCAATCCGAAAGACGTAGGGGCGCAGCTTCTCGACCGGCTCGATCCGGCTCAGGTTGAGGTACAACGCCAGCAGCGTATCCTGAACCACATCCTCGGCTTCCTGCCCATCGCCGATTAAGCGCCGCACAAACCGTCCCAACCCCGGCGCGAGCAAAGCGTGCAACTGCTCGAAAGCGTCGTAATCTCCCTCTTGCGCCAGTTTGAGAAGTTCGTACTCGGTCAAGTGTGCCTCCTATCTATCTCTAGTTACGGAGGTCGATAGGAATGTGTTCAAAAGTCAGCGATTAGCTTTTAGCAGTCAGCTATCAGCAAGTAGCGGACGATATCCTATGGCGCAGAAGCTCAAGATGCCGCCGTTGTACAACAACGACGTGTATAGCGAAACGAAGGTTCGTCCGCACGCGGCGAATCGCTGATAGCTGACCGCTGAATGCTAATAGCTTTTTACCGCCTTTTTCGCTACAATCAATAGAAAATATGGTCGGAAAAATGAACAAACTCACCGAACAGCAGCGCGACCTGATTACCCGCTCCGGCAGGGTGTTTCTGGAAGGCGCAGCCGGGACGGGCAAGACGTCCGTCGCCGTTGAGCGAATGCTGCATTTGCTCCAGTCGGGCATCGATGCCGACGAGATCCTCGTACTGGTGCCGCAGCGGACGCTGGCGCTGCCCTATCATTACGCGCTCCGCAACGTCGATCTCCCGCCCGGCGGTCAGGTGACGGTGACAACGCTCAGCGGCATTGCCGTGCGCATGGTCGAATTGTTCTGGGCACAGGTCGCTAAACCGGCGGGTTTCGCCGCTTCTGACATTCTGCCGACTTTCCTTAGTCTCGAAACGTCACAGTACATCATGGCGCACGTGATCGGCAAACTGATCGACGAGCAAGGCTATTTCGAGACCGTCACGATTGACCGCAACCGGCTCTACAGCGAGATCATCGACAACCTCAACAAGGCGGCGATCGTCGGCTTCTCCTACACCGAAATCGGCGAACGGCTGCGCGCTGCTTGGCTCGGCGACGCCTCGCAGCAGTTCATCTTTCGAGCAGGTACAAGACTGCGCCAATCGTTACCGCAAATACCTGTTGGAGCACAATCTACTCGATTTCTCGCTGCAAATGGAGGTGTTTATGCAGCACCTCTGGCGCGAATCCGCCAGCCGCGATTACCTCATGCAGCGCTATCACCACATCATCTGCGACAACGTCGAAGAAGACCACCCCAGCACGCACGACTTGCTGCGCGAATGGCTGCCCCACTGCGAATCCGCGCTGATCGTCTACGACAACGAGGCGGGCTATCGCAGTTTCTTGGGTGCTGATCCCGACAACGCCTACACCTTGCACACGGTTTGCGATGCCCAAATCGAGTTCACCGAGTCGTTCGTCACTTCGTCGGATATCTACGCCCTCGGCAATGAACTCGGACGGGCGCTCGGTCAGTACGCCGAACCGGTCGCCGGCGACGCGACCGCCGCGCTAAAGTATCAAGTCGAGCGCTACTACCCGGAAATGCTCGATTGGGTCGCCGGTGAGATCAAGCACCTCGTCCGCGACGAAAACGTCGAACCCGGCGAGATCGTCGTGCTCGCGCCCTTTTTGTCGGACGCGCTGCGCTTCTCGCTGCTCCAACGGCTCGGCGGCGCCTGAGATCCCGGCGCGGTCGCATCGTCCCTCGCGCGCGCTGCGCGAAGAACCCGCCGCCCGCTGTCTGCTCACGCTGGCACAGTTGGCGCATCCGGCATGGGGGATCACGCCGACGACCTACGACGTCGCTTACGCGCTGATGCAGGCGATCGGCACCATCGAGCGCGACCGGACGATCGACCTCGTGCGGGCGCAGCTGCTCGCCGAAAAAGCCTATCCCCATGCCGAGAGCAAATCCCGGCTCGCACCATTCGACAGCCTGCCCATCGAGACGCAGGAGCGCGTCACCTATCTCTTAGGCGAACGCTACGACGCCCTGCGCGGCTGGATCGAGGATTACATCGCCGCCAGTGAAGCGCCGCCCGCGCCGGAAGAACCGAAGCGCAAGCGCCGCCGCAAAAAGAAGGATGCCGAGCCAGAACCACCGCCGCAGCCCGAACTCGACTATTTCTTCAGCCTGATCTTCGGCGAGGTGCTGTCGCAGCGCGGCTTTGGCTTCTACGACGACATCGCTGCTGCCGATGCCGCGTGGAATCTGATCAACTCGGCGCGCAATTTCCGCCACGCCATCGCCGACAAAGGCATCGTCAGCAAACCGATCGGGCAGGAGTACTGCGAGATGGTCGCCGGTGGCGTGATCGCCGATCAATACGTGCGCCAATGGCAGCGCCCCGACGCCGACAGCGTCCTGATCGCGCCCGCGTACACCTTCCTGACGAACAACGAGCCGGTCGATTACCAGTTCTGGATCGACATTGGCAGTCGGGGCTGGTTCGAGCGCCTCTACCAACCCCTAACCCATCCCTACGTGCTCAGCCGCCAATGGAAGCCCGGCGAGAAGTGGGGGGACGAGCAGGAGTTCGAAGCGCGCCGCGAGGCGCTCTACCGCCTGCTGATCGGCTTGATTCGGCGCTGCGGCAAGGGGGTGTATCTCGGCTTGAGCGAACTCGGCGAGAACGGCTACGAGAGTCAAGGCGAACTGCTGCAAGTCTTCAATCGAATGCTGCGCCGCCAAGCCGCCGCAGGAAAGGCGGACAGTGATGTCCCATAGACGCATGGTGAATATCCCAAATCTACGCCGTAGGGGCGAGGCATGCCTCGCCCCTACCCCGACACAAAATCGTCAGCAACGGTCACTTATTGACAACTTCTTGTCACCCCCTCTCCTCACGGAGAGGGGGTCGGGGGGTAAGGTCGATGTTTAACCCGCGCCCGAAACAGCAAGCAGTCCTCGACTACACCGGCGGCAAGATGGGTGTCGCGGCGGTGCCGGGGAGCGGCAAGACGCGCACGCTCTCGGCGCTCGCCGCCAAGCTGATCGCCGAGCAGTTGAGCAACGAGGACGTGAACAACGATCAGGAAGTGCTGATCGTCACGCTGGTCAACTCGGCGGTCGACAACTTCAGCCGTCAGGTGCGACGCTTCCTGCAAGATCAATACGGTTTGCTGCCCAACGTCGGCTATCGCGTGCGGACACTGCACGGGCTTTGCAACGACATCGTCCGCGAGCGACCGAGCCTCGTCGCGCTGGAAGAAGGCTTCCAGATCGTGGACGAGCGCGAGGCGGCAGGCATCCTCGCCGATGCCGCGCTGACGTGGGCGCGCACCAATTCCGACAGTGCGGACCGCTACCTATCGCCTGATCTACCTGACGACCGGCGCGAGTGGATCAAGCGCGAGCAGTGGACGGATCAGGTCACGCGGATCGCGTCGAGCTTCATCAAGCAGGCGAAAGACGAGCGGCTGACGCCCGAAGACGTGCGCCGCAACCTCGACCGTTTCGGCGCGCCGCTGCCGCTCGCCGAGATGTGCCACGCAATCTACGTCAGCTACCAGCGCGGGCTGAATTATCGCGGCGCGGTCGATTTTCAGGACTTGATCCGTTTGGCGCTGCGGGCGCTCGAACTCGACGCGGCATTTTGCCAACGCTTGCGCGATCGCTGGGTCTACATCCTTGAAGATGAAGCGCAGGACAGCAGCCAGCTTCAAGAGCAGATTTTGCGCCTGCTGACCGGCAACAAGGGCAATTGGGTGCGCGTCGGCGACCCCAATCAGGCGATCTACGAGACTTTCACGACCGCGCGCCCGGAGCATCTGTGGAATTTTCTCAACGAAAAGGGCGTGCAAAAGCGCGAACTGCCCAACTCCGGGCGCTCCGCCCCGCCGATCATCGACCTCGCCAACACCCTGATCGACTGGTCGCGCGAGCGCCACCCCGACCCGGCGATCCGGCGGCGCGAACCGCTCCAACCGCCCCACATCGAGCCAACACCTCCCGGCGATCCGCAGCCGAACCCGCCCGCCGACCTCGCCCGCATCGCCCTGTTTAGCCATCCCTTCCCGCCCGCTGAAGAAATACAGGCGGTCGTCCAATCGCTGGCGAAGTGGCTGCCCGATCATCAAGATCAGACTTGCGCGGTGCTGGTGCCGCGCAACAAACGCGGCTACGAAGTGGTCGACGCGCTCAAGGCGCTCAAGCTGGATTACGTCGAACTGCTGCAAAGCACGACCTCGACCCGCGAAGCCGCCGGCGCGCTCGGCAATCTGCTGCAATATCTCAGCCGACCGAACGAGGCGCCGCTGCTGGCGACCGTCTACAAAGTCTGGCGGCGCGAGGAGCGCGACGACGAGGCATTAGCGCCGCGCTTGGAGCAGATCGTCAAGCTGATCCGCAAGTGCCCGCGCGTCGAGGACTATCTCTACCCGCAGTTGGGGCGCGACTGGCTCCGCGACGACGCCGACCTCACCGCGCTGATCGGCGATGACCCGGAGATCGGCGCGCAGTTGGTCGAGTTCCGCGACTTGGTGCAGCGCTGGCAGGAAGCCGTCCTGCTGCCGATCGACCAACTGGTGCTGATCCTCGCGCAAGACCTGTTCCAAGCCTCCGCCGATCTCGCCATCGCCCACAGTATCGCCGTCGTGCTGCGGCAGTACGGCGATCAGCACCCGGATTGGCGGCTGCCCAATTTCACCGAAGCGCTAGCCGAAATCGCCCGCAATGAGCGGCGTTTTCTCGGCGTCGACGAGGAAAATCGCGGTTTCGACCCGGAGCGCCACAAAGGCAAGGCGACGATCACGACTATGCACAGCGCCAAAGGCTTGGAGTGGGATCGGGTTTATCTGCTCTCGGTCAACAGTTACGACTTTCCATCGGGCGAGCCGAACGAGTCGTACATGTCCGAACGCTGGTTCGTCCGCGACGGACTAAACCTCGAAGCCGAAGCACTGGCGCAGCTTCACGCCAGCGCCGACCCGCTGACCTTTGAGTATCACGAGGGTGAAGCGACCCAGCAGGCGCGGCAGGATTACGTCGCCGAGCGGCTGCGGCTGCTCTACGTCGGCATCACGCGGGCGCGGCGCGAGTTGATTGTCACGTGGAACACCGGGCGCAAAGGCGATCAGCGACAGGCGCTCCCGTTCGTCGCGCTGCAAGCGTATCAGGAGGCAAAGGAATGAAAACACCTAACCCCACCCCCTAGCCCCCTCTCCGATTTCGGGGAGGGGCGCAAGCAGGCTCCACAAATGGAATCGGCTTTCGGTGTTTTTCACTCAGCACTCATTGCTCAGCACTCGGTACTTTACTTATGAAACTGCCCGACGACTTTCAGTTCAGCCAGAGCAGTTTGCAGGACTTCGTTGACTGTCCGGCGCGCTTCTACCTCAAGCACGTGCTGCGCCGCCATTATCCCGCGCCGGAGAGCCAGCCCCTACGCGAGTTCGAGGATCACATGACGCGCGGGCAGGAGTTCCATCATCTCGTCCACCAGCACGGGATCGGCATCCCGGTCGAAGCGCTGGAAACGATCATTGCTGATGAGGTGATCGCGGGCTGGTGGCAGAACTATCGCGCCCACGCGCTCAACGATCTGCCCGCCCGGCGCTACCCGGAGATCACGCTGAGCGCGCCGCTGATGGCGAAGCGATTGATCGCCAAGTGCGACTTGATCGCGCTCGACCGTGACCGCGCGGTGATCGTGGACTGGAAAACGTCGCTGCACCGTCCCAAGCGAGATCGACTGCAAAAGCGCTTGCAGACGATCATCTATCCGTATCTGCTGGCGAAAGCGGGGGCACACCTCAACGGCGGCAAGCTGATCGCGCCGGAAGCGATCACGATGATCTACTGGTTCGCGGAGTTCCCGCAGCAGCCGGAAATCTTCAGCTACAGCGCCGAGCAATATGCTCAAGACGACGCTTATCTGGCATCGCTGGCGGCGAGCATTCTCAGCCGGGGCGCGGATGATTTCGAACTGACCGACGACGTGAATCGCTGTCGCTTCTGCGAGTATCGATCGCTGCACGAGCGCGGCAGCAAGGCGGGCGATATGCTAGCAGCGACCGCCGAGGACGAAGCCGACGATTTCGACATCGACCTCGACTTGGATCAAATCGGCGAGATCGCATTTTGAAAGCGATAGTGAACCGCCAAGAGCGCCAAGAAAAGATTTAACGCAAAGGCGCAAAGACCAAAGGCGCAAAGAAAGCCGATCATGTACTTTTAGGGGTAATGGTCGCGGTATGCGAAACAAGCTTCAGGGGAGATTCACAGATAAACCAGACGTGTTTGCTCCCCTCCTTGAAGTCGGGGAGGGGTTGGGGGTGGGGTGAAGCTTTTGAAGCGCTGGATTGAGCCAAAATCGGTTAATGTGCCCGACGAACTGCACGACGCCGTCGGTGGACATCGGCTGATCGCCGAGACATTGGCGCGACGCGGGATCGTCACCGCTGCCGAAGCGCGCGCCTTCCTCGATCCGGCTGCCTACTCACCCGCCTCGCCGTTCGACTTGCCCGACATGGATCGCGCCGTCGAGCGCATTCGCCGCGCCATCCGCCAGCGCGAGACGATCGCCGTTTGGGGCGATTTCGACGTCGATGGGCAAACATCAACGTCGCTGCTGGTGTCAGCGCTGCGCGATCGGGGCGCGCAGGTGATTTACCACATCCCTAACCGGCTGAGCGAGGGGCACGGGATCAACCTACCCCAGTTGCAGCAGCTAATCGATCAAGGCGCGGGCTTAATCCTCACCTGCGACACCGGCATCAGCGAGCACGAGGCGGTTGACTACGCCAACGCGCAGGGAATCGACGTCGTGATCACCGATCATCACACCCTGTCGCCGGAACTGCCGGACGCTTACGCCGTCGTCAACCCGCAGCGGCTCGCCGAGGGTCATCCCCTGCGCGACTTGCCCGGCGTCGGCGTCGCCTATCAGTTGATCGCGGCGCTGAGCGGCGACGCAGCGCAGCTGCTCGATCTGGTAGCACTGGGCATCGTCGCCGACGTCGCGCAGCAGCGCCGCGACACCCGCTATTTGCTTCAGCGCGGGCTGGATACGCTGCGGCACACCGAGCGGCTCGGCTTGCAAGCCTTGATCGCACTGGCGGAGGTCGATCCGGCGCAGATCACCGAAGAAACCATCGGCTTTGCGCTGGCGCCACGCCTGAACGCGCTCGGCAGATTGGACGACGCCCAACTTGCCGTCGAACTGCTGACCACTGGCGACGTCGAGCGGGCGCGCGTGCTGGCGTCGCGGTTGGAAGCGCTCAATGTCCAGCGACGGCTGCTGGTCGAGCAGGTCTACGACGCCGCGCAGGCGCAAATCGCGCAGGATCCGGCGCTGCTCGACAGCAGCGTGATTGTGCTGGCGCATCCGCAGTGGCACAGCGGCGTGGTCGGTATTGTCGCCAACCGGCTGGTCGAGGAGTACGGTCGCCCGGTGATCCTGCTGGTCGCGCCGGAGGGCGAAGCCGCCCACGGATCAGCACGGTCGGTTGAGGGCGTCAACATCACGGCAGCGTTAGCAGCGAACGCGGACCTGCTCGACGGCTTCGGCGGACATGCGGGCGCAGCCGGTTTGCGGCTGCCAGCGGCGAACATCCGCGCGCTGCGACGGGCACTAACACAGACGATCACGCTGCCAGCGACGGGTCCAACGCTCGCCATAGATGGCTTTGTGACGCTGCCGGAGATCACGCTTGACCTCGCCACCGCCTTGGAACGACTCGCGCCGTTTGGCGCGGGCAATCCGGCACTCGTGCTTGCCGTCCGCGACGTGCGCGTGATCAGCCAAGCGAGCGTTGGGCGCAGCGGCGATCATAGCGCGGCTGACGGTCGAGGATCAGTCCGGCAACCAGCAGCGGGTGATCTGGTGGCGGAGTGGAAATGTTCCGCCGGAGCGGATCGACCTCGCCTTCAGCCTGAGAACCAGCACTTACAAGGGCGAGCGTCAGCTTCAAGTCGAGTGGATCGATGCGCGTCCGGCGGAAGGCGTGCTTCAGGTGAGCGCACCGACGCTAGAAATCGTCGATTACCGGGACGATCCCGACCCGCTGGCACGGCTGCGCGAACTCGGCGACGTGTTAATCTGGCGCGAAGTGGACGCCCAAATCGAGGGGAAAACCCGGCTCGAACTGACTCCTGCGCCCCGGTTAGCGATCTGGACAACGCCGCCGGGAAGCGCCGAATTACCGGCGGCGCTGGCGACGGTCAAGCCGCAGACCATTTATCTGTTCGCGCAGGATCCGGGGCTGGACGCAATCAATCCGTTGATCACCCGGCTAGTGGGACTGATCAAGTTTCTGATTCGCCACAGGAATGGGGTAATCGACCTTGCCGCGCTCGCAGCGGCGACAGCACAGCGCGAGATCACGGTGCAGACGGCGCTCGCTTGGCTCAACGCACGCGGACAGATTAGCCTCACCACTGCCGCCGATGGCTCGATGCGGGCGACAGCAGGAACAGGACAACCGAGCGCCGATGCCGACGCGATCCGCGCCCGCTTGATCGCCCTGCTCCGCGAGACCGCCGCCTATCGCGCCTACTATCGCCGCGCCGATGCCACCAGCTTGATCCAAGGGGGATGGTAGGGGCGCACAGCCGTGCGCCCCTACACACACGCGCTGAAAAGATTACAACTTGGTCTCGTCGAGCGTGCCGTCACGCAGGTCGAAAATGGCGTCGCGCAGCTTGTCGGGATTGGTCAAGCGCACCGCCGCGATCTCGGCGGCGTTCGACCCGGCGGACTGGATGGCGATGTCGCCATAGTTAAAGATGCGCCCCAGCAGCGAAGTGTTCACGTCCACGTTGGTGATGTTTTCGAGGCTGATCGCGGTCTCGTTGGACGTGAGGATATTGCCGCGGTACTGGGTGACCCGGCGCGTCGTCAGCATGATTGAATTGTGCTTGTAGACGACAAAGTAGTACAGCGACAGTGTGACAATCGTCAGCAGCCAGAAGCGCAAGTTGGCTTTGCTTTCGTGCCACACGCCGACCGTTTTTTCGCGTTCCATCGTCATCATTTCGACCTTTCGTCGTATTAGTCGCTGCCCATGCGTCGATTGTAGCCCAAAAGCGACCGTGCGATCCGGCTCTTTTCGTGTACAATCGTCGTGGCGCTGATGCAGCGCAGTGGATGAGGAGCAGCGGATGGCGTATGAAGTGTTGCCACCAACCGACAACGCAACAGCCACACAGGTGCGCGCGCAGATCCAAGCCCAAGCGCGGCGGCGAATGCTCAATGGCATTCCCGGCTTCATCTCGTGGCTGATCCTGCTGCTGCTGGGCGTCAGCGTGCTGGTGGTTCCGACGGTCATCTTCAACCTCGCCGTGAGTGTCACCGTCTATGCCGCCCTGAGCATGGCAGTCGCCGCGGCTGCCGCCGTCTCCGCCTATCGCCGCATCCGCAAATGGGAGCGGATCGACTGGTCGACCGAAGGCGGCGAAGTCGTCCGCCACGTGATCCTGATCCCCAGCTACCACGAACCGATCCCGATCTTGCAGGCGACGCTGAGCCGCCTCGCCGAAAGCCGCCTCGCCCGCGAACAAGTGATCGTCGTGCTGGCGATGGAAGAAGGCGACAATCTAGCCCGCAGCACTGCCGCGCAGCTCCAGCGCGAATTCGCCGCCCGTTTTCTCCACGTGCTGATCACCGTGCATCCAAAGGGATTGCCCGACGAGATCAAGGGGAAGTCCGCCAACCTCGCGTGGGCGGCGCGCGCCAGCATGGTCGAACTGGGCAAGCTGGGCATCGCGCTCGACCGCGTGGTGATCACGGTCGCCGACGCCGACTCGCTGCTGCACCCGGCGTACTTGGAGTGCGTCAATTACAAGTTCCTGACCTCGCCCCGCCGTCACGAAACCTTCTGGCAAGCGCCGGTCTTTTATCACAACAATATCGAGCAGGTCAGCCCGTTATTCGAGCCGATGCACAGCTACTCGTCAGCGCTGCAAGCTGCTTTTCTCGGTCAGGGCTTAGCCTATTCGACCTACTCGATCAGCGCGCGCTTGGCACACAAGCTCGATTGGTGGGACGTGGACGTGATCGCCGAAGACCAGCACATGTTCATCAAAGCCTACGTCAAGCAGCAGGGCAGCCTCGTGCTCGACCCGGTCTACCTGCCGATTTCGGCGTGCGTCGTGACCGGCAAGAGCTTCTGGCAGACCTGCGTCAACCGCTTCCAGCAGACGATCCGCCATGCGTGGGGCGCGGAAGAAGTCGGCTACGCCTTCGATCAAGTGCTGTTCTCGGAGAAGCTGCCGCCGCTGCGCGGTTTTCAACTGCTGGCGCGCGTGCTGCTCGATCACGTAGTCGCCGTCGCCGTGCCGGTGACAACTTTCGTCCTGCTGCCGCTGATGCTGATCACGCAGCCGGACGTCCGGGGAGCGACGCCGCAGATCGCGCTGGTCGGTGTATCCTATGTCGTCACGATCCTCGCCAGCCTGATCTTCTGGCGGATCGACGTGCGGCTGCGTCCGCAGCGATCGCAACGGCGGGCGTCGCTGCTGATCGGGTTGAGCTTCATCGCCCAACCACTGATCATGCTGCTGCTGGTCACCTTACCGGCGCTGATCGCGCAGACGCGGCTGCTGTTCGGCAGCCGCCCGCTGGACTATCAGGTCGCACCCAAGTGAGCGCTAGTGGCTTTCAGCTAAAAAATCGGTCAGATCGATTAATCCATGAACAGTAGACTACGAGTGCGGTTACAGCAATTGGAGATTAACTCATGAGTGATCCGTTTGTCCTTGGCGTAAATTACTGGCCCCGGCGCAAGGCAATGTACTGGTGGTCGAACTTCGACGAAGCGGAAGTCCGCGAAGAATTCGCCGTCATTCGCGAGTACGGCATGTCGATCGTGCGGATTTTTCTGCTGTGGGACGACTGGCAGCCGACGCCGGACAGCGTCTCGAAAGACTGCCTGACCAATCTCGGCAAGGTGCTGGATATCGCCGTAGAGAACGAACTCGCGCTCGACGTGACCTTCTTCACCGGGCACATGAGCGGTCCTAACTGGACACCCGGTTGGCTGCGCACCCCCGACGCCACGCCCGAACCCGGACGCGAACTGGTGAGCGGCGGCAAGCTGGTCGGGGGCTGGTATCGTAACTACTACACCGATCCGCAGGCACAAGACGCTCAGCGCTTGCTGCTGCGCACGGTCGTCGGCGAGTATCGCGATCACCCCGGCGTCTGGATGTGGAATCTCGGCAACGAGCCGGATCTGTTCGCCATCGCGCCCGATCAGAAAGTTGGAGCGGCGTGGGTGAGCGAGATGACCGGCATCATCAAAGCGATCGACAGTCGGCATCCGGTCACCTGCGGGCTGCACGCCGCCAGCCTTTACAGCGACAAGCCGCTGCGCATCGACCAGACTTTCACGACCACCGACGTCGCCGTGATGCACTCCTACCCGATGTACACCTCATTCCTCGAAAATCCGCTCGACCCGCGCTTCGTCCCGTTCACCTGCGCGCTGACCAGCGCCCTGTGCGGCAAGCCGACGCTGATGGAAGAATTCGGCGGCTGCACCGCGCCCCCCGGCGAGCCATCGCAGACGTGGGAGTGGTCACGGGTGGGCACGCCCTATCAGCAGTTCATGGCGGGCGAGGACGATTTCGCCGATTACATCGCGCAAACGCTGCCCAATCTGGTCGATGCGGGCGCATCGGGCGCGATGCTCTGGTGCTACGCCGACTACAGCGAGGATTTGTGGGATAAGCCGCCGCTGGTCAATTACAAGCACGAACGGCATTTCGGGCTGGTGCGCCCCGACGGATCGATCAAGCCGCACGCGCAGGTGCTCAAGGACTTCGCCGCCACGCAGCCGACCGTCCAACCGGCGAAGCACACGGTCACGGTCACGCCGGAGGAATTCTACGCCGATCAACCGGCGACGCTGGTTCGGCTCTGGTACGAGTTCATCAAGTAAAACGCAAAAAGACAACTGCTTAACGCAAAGACGCGAAGATGCAAAGGCGCAAAGAGAAGTTTTTCTTTGCGTCTTTCTTTTCAGCTTGGCGTCTTTGCGTTGAATCTTTTAGTGGTTCAGAACTTCGGCGCGGAGCGTGTCGAGCGCTTGCAGCGTCAGCAGATTGCGCAGCGTGCCGCCGAGCCGGGTTTGCGCGCCGTCGAAGTCGCAGTAGCTGCCGACCTGCGCTTTCAGATGGGTGTGATCGGGACCGATGCCATCGTCGGGGAGGCTCTGCGCCGCCGCCCACAGGTTGATCAGCGGCGTGCCTTCGGCGTTGGCGATGTCCAGCAGCGCCAAGTTGAATTCCAGCGAGCGCTCGTAGACCTCACCGCGATCCGGCGCGACGACGAAGGTCGTCAGTACCGGGATCACGCCCTTCTGGATCGAGGTCGTGACGACGGTCTGCATGTTGGCGCGGTAATCGGCGCTGGTCAGGTCGCTGACGTCGATGCCGCCGAGCATGATGATCGCCACGCTCGGCTGAATGGTGCGATACTCGCACAGCAGCGGTGACTCGCCGCCGCGACAAACCCCGCCCGCCCAAAACGGATCGAGCACCGAGGCGCTGCTGAAACCCTTCTGCGCCGTCGCGCTGTGATGGACGAAGGAGTTACTTTCCTCGTCGGTCGGCGCAGTCGAGAAGTAAGCGACGGTCGCGTGCAGATAATCGTAATCGCCCCACGTGCAGTAGGTATCCGCGCCCATGCCAAACGGCTGCAAGAAATCGCCGTTGGTGGTGTTGCTGTCGCCGATGGTCGTGAAGACGTCGGCGCGCAAGCCGAAATCCTGCCCGCGCCCGAACAGCCAGCGGGTGCGCTCGCTGGTGAGGTTGTAGAGGATCGGCGTCTCGCGCAGGCGGCGCTCCATCGCCGGGATGTCGCCGAGAGTCACAGCAGTCGGCTGCGCTGGCGGTGACGCGCTCGCTTCCGGCGAGGGCGTCCACGTCGGCAGGATACCGGGCGCGGCGGCGATCAGCGTGGGGGCAGACTCAAGCGGAATGGAAGCGACGTCCGCTCCGGCGAACACGTCCGGCGCGGCAACCCAGCCGACCGCCCCCTGATCGGTGACGATCTGGTACCATGCGCCATCGAGCGTGCGGGATTGCGCGTGAGCAATCGTCCCGCCGGGGATGGTCACGACGATCTCGGCGTCGGGCGGACGGCGCGCGGCGCAGCGGAATCCCCGGCGCGTTGCTCAGGTCGAGGCTGCCGATCAGCACGGGAATCGACGGCACGGCGGCGATCTCGGTGGGGATCGCCACAGTCGGTGGAATTGATGATGCCAGAATCGGCGCGGGCGTGCGCGTCGGCGGAATGGTCGGGAGTTGAGCGGCGGTCGGCAGCGCCGCCCGCGTCGGGATTTCCGGTTCGCGCGGGGCGCAAGCAGCGGCGCTAACAGCAATCAGCAGCACGACCGACGCCCGCCGCAGCCCGCGGATCATCCCCGCCCTCGCTCGCTCAGCCACTTCTCACGGTTGGCAGCACGGGCGATCTTGCCGCTCGACGTTTTGATCAGCCAGCGCTCATCGACCAAGCTGGACGTAACTGAGCGTGACCGTGCTCCCCTGCGCGACCGCCTGCCGCACCCGCTGCGTGATCGCTTTGCGCTGGTCGGGATCAGCAGCGGCAGCGGCTTCCACTTCGGCGACGGCAGCGATCAACTCGGTGCCTTCGCGCTCGTCGGGGACGCCGAAGACGACGGCGCGTCCGGCGTGAATCCCGGCGACGCGTGTTGAGAATCGCCTCGATGTCCTGCGGGTAGACGTTCTTGCCCGCGTTGATGATCAGGTCTTTGGAGCGCCCGACGACGTAGACCTCGTCATCGGCGAGGTAGCCCCGGTCGCCGGTGAGATACCAGCCGTCGCGGAAGGGGTCGAGGTCGGGGCGGTGATAGTACCCGCTCAACATGCTGTCGCTGCGGACGGCGATCTCGCCGACGTGCCGTTCGGGCAGCGGCTGATTGTTCGCGTCGAGCACGCGCACCTCGACGCCGTTGATCGGCAGTCCGCAGGAAACCTTGATCACCGCGTCGGGGTGCTCGTCGGCGACCGGCACAGCGCGCAGATCGGTTTGCAAGGCAACGCGGTCGATCACGTCGAGGCGCGGGAATCTCGCGTGAGAGCGTCTGAGTCACGGCGAAAGTGTTCTCCGCCATCGCGTAGCTAACTTCCAGCATCGACGGGGTAACGCCGAGCGGGGCGAAGCGTTCGAGAAACAGTTCGTGACTCTCGTAGTAGACCGGCTCGGAGCAGTTGATGAACATCCGCATCGACGCCGCCGACAGCCCTTCGAGGTCACGTTGGCGGATGCGTCGGGCGCAGTGGTTGTAAGCAAAATTGGGCAGCCAGCAGAGCGTGCCGCCGTAATCGTTGATGGCGCGAAAGAGCAGCGCGGGCGACTTGACCCACTCGAACGGCGACATCAGCACCAGCGGAATCCCCTGAATCAGCGGCAGCAAGAACCCGGCGATCAAGCCCATGTCGTGATAGAGCGGCAGCCAACTGACGACCACATCATCAGCGCGCAGATCGAGGGCATCGCCGTAGCTGGCAAGGTGATTGAGCACGGCGCGGTGCGCCAGCGCGACGCCTTTCTGCAAGCCGGTCGTGCCGCTGGAGTGCTGGAGAAAGGCGATCTCGTCGGGATCGGGGGCGTAAGGCGCGAACGGCTGATCGTCGAGCGCCGCCAGCAGCGCCGTCGATCCGTAAACCGGGCAGCCAACCCGCTCCGCCAGCGCGGGCGCAAACTCGTCGGTGGTCAGCACCGCGCGCACGGCGGAGACGCGGACGAGTTCCGCCATGTTCGCCATGTAGATGTCGGGGTCGAGCTTCTCGGTCAGCGTCGGGAACATCGACGGGATCGCGCCGATCAGCAGCGCGCCCCAAAAGGCGTAGATGCTTTCGAGGTTCTGCGTATGGGCGACGATCACAAGGTCGCGCGGGGCGATGCCCATCGCTCGCAGCGCCGAGCCGTAAGCGCGGGCATGGCGGGCGAAATCGGCGCGCGTGACCGTCACCGGCGGGGCGTCGATGCTCAAGTAGGTGATGGCGGGCGCGTCGCTCGGCTGAAGCGCGGCGGCGTCGAGCAGCGTTTGATAGTCACTGCGAGTAGATAGCGTTAACACAACCTCACCCCCCGTCCCCCTCTCCATAGGGCGAGGGGGTGACTTGTTATGAGACATGATTTAATAGAGCAGCGTTGAGTCAAACTACTCGATACAGTCATCAATCAGCATCCGGGATTGAGGAACGGCGGCGGATTTTGCCGGTGTGGACGACGTGCGTCTCGTGGGTTTTGGCGTCGTTCTTGGCGATCACGGCGTAGACCTGCTGGACGATGCGATCCACGTCGATGCCGCTGGCGAAGCAGACGCCGAGCGCGGTCACAATGACGTCGGCGCTCTCCTCGGCGATGTGATCGAGATCAGTACCAGCGCGCGCCGCTTCGATCAACTCGCGGACTTCTTCCTCGAAGTTCATGATCGCGTCCTCGCGCTGCGGCACGACGTCGAAGCGGGCGTAAAAATCGGCGGTGGACTGGGCGAGGTCGCGCAGGGCGTCGCCGGTGTTGTGAGTCTGGGTCAAATGAAAGGCTCCTTACCTCACTGACCTCACCCCCTAGCCCCCTCTCCACTACGTGGCGAGGGGGAACACAGCACAGATCAGGAGTGTGAGATCAGTTTTCTATGAAGTCGTTATTTCAGGTCGCGCAGGACGCGGGCGGTCATCTGGTCGAGCGTATCCATCTTGGTGACCGTCAGGTCGGGATCGGGAATGTAGACACCGAACTCGCCTTCGACGTAAACGGCGAACTCCGCCAGCGCGAACGAGTCCATCAGCCCGCCGGTGACGATGCCTTCGGTATCGGTCAGGTCGTAATCCTCGTCGCGGATCAGTTCGCGCTTGATGTAGTCGCGCAGTTTTTCGCGCACGGTGCTTTCGTCCATTTTTCTCTCCTTGCTGCGTCCGTAGGGACGTTGTGCTTACTTCGTAAGCCGATAACGCCCCTACAACGAGTCCATTTTAGGGTGATGCTGATACTGTAACGATCTGGTCGCCCAACCACTCGCTCAACTTCTGCGATCCGGCGGGCGTGAGGTGCACCGGGCTGTCGGTGTAGGAATCGCTAGCCGGGATGCGATCCCACCAGTCGAGATAGCGCCAGCCGCGATCCGCCGCCTGCTGCGCGATCAGGGCGTGATATTGATCGTATGCCCAGCGCGGATAGAAGGCATTGTAACGCAGGTCGCTGTTTTCGCCCGCGCTGATGAACATCGGCTCGTTGACGACGGTGATCGGCACAGCGCCTACGCGCTCGATGCCCGCTGCCAGCACGTCGAAGGCGAGGTCGTCAGTCGTCAGCGTTGCCGGGTCGGTGAAGCTCTCCCACGAGACGTCGGTGTCGAAATCGACGGCGTGGTGCGTGTAATCGGTGGGGATTTGCTGATCGATGCCGGTCGCCGCCCACGCGAAGCCGTACAACTGCAAGCGCAGCCAATCGGCGAGCGGCCGCCGCTGCCCGACGATGGTCTTGCCCCAGAAATCAGCATCGACGAAGCGCGAGTCGTGCGGGTCGAGCGCCAGATCGTAACGGGCGATCAGGTCACGGGTGCGAGCGGCGTTGTTCTGCACCAGCGGCGGATACAACTGCTTGTCACGCGGGAACGACGCCAGCGTCACCAACCAGACGATCTGATCGGGATCGTACTGCATGGCATCGTCGAGCAGCAGCAGGTCTTTGGTCAGCGACATGATCGGGTAGCCGAGGTTGTAGGCAACGATGCGACGCCCGTCAGCGCTGGTCAGGTTCGCCGCGTTGATATTAGCGGCATAGGTGTCGCCGGGTGACAGAAACCAGCCCCACGTCGCCGAGTCGCCGATCAGCAGGACGCGGTATTCGTCGGCGGGCTTGGCGCGGGCGACTTCGTGCGAGGCGAACAGCGCCGGGACGTTGTAGAGGTTGAGGTTGTAGGACTCCGCTGGATTCTCGCCGTAGGGCAGCCGCTCGCGCCCCGGCAGAACGACGTTGTAGAGCGAGACGCGCCCCAACGGTTCAATCGGGTCGAGCCACGCGAAAACCAGATTGGCGAGCACGAACAGGATCGCCGCCTTGAGGATCACGCGGAGGAGGAAGCGCCAGCCCGTCATGACGTGCCCCCCTCCCCGACCCTCTCCCGAATTCAGGGAGGGAGCAAACACGCCAGCAGATCAGCACAGGATCGAGGTGAGACTAACGCCACAGAACAGCGGCGTAGGGGCGAGGCATGCCTCGCCCCTACAACTATGCCCTGATGCTGCTTGAGGATCGCGCGATGCGGAAATAATGATCGGTTGTTCATAGCCCGATCCCGAATAGACCGCCGAAGACGTGGAGCGATTGATCGACGGTCGGCAGCGCGAACCAGACCCAGCCGAGCACGACGTAGTGAAAGGTGATCAGCCAGCCGGCGACCGTCCACGCCCATTTGCGGCGCGGCTGATCGTTGAGCGAGCGATACCACTTGCGGGTGCGGTCGCTCCACTGCTTGTGGACGAACAAGCCGACGCCGTGCCAAATCCCCCAAATGAGGAAGTTGAGCGAGATACCATGCCACAGCCCAATCGTGACCATGGTCGCGGTTTGGGTGAGCAGGACGATCAGCGTCGGCGAGGGCTTGGGCTTGCGGGTCAGCAGCCAGCGCGAGAGCGGCGAGAAGATGTAGGAGCGCGCCCACGCGCTGAGGGTCGCGTGCCAGTTCTGCCAGAAGACGGTGATGTTGGTCCGCAGGTAGGGACGGCTGAAGTTCTCCGGCAGCTTGATGCCGAGCAGAATACCGATGCCGATGGCGACGTCGGTGTAGCCGCTGAAGTCGAAATACAGCCGCAGCGCGTAGCCGTAGAGCAGCAGCCACATGCCCGAGCGCGTTTTGCACCTGCGCCGCGTTGGTCGGGTTGAGCGCCATGCCCAGCGCCAAGCTGTCGGCGATCACGAATTTCTTGAAGATGCCGATGGTGATGCGGGTAAAGCCTTGAGTCCAGCGCGCGCCGTCCAAGCCGACTTTCTCCGGCAGCGCCCGAAAGTCCTCGACGAACCGCTCAGCCCGGTCAATCGGTCCGGCGATGTACGAGGGCGCGAAGATCACGTAGGTCACGTACTCGCGCAAGCCGAGCGCCGGGAGCAGCCCGCTTTGCCGGTCGCGCAAGGTGTGGATCAAGCGGAAGGCGACGTAAGAGAAGCCCAGCCAATTCAAGTCGGTGAAGGCGGCGAGCGTCGTATCCTGCCCGGTGCCGCCGCGCCACGCGCGGGCGACTTCAGCCGCCAGCGGCTCGCTCTTGAGGGCGACAAACAGGACGACGATCAGCCCGATCAGCAGCCACAGCAGCCGCTTGTGGACGCGCAGTTGACCGTCCGGCGTGGTGAGCCGCGTCACCAGCAGCGACGCGCCCAACACCACGATCGTGATCGCTGCCAGTGCGACCAGCACCGCCAGCGGTTCAGGCGGACGCGAAGCGGTCAGGCGATAATCGGCATCGACGAAGCGCATCAGCGCCATGCCGAGCACCAGCAGCGCGATCACGCCGAAGGTCAGCCGATCCGAGCGATCCGCTGCTTGATCCGGGGCGCGGGTGAACCACCAGCAAGCGACCGTGATCGTGACTGTCGCCGTCGGCAGGATGAAATCGCTGTAGCGGATCGGCAGCGCGGGCTGCAAGCGATAGATCAGGATCACGCTGGCGATCAGCAGCGCCCAACCGCGCCAGCGCGCCGGGAGCAGCGCCGCGTAGATCAGCGCCCCGACGACGAAGATCAGGATGGTGAGGAGATCGAAGGTCATCTAACCTCACCCCCGCCGGAGGCTGAAACTGCCGGGGACTCAAACCGGGGAGCGGGCGTTACATGTAACGCCCCTACCAACCTCACCCCCCGCCCCCCTCTCCGTGGGGAGAGGGGGAGAAGTACCGGAATCAATGCCGACGAACGTTTGAGCAGCGCAAACAGCATAAAGTCTAAAAGCCTTGATAAATCCACTGGGGCGCGGAGTCGCTGGTGACGACGATCAGCAGGATGACGATCAGGCAGAGCGCCAGCGCGTAGAGGTTCTCGCGGCTGAGAATCCGGCGAATCACGGCGCTTCTCCGCACCACTTCCACTCGCCATCCTCCTGCACCACCGTGTACGAGGTCAGGGGGAAGCTGGTTTGCTCGGTGCCGTAAGTCGCGTCGATCTGCCCGGTGCAGTCGACGACGTCGGTATCACCGGCGCGGGTGCAGGACATGTCGGTCAGCTTGGCATCGACCGCCGCGAACGACGACGCCTCGCGGCTGAGGTCGGCTTCCATGGCGCTGCACAAGAGCGGACGCAAGGCGGTCTCGTCTCCGGCGACTTTCGCCGTCAAGTACTGCTCGACCGTCTTGGCGGGATCGCCCCCGCTCGACGGCGCGCAGGCAGCGAGCAAGATCGCCAGCAGCACCAGCGCAATCATGGGTAGGGGCGCACGGCCGTGCGCCCCTACGGAACCAGCAAGAGTGTCTTTATCCTGCCGCATTGGGATCGAGCATGATGGTCGTGCGAATTTCATCGAGCATCCGAATCGAGAGCAGATTGCGGAGCGCCGCCCCGGAGAAGGCGACGTGCCCATCATCGAATTTGAGATAATCGTACCCCCAGTGTTTCATGTGCGTCTGATCGGTTTCCAGCCCCCAATTGGGCAGCGACCGCGCCGCCAACCACAGGTTGATCAACGGAATTTGGTACTCGTCAGCGATCTCGATCAGGCGCTCGTTAAACAGCACCGACCGGTTCCACAGCCCCATGCCGGGATCGTAGCTAAAGGTGGACAAGACCGGAATGATACCACGCTCAATCGTCTTGTCGACGATGGCGCGGATATTCTCGTCATAGGTGTCAGGACCGCTGTGCAGCAGATCGTTGGGACCGAACATGATGAAGGCGATACTCGGTCGCTTGCGCCGGTACTCGCAATCGAGCGGTGTTTCGCCACTCTCGCAGATTTTCTTGTCCGCCCACATCGGGTCGAGCACGGTGTAAGTGGTCATGCCGACCCGCGCGGCAACGCTGTCGACCTGCGTCGAGGCGGCGAAATAGTCGATCGTCGGGGCGAGGTAGTCATAAGCGCCGAGCACGCGCCGGTCAAGACTCATCGGCTTCAGATAGAGCGAGTCAGCGGTGATGCTGTCGCCCACTTTGGTGATCACGTAGCTGTAATTGCGTAGATCGTCACGCCCGTGAACGTAAAGGGCGCGCATCGCGTCACTGACGGTCGGGATGATTGGGGCGGCGGAAAGCTCACGTAGTTGATCCGGCACCAAGGCAAGGTCGGCATCCGGCAGCGTCGTGTTGACCGGCAAAAAGCCGAAATGCAGGTCGGGATCGAGATTGAGATAGCCGCTGATGACCCAGCCGTTATCGAGCATGGTGCCGTCGGCAGCCGTGCGCTGAATGTGCACCCACGTGCCGATGTTGTTGCGCTCGATGATCGTCAGCGGAATCCCGGCGGCGATGGTATCGCTCAGGTGATAAGTGATGCCGGGACCGTCGAACAGATTGACGCGCTGGTAAGCGGTCGTCACCAGCGGGGATGGCGCGTCGTCGGCAAACGTGAACCGCACCGTCACCAACGCAGCAAAAACAAGGCAGATCAAGACCGTGGATTTCAAGATCACTCTAGTCCATCGTGCAGCAACGTAATTTTAGCGTAAAGCAGCGCATTCTACCGCAGGCTCATCGGGAATACCGATAGGTTTTCCGCGCCGTCCGGCGTGATCAGGTACATATTCTCCAAGCGGACGAAAACGCCCTCGGCTTCGAGATAGGCGCCCGGCTCCACCGTCATCACCGCCCCGACTTCGATCAAGCCGCCGCGCGTGGGGTTGAGGTCGGGCATTTCGTGAGCGCGCAGCCCTAAACCATGCCCGGCGTGATGGATCAAGCCGGTCGCCTTGAGCGCCGGATGCTCGCGGATCAGCGCATCGACTTTTTGCCAGACTTCCGTTCCATCGATGCCCGGCTTGAGGAAGGTCGGCACGGCTTCCTGAATTCCCTTGATGTGATCGTAGACCGACTGCTGAAGATCGCTCGGCACGCCGCCAACGACGAACGCCCGCGACAGATCCGACCAGTAACCGCGATAGCGCGTCCACGCATCGACGATGTACTGCTCGCCCTCGACGATCTCGCGGTCACGGGCGGGACCTGCCTGCGCGCCAGCGCGGTAATCGCCGCTGTGGTAGATCTGCTCGCCTGCCGCCCAGATCGCGCCCTGCGTCGCCGCCGCCAAGACGTCGAGTTCGCGCACGCCCGGCTGAATGACCGGCTGTAAAGCGCGATAAGCCGCCAGATCACACTGAATGCTGCGGCGGATCAGGTCGAGTTCGTCGGCGTCTTTGCGCCGCTCCATCTGACCGATCAGATCGTCGATGCCGACCCACTCGTCGGGGTGCAGCTTGGCGTCAATCGTCCTGCCGAGCAGCAGCGCCAGCAACTCGGCTTGATAGCCGATCCGCCGCACCGACCCGCTCAGCTTACCGGCGACGAGCGGCGCGATCACCCGCAGCCAATCGGCATTGGTGGTGCTGCCGACGTTGTAGACGTAGGTCGTCACGTCGGCGACGCCGACGGCTTCATAACCAACCGGCGCGATCAGCCACGCGCTGGTCGCGTCGATCCAGAGCACGCCGGGCAGCGAAAAGGGACTGACCGGCAGCAAAATACCGGCGAAGTAGTAGAGTTCGTGCGGATCGCTGATCACGGCGGCATCGAGATTCTGCTCGACCAACGCCTGCCGCAACCGCTCCTGTCGCTGCCGACAGCCAGCTTGGGTCAACATAAGTTTCAACTCCCTGTAGTGGATTTGCCGGATCAAACTGATTTAGTATAGAACGGAGCAAACGCTCGAAGCAAAGGAGAACTATCGTGCGGAAACGGATTCTGCTGGTTGTACTGGTCTTATTGATGGGCATCGTTCCCACCAGCGCCCAAGACGTGAGCAATCCCCTGCTCGACCTGCTGGCGCGCGTCCCGGATACAGCGGCGGCGCGCCAATATCTAACCTACGCCGACTATCAAGCGATCTTCGCCAGTTATCCCGGCGCGACCCGCCCAACTTCGTACCAAAGTTTTGCCGACCTGACTGGTGACAGCAGCACCGAAGGTCGCGCGGTCATGGGGTCGCTGATGAGCATTGGCAGCGGACCCCAATTGTTCCAGAACGGCTTGCGCAGCGGCGATGCCATCGCTACAACGATGGGCTTCGACCTGTTCAGCATCGACCGGGCGATAGATTTTGGCAATCCGCCCGCAACAGTGACGATGATCGAGGGTGATTTCGACCCCGACGCCGTGATCGCCGCGCATGAGGCACGCGGCTTCGTCGCCAGCGAGATTAACGGCTTGACCTTACTCTGCGGCGCGGCGGGCTGCGATGCGGGCATGGACGCTAACCTGAAGGGGGTGGACCCGGCGAACATCTTCGGCGGCAAGCTCGGTCGCAGCCAACCGACGCTGGTCGGCGACAACCTGATCGCCAGTTCAGCGAGTATTGATGCCATCGACGCAACCGCCAGCACAATCAGCGGCGACAGCGCCAACCTCGCCGACCAGCCGGATTATCGGGCGGCTGCCGAAGCGATCAGTGCGCAGGGCACGCTGATGCAAGCCTATTTCATCGCGCCGGACGCTATCGTCCCGGCTCCCGACGCTCCGGCGAGCGCCGCGTCACTGCCGCCCTACACGCTGATCGCCATCGCCGACACCGCGACCGGCGATCAGGAACAGGCGTTGGTCGCGCTGGTCTACGCCGATCAAGCGAGCGCCGAAGCTGCCGCCGCCCTCTTCCCGGATCTGCTAACGACGGCGCAGTCGTTGCGGACCAGACAAGCATGGGGCGACCTGCTCGACGGGCGCGGCATGACCTCAATTGAAGCCAACGTCTTCACGCCGAGCGTCGACCGCGCGGTGCTGGTGCTGACACTGAGCGCGCCGCTGATCAGTGCCGACGCCCAAACTTCGTCAAGCACGCCCACCATCGACCGGATCTACGGCGTACTGGCGAATGCCTATTTCGCGCGCGATCTGAGCTGGCTGGCGACCACCCCCTGAGCATGAGCAGTTGCTAAGAAATCGGGCGGGGAATACCTCGCCCGAATCCCCGCTTTTCCGCTTGCGCGACCAAATTGTGATATGTTTCACAAGGAAATGACGCAGAATGATATGGGAAATCGAGGACAATCCGCGCTTGCATAGTTTATGAGGTTTTTGTATATTTTGTGAGGTTTTCCGTCGAAAATACAACGAGTGGAACTGAATCATGCCGCAAAGTTCGCGTTTTGGCAATGCCGCGTCGACCCAGCGTGCGCCGGAGCAGCCCAAAGATCGGCTGACCAAGCGCCAGTACGTCCGCTTCGCCTTCTACAAGCTCGACCCGGCGTGGCGACGGCTGCCCGCCGAGAAGCAAGCCGCGCAGAAGCGGGAATTGATCGCCACGATCGAGGGTTTCAAACGGCGGATGCTGCTGCGCCCTTACAGCTTGATGGGCACGCGCGCCGACGCCGAACTGCTGCTCTGGCAGATCGCCGAATCGCCGCAGCCATTCGGGGAACTGGCGACCGCCATCGCGCGCACCGGCATGGGCGCTTACCTCCAGATCGTTTACTCCTACTTCTCGCAAACCAAGCGCTCGATCTACGAGATTCGCGGCGGCGCGTTCGGCAATGACGAACGCCTGATCATCCAGCCGTCGGAGGCGAAATACTTGTTCGTCTACCCGTTCATCAAGACCCGCGACTGGTATCAGATGTCGCTGCACGCCCGCCAAGGCATCATGGACGAGCACATCGACGTGGGGCGCAAATACCCCGCCGTCAAGCTGAACACGACCTACTGCTTCGGCTTGGACGACTACGAATTCATCCTCGGCTTCGAAACTGACGAACCCGCCGACTTTCTTGATCTCGTGCAGGAACTCCGCGAGACCGAATCGAGCCGCTACACGCTGCAAGATACGCCCCTGTTCACCTGCGTCAACATGCGACTGGTCGAGGCGCTGGACGCGCTCGGCGGCGAAGCGATCGCCGAGCCGGTAGCAGCCCGAAGTCCAGCACGAAGCGTGGACGGAAGTCGGTCCGGCGAGCGAGTTCGCGCCCGGTGAGCGCCGGGTCGTCTATCTCGACGGCAAGCAGGTCGCGCTGTTCAACGTCGGCGGCAGCTTCTACGCCATCAGCAACCGCTGCTCGCACGCGCGCGGACCATTGAGCGAAGGCGAGGTCAGCACCGATGAATGCGCCGTCACCTGCCCGTGGCATTATGCCAAGTTCGACTTGACCAGCGGCAAGGTGATCGACGGCGTCGCCAGTGCCCCGGTCGAAGGCTACAGCGTCGAAATCCGTGACGGCGTGATCGTCGTCGGCACCCGGCTCCCAGAAACCGCGATCGAGCAAGCGTAGCCGCTCAAGCAAAGGATCCACCCATGCAGAACGATAGTCTTACCGCCACCCCCGACGCTCAAGCCGCTCCTGTTTACGACGCCCTATTGCTGGTCTCGTTCGGCGGTCCCGAAGGGATGAGCGACGTGATCCCGTTTCTGGAGAATGTCCTCCGCGGCAAGAACGTCCCGATGGAGCGGATGCAAACGGTCGTCCATCACTACGAGCTATTCAACGGTGTCAGCCCGATCAACGGGCAGAACCGCGCGCTGATCGCCGCCTTGCGCGCCGAACTCGACGCCAGCGGCATCGACCTGCCGATCTACTGGGGCAACCGCAACTGGTCGCCCTACCTCGCCGACACGCTGCGGCAGATGGCGAACGATGGCGTGCAGCATGCGCTGGCGATCTTCACCAGCGCCTACAGCAGTTACTCAAGCTGCCGCCAGTACCTTGAGGACATCGAGCGCGCTCAAGCCGAGGTCGGCGAGGCAGCGCCCCAGATCGACAAGCTGCGGGTGTTCTACAACCATCCCGGTTTCATCGCCGCCAACGTCAAGCGCACGCGCGACGCCTTCGAGCAAATCCCGCCGGAACGCCGCGCCGCCGCCGAACTGGTGTTCACGGCGCACAGCATCCCGCTAAGCATGGCAAGCGGATCGAATTACGTCGTCCAGCTGGAGGAGACCTGCCGCTTGGTCGCCGAGCGGGTCGGTCGCCCCAATTGGCGCTTGGTCTATCAGAGCCGCAGCGGATCGCCGCGCCAGCCGTGGCTCGACCCGGACATCCTCGACACGGTGCGCGCGCTCAAAGAATCCGGCGCGCAGGACGTCGTGCTGCTGCCGGTCGGCTTCGTCTCCGATCATATGGAAGTCAACTACGACCTCGACATCGAAGCCAAACAGCTTGCCGACGAGATCGGACTGAACCTCGTCCGCGCGCAGACGGTCGGCACGCATCCGGCGTTCGTCGCCATGCTGCGCGACCTGATCGTCGAGCGGATCACCGGCGCGGACGAGCACCCGGCGATCGGCAAATTCAGCGCCAGCCATGACATTTGTCCAGCGGACTGTTGTCCGGTCGCGGTCAATCATCAGTAAAAGCTCGTGATGAAGGTCAGGAGGAGGCAGCTCGTCATGCCTCTAGAATTCGTTTATTCGGATGTTCGTTTTTCGATTGCTGCGTAAAAACAAAGGATAAACCGTGTCGATCACGCTGGTGGGATTGAATTATCGGACCGCGCCCCTCGCCCTACGCGAGCAGTTCGCGCTAACCGGCGAGCAGATCGCGCAAGCGCTCGCCGACCTGCGCTGCACGGGCTGTCCGGTGGAAACGGAACGCGAGATCGTCATCCTTTCGACCTGCAACCGCCTCGAATTCTACGTGGCGAGCGGCAGCAATGGCGACGAGAATACGACCGGGCAGCTGCGAGCATACCTCGCCGCGTTGGGTAATCTCCCCTTGGATGCGCTGCGTCCGCACCTGTACACCAAACATAACGGCGACGCGATCACGCATTTGATGCGGGTCGCCAGCGGGTTGGACTCGCAGATTTTGGGCGAAGCGCAGGTGATCGGGCAGGTCGCCGCCGCCGCCGAAGACGCTCACGCTGCCGGGACGCTGGGCACGACGCTAGCGCGCCTGTTCGCGCACGCCGTCCACACCGGCAAGCGCGCCCGCAGCGAGACCGAGATCAGCCGGCACACCACCAGCGTCAGCCACACGGCTGCCCGCCTCGCCAGCGAGCAAATGGGCGATCAAGCCCGCGTGCTGATCGTTGGCGCGGGCGACATGGCACAGTTGGCGGCGCTGGCGCTCGACGGACAGCCGATCACGGTGGTCAACCGCACCTACGAACGCGCGGCAGCCCTCGCGCGTGAAGTACGCGGGCGGGCACTCGACTGGCTGCAACTGCGTCCGGCGCTGGCATGGGCGGACGTCGTGATCGTGGCGACCCGCGCGCCGCAGCCGGTGATCGCCGCCGCCGATGTGAGCGAACGCGAACGCCCGCTGCTGCTGATCGACCTCTCCGTCCCGCGCAACATCGACCCGGCAGCGCGCGATCTGCCCAACGTGACCGCCTACGCTCTCGACGACTTGCAATCGCTGGTCGACTCGCATCTGGCGCAGCGCCAAGCCGCCGTCCCCGCGGTCGAAGCGATCATCGCGGCAGAAGCGGCGCTGTTTAAAGAATGGCTGAACAGCCGCGAGGTCGTCCCGGTGATCGCCGACTTGCAGCGCTGGGCGCGCACGGTCGCCGAAGCCGAGATCACGCAGGCGCTCAACCGGCTCGACCAAAACGACCCCCACACCGAAGAAGTGATCGCGCGGCTGGCGCACCGGCTGGTCGGCAAGCTGCTGCACGAGCCGACGGTACGGCTCAAGCTGCACGCGGCGGGCGGCAATGGTGCCGATTACGCCAGCACCGTCCGCGACTTGTTCGGACTCGACAGCGAGGATCCCTTGGCAGCCAGCGAGGTACGCGAACATGCCTGAGCGCACGATCCGTATCGGCACGCGCGGCTCAGCGCTGGCGCGCTGGCAAACCGATCACGTCGCCGACCTGCTGCGCGCCGCTTACGCTGATTTGACCGTCGAAGTCACGGTGATCTCGACGCAGGGCGACCGCGTGCTCGATCAGCCGCTGCCGCTGGTCGGCGGCAAGGGTTTGTTCACGGCGGAACTGGAAGCCGCGCTGCACAGCGGCGAAATCGACTGCGCCGTTCACAGCCTCAAAGACCTGCCGACCGAACTTGGCGCCGGGCTGATCGTCGGGGCGATCCCGCAGCGTGCCGATCCCGCCGACGCGCTGGTCAGCCGCGATGGTCATACGCTGGCGACGCTGCCCGAAGGCGCGCGCATCGGCACGAGCAGCCGTCGGCGCGCCGCGCAACTGCTGCACACCCGCCCGGACTTGCAAATGCGCGACATTCGCGGCAATGTTGATACGCGCATCCGCAAGGCGCTCGATCCTGACGGCGACTACGACGCGATTTTGCTGGCATTCGCCGGACTGGATCGGCTGGGGAAAGCCGACGCGATCAGCGAGCGGATCGGTTTCGACCGGCTGCTGCCCGCACCGGGACAAGGCGCGCTGGCGATCCAGTGCCGCGACGACGGCGAGTCGCGCGACCTGCTCGCCCTGCTCACGCACGTACCGACCGCCACCGCCGTCACCGCCGAACGCGCCTTCTTAGGCGAACTGGGCAGCGGGTGCTCGCTGCCGGTCGCGGCTTACGCCGAAATCGAGGAAGGCAACCTGCGACTGCGGGGGCGCGTCAACTCGCTGGATGGCGCGCAGCAGATCGACGTCGCGCTGATCGCCGGAGCGGACGAAGCCGAGGCGGTCGGGCGAGAACTCGCACAACAAGCGCTGGCGCAAGGCGCGGCGCAGTTATTGGAGTCGCTTTCATGAGTTTAACTGGACGGCGGATCGTCAATACGCGGGCACTCCATCAAGCGGGATCGCTGGATGCGGTGCTGATGCAGCATGGCGCAACGCCGATCCGCTACCCGTGCATCGCCATCGTGCCGCCGGACGACACCGGCGAACTCGACGCGGCGCTGCAAAGCAGTTTCGATCTGCTGGTGCTGACCAGCGCCAACACCGTCATGATCCTTGAGGAAGAACTCAAGCGGCTGGATTTGGACTTCACCGGCTTGAACACGGCGGCGGTCGGTTCGGCAACCGCCGCTGCCGCTCGCCAATGGCTCGGCGTCGACGTTACGACGATCCCGGACGATTACAGCGCCGACGGTCTCGCCGAAGCACTGACGATCGCGCCGGGGCAGCGGATTCTGCTGCCGCAATCGGAAATCGCCCGCCCGCTGCTGCGCGACGCCCTCACCGCGCGCGGCGCCGACGTGATCGCCGTCACTGCCTACCAGACGGTGCGCGGGCGCGGCGGAGTCCAGCTGCTGCCGCTGCTGCGCGCGCAGCAAGTCGATGCCATCACCTTCACCAGTTCGTCGACCGCCCGCTATTTCGTCGACCGCTTGACCGGTGAAGGCGGGACACTCGCTAATCTCGCGGGCGTGATCATCGCCGCTATCGGCGAGCAGACCCGTCACAGCGCCGAAGCCTTGGGCATGACCGTCGCCGTCTCCCCTGCAATCCACACCCTTGACGGGATGATCGAGGCGCTGAGCGCCTATTTTCAGGAGCAGCCAACGTGATCCAACCCCAGATCGTGCCCACCGAGCACGGCTTAATCGAGCGCCCGCGCCGTCTGCGCCGCACGGCGAATTTGCGCCGCATGGTGCGCGAGACGACGCTCAGCCCCGCCGACTTCATTTATCCGCTGTTCGTGCGCTACGGGCGCGACGAGCAGCGCGCCATCGCCTCGATGCCGGGACAGTTCCAGTGGTCGGTCGATCAGCTTGCGCCGCTGGCGAAGCGGATCAGCGCTGCCGGGATTCCCTCAGTGGTGCTGTTCGGCATCCCGGAGCACAAGGACTCGTGCGGCAGCGAGAATTTCAACCCCGACGGCATCGTGCCGCAGGCGATCCGCGCCATCAAGGACGCCGCGCCGGAGCTGGTCGTCGTCAGCGACATGTGCTGCTGCGAGTACACCGATCATGGTCACTGCGGGATCATCAACACACCGGGCGACGAGCACTATACGGCACAACTGCCGCAAGGCTACTTGCTCAACGACCCGACGCTGGAGATTCTCGCGCGGGCGTCGGTCGTCCATGCCGAAGCGGGCGCGGACGTGATCGCGCCGTCGGGCATGATCGACGGCATGGTCGGGGCGATCCGGCAGGGTCTCGATCAGTCCGGCTTCGACCACGTGGCGATCATGAGCTACGCCGCCAAATTCGCCAGCGGCTTCTACGGACCGTTCCGCGACGCCGCCGAAAGCCCGCCGTCGTTCGGCGACCGCAGCGAGTACCAGATGGATCCCGCCAATCGCCGCGAAGCGCTCAAGGAAGTCGCGCTCGACGTGGCACAGGGCGCGGATATGCTGATGGTCAAGCCCGCCCTGCCCTATCTCGACGTGATCGCCGACGTGC
This sequence comes from uncultured Chloroflexia bacterium, assembly GCA_963727545.1. Taxonomy (GTDB): domain Bacteria; phylum Chloroflexota; class Anaerolineae; order Aggregatilineales; family Phototrophicaceae; genus Flexifilum. The sequence continues at coordinate 294,686 of CAVSGS010000010.1, forward strand.
GCGCCGCCTACAAGCTGCCGGTCGCCGCCTATCAGGTCAGCGGCGAGTTCGCCATGCTCCACGCCGCCGCCGCCAACGGCTGGATCGATCTGCGGCGCTGCGCGCTGGAAAGCCTGATCAGCATCAAGCGGGCGGGCGCGGATATGATCCTGACCTACTTCGCGCTCGACGCGGCGCAGTGGATTGAGCGAATAAGGTTTAACCGCCAAGACGCCAAGATCGCCAAGAAAGACAAAAGAAGAAGAGATTCAACGCAAAGACGCGAAGGTAGGGGCACGATATATCGTGCCCCTACGACCAACCCCTGAGGATATGATGCCGGAAAACAGCCGTTTTATACGCGCGTGCCGACGCCAACCGACCGACGCGACGCCGATTTGGTTGATGCGCCAAGCCGGGCGCTACATGAGCGAATATCGCGCGCTGCGCGAGCGCTACTCGATGCTGGAGCTGATCCACACGCCGGAACTCGCCTGCGAAGTGACGCTTCAGCCGATGGGGGCGTTCGACCTCGACGCGGCGATCATCTTCGCCGACATTCTGCCGCCGCTGGTCGGTATGGGGTTGGAACTCGACTTCATTCACGGCGAAGGTCCGGTGATCTACAACCCGATCCGCAGCGTCGACGGACGTCGATCGGCTGCGGGTCGCGCCGCCGGAGGAAACGCTCGGTTTTACGCTGGATGCGATCAAACTGGCGAAAGCAGCGCTCGGCGACAAACCGCTGATCGGCTTCAGCGGCGCGCCGTTCACGCTGGCATCCTATGCTATCGAGGGCGGCGGCAGCAAAAACCACCTGATCGCCAAATCGTTCATGCGGCGCGAACCGGCAGCGTGGCACCAACTGATGAGCAAGCTGGCGGAAGTCGCCGGACAGTATCTACTGGCGCAGGCGCAAGCGGGCGCGAACGCCTTGCAGTTGTTCGACAGCTGGGTCGGCGAACTCAGCCCCGCCGACTACACGACTTACGTGCTGCCCCACAGCCGCCGCACGCTCGAAATCGCAGCGCAGAGCGGCGTGCCGGTGATCCACTTTGGCACCAACACCAGCGGCATGTTGGAACGCATCCAAGCCGCCGGTGGTGACGTGATCGGCGTCGATTGGCGGATCGACCTCGACACGGCATGGACGCGACTGGGCGACGTTGGCGTGCAAGGCAACCTCGATCCGACGGCGCTGTTCGCGTCGTGGGATGTGCTCAAGCCGCAGGCGCAGCAGATCCTCGATCAAGCGGGCGGACGAGCGGGGCACATCTTCAACCTTGGTCACGGCATTCTGCCGGAAACGCCGATCGAGAACGTCCGGCGGCTGGTCGATTTTGTTCACGAGTACAGCAGCGAGCGTAAAACCCATGAAGACAGCTAAATCCGAAGCCCTGTTCGAGCAGGCTAAACAGATCATCCCCGGCGGCGTCAACAGCCCGGTGCGCGCCTTTCGGAGCGTTGGCGGCGTGCCACGCTTCATCGAACGCGGCGAAGGGCGCGTACATCTGGGATGCCGACGGCAACCGCTACGTCGATTACGTGCTGTCGTGGGGACCGCTGGTGCTCGGTCACGCCCATCCGCGGGTCGTCAAGGCATTGCAGGCAGCGGTCACGCGCGGGACGAGCTACGGCGCGCCGACCGCACTGGAGAGCGAACTCGCTCAACTGGTGATCGACACGATCCCGTCGATTGAGATGATCCGCTTCGTCAACAGCGGCACGGAAGCGACCATGAGCGCCTTGCGGCTGGCGCGCGCCTACACCGGGCGCGAGAAGATCGTCAAGTTCGCGGGCTGCTATCACGGGCACGCCGATATGCTGCTGGTGCAAGCGGGCAGCGGTGTGGCGACACTCGGTTTGCCCGATTCCCCCGGCGTGCCAGCGGGCGCAGCCGCGAATACGCTTGACCGCTCCCTATAACGATCTCGACGCCGTGCGCGCCCTGTTCGACCAGAATCACGGTGAGATCGCCGCCGTGATCGTCGAGCCGATCGCCGCGAACATGGGCTTCGTCGGACCGAAAATCGGCTATCTGCAAGGGCTGCAAGACTTGTGTCGAGCCAACGGCGCGGTCTTCATCCTCGACGAAGTGATGACCGGCTTCCGCGTCTCCGAAGGCGGCGCGCAAAAAGCGTGGAATCTCGACCCGGATTTGACCTGTCTCGGCAAAGTGATCGGTGGCGGGCTGCCAGTCGGTGCCTATGCGGGCAAGCGCGCCATCATGGAGCACGTCGCGCCTGCCGGGTCGATGTATCAAGCGGGCACGCTGTCGGGCAATCCGCTGGCGATGACCGCCGGGCTGGAGACGATCCGCGCGCTGCTCGAACCGGGCGTGCTCGAACCGCTGGAAAGCCATGTCGCCGAACTGGTGAGTGGGATTCGGTCGGCTGCCGATGCCCACAACATCCCAATCCAAGCCAGCCTCGCCGGGAGCATGTTCGGCTTCTACTTCCTGAAAGAGCCGGGCGTCGAAATCACCGACTACGCGACGGCGAAGCAGTACGCCGATACCGAACGCTACGCCAAGTTCTTCCATGCCATGTTGGAAGCGGGCTTCTACTTCGCGCCGAGCCAGTTCGAAGCCGCCTTCATGAGCACCGCGCACACCGGCACCGACATCGAAGCAACGATCGCCGCCGCCGAGCACATTTTCGCGTCGTGGTAGGGTTGGCGTCGCTCGGCTGAGCTTGGCGAGCCGATCGATTGTCACTACCGGGGCGTGCATTATTGTGCAGGCGCACAGCAAACTTGCAACTAAGTCAGATCATCTGGTACAAATATGAAGGCGTGACAAAAGTAAGGTCTTTGCTCTCGCGTTATTCGTAGGTAGTATTAGTTTTGACATAAAATCGAATGATCAACTCTGCCAGCGCTGACGGAACGGGTAGCAACACGCTCCGTTAGCTAGAAGAGCGCGTTCGGGGAGTAGGCTTTGGCAACCGTACTTGTGATCGAAGACGACCCTTTCATCCTGATGAATACGTTGGAAATCCTCGAATTGGAAGGATTCGACGCGATCGGGGCTGAGAATGGGGTCGAGGGCGTCGAGCGGGCGCAATCCACCCTGCCCGACCTCGTGATCTGTGACGTGTTAATGCCCAAGCTCGACGGATACGGCGTTCTGAAGGCGCTGCGAACCACCCCGGCAACGGCGAAAACACCGCTCGTCTTCGTTTCGGCAACGCCCAGCGAGGAGGTCCTCGCCGCCAGCCTGAAACTAGGCGCAACAGATTATTTGACCAAACCCTTCCGCGCAACCGACTTATTGAACATTGTCAACAAACATCTGAGCGACCGCTTGACACAGCCCAACGACATGTAATCATGCGGGAACGCGGCTCCACTCCTCAATTCAGGCGCAGTCTCATGGACAGAATCAGCGAAATCAGGCAGTTCTCGCGGCAGTGAGCAGCGAGCCGCCGCTTCGTATCCTGTGACCATGAGTCAAAAGATAAGGATACCCAATGGACCTAGGTTTGAACGGTAAAGTTGTGCTGGTCGCCGCCGCGAGCAAGGGTCTCGGCTATGGGACGGCACGGGCGCTGGCGCGGGAAGGCGCACGTGTCTCGATGTGCAGCCGGGAAGCGCTGGACATCGAGCAGGCGGCAAGCACGCTGGCGCAGGAGTTCGGTGCCGAGACACTCGGCGTCGCCTGCGACGTAACCGACCCGGCAGCGATCGCCGCGTGGGTCGACCAGACGGTGACGCGCTGGGGACGGATTGACGGCTTATTCGTCAATGCGGGGGGACCGCCCGCCGCCTACTTCAAGGAAATCAGTGATGAGCAGTGGCAAGCAGCCTTCGAACTCACACTGATGAGCAGCGTCCGCATGATCCGCGCTGTGCTCCCCTACATGCGCGAGGGCGGCGCGATTTTGACCAGCACCTCGTCGTCGGTGAAGGAGCCGATTGAGCGGCTGGTCCTGTCGAGTGTGATGCGCGCCGGGGTCGTCGCGCTGATGAAGACGCTGGCGGATGAACTCGCCGGCGACCACATCTGCGTCAACAACCTGATTCCGGGACGGATTGACACCGATCGTGTCACCCATCTCGATCAAGGAACCGCCGATCGGCTGGGGATCAGTTTTGAAGAAGCGCGCGCGCGCAGCCTGAAGAATATCCCGCTGGGCAGATTAGGCACGATTGACGAGTACGGGCAAGCCGCCGCCTATCTACTCTCCCCGGCAGCGAGCTACATCACCGGCGCGACGCTGCGCGTCGACGGCGGACAAATGCGGTCGATCTGAAGGCTTGACCTCACCCCCCGACCCCCTCTCCATAGGGAGAGGGGGAGAAAAGCTGGCAAGAGGTATGCAGCCGCGCGCCGCTACAATTCACGGAACGCATGGGGAAGTTCTAGGGTTTCATCTGTTCGAGCGCGGCGAGATTATGGAAATTCTCGACCGCGATGGCGGCGTAATCGGTGAGTGCGCTCAAGAGCGCGCTGTCGTATTTGGTGAAGGCGTGACCGTCGCTCGACAAGCTGGTGACGGTCAGCGCACCAATCGGTTGATTGCGGATCACTAGCGGCGCGGCGGCGATCGAATGCGCCGGACGCTGCGCGCGTTCGAGCTGTTCCGGCGTCAAAATCAACGGCTGACCATGCTCCACGACGTGCAGCGAGACCTGATCATCGCAGGGTGCGCTGACCGTCTGCGCGTGTGCCAGCGCGCGCTGTTTGACCGCCCGATAGGTCAGTTTATCCGCATCGAGCAGGCTCAGCGCGCCTTCCTCCGCGCCGGTCAGCTTGATCGCGGCATCGACCACGCGCGGCAGCAGTTGATCCAACGGCATCAGGCTGGTCACGGACTTGCCAATACCGTAGAGGACATTCAGTTCTTGCAGCCGATTCTGCAGCTCGCGGTTTGCCTGAATCAGCCGCTCGGTGAGAGCGTCTTTCTCGCGACGCAGACGCACGTCGCCGAGGCTGCGCTCGATGGCAAGCATCATCTCCTCAACCGTGAACGGCTTCTTGACGTAATCGCGCACGCCGAGCCGGTAGACTTCAATGGCGACCTCCTCCGAGCCGTAGAAGGTCATCAGGATCACCGGGATCGTGATCCCCTGCTCCGCCAGCGCCTGCAGCACTTCGATCCCGTTCATGCGCGGCAGTTGGTAATCGAGCAAGATCAAGTCAGGGTGTTCGGCAATCGCCAGCTCCAACCCTTCTTTGCCGTCTTTCGCCATCAGCGCCTCGTAGCCGTTGGGCTGGAGGACGTATTCGGCGATAAACTCCCGGTTTTCGTGCCCGTCGTCAACAATCAGGATGCGTTCCACAGCACGCCTCGTTCGGCTGGTCGGTCTATACACTTTTCATTATAGCGCGAGACGTGATTTGCGCTGCTTAAGCAGATTAACGACTAAATACGGAGAACGGGCGCAGCGCGCTGCGCCTCTACAACCCCTCCAGAGGTAGGTTTTTTGTTAACCTCACCCCCTGCCCCCGCTCCACGACGTAGAGAGGGGGTAAAGACAGCTCGCAGAAGGCTTTTAAAATCCCCTCTCCGCCGCGGGGGAGAGGGGCGACAACCAGCGATTTGAGAGGAAATATACTCCATTAAAATGCATCATTGGGTAATGTAAACCGCGCCTTGATCAAACGAAATCCCAAACAACTCGCGTAAAGCTAAGAAATGGTGAAGAAAGTCAAGTTCGCATTGTCCGTGACGGTCTGCGGGTTTATAATGCGAACAAATGCTTGAAGAAACGAGAACAGCCTTGCAGCCAGCTCCGGCAGAAACACTCTCGCGCCCCCGGCTCCACTATCGCAGAACGATTTCCAGCCTCCGCGAGATCGGCGAAACCATTGTCTTGGTTGCCGTGCTCTACGCGCTTGTCAATTTGGCAACCGCGCGTTTCGTCGTCGATGGTCCCAGTATGCAGCCGAACTTCTATACCGGACAATTCCTGATCGTCAGCCGCGCCAATTATCTCTTGGCAGAGCCTCAGCGCGGTCAAATCGTCGTCTTTCAATATCCCAAAGACCCGACGCAAGATTACATCAAGCGCGTGATCGGTCTGCCCGGCGATACGATCGAAATCCGCGACACGCAGGTCTACGTCAACGGCGCCATGCTCGACGAGCCGTACATCAACGAACCGTGCGACGCACGCCACTGCCCGGATCGGACGTGGATAATCGGCGAAGACGAGTACTTCGTGATGGGCGATAATCGCAATCACAGCAGTGACTCGCGAGTTTTCGGTCCCGTCCCGCGTCAGAACTTGATCGGTGAAGCGCTGGTCCGCTACTGGCCCCCAGCAGATTGGAACGTTATGCCGGGTTACCATGAGCAGGAGACGCAATGACCTCGACGACAATGGCGACGGTGCTTCCAGAGCAAAAGCCTCGTCCGAAATTAAAGCGGTCAACTTTAGTGCGTGAACTTCTCGAAACCATCATCTTGATCGGGTTGTTTTACACGTTGGTCAATCTCGCCTCGGTGCGCTTCTACATCGAGGGACCCAGTATGCAGCCGAATTTCTGGGCGAATCAGTTCTTGATCGTCAGCCGCGCCAATTATCTGCTGGGCGACCCGCAGCGCGGCGACATCGTGGTCTTCGATCCGCCGGGTGATGACGGCACACCCAACGAACCGCTGCTGATCAAGCGGCTGATCGGGCTGCCGGGTGAGACCGTCTCGCTGCAAGAAGGTCAAGTCTACATCGACGGCACGCCGCTGAACGAGCCGTATATCAAAGAGCCGTGCACACGCTTATGTAACGATACTTCGTGGACGCTGGGCGCAGATGAATACTTCTTCATGGGCGATAACCGGAACAACAGCCGCGATTCGCGCGCGTTTGGTCCGGTGACGAAAAATCGCATCATTGGCGAAGCTGTCGTCCGCTATTGGCCCCCGCAAGACTGGGGGATCGTCACTCGCTACCGCTTCCCTGAACAGTAGCACTTTCCTAAAGGAGGGTTCATTCCTATGGCTGAAAAAATACCCTGCCCTCGCTGCCAAATCGGTTTTCTTCAACCGGAACTGGCAACGTATACCAGTATCCATCACGGGATGCTCTTGAGCGTGCCGCAGATGCCCGCATGGAAATGCGATATTTGCCAGTATCAGGAGTTCGATTACGACGCAATGACGCAAATCGAGGCGCTTGCCGGGGATTTCGGCGCGCCGGATGATCCGGTGCGACCGGCATCCAAGCAAATGCCGGTCGATGCGGACATGGCGGAGAGCAACTTACCGCATCGAGCCAAACCGTAGCTGGTTCAGCACGCTGCGCGCCGACTGGAAATGACCAGTCGGCGCGTTTGTTATCAGGGCAAAAACTGCCCCACTCCGCTCAATTTCGCCGTCAGAGTAACAACGCGGCTAGACCCAGCCAGAATCTTCCGGATACAGATTCATAAACTTGGTACCCACGCGCGCGACCGCCATCATCTCGCCAACGGTATCGCGCCATTTCTGATAGTGGGCGGTCTGTTTGTGCAGGTCGGCGTCGGCGGGCGTGCGATAGACCTCGACCAAGCGAAAGTGCGTCGCATCGTCATTGTCTTGGAGCAAATCGAAACGCACAATCCCCGGCTCTTGGATGCTGTTGCTGGCGTTCTCGACGGTCGCGTCGCGGAACTGCTGGCTGAATTCGGGTTTGATCTGAATATCGACGTGAACGATGTACATCGGATTTTCACTCCTTAGGCTGGTTGATCGTCTGAATCACGTTGAGTGAGTACCCAGAGCATACCGGATAAATCCATGATCCGGTGCAATCAGTTTTTGGAACTGGAACGAGTCCACTGAATCAGAATCAGTAGGGACAGGTTTGAAACCTGCCCCTACAAGTGCGCCGATTGAGTTTGCGACTGCTCAGTGCGCCATGACGGCAACGTGCTCGCCCTCACTCTCCTCACGTTTGGAATTGGGCAGCAGCAGCGAGGAGATCGCGCCGCAGACCACGAAGATCGCGGCGGTTCCAGTGGCAGCGCGAGCAGCAGTTGAGAAGCCGATAGCCAGCGGTCCAAGAATGCCCGCCGCCAAGATGTTGAGGTCCGGCTGTAACTCGCTGCGAATCTGGGCGACCACCGCCGGATCGTCGAGGTTGACGCCGGTCAGCTTCAAGCCGGCACGCGCCGCCGGCGGCAGGTAGGTCAAGATCATGTCGAGCGGATCGACCGAGTTGTCGAAGCCTTCGTTGTTGTTCAACTGCTCGATCAGTGCGGATTTGGCAGTATCGCCAAAAGTGCCAATCAGCGTGCCCAATGTCCGCGACGCCGAGGAAAGCTGCGTATTAGCGGCGACTCGCGCACCGAAATCTTCGAAGGCGGTACTCTGCTCAACCAGCGGAATCGAGGCGCTGGCGAATACTCCGAACATCACCGCGCCGATGATGGCAATGCCGAGCGCCGCGCCCACCTGCCGGATGGTGTTGACCGCACCGGAAGCAACTCCGGCTTTCGCGTAGGGGATGTCCGAGAGCACGAGGTTAGCCATCTGGGCAATCGACAAACCGAAGCCAGCACCGTAAATCATCAAGGGCGGGGTAAGCGAGGTCAGCGGCGTATCGGCGTAAAGAATGCGGCTCATCCAGATTAGGGCGGTCGCTTCAAGCGCCATGCCAATCGTGATGATCCATTTGGCTCCGAAGCGGCTCGACAAGGCTCCCGCCAACGGCGCAGCGACCACCATCACACCCGCCAAGGCGAGCAACTGCACGCCCGTTTCGAATGCGCCCATGCCTTTGGCGATCTGCATGTAGAGCGAGAGAACAAGCAGCGTTCCAAACTCGCCAAGCGTAGCAATCGAGATCGTCAACATGCCATAACGAAAGCTGGGGTAATGCAGCAACCCAAACTCGAACAACGGCTCAATACCATGGCGTTCTTGCCAGAGCTCGACCGCAATGAACACCACCAGCAGTAGGACTCCGACGATGAAGGTAAAGGGGATAAAGGAGATCGTCCCCGCCGGGATCGCCGTCACGCCGTCCGCCAGCACGGGATAGGTGATCGGACCCAACGAGAAGACTTTGTTCGCTTCCAACCAACCGTAAGTCTGCCCCTCGATTGCGCCGAAGACAATCAAGCCCAGCGACAGCGTTACGAGGATAATCCCAATCACGTCGATGCGCGGCTTGGCGTTAGGATCGCGACTTTCGCGGATCGCCCAGAAGCTGCCGATCACTGCCAAGATCGCCACCGGAATGTTGATCAGGAATGCCAAGCGCCACGGCTGCGCCATGATACTGGTGCCGTACTCGATGAACCAGCCGCCGAGGATCGGACCGATCGCCGCGGAGACGCCCGCCGTCGCGCCCCAAATGCCGAAGGCGATCCCGCGCTCTTTGCCCTTGAAAGTCGCCGAGACAATGGAGAGCGTCGAGGGCGACATCATCGCCGCGCCCAAGCCTTGCAGCACCCGGCTGCCGATGGCAATACCAATCGTCGCCGACGTGCCAACCCCCAACGATCCCAAAGCAAAGACGACCGCACCACCGATGAAAATGTTCCGCCGCCCGAATTGATCGCCCAACTTGCCCCACGTGATCAGCAGCGCGCCGAACACCAACGAATAGATCGAGTTGATCCACTCAGCATCCGAATAGGAGGCGCCGAACGTCTCGCGGATGGTCGGAAAGGCGATATTGACGATCGTGCTGTCGATGACGATGATGATCAAGCTCATGCTAAGGATCAACAGCGCGATCCAGCGGCGTTTATAGGCACGTTCTTCTTCGGCTGTCGCAAAGGATTCAACTGCAAGAGCCATCGTGTTCCCCTTTGATAAATTGCTGTTAGACGATTGGATTAGGCGGATGTGGTCGGCGGCGACCCGGTCTCGACGACCGCACGCTCGAACAAGGCGACCGTGCCGTCGATCAACTCGATCAGCGCGTCGCGATCGACGTCCGGCGCGTTCATACAGTTCAAAGCGACGGACGGCAGAGTCACCAGCTTGAGGAACAGGCAGCTCGCCAGCAAGCCAGAGACTGCCGGAGTCAGTTCGCCACTAGCTTTGCCCGCCTCGACCACCGCGCCGATCTCGGCGATCACCCGCTGTTTGGCGGCAGCCACCTCTGCGCGCGTGTTCAGTACCGAAACGAAGACATCGTTTTCGAAGCCGGTCAGCAGTCCGTCGCGGAAATAGCGGTTGATCAGCATGAACCGGAGCGCATCTTTCAGCCGCGCCAACGGCGAAAGCCCGGTCTGCGCGCAGAAATAGCGCTCGAACTCGTGCAAGCTGTCCACGAAAACGTGAGCGAGCAAATCCTCTTTGCTCTTGAAATGCTGATACAGCGTCGGCTTGGAGATCCCCACCGCTTCGGCGAGTTCCTCCATGTTCAATTGGGACGCGCCGCCAGACTGAATCAGCCGACGGGCGCTGAGCAAGATCTCACGCTCGCGCCGGTGATTCGCCCGCTCCTTGTACGACAGTTTGGTCATCTTAGGTTGTGTTCATATTCCTACGCACCCGTAAAAAATACTACCGCCCGGTAAAGCGGTCAACTGGTAAATGGTACAGGTGTCCGCTTAAGTGCATCGTCCTAACCGAAAAAGAAGGTTAACCGCCAAGACGCCAAGCACGCCAAGATATCGGCGCGTAGGGGCACGGCGCGCCGTGCCCCTACAGAGTCGGGTACGGTAAATATTCACCAACTGCAAAGCCCCCAAAAACCGGACTCACACACAGGTGCGTCCCCGCACTTGGCGATCTAGGCGTCTTGGCGGTCAGATCGTTTTGCCGCGTTGCCCCGGCGGATTGGTCTGCTGTGAGCCGTTTGCCGATCGGCTTCGGGGTATAATCGGCGGGCGAACCTCAGCCACACGGAGCCGATTGATCATGTTCGATCTCGTTTTGCGAAATGGCACAATTTACGACGGCAGCGGAACAGCCAGCTATCGGGGCGATGTCGCGCTACAGGGCGACCGCATCGCCGCGTTGGGCGCACCGGGAACGCTCGAAGGCAAGACGGTGATCGACGCGAGCGGCTTAGCCGTCGCGCCCGGCTTCATCAACATGCTGAGCTGGTCGGTCGAGTCACTGATCGCCGACGGTCGGTCGCAGAGCGAGATTCGGCAGGGCGTGACGCTCGAAGTGATGGGCGAAGGCACGTCGATGGGTCCGCTGAGCGACGAGATGAAGACGAGCGGCGCGCGCACGATCCTCGGCAACGAGGACATCGAGTACGACGTGACGTGGACGACGCTGGGCGAATATCTCGAATTTCTGGAACAGCGCGGCGTCTCCTGCAACGTGACCTCGTTCGTCGGCTCGGCAACGCTGCGGATTCACGCGATGGGCTACGAAGATCGCCCGCCGACCGAGCAGGAACTCGACCACATGCGCGGCTTGCTCCATGCGGCGATGCGCGAGGGCGCGGTCGGCATGTCCGCCGCGCTGATCTATCCCCCGGCGACCTTCCAAAACACCGACGAACTGATCGAATTGGCGAAGGTCGTCGCCGAGCACGACGGCATGTACATCTCGCACATCCGCAGCGAAGGCTGGTTCTTTGAACAAGCCGCCGACGAACTGATCCGGATTGCACGCGAGGCAAACATCCGCGCCGAGTTCTATCACCTGAAAGCCGCCGGACGGGAAAACTGGGACAAAATGGACACCGTGATCGGCAAGATCGAAGCGGCGCGCGCCGAGGGGCTGCCGGTCACCGCGGATATGTACCTGTATCCGGCGGGTGGCACCGGCTTGAGCGCCTCGCTGCCGCCGTGGGCACACGAAGGCGGAACTCGACGCCATGCTGGCGCGGCTCAAAGACCCGGCAACGCGCGCGCAGATCATCGAGGCGATGCGCACGCCATCGGATGAGTGGGAAAACATGTGGCTGGAAGTCGAATCGCCGGAGCAGATCATGCTCTGCGGCTTCCGCACCGACGCGCTCAAACCGCTGACTGGCAAGACACTGGCGGAGATCGCGGCGGCGCGCGGAACCTCGCCGGAAGACACCGCCATCGACCTGCTGATCGAGGATGGCGGACGGATCTTCACGCTCTACTTCACCATGTCCGAGGACAACATCCGTAAACAGGTCAAGCTCCCGTTCGTGAGCTTCTGCTCCGACGCCGAGTCGATGGCAGCCGAGGGCTTGTTCCTGAAACGACAGCCCCATCCGCGCGCTTACGGGAATTTCGCGCGGCTGCTGGGGACTTACGTCCGCGATCTGGGCTTGGTGACGCTGGAGGACGCGATCCATCGTTTGACTGCGCTTCCGGCGGCGAATCTCAAGCTGCACGAACGGGGCGCGCTCAAGCCCGGCTATTTCGCCGACGTAGTCGTCTTCGACCCGGCGACGATTCAGGATCACGCGACCTTCGCTCAGCCACATCAGTATGCCACCGGGATGCAGCACGTCTTCGTCAACGGTCAGCAGGTGCTCAAGGACGGCGAGCACACCGGCGCAACGCCGGGGCGCTTCGTGCGGGGTCCGGGCTGGGAAGGCTGGCAGCCATGACTCGCCGCCAAGTCGCGCTAATCATCATCGGACTGATCGTACTCGTGGGCGTCGTGCTGATCAGCGTCAGCGCGATTTACGCGCCGGAAGCCTCAACCGTCGAGACGGCGGATTCGACCTGCGCCGACTGTATCAGCTTCCCCACGATCAGCGGCGAAAACTTACAGGGACAAGCGTTCGCGCTCCCGGCGGATTTCACCGGCGATCCGGTGCTGGTGATCGTGCCGTTCGACGAGACGCAGCAGCGGCAGGCATCAAGCTGGCTGCCGCTGGCAAAGGAACTCGCCGCCGCGCATGAAGGGTTCAGCTACTACGACGTACCGGTCTTCCCCGATACCGCCGCCCCCTTCAAGGTGATAATTCGCGCCGGGCTGAACGTCGTGATCAGTGACGAAGCGCTGCAAGCCATCACGATCACAGTGTTTCTGGAAGACCGCGATCAATTTCTGGCGGCGCTGGACGTCCCCGACGCGAGCGCGCTGCAAGCCCTGCTGCTCCACGAAAATCGGGTGATCTGGCGGGGATCAGGCGAGTATACCGACGATCAGGGTGCCGGTTTGCGCGCAGCACTAGGGACGTAAGGGCGACCCCACCCCCTGCCCCTCCCCGACTTCGGGGAGGGGCGAGTGCTCCGCCCCTATAGGGATAAGATGATGAGGTTTGGCGATGGTTCGACACCACCGAGGAGTTTGTAAACACGCTCAAGCTGCACTTACAATCTTGCGCCCTATTCCCTCGGTTTTTAGGCAAGCTCAATTGCTGATTAGGAGAAAACTCTGATGAAAGTCGTCGTTATTGGCGGAAGTGGACACATCGGCACGTACTTGATCCCGATGCTGGTCGAGGGCGGGCATGAAGTCATCAACGTCACCCGCGGGGCGCGGGAACCGTATGTCCCCCATGCGGCGTGGAAAGCCGTCGAAGCGGTACAGGCGGATCGCGAGGCGGAAGATGCCGCCGGGACCTTCGGGCAGCATATCCGCGAACTCGAAGCCGACGTCGTGATGGACTTGATCTGCTTCAAAGAGTCCAGCGCGGTCCAACTGGTCGAGGCGCTGCGCGGCGAAGTGCAGCACTTCCTCCACTGCGGCACCGTCTGGGTTCACGGACACAGCACGGTTGTCCCGGCGCGGGAAGACCTGCCGCGCCACCCGTTCGGGAGCTACGGCATCCAGAAAGCGGCGATCGAGGCTTATCTGCTGGACGAAGCGCGGCGCTCCGGCTTCCCGGCGACGCTGCTGCACGCGGGACACATTGTCGGGCAGGGCTGGGCACCCGTCAACCCAGCCGGACATGGCAATCCGGAAGTCTTCGTCAAGCTGGCTCACGGCGAACAGGTCACACTGCCGAACATGGGCATGGAAACCGTGCATCACGTCCATGCGGCGGACGTGGCGCAGGGCTTCGTCAAGGCGATGACGCACTGGGGCACGAGTGTCGGCGAGAGCTTCCACATCGTGTCACCGGCGGCGATCACGCTGCGGGGCTTCGCCGAGGCAGCGGCGAACTGGTTCGGGCAGAAGGCGAACCTCGCCTACCTGCCCTACGAGGAATTCCGGCACACGGTGAGCGAGGAAGACGCCCGCGTGACGTGGGATCACATCGCGCACAGCCCCAACGCCAGCATCGCCAAGGCGCAGCAGTTGATCGATTATCAGCCGCGCTACACCTCACTGGAAGCGGTCTATGAGTCGGTGCAGTGGCTGATCGCGCATGAAGTGATCAACGTGTAACGTGATCAGGGGCAGAATTGAGTTCTGCCCCACCCGATTGCGTCAATAGTGGTAAACCATGTCGCGGCGGCCGGCGGACATCGCCGCTGGCAGGTCGAGGCGGGGATGCGACACCTCGACTTGCAGCAGCAGCCCACCGCCGCTGCGATTGTGAATCCGCAAATGCCCGCTAAGCAGCGCCACCCGCTCGCTGATGCCGAGCAAACCATAATGCCCCAGCGTTGACAGCTTGGCGAGGTCGAAATCCTCGTCCAGCCCGTGCCCATTATCGGCAATCGAGACCATCAGGGTGCGCGGTGAAGTATGCTCCAGCGTGATCTCGACACGAGTCGCTTGGGCGTGGCGCTGAATATTGCTCAACCCCTCTTGAACAATGCGGAAGATCGACAGTTCGATCGCTTCCGGCAGCCGACCGGGATTGAGGTGCAGGCGCAGTTCCATTTCGATGCCGGTGCGCTTCGCCCAGTCGTGGGTGAAGGACTGCAGCGCGGCGGGCAAGCCGAGACTGTCAATCGTCGGCGGGCGCAGGTTACCACAGATGCGACGAATGTCGTCGACCAACTGGCGAATGTTGCCGCGCACGTCTTCGAGTTCAAGCTGCATCTCCGACGAGAGCAGGTCATGCGCCTCGATCTCCTCAAGCTGGTAGTTCGTACCGAGCAAATCCTGAATGACTTGATCGTGGAGTTCGCGGGCGAGGTGTTTACGCTCCTGCTCCCGTTCAGTCAGCAGGCGGCGATGAGCCGCTTGGAGGGCGACGTTCGCCTGATCGAGCGCCTTGACCTGCTCGGCAAGCTGAGACAGCAACTGCTGATTGAGTGTTCCCTGCGCTTCGAGGTCTTTTTCAAGCAGCAGCATCTGCCGGTGCAGCAGCTCGGCTTTTTCGCGAGCGCGATAATACGAGTCGAGCGCCCAGAAAGCAGGCGTCGGCTGCTCCTGATTGGTGTAGCCGACCATCGCCGCGACGATCTCTTCGCGGCTGGTCACATCGGTGCGGAAGGAGTCGATGTGCTGCCCGTTGCGGAGGACGAGAATCCGGTCAGTGACGGCAAATAGGTGATCGAGGTTGGTGCTGCTGAAAATAACGGTGCGCCCCGCCTGCCGCCAATCCTCGATCAGCGTCAGAATCTTCTGCTGATAGCTGTAGCTCAACAGGATTGGCTCGTCGACGAAGATCAGCTTTGCTTGCCCCGCCATCGCGCGGGCAATGGCGATCAACTGGCGCTGTTCGTTGGTCAGGTTGAGGATTTTCTCGTCCGGCAATAAGGTCGTTGCGCCCAATTTCGCCAACAGGCGGCAGGTTTCGGCATCCATGCGTGACTGGTCGATCCAGCGCAGCAGCCGCCCCACGTGGGGTTGATACAACTCCTGACCGAGAAAAATGTTCTGGGTAATGCTCAACGCATCGACCAGCTCAGGATACTGGTGTATCACTTCCACACCGATTTCCGAAGCTTTGAATTTGAGGGGAAGATGCGCCCCGTCAATGTAGATCGCGCCGTTGTTGATTGGGTAGGTGCCCGCAAGCAGTTGCGCGATGACCGATTTGCCACTGCCGCTCAAGCCCGCCAAGCCGACGATCTCATGCGGAAAGACCTCAAAGCTGACGCCGCCAATGACTTCGAGCGTTCCGAAACGCTTATACAGTTTCTCGACCCGCAGCAGCGGTTGCATACCTAAGCGCTGTGATCTAGGTTGACGGAGGTGAAACATCAGTCTAACTATACACCCAAAGCGAAGCCGAGGGCTGAGCATTGCGTAATGAAATAGGTAGAGGGGGATAAAACAAAACCTCACCGCCCACCCCCTGCCACTGCGGAGGCGGGGGTCATAGCGATGAGGTCGGCTGTCGTTGGCAGAATACCGCTTAGGCGATACCGGACTGCTGCTGACGACGACGGGACAGCGAGTCCACGATGACGGCAACCAGCAGGACGATGCCGGTGATGACGAATTTATCGCCGGAAGCGAGGTTGAGCAGGCTCATGCCGTTCTCGACGCTGGCGATCACCAACGCGCCGAGCACAGCGCTGGAGACCCGCCCACGTCCGCCGAACAGACTGGTGCCGCCGATCACGGCAGCAGCGATCGCGTTGAGCAGCAGGTTGCCACCGCCCGCCCCGGTATCGACCGAGCGCAGCCGCGACGCCAAAATGATCCCGCCGAGACCCGCCAGCGTGCTCGAAATGATGAACACGTAGATGCGGATGCGTTGGACGTTGATACCCGCGCGCCGGGCGGCTTCTTGGCTGCCACCGACAGCGTAAACGTAGCGTCCAAATTTGGTGCTTTGGGAGACGAAGGTCAAGATCATCAGCCCAATCAGCAGGATAATACCGACAATCGGCACGCCGCGATCCTGATTGGCGACGGCGACGACAATCGCGCTGACGATCGTCAGCACCACCAACTCAATGGCGATGAAACCGACCGGGCGCACGCTCAAGCCCTGACCCCGACGATTGCGGTACTGCGAAAATTGAATGAAACCATAGCCGACGATGAACGCCGCGACGACGATCCAGCTCCAAAGCGTATCCGGTGGGATGTAGGAGTTGGCGATGCCGACGACGGTTTTATCTTGAATGATGACCGTGCCACCGTTACCAACCAAGCGCAGCACCACGCCGTTCCACGCCAGCAAGCCCGCCAAAGTGACGATGAAGGAGGGGACGCTAAAGGTGGTGATGATCCAGCCTTGCAGCAAGCCGATCCCCGCCGTCGCCAGCAAGCCGACCGGAATGGCGGTGTACCACGTCCAACCCGCTGCCGGGTCGCGCAGCAGCATGGCGACGGTCACGCCGCAGATAGCGCTGACGTAGCCAATCGAGAGGTCGATCTCACCCAGCAGCAAGACGAAAACGACGCCATACGCCATCATCGTGATGCCTGCCATCTGCAAGATGAGATTGACGAAATTGCGCGGGGTCAGGTAGTTGGAATTCTGCGACTGGAAAATCACGGCGATCACGAGCAAGCCGATGATGATCGGCAGCGAGCCGATGTCGCCCGAAGTGATCCGGCGTAGATACCCCCGCAAATAGTCACGCAGCGAAGCGCGGCGCTGATCTTCCGAGAGCAGTCCGTCCGCGTTAGTCGTCTCCATACGAGTCGCTCGCTTTCATCTTCGGTGCAGATTGAGGGTCGCCGGTTGTGATCGCATAGACAATGTCGCGCTGGTCAACTTCAGCACGGTTGAATAAACCGGCATTTTGTCCCAGCCGCAGCACGGTGATTCGATCCGCAACTTCAAACACGTCGAGCATATTATGAGAAATGAGGATAACGCCAAGTCCTTTGTCGGACAGCCGCCGGACTAAATCTAGCACCTGCCGGGTTTGAGCGACGCCCAACGCTGCCGTCGGTTCGTCGAGGATCACCAACCGCGAGTTCCACATCACGGCTTTGGCGACCGCAATCGCCTGCCGCTGCCCTCCGGAGAGACCGGCAACCTGCTGCCGCACCGACTTCAGGGTCGAGACGGACAAAGAGTCGAGGGTCTCGATACAAGTTTTTTCCATACTCGCTTCGTCAAGCCGCCCGATGAAGCCAGTTCGCTCACGTCCAAGGAACATATTGGCTACAACGTCAAGGTTATCGGCAAGCGCTAAGTCCTGATAGACGATTTCAATGCCAAGCGCAGCGGTCGCGTGCGGGCTGTGCAGATGAACCACCTTGCCATCGAAGTAGACCTCGCCTTCATTGTAGGGATAGATACCGGCGATCCCCTTGATCAGCGTCGTCTTACCGGCGCCGTTATCACCGACGAGCGCCATCACCTCGCCTGTCTTGACCTCGAAGTCGACTTTAGAGAGTGCCTGCACCGCACCGAAGCGCTTGGAAACGCCGACCAGTTGGAGTAAAGGATGTTCCGACAACATATACTCCTTCTAAGAGCAGTTAGCCGGCAGCTGGCAGCCATCAGCTAAAACCGCTTTACAAATGTTCAAAAAAAACTTCCTGTCTTTCATTCGGGCAGGTTTTCGCAAACATGACGGGCGCGGCGGGTTTAGCGCCGCGCCCATTCGGAGCCTACGAACTAGCTGCTCGCTTCCATCGTTGCTTCAGGGGTCATCTGCATCATGGCATCAGCCGGGCAGAACTGCGCGAACTCGCCAACGCAGATTTCATCCCACGTGCGGAAGCCGTCAGCGATGACGGTCTCAGCCACGTTGTCCTTCGTCACCGAAACCGGGACGAGCAGGACCGACGGGATGTCGTTGGTGCCGTTGTTGACGCTGCCGGTGACCATCATGCTGGTGTCGGTACCCTGAACCAGCGCAATCGCCAGACCAGCACCGGCTTCCGCTTCAGCCTTGATCGCTTTGTAGACGGTCATGCTCTGACGACCCGCCAGCACGTTCTGGATACCACCGACGGTGGCGTCCTGCCCCGTGACCGGGATGAAGTCAAGACCCGCGTTCTGACGCGCGGTGATGACCGCTTGTGCCAAACCATCGTTGGCGGCAATCGCGGCGTTGATGTCAGGATTATCAGTCTGCATACCTTCGAAGATCAACAGCGCCTGCTGGTTGTCCCAATCGGGGACGGACTGCTCGGCGACGTTGGTCCAGCCACTCGCCGGATCGTCAAACAGGGGATCGATCACGCCGTGATAGCCATTGGCGAACAGGGTCGCGTTGTTGTCGGTGGGCGAGCCGTTGAGGATGGCGACGTTGACCTTGTCACCAATCGTACCGGCGTCCTGAGCTGCCGTGACCGCAGCGACCAAACCCTCGCCCTGCAGCCGACCAACAAACTCGTTATCGAAGCTGACGTAGAAATCGGCACCGGGACCTTCAATCGTGAGCCGGTCGTAGTCGATGACCGACGCACCAGCGTCACGCGCCATCGCGATAATCGCCGCGCCGCTGCCGCTGTCGTTGTTGACCAGCATGAGCACCTTCGCGCCATTGGTGATCGCCTGTTCCGCCTGCGTAATCTGGGTCTGGCGGTCGCCTTCGGCGTTGACAATCGAGTAAGTCACGCCAGCGTCTTCAAAGGCGGCGGCGAGGAAACGACGGTCGTCATTCTCCCAACGGGCGGATGACTGGCTGTCAGGGAGCAAGACAGCAACGTCGACAGTATCTTGAGCCATCGACTGAAGCGCGAAACCAAACATGCTCATCAGCAATACGACGAGCATCGCAATCCGAAAACCAACCTTGGACATTATTTCCTCCTGATGTCAATTTGTGGAAAAAAGTACAACCGTGTGGTAATCTTCACGATATGGCTCGTTCAATCTCCCTCCTCAACTAATTCGAGCGGGTTTTGTACTCCCTTCACAGGGTGAACCCTTCAAAATATAGCCATAATCGCCAAAAGCCGCCTGAACAGAATCCCCTTATCGTTTTGACGGAAGTCCCCTAACTGGTATTAGGGGGTATCCCCTAAGTTGCCCAGTCGCCGCTAGTGGCTGAAACTATGCTATAGTTGAGACACGCCTACGATTAAGATTTGGCACTTTACTTAGTGATCGGTTTTTATTATGGCGATTTTTCGCTTACTGGTTGCCGACGACCACGCCGTTGTCCGCGCCGGAATTATCAATGCGCTTAAAGACGTACCCGACATTCAAGTTGAGGGCGAAGTCGGCAACGGGCGCGATCTGTTCACGCTGCTGGCGGAGCTTCAACCGGATCTGCTGCTCATTGACGTGACCATGCCGGATTTCGAGCCAATCTCCGCCATCGCTCAAATCCGCAGCGACTACCCCGACATGAAGATCCTCGTCGTCAGTGCCTATGACGATGACGTTTACGTGCAAGGCTTACTCGGAATTGGCGTGAATGGCTATCACCTCAAGGATCAGCCGTTGAGTGACCTCCGACTGGCGGTGACGCGCGTGCTGGAAGGTGAGCGCTGGATTTCAAGTCGCATTCTCGACAAGCTGATCCATTTCCGCGACACACCGTCGCCGCTCGACCGGCTGACCGAACGACAGCTCGATCTGCTGCGGCTGCTGCATCGAGGTTATGACAATCGCAGAATCGCGCTTGAACTCAGCTTGAGCGTCAAGACGGTGGAAAATCATCTGACGCGGCTGTACCGCATCATCGACGTGCGCAGCCGGTTGGAAGCCTTCAATTTCATCGTCCAGCACCCGGAGATTCTGGCGATTCCGGGCACCGGAACGGGACCGCTGCGGTCACCCACCGGACAGCCGAGCGCCGGATCGCTGACGCTGCTGATCGTGGACGACAATGACCGCTATCGGAAGCAGCTGACGCGGACGATTACATCGCTCAGCCTGCATACGACGATCTACGAAGCCGAGAACACGCGCCAGACGCTCAACCTGCTGGAGCGGATCAAACCGCGGCTCGCGCTGGTCGACGTCGTGCTGGGCGACGAGAGCGGGATCACCTGCGCGCAGCAGATCACGGAGCAGTCGCCGTCCTCGCGGGTGGTTCTGATCAGCGCCTACCCGGACAGCGAGTTCCGGCGGCAGGGATTGGAAGCGGGCGCGGTCGCCTTACTCGACAAGAAGACGCTCGACATGGCAACGCTGCGACAGGTGATCGCAGACTGCTGACCGCCGCCCCTCACCCCGGAACTCCGTTCCAACTCTCTCCCCCACAAGCGGGGCGAGGGTGAAAAAGACAACCCCATCCTTAATCATGCGAGGTGCAATCAGCAAAATTACTGCCAAGGTAATTATGTAGGGGCAGGACTGAGTCCTGCCCCTACGTTAATCGACCAGAAGACTACGAGCCAGCCGCCAGTTGGTAGACGCGGACGTAGTCGACCAGCATCGTTTGCGGGAAGGTGCTGGTTTCGTCGGGATAGCCGGGCCAGCCGCCGCCCACCGCCACGTTGAGGAGGATGAAGAAGTCGTGATCGAAGACCCAATCCTTGCCGTGAACGTCATTGCGGCTGACGGTGTTATACAGGTTGCCATCGACGTACCAGCGGATCACGTCCGGGTCCCAATCGACCGCATAGACGTGGAAATCGTCGGCGAAGGCGGCGTCGCCGCCGTAAGACGTGCCGATGCCGTTCGCGCCGGAGTAGCCGGGTCCGTGAATCGTGCCGTAGATATTCTGCGGCTCTTTGCCGATGTTCTCCATGATGTCGATCTCGCCGGATTGGGGCCAGCCCGCGCTGGAGATGTCATTGCCGAGCATCCAGAAGGCGGGCCAAATCCCCTGACCGCGCGGGATCTGGATCCGCGCCTCGACGCGACCGTAGGTGAACTCGACTTTATCCTTGCTGATTAGGCGAGCAGAGGTGTACTCACAGGTCCCGTAGTGGCAGTGATAATCGCCGGGGTTCTCCTGCCGCGCGACAATGGCGAGATTGCCGTTACCGTCGAGTGAGGCATTCTCCGGGCGATCGGTGTAATACTCGCGCTCGTTGTTGCCCCAGCCATTGCCGCCGATCTCCGCCGTCCAGTTGGCGGTATTGATGGGAGTCCCGGCGGCACCGTCGAATTCATCCGACCAGACCAAGTTCCATTCTCGCGAAGCCCACGTTACGCTGTTATCCACTTCGACCGGAACCTCCGTTGGACTAGGAGTAGGTTGAACGACGGGCGCAGCCGCCGCGCCCGATTTCACAAGGCGCACGTCGTCAAGGTAGGCGAACTGCATCCCCGCACCGACCGGGAAACCAAAAGCATAACCGGAAACCTCGTTCAAGCCCAAGCCGTCGTCGGGCGCGCCGCTCGGCTGGAAGTCGGTGCGGCGCTGGAACTGATCGAACGGGATGGTGAACTGCTGCCAACCGGTGTAATCGTCGGTGAGGCGGTAGTACCAGCGCTCGGCAGTGTCGCCGGGTTGATTCGGGTTGCGGTTATCGAACAGATCAAGCTGGACAACGCCCCCGGTATTGTTGCCATAGAGCCAGAAGCTGATGCCGTCGTAAGCCGTCCAGTCCTGCGAAATCCAGTTGGTGCCGTCGGTGAAAGCGTGGGTGAAACCGCCCCACGAGTTGATGTCGTAGACGACGGCGAGCACGTTGTTCGGCGCAGCTTCCTTGCCGGGGACGGCATCGACCGAATGAGGCGGCAGCAGGCGCACGGCAAGGCTGGTGTTCTCGGCAGTGTCGCCCCACGCGATGAAGCCGATACCGGTATTCGAGGCATCAGCCCCCATCCAGATGCCGCTCTCGAAGTCGTCGATCAGACCGTCGGCGCTCAAGTGCGAGGCGAAATGATAGGGTGCGAGCGTCGGGTTCGCCGCCGTGACCGCGCTGAAGATCAGCTTGCCGAATACACTGGGATCCTGATAGGAACTGTCGCTGGTATCCGCTTTCGACCAGATCAGCTTGGTATCGCGGTCGCCGGACGACGTACCATTGAGGTGCACCTGAAAACCGATCTCGGCACCGTCAGCGGGCGTAATGTCCCAAGCATCATTGTGCAGCGGGACGGCGACTTCCAGCGCATAACCGTTGTCGGTGTACGATCCGGCGACCTTCGCGTTCGCGCTGGCGCTCTGAACACCGCCAAACACGGCTTGATCCGCCGGAAGGTCAACGTCCATCGCCGGAATGGTGATCTGGGCGACGCCCGCCTTGTAGCTCTTGAGCGTCAGATCGCCGGTGGCATTAATGTAGAACTCGACCGAGTCCTCGTTCCAGTAATCGGCGTCGTGCTCGCCACTGATGATCGTGTCGTCAACGACGCTGGCGAAGAAGTAGAGATTCTGGTCGTCGGCGGCAGCGGCAAAGGTGATCGATGGCTGGGTCGAAGACAGGTCGGCGTCTTGCGGCACGGTCACACGCGGGACGCCCGCCCAATCGTCATAACTGCCGTCGAGTGTAATGCTGACCGGGAAGGGCGCGTTGTAGGTTTCGCCGTAAACGCCGTCGGGCGCGAGCGCGGCGACCGGCGCGGCTTGGGTCGGCGCGGGAGTCGGCGTCGGCGTATTATTGGACGTGATCACGGCGGGCGGCAGCGTCGGCAGAACTTCGATCGCCGGACCGCACTCAGCCGCCAGATCGAGATACGGCGAGGTGCTGTCGTCAGTGGTCAAGCCGTAGCCGTAAGGGAACAGCGGCGCATCGCACGAGTCGGTCGGCAGGTTGGCGAAATCAAACGGAAGCTGATCGACGCTGCGGAGCCACGTATAGGGCAGCTTACCCGTGAACGGCTGATCGCCAAACAGCACGTCGGCGACGCCCTGCCCTTCGGTGCCGGGCAGCCATGCGGCGACGACGGCATCGGCGTAGGGCAGCAGATCGTCGATGACCACCGGACGCCCGGAGACGACGACGAGGATCAGCTTATCAGTCAATGGGCGCACGCGCCGGACGGTCGCCAGATCAGTCGCGGAGAGCGCAAGCGTCGCGCTGTCGCCTTCGTATTCGGCATAAGGACGCTCGCCGACGACGACAATCGCCGCGTCCGCCGTACCGGTCAGGTTGCGATAATTTCCAGCGCGATTGAACATGACTTCGGTATTCGCGCCGACGGTGTTCTCGATGGCTTGGCGAATGGTCGTACCGGGGGTGATGTTGCCGGTCTGCCCCTGCCATTCGATCGTCCAGCCGCCGGACTGAATGCCGATGTCGTCGGCAGCGCTGCCCGCCACGAGGATCAGCGGCGTGGCTTTGGCGAGCGGCAGCGTTTGATCGTCATTCTTCAAGAGTACCTGCAACTCGGCGACGGCTTGGCGGGCGAGCGCGCGATGCGCCTCCGAGCCAACCGTATCCGCCAGTGCCGGGTCAGCAAAGGGATGCTCGAACAGCCCCAACTCGAATTTCACTTTGAGGATGCGGCTGACGGCATCGTCGATCCGGTCCTCGGTGATGTCGCCGTTGGCGACCGCCTGCTGCATGGTGGTGATGAACTTGTGGTAATCCTGCGGCACCATGTTCATATCGACACCGGCGTTGACCGACGTGACCATCGCGTCGTAGTAGGTCGGCGCGGCGTCGTCCATGCCCGCCCAGTCGGAGACGGTGAAGCCGTCGAAACCGAGTTCGCCCTTGAGCACGTCGGTGATCAGGTACTTCTGGGCGTGCATCCGCAGCCCGCCCCAACTGGAGAACGAAATCATGATGTTCTGCGCGCCCGCATCGATCGCGGCTTGGTACGGCGGCAGGAACAAGCGTACGCAGCGTCGCTTCGTCCACGTCGGTGACGCCGCGATCAATATTGCGCGGTCCGAAGGGCGAAGTGCCCCATGCCGTGCCGCCATCGCCGATGAAGTGTTTAGGGGTCGCCAGCGCAGTGTCAGGCGCGGCGAGATCGTCGCCCTGCAAGCCGTGAATGAAGGCGACGCCCAACTCGGTCACGAGGTCGGTATTCTCGCCGTAACCCTCGTAGGTGCGTCCCCAGCGAATATCCTGCGGCACCGCGATCACCGGGGCATAGTCCCAGTAAATGCCGGTGGCGATCATCTCTTGGGCAGTCGCGCGCCCGATCTGCTCGACCAGATCGGCGTCACGAGTCGCGCCCAAGCCGACGTTCTGCGGGAAGATGGTCGCGCCGCGCAGATTGTTGTGTCCGTGAACGGCATCCACGCCGTAAATGATCGGGATGCCGAGGCGCGAGTCAAGCGCGCCCTGCTGGAAGCCCGACGTCATCTGGACCCACGTCTCGACCGAATTACCATTGGCGGGATAACCGCCGCCGCCGCTCAGAACACCGCCGATAGCAAACTGGGTCACGTCAGCGGGCGTGAGGCTGTTCTTCTCGACCAGCGTCATCTGCCCGATCTTCTCGTCGAGCGTCATCCGCCCCAAAAGATCGGCGACGCGATCGGCAACCGGAAGATCGGGGTTGCGATAGGGTTCAGGCTGGTCACCAGCTTGCGCGCCGGCAATGGTGACGCCGAGGATCAAGAACAGCGCGAGGATGATCAAGAACCGAAATGGGCGTAAATGAGGGTTCATTTAAACTAATTACTCCTGTGATAAACCTAATTATCAGGGCGGCAAATCACCCGTAATCCCTAAAATGGGAGCGCTCCTAAAAATATGTAAGCGCTTTCACCATAACAGTAAAACATGTGGCGGGGACTGTCAATCCGAATGGGGTTAAGTGCACAAAAGAGAGTACCGAGTGCTGAGGACTGAGTGCTGAGTAAAAAGATCCCGCGCCTAGCCACCGTCCCGTAGGGAGGGCTAAACCGTCAAAGCGCTGAATAGGATCGCTTGGTAGGAGCGGATCTGAGATCCGCCCTACACCGAATCCGATTGCTGTCGCCGATGAACGTCAAGCTGGGTACACACCTAGCCTATGGAGCAGTAAGCGGCAAAGCGCGAAATCAGGCGAGCGCGGCGTCGATGGCTTGCAGCTCAGCAGGCGTGAAGTCGAGCTTCTGCGCCGTCGCGGCGTCGTCTTCGACTTGGGCGACGCTGCTCGCGCCGATCAGCGCGGAGACGGCGACTGGATGGCGCAGCACCCACGCCAACGCCATCTCGGCGAGCGACTGCCCGCGCGCTTGGGCGATCTCGTTGAGCTGGCGCGCTTTTGCCAGATACTCCGGCGTGATCTGGTCGGGCTTTAGGAAGCGCCCGGACTTGATCGCCCGCGAATCTTCAGGGATGCCGTTCAGATAGCGGTCGCTGAGCCGCCCCTGCGCCAGCGGCGAGAAGAAGATCAAGCCGGTGCCGGTTTCAGCCGCCGCGTCCAGTAGATCGCCTTCAACCCAACGGTTGAGCATGTTATAAGCGACCTGATTGATCAGCAGCGGCACACCCATTTCCTTCAAAATCCGGGCGGCTTGCCGCGTCTGCTCGCCGTTGTAGTTGGAAATACCGACATAGAGCGCCTTGCCCTGCTGCACCGCGCTAGCGAGCGCGCCCATTGTTTCCTCTAACGGGGTGTCCGGGTCAAAGCGATGGCTGTAGAAAATATCGACGTAGTCGAGGTTCATCCGCTTGAGGCTCTGGTCGAGGCTGGCAAGCAGATACTTGCGCGATCCCCACTCACCGTAGGGACCCTCCCACATGTCATACCCGGCTTTGGTCGAGATAATCAACTCGTCGCGGTAGCGATGCAGGTCTTTCTGCATCACCTGCGCAAAGGTCTCCTCGGCGGAACCGGGCGGCGGTCCATAGTTATTGGCGAGGTCAAAGTGGGTGATGCCGAGGTCGAAGGCGCGGCGGAGCATCGCCCGCGCGTTTTCGAGGGTGTCATAGCCGCCGAAGTTGTGCCAGAGTCCCAGCGAGATCACCGGGAGCTTCAAGCCGCTGCGCCCACAGCGACGATAAGGCATCTGCTCATAGCGATCCGCCTGCGCCAAATATTCCGGTGTAAAGGGCTGCGCCATCCATAATCCTTTCATTACTGCTCTGCTGATATAAGTGCAAGCTTACCTCACCCCGTCGCGAACGTCATCGGACCAATCGCGCACCGCGCAAGCGAAGAAACAGGGCGGAAAATTTGTTCGTGGCGTCTAAATTAGGTGTAGACAATTCCAAAAAAACCTCGTATAGTGTAAGTGCAGTGTGGATATTTACAAGACAATATCGTCTTTCCCACGTCGATGCTTTGGTTCAACATCGGCTATGCCAGACGAGAAGATAGATTTCTGAGCTACGTAGCCCCATACTGTGAGGGTTTAGTTACGAAAGCTCAAGTTCTTCTCAAAAAGTACCGCATGAGTGTCCTGAATTATCTGGATAGAGTGTGAGTACCCAAGGCTAGAGCAGAAACCAGTTCAAATTCAGGAGAGAGCAGCAATGGCTCAGCGTTCACGCGGTACAGTGAAGTGGTTCAATGGTGAAAAAGGCTACGGCTTCATCACCCCGGAAAATGGTCCCGATCTGTTCGTTCACTACTCGGAAATTCAGGCAAGCGGCTTCCGCTCGCTGAACGAAGGTGAAACGGTTGAGTTCGAGATCACCGAAGGCAAGAAGGGCAAGCAAGCGAGTTCGGTCACGGTTGTGCGCGAATAAGCTTTAGGCTTAAAACTTCGAAAACCGCCCCAAAATGGGGCGGTTTTTTTATTCCTGCGAACCACTTTGACGCCGTTCGCTCAAACTGAGCGCAGCCACTTCAGCGCCTCATCGGTGTCGTCGAAAATATCGACCGTCACCCCCATCTCCGAATATTGATCGATCAACCGGCGCATCGACATTTTGCCGACCACTTTATCGGGCATCATGATCGCCCAATACTTCCAGCCCGCCGCGAAAACCGCTGGAGTCCACACATCCTGACCCCATTGGATATCTTCGGCGGTCATCGCCCCATTCAGGCGGTCATCCGAGAGCCATTTATCCGCGCCATACTGTTTGAAGACGTCGACCCCATTCATCAACATCTTGCGGAATTCATCACTGTGAATGAACTTATGGAACTGGTGATGAACAATTTTGTCCTCCGGATAGTACCAGAGCGTAGCGTACTCGGTTTCACTAATCGTCTGCCTTGACAAGAATGCACCTCTTTCTTTCTATATTTGTTTAAGCAATATTCGGTCGTGAGTTTGCCTGACCGGTAAAATCAATACGTTAGCTACGGGGGCTACGTCCCGAGCTCGAGAAGGCGGCTCGACTCTAAACCGACTTAAGCCAGTTTAACGGCAGTTCGGGATTATCGAAAATATCAACGGTAATACCCCGCTCAGAAATTGATCGATAAAGTCCGGCGCATGTTCATCTTACCAACCACTTTGTCGGGCATGACAAGCGCCCAATAGCTCCAACCCGCATCGAACAATTGCGGAAACCAAATCTCTGCTGCGCCCAGTCATGGTCAGCACGGGGCAAAGCAGAATTCAAGCGATCATCCGAGAGCCACTTCATGGACATCGTTCTGTTTGAATTGACTTCCAGCCCCTTTTAGCATCACCTTGCGGAACTCGTCCCCATGGATGAACTTATGAAATTGATGATGTACGATTTTCTCTTCGGGATAATACCAAAGAGTAGCGTACTCGGTCTCGATAATAGTTTGCCTAGACACGAAAGTACCCCCTTAGAATGCAGCAACCCACAAATAAGTCTTCCGATGGGTTGTATATGCGCATTAGCAAGAACCCCCGCATATTCACCTTAGCGTTCAGACCGACTCGAGCCACTTCAGGGCAAGGTCAGGGTCATCGAAGATGTCGATGGTCAATCCCTGCGTCGAGTAAGCGTCGATGAAATGCTTCATATTCATTTTCCCGACGACTTTGTCGGGCATCACAATCGCCCAGTACTTCCAACCAGCAGCGAATACGCGCGGAAACCAATCCTGCTGCCCCCATTCGGAATCGGCGGATGGGAGTGCGGAATTCAGGCGGTCGTCCGAGAGCCATTTCTGAGCGCCTTGTTCCTTGAAGACATCCAGTCCTTTTTCGAGAACTTGACGGAATTCGGCGCCATGAATGAACTTGTGAAATTGATGATGGATGATTTTGGCTTCCGGGTAATACCAGAGGGTGGCGTATTCGGTGTCGCTAACTGTCTGCCTTGACATTTCTCTCCGCCTTTTCAACAATCCGTGAATAAATTGTAATCGGGCAAATCGCTCGATAAGTACATTTTCACTAATTTTTCACAATGTAAGATTTCTATACATCCTAACTGTTGTTAGAATTATTATATAAAGTATAAAGTCAAAGTTAGGATGCAACCGTAAGAAAACTCCTAAGAACAAAAAGCTTATGGGACTAATTGCCAAATCACAGCCACAATGGAAATAACAACGCTGTGTACATGTGTACAAAGGATGGTACCCACGCATGGAAACAAACACTGTAAATCTGGACGCTAACAGCCGCGAGGCATTGGAAGCGACCATCGCACAGCTTCAAGCGGAAAACGCTAAACTTGAACAAGAACTCAAGGACAGCGCCATCGAGCTAGAGGCAACTGTTGACGAGTTTTTGAGAACAGAAGCTGAAAACAAACAACTCGCCAGCGACATTGACGAGTACGTGCGCGTTGATCTAGAACGTAAGCGGCTGATCAAGGAGCTGCAAGCGGCAAAGCGGCTGGCGGACGAAAACTCACGGCTCAAATCAGAGTTTCTTTCGACCATGTCGCACGAACTGCGAACACCGCTCAACGCGATCGAGGGCTTCACCGGCATTATCCTGAACCGGATCGGCGGCACGGATTATAACCCGAAGACCGAAACCTATCTGAATCGCATCCGCTCGAACAGCAAACGCCTGCTGCAATTGATCAACGATTTCCTCGACCTATCACGGGTTGAGTCGGGACGCTTGGAGTTGGCGAACCAACCATTTGCACCGCGCCAAGTGGCGAAGCGTTGGGCAAGCGAAATCAGCGTACTGGCGGAGAAGAAGGATCTCGCCTTCGAGACCGACATTGACGAAAAGCTGCCCGAAACGCTGTACGGGGACGAAGAATCAATTTCGAAAATCGCCATCAACCTGCTTGGCAATGCGATCAAGTTCACCGAGCAGGGGAACGTACGGCTCGCGCTGGAATGCAATGATGAGACGTGGAACATCGTCGTCCAAGATACCGGCATCGGTATTCCACCGCACGCGAGCGAGTTTATTTTCGAGGAATTTCGACAAGTTGACCAGACGTCAAAGCGCAAGTACGGCGGCACGGGCTTAGGACTAGCCATCGTCCAGAAATACGCGCGCGAGATGGGTGGAACGGTCACCGTGAAAAGCGAGCAGGGGCAAGGCAGCACTTTCACCGTCACACTGCCATTGAAGACAGAACCGATCATCGGTCTGTAGAAAGTGATGCGTTCTTATCATGTTTGATTTACCACAGAACTTATTGGAAGGCTGGGATATCGTCATCATTGACGACGAAGACGACAGCCTGTTGGTTGCTCAAATCTTGCTCGACGAATATGGTGCGACCACCTATACTGCCACTAATGGTGAGGAAGGATTAGCACTAATCCGTTCAGTCCACCCCCGTTTTGTCATCTCCGACCTCTCAATGCCGGTCTTGGATGGCTGGGGGCTGATCCATGAATTGCAGCAAGACCCAAGAATACGGTGTATTCCCGCCGTCGCTCTAACTGCCCACGCCATGATCGGCGACCGTGAGCGCGCCATCGCTGCCGGCTTCCACAACTACCTAACCAAACCGCTCACCGTTGAAACCTTTATGCAGGATCTTGTGAAGCTCTTGGTTGACATTCCAGAGCTGGCAATCGATCTAAACTACTGAAAGGGTATCCGTAATGGCTCAAGACAAGTGGCACATCCTCGTCGTCGAGGATGATGGTGATGCACAGGTCATGATGTCCACGTTGTTGGGACATTTGAATATTTCCTCCGACATCGCCGCCGACGCTGCCGAAGCTGAGTATTTCCTGTTCGAATCGGGTAAGACATACGACGCCGCAATCATCGATCTGGCGCTGCCAGACAAAGACGGTTGGCAAATTTTGGCGGAAGTGCTCGACAACGAGCAAACCGCCGACCTCACCTGCATCGCGGTGACGGCGTATCACACCTCAAAGCTGCGCGAAGACGCAATTCATGGCAGGCTTCAGGGCGTATTTCCCCAAGCCGGTCGACGGCACGACCTTCTTACGCGAATTGCAGAGTATGCTGGAATAACCGGTTTTACCCTCCGGCGTCGATAAATGCAGCGACGCTTTCAGAAATGGGGCGGGGCATAGCTCGCCCCGTCCCGCGATCTTCGACATCTTTTCAACCTAAATCGGCATAATTCCCACAAGGCGCGCCCCGCTAAACGGCGTCACGGACGAGCGCCGTCCGATCATCTCGCGGTATAGTCAGCAGATGATTGGTTACTCAGCAAAGGCGAGGGAAAACAAGATGCCCGTAAACCGCAGTGACTACCAGTTTGGCGTGATGTACCGCCGCCACTATGCCCCGGAGACGCTGAAACCGTTCGTCCAGCGCGCGGAGAGCGTCGGCTTAGACGAGGTCTGGGTCGTCGAGGACTGTTTCTTCGCCGGCGGACTCGCGGCGGCAGCCAGCGCGCTAGCGTTCAGCGAACGGATCGCCGTCGGCTTAGGGATCATGCCCGCCGTCGCGCGAAACGTCGCCTTCACCGCAATGGAAATAGCGCTGCTGGCAAAGTTGTATCCGGGGCGCTTTCTACCGGGATTGGGGCACGGGGTCGCCGATTGGATGCGACAGATCGGCGAGTTCCCGAAGTCGCAGCTGCGGGCGCTGGAAGAAGTCACGCTGACGCTGCGCCGCCTGCTGCGCGGCGAACTGGTCACCGTCGAGGGGCAGCAGGTGAACATCAAGGACGTGCAGTTGGTGTTCCCGCCGGAGATCGTGCCCCCGGTCTCGCTGGGCGTGCGCGGACCAGAATCGCTGAAACTGTCGGGTCGATCCGCCGACGGCACGCTGCTAGCGGAGTTTGCATCGCCAGCTTACGTGCGCTGGGCGCGCGAGCAAATCGCGCAGGGACAGCAAGCAGCCGGGCGCAGCGATCCGCATCGAGTGACGGTCTATACGTGGTGCGCGGTCGACACTGATGGCGCAGCGGCACGGCAATCGCTGCGCCCGCTGATCGGCGAGTATCTACAGTTAGAAAAGAACGGACCTTACGTCCGGGCGTTGGGCATTGAGGGAGACGTCACCAACTTGCTCGACAAGGTCGGACCAGAGCAGTTCACGGCAGCATTCCCGGATGACTGGATCGATCAGATGGCGGTCGCCGGAACGCCGGACGACTGCGCGCGAGCGATTCAAGCGTTGGTTGAGGCGGGCGCGAACAGCGTCGTCGTGGTGCCGACCCAAGGCGAAGACGTCGCCGCAATCGACCGGATCGCGGCGCTGATTCTGCCCCGGTTATGAGCCGGTTCAAGCCGACGACTGACCACTGATATATGCTTCACGTCGCATACTACAAAGTCGGGGATCGGAATTTAGGGTATAATAGGGGTAGGATATGAGGAGCAAAACGCTCCTTCAAAGGATGAAGATGCCAAACTCTGCTAATGAATTTCTTGCCGATATCGCCGCGAAAGTCGCCGCTAGCGACGCCAAAGCGGACGCCGATCTCGCGGACATTCTCGCCGGTCGTCCCCTGAAGAAACGTACTCCCGCCCCCAAAGAAGCCGAGGCAGGCACTAAGCAACCGGTCGCGCGTAAGCCTCGCACCCGTCGCAAGCCGAAAACGGCTGAGCCGTCGTAAGGCGATTGGCAGTCAGATAAATATAAAACGACCCGCTGAATGAGCAGGTCGTTTTTGTATCTGTTGGCAAAGCGAGGAATAGATCAGTTCGCGTTGGGACGGCGATCGCCGTTCCAGCCGCGGCGTTTGCTCGATCCTGATGACGATCCGGATTGATCGCCGCTGCGCTGCCCACCGCTCCTATTCGATCCGCTGGCAGCGCGATTACCGTTCCTGCCCCGGCTGCCGCGATTCTGATCGCTGGAGCGCGGCGCCGATCCGTTGCGACCGTCGCGACGGGTGTTCCGGCTGTCATTCGACGACGCGGCAGGCGCGGGTTCAGCCGAGACGTAAGGATGCTCCGCCACCACCGGCACGCGCAGCCGGATCAGCCGCTCGATGTCGCGCAGGTAGGGACGCTCATCCGTGTCACAGAACGAGTAGGCAATCCCGGAAGCACCGGCGCGCGCCGTCCGCCCGATCCGGTGGACGTAGCTCTCCGGCTCGTTGGGCAGATCAAAATTGATGACGTGGGTCACGTCGTCGACGTCGATACCACGGGCGGCGATATCGGTGGCGACGAGCACACGAGTCTTACCTGCCTTGAAATTGGACAGCGCCCGCTCGCGAGCAGTCTGCGACTTGTTGCCGTGAATGGCTTCCGCTTGAATGTTGGCGCGATCAAGCTGTTCGACCAGCTTATTCGCGCCGTGCTTCGTCCGCGTGAAAACCAACGCTCGACGGATAGCGCGGTCGGCGAGGATGTGCTCCAGCAGCGCGCGCTTATCTTTCTTGTTGACGAAAAAGACCGACTGATCGACTTTATCGACGGTGGTCGCCTGCGGCGTGACTTCAACGCGCAGCGGATCGATCAAGATGTTCGAAGCGAGGTCTTGAATCGCTTCAGGCATGGTTGCCGAAAAGAGCAGCGTTTGCCGTTTGGTCGGCAGGACCTTGATGATGCGGCGCACGTCATGAATGAAACCCATGTCGAGCATCCGGTCCGCTTCGTCGAGCACGAAGACTTCGACGGTTTCGAGGTGGATGATACCCTGCCCCATCAAATCGAGCAGGCGACCGGGCGTCGCGACGAGGATGTCAGCACCACGCCGAATTTTATCGACCTGCGGCTGCTGCCCCACACCGCCGAAAATGACGACGTGCTTGAGTTCGGTGTGCCGACCGTAAGCGGCGAAACTGTCACCGATTTGCGACGCGAGTTCGCGGGTCGGTGAAAGCACCAGCACGCGGATCACGCCGCCCTTACGACTGCGATTGGCAGCGACGAGCCGCTGCAGGATCGGCAGCGCGAAGGCAGCGGTCTTGCCGGTGCCGGTCTGCGCGCAGCCGATCAAGTCCCGTCCGGCGAGCACCGGCGGGATCGCCTGCTCCTGAATCGGCGTCGGCGTTTCATATCCCTCGGCGCGCACCGCGCGCAGCAAGGGATCGATTAGATTCAAATCTGTAAATTGCATGGAACCTCAATTGGTAGGTTAAATGCGTCAGTTTGGGGGACACATTCTCACGGCGGATAGGGTGAGCGCGAGGAGGCAAATCGGTCATTCGTGGTTTGTCGTCAAAACAAACAATCACGCCATTACCGACGATTACACCCGCTGACGGGTTCGCTAATGCACCTATCACGCTCGATGATACTGACGCATTATAGCACAATTTAAATATAGGAAGTGCGAACAGCGATCAAGCGTCGGTTTCGCGGAGTTTCTGCTCGATCAGCGTGGCGATCTGGTTGTGCCCACGCGAGCGGGCGAACTGCAGCGCCGTCTGTCCGTCATTCGACTGGATGGTGAGATCCGCATCGGCATCGATCAAGACTTGCGCCACGTCGATATTGTTCTGCCACGTCGCGTCGTGCAGGGCGGTGTAGCCGTTGTAGGGTCCCTGCTTGTCGATGTCGATCCCGTAGTCGATCAACAGTTTGGCGGCGTCGGCGTGACCGGCGTAAGCCGCCGCATGTAAGGCGGTCGCCTTCATCCCCGGATCGAGCACGGTGACGTCGGCATCTTCTTCGAGCAGCAGGCGGACGATCTCGGTATAACCTTTGTAAGCCGCCATGATCAAGGGGGCGTCGCCGTTCGGCTCAAGCTGATTCACGTCAGCCCCCTGCGCGATCAACTGCTTGACGAGGGTAGCATTATTCTGATTGACAGCCTTCATCAACGCGGTCATGGATTTCCTCCAAGCTGGTTTGGGTGGAATTAGGTTTAGCCGCTATTTTAGCGCGAATTGTCAATTTACAGGGGCGAAATCCCGGTGTAGGCTGACAATGATGCCGTCAGGCAGCGAGCATAAAACGGAATGAGGAAGAAATTCACGAGTACATGAGGTATATTAACTAGCGTAAATGTCGTATCGGCATATAGTAGAAGCAGTAACAAAAACCTGCGGCACTTGAGGGAAAGTAACCGAAATTCGTAAATCCTATATTTGTAAAGAAAGTCACAACCTACTAACCCATGACTATGAGAAAGAATGCTACAATCAATGTTAGCTTTTCACGGCGGATCAGTTTCAAATTGATCCAAAAATGAAATGTTTCGCTGAGGCTGCCTAAAATCGTTAGCACACTTGTACTAAAATGTTAGCTTTTTTGATTTTTCACACCTCAATTAGCACGATCCGCGTCGGAATTTCCCCGCGAAAAGGGTCTCACCGGTTTCAATCGATTTCCTAACCAAATCTTGACCTTCGGAAGAAATATGGTTAATCTTAAGTTAGAAGTATATTACTTTACGGTTACATTCTAGCAGCAAAGTCCGTGATGCTAAGCTATGAATTGTTAGGTGAAGGTACACCGCTCTTTTTGAGCTACAGCGCAGCCGATGTAGACTTCGCACTTCGGTTAGCGGTCGATCTCAAAAACGCGGGCGTCTATTTGTGGATGGATCGACTGGATGCTGTTTCCGCCAGTTGGACCGCCGCATTAACGCAGGCGCGCGTGCGCAGCGCCGGTGTGCTCGTGATCCTCAGCCCCGCGTATGCTGCTTCGAGCGCCTGTCAAGCCGAACTCGCAATTTTCCAACAAGCCGAAAAACCAATTTATCTCCTGCCAGTGGCAGCGCTGCCCGAAGGCAGGTCGATGTCCGCCGACACGGGGATCGATTTCTCGCAGTGGGACGATCCCGCTCGCTACGAAGAACAATTCTACGCGCTGGTCGATCTATTGAGCCGGAAAGCGCGGGCGCAGGTTTGGCGTCCGCTGGATGCCGACGCGCAGTACATCACCGCGCTGTTGGGCAAATTGCAAGCGCCGCACGGCAATTTGGCAACGCTTGAGACCGCTCTCAGTGAGCAGGCGAGCATCACGACGGTTGTCAGCCGTCCTCCGCCGCTGCTGGCGCAAACCGACGATATCAATACCCTCAGTGTCCGCGTCCCAGCAACCGGAGCGGAAACCACCCCAACCGCGCTGATCAGCCTCGATCAGGTCGTCAGCGCCTACCCGTCTTTTGTCCTCACCGCTCCAATCGGAGCAGGAAAAAGCTATACGCTGCGGTCGCTCGTGCTTGATTCGCTGCGCCAGTACGCCGCCGAGCCGGGCACCGTCCCGCTGCCCCTGCTGGTCGATCTGGCGGACTGGAACGGCGACCCCGACGTCAGCAGTTTGATCCGCACGCAGTGGAACTACGGCGACGATCCGCTTGAGTTACTGGCGAGCGGGCAGCTCGCCCTCTACCTCGACGGACTGAGCGAGAATCGCCCGCAGCCCGGCTTCAGCGCGCGTTGGCAAGCGCTGCAAAGCTGGCTGACGAGCGAACAAACGCCCCAGCGTGTCGTGATCACCTGCAGCCCGACCGACGCCGAACTCGTCGGCAGTTTAGGGCTGCCTAGCGTGATCTTGACCGCGCTCGACCGCGAAGGGATCGCGGCGCTGGCGGCGCAGCAGCTCCCGACCGACGAAGTGAACGCGCTGCTGGCGCAACTGGACGACACCACCAACCCGATCGCGGCAGCAGCCCATCGGCAGATCACGAATAATCCGTACCTAGCGACAGCGCTCGTCCTGCGCTATCGCAGCGGCGTAACCGACTTCCCCGCCAGCGCCAGCGCAATCCTGCAGTGGGTAGTCGAAGCCTTATGGAGTACCTACACCGCGTCCATCGACGGCGCGCCCGATTACGCCGAGATCGAGACGGCGCTGAGCGGCTTCGCCTATGGGCTGACCGATACTGACAGCCCGCTCATGGTCGCCGAGGCAGAGGCGCTGACTCATTTTGATCGCCCCGCCCTGCTCGACGCGGCAGTCGGTGCGCATCTGTTGGAGACCAGCGGCAACCGGGTCGGCTTCGCGCACATTCTGTTGCAGCAGTATTATGCAGCATTGGCGCTCCAACACTTGGAAATCAAGCGACGGCTGTCGAAACCGCAGTTGGACGCCGAGAACCAGCGCGTGCCGAAAAAGTGGGACGCCGTCGTGCGGATGCTGATCGGCTTGGTCGCCGATCCCGACGCCTTGATCCTCACCATCGCAGCGATCGATCCGCTGCTGGCGCTGCAATGCACCCTCAGCAGCGCGACCGTCACTGAAGCGACTTACACCACCTTGATCGCGCGTACCGCCAATCAGCCAATCGCGGCGGCGAACGCGCTGGTCGATTACGATCCGGCGCGGGCGCATGACCTGCTGATCGAGGCGGCGCGTTCCGCCGATTGGGAAACGCGCACCGCGGCGGCGCAAGCGCTCCGGCGCTTGGACTATGCGCCGGAAGCGACACCACCGGCGGAAGCCGCACCCGCCGCTGCCGAAACGACAGCAGCACCCCAAGCGTCAGCGACCGCCGAGGCGTTGGGCATCTGGCTGCACTTCCTGAACACACCGCAGCGACAACTTCAGCAAGAAGCCGCCAAAGCGCTGGGTGGACTACGCGACACCGCTGCTGTACCATTCTTGGTCGATTTGATGCAAACGCCCAACCGGGCGATCTCGACCGAGGCGATCACGGCACTGGGCTGTATCGGCGACACTGCCGCCATCCCGCCGCTGGTGGCGACGCTGGCGCACCGCGACTGGCGGATCAGTTCGACCGCTGCGCAAGCGCTGGTGAAGATCGGCGACGCGGCGTTCCCGGCACTACAGCAGGTGGTGCAACAGGCGGACTCGCGGCGACAACGAATTCACGCGGTCGAAATCCTCGCGCAGATGCAGCAGCCGGATGCTGCCGCGCTGGTGCTGGCGTTCACGCACAGCGACGACCTTGAAGCACGCTTTGCCGCCGTTGCGGCGCTGCAACATCTCGACAGCAAGACGGCGCTGCCGCGCTTGATCGAGTGTCTCGACGACACCGATCAGCCGGATTGGAGTATGCAGCGGATCTGCGACGTGGCGGCAAACATCCTCGAAAACATGGGGTCACGGGAGGCGAGTACGGCTGTGAAAAAATGGCGTTTGAGTCAGCTCAGAAACATTCGCATCGGCAGAAAATCTGTCGACGCGGTGGTGAACGCTCCGGCTGAAACGGCGACGGTGCAAGTCGCCCTAGCCGACGGCGCGGCAAGCGCTCCGGAGAATGCGTCAACCTGTGTGCCCGAAAGCACGCCGGCGAAATCGACCGCTAAAGCCTCGCCGAAAGCCTCGTCCGGTAAGACGGTCAAGGAACGACTGCTGCGCGTCCTGCAGCGCGCGACAACTCAGGCAGCTCCGGCTGCCGCCGCCAGCGCGAGCGCGAGCGACGGTGACTTCGACTGGATGCAGCAGCGCGATCGGGCGACCGCGCTCGGCGACGAACCGGCTGAAACCGCCGTCCCTGAACTGCTCACCTTGGTCACTCACGACGAGAGTCAGGTGCGCGCCGCGGCGATCACGTCGCTGGCGAAGTTCAAGAGCAACGAGCAAGTCCTCCCGGCGCTGCTGCAAGCGCTGCGCGATGGCGAATATCTGGTCGCGGACACGGCAGCCAGCGCGCTGAAAACGCTGGGAGTCAACCCGATCCCCGGCTTGCTCTACGCGATTCGCAGCCCCGACTTGAACGTCAGCGCGGCAGCGATCGACGTCGCCGGAGCGATCGGTCAGCAGGACGCCGTGCCGGACTTGATCAACGCGCTGAACGACCAGCGCAAGACGGCACTGTCCAAGCAGCGGATCTGCGACCTCGCGGTCGAGGCGCTGGAGAAAATCGCCACACCGGAAGCGATCACCGCCGCGCAAACGTGGCGCAAGAGCCAGAAATCACCGCTTGAACAGCAGATCGCGGCAAGCGACGGCTCGGACAAGCAGGAAAATCTGGTCGTGCTCAGCGATACGCTGGAAGCGATCCACTCCGAGGACTGGGAGAAACGGCAGGAAGCCGCCAAGCTGCTGCGCGATTACGGTAAGAAACTGCGCGGTACGACCGACACCGACAGCGTCAAGCGCATCACGACGCTGCTGGACGACGAGGCATGGGACATTCGCTACGCCGCGACCGAGTCGCTGGCGTGGATCAAGGATGCGACGCCGGTGCCGAAGCTGACCGAACTGGTCAAGGACAGCCAATGGATGGTGCGCGCCTCGGCGATCCGCGCACTGAGCGAAATCGGCGATCCGCGCGGGCTGGAGAGCATGATCATCGCGCTGAGCGACGAGCGCTCGGACGTGCGCCAGACGGCAGCCGAAGCACTCGGCATGATGGGTGACAAGAGTGCCGTCGGCGGGCTGGCGCAGGCGCTGACTGATCCGGAAGAATTCGTGCGGGTGGCAGCGGTCGAAGCGCTCGGCAACATCGGCGACCCAGCGGGCATCATTCCGCTGCACAACGCCATCGCCGAAGCCGACCCCGCCCTGCGCTGGAGCATCGCCGACGCGCTGCGCAAGATTGCGCACCCCGACGCCGTGCCCGACTTGATCCCGCTGCTGCAAGATACGACCTGCCCGCACTGGGAAGAAAAACGTACCTGCGACGTGGCTGCCAGCGCGCTAGCAGCGATTGATACGCCTGAAGCCCGTGCCGCGCTCGAAGCGTGGAAACAGGGACCACCGAATCATTGAAACCAAGTAGGGTGAAACATCATCGTTCAGGGGGAAAAATAATATGCGCCTGTTTTTAAGCTACGCGAGAGTCGACAAACCCTACGCCATTCAGGTCGTCAACATGCTCGACATCCACGAAATCTGGTACGACCAGCGGCTCTATGCCGGTCAAGACTGGTGGAGAGAGATTCTGCGGCGCTTGGACTGGTGCGACGGTTTCGTTTACCTGCTTTCGCCCGATTCGGTCGCTTCGGAGTACTGCCGCAAAGAGGCGGAACTGGCGAAAATGCTGCGGCGACCGATCTTCCCGATCATCGTCCGCGACCACACGCTGATCCCGGACACGATGAACGACATCAAGGAACTACAGTAC
This sequence comes from uncultured Chloroflexia bacterium, assembly GCA_963727545.1. Taxonomy (GTDB): domain Bacteria; phylum Chloroflexota; class Anaerolineae; order Aggregatilineales; family Phototrophicaceae; genus Flexifilum. The sequence goes on from CAVSGS010000010.1 coordinate 334,155, forward strand.
GTTGACCTGTCCAAAGGGATCGACCCGGACACGGTCAAGGTACTGCTCAATTCGATTTATCTGGCGGAGCGCGCGCAGCAAAAAGTGCGCCCGATGTCGGTTGAGACGATCGGCAGCAGCAACGATGTGATGATGCTGCCCCCGGCGAACTCGGCGATGGTGATCAAGCTGGCGGCGGAAGCGATGGCGAACGGCAGCTACGATCAAGCGGTGCTGCTGCTCAAGCAGGCGAAAGCCAACGGCTATAAATCGACCTACATCAACATCGAGGCGATCCTGAAGGAAGCCGAGGCAGCGCTGGCACGCCAGACCATGCAGGTCGAGGTCGAGCGCGAATACCGCCAGATCGTCGAACTGGTCAAAGTTCCGGCGACGCGAATGCTCGGCTTGGAGGCGTTCAAAGCCTTCCACGTCGACTTCCCGGCGCACGACCCGGACAACATGGCGCAGTATCTCTCGGCAGCTGAAGCAGCAGCGCTGGCGCAGCCGGTCAAGTCGAACGGGACGGCGCTGGCGGAATATCCGAGCTTTGTTCTGCCGCTGCTGGAATGGGCGGAGGTCGCCACCGGCAACGTCGACGTCTGCTACACCGCCGCGAATTCCAGCCAGCAGAAGAAGCGCATCAACGTCCCCAAGTTCCTGATCAGCCGCTACCCGGTGACCAACGCCCAGTATCAAGCCTTCATCGACGACGACGACGGCTATCGCAATACCGAATGGTGGGAATTCTCGGCGGCAGCGCTCGCCAGCCGGTTGAAGCACCCGGAAGCCATCCCCTCGCGCTTCAAGGGACCGGAGCGTCCGCGCGAGATGGTCTCATGGTACGACGCGATGGCATACTGCAACTGGCTCTCGACGCGGTTGGACACGACCATCACACTGCCGACCGCCGCACAGTGGCAGCGCGCTTTGCAGGGCGACGAAGGGCGAATCTATCCGTGGGGCAATCGCTTCGAGGCGGACCGCTGCAACAGCGCCGAAAGCGGCGTCAAGATGACGACCATCGTCACACGCTACCCGCAGGGTGCCAGCACCTTCGGCGTCTACGACATGGCGGGCAACGTCTGGGAGTGGTGTCTCGACGGCAGTCCCAACGCGGACAGCAAGGCGAGCGCCGCCGATCAGGAAAAGCGGGTTGTGCGCGGCGGGTCGTTCATGAGTTCGCACCAGCGCGCGCTGGTCGACTTCCACTACGATCTGAACCCGGAGTCCTACCACGCCTCGATCGGTTTCCGGCTGGTGCAGAACGTCTAACCTCACCCCTCCCCGAAGTCGAGGAGGGGCGCAAGTCGCAGCGGACCAAACGGGCGTCGATCAGGGTTTGCGCCCGGAGTAGACTGCGAAGCGATAGCGCTTGTACCAGCAATCCACGTCCGTGAAACCTGCTCCGCGCAGCGCCGCCAGTTGATCTTCTAGCGTCGCCGTCTTATCCGCCTTGAGCCGCTCCAGCGCGGCGGCAATATCCGCTTCGGTTGCGCCGTTCGCGCGAATCGCAGCCAGCCACGCTTGTCCGTAGCGCGCCTCGTTCGCCGCGCTCGTCCCCAACGTCTGATCCGCATTGACGAACATTCCACCGCTCACCAACGCGCGATAAATTTTCGCAAAAACCGACTGCAACTCAGCCGGCGGCGTGTGATGCAGCGCCAGCGCCGAGATCGCCACGTCGTACTCGCCGGGGATCGCGTCGTGCTCGTAGTCGAGCAGCAGGTATTCCACGCCCGCGCGATCCGCGAACCGCTGCCGTGCCTGATCGAGCATCTGCGGCGAGAAATCTGCCAGCGTCAAGCGCGCCGTGGGGTACGCCGCACCGACAATCGAGGCGAACAAACCCGTGCCCGCACCGAGATCGAGGATGCGCAAATCAGCGGTCGGCGCAGCGGGAATCAATTCCAGCGCCGTACCGTAGAAGTTGTCGAAATCGGGCACGAGTTGGCGGCGCGTGCGGTCATAGTCGGCAGCGTGGCGGCTGAAGGTGGTTTTTGCATCCATATGGGTTGTCTCCTTACGCGAATGGGATCATTGTACGGGAAACCCGACGCGCCGGGGTAGTACCGCGTGAGTACAAAGTGAGGGAATCGCGATAGAATCCAACCTCATTCCCCGTCCCCCGCTCCGCAGGGAGAGGGGGAGAAAAACCGATACTTGAGCAGCATAGGGCGTGCTGGTTATAGCAAAACGAACGGTGAAGCATGGAAGTAAAGCACTTCGAAATCGAGACGGCGCGGTTGAGAGTGAGTTTTGAGGCAGGCGAGCGATTACGGCTGCGGCAGATCACGACCGACGGGCGCGCGTGGTTGAGCACCGTCGATAACGGCGGATTTGCTGTCTACGTTGACGATCAGCGGCACGACGCGCGCGATCTGCGGCTGGACGATGTCCGCGTCGAGGCGGCGAACGGCGTTCAGCAGGTGATCGCCACCCTGAGCGGCGCGGGCTTGCAGATCGAGCAGCACATTTGCCTTTACGAGGACACGGCGCTGCTGGAACAATGGCTGATCGTTCAGACGAGCGCGCCGCAGCGGATCACGCGGGTCGACTCGCTGGCGCTGAGTTTCGCCCCCGCCGCTTACGATCTGCTCCACTTCGACAGCGATTGGGGGCAGGAGTTCGAACCCGCCCATGCCGCACTCGATCATGCCGTGACGCTGGAAACCCGGATGGGGCGATCATCGAAGGGGGAGCATCCCTATTTCGCGCTGACGACGGATCACGCCGCGATCGCCGGGGCGGTGGCGTGGTCGGGCAACTGGTGCGCCCGCTTCGCGCCAACCGACGACGGCGTCGTCTTCAGCGGCGGGCTAAGCGACTGGGCGTTTGAAAAGACGCTGGCAGTCGGCGAAAGGCTAGAAACGCCGCGCGTGATTTTGGCGTTCGGAGCCGACCTCGACGAGACGACCCGACAGTTCGCGCAGGTCGGGCGGCGCTGGTGGATTCCGCACAATACCCTATCACGCGCGCTGCCGGTCGAGTGGAATCACTGGTGGAGCTATGAGGATGTCGAGATCGACGAGGCGGTATTTCGAGAGAATGCCAAAGCCGCGGCAGCACTGGGCATTGAATTGGTCACGCTCGATGCCGGATGGTTCGGTGCTAGCTTCGCTAGCCTTGGCGAATCCCAAGCCAGCTTGGGATTCGCTAGTGCTGGTGCTGAGCCGATCGGCTGGCACGATCTGCGCGGCGATTGGGAACTGGTCAACTCGGCGCGCTTTCCGGGCGGAATCCGCGCGCTCGCGGACGACGTGCACGCGCTGGGGCTGAAGTTCGGCTTATGGTGCGAGATCGAGGGGCTAGGCAAGCGGGCGGCGCTCAACGACCGGCGTCCCGATTTCGCGGCACAGCGCGACGGCGAGTCGCTCGGTTACGTCTGCATGGGCAATCCCGCCGTCGAGCAGTGGGCGTTCGAGACGCTCAGCCGCTTGATCCGCGACTACGACGCCGACTGGATCAAGCTGGATTTCAACCTCGAACCGTTCGCGGGCTGCAACCGCACCGATCACGGGCACGGCGCGGGCGATGGTCTGTACGCGCATTATCGCGGTTACTATCGCCTGCTCGACCGCATCCGGGCGGCGTTCCCGGAGGTGGTGCTGGAAAACTGCGCGTCGGGCGGGCTGCGGATCGATCTGGAAATGCTGCGCCATACGCACCTGACCTTCCTGAGCGATCCCGATTGGCTGACGCACGATCTGCAAGTATTCTGGGGCGCGACGCAAATGCTCCCGGCGGACGCCTGCCTGCATTGGAGCGCCAGCGAGTGGCGCAGCCCCAGCCATCCGCCAGAGCAGGATTTTAACCCGCGCGACCCGACGCTGACCGTCGAGCAGTTCGACAGTTTCACCCGCGCCGCAATGTTGGGCGCGTTCGGGCTGTCGCAGAAGCTGCCTGATCTGCCCGAATGGGTGCGCGATCGGCTGGCGACGCACATCCGCATTTACAAGGAGCAGGTCCGGCGCTTCGTGCGGGCAGGTGAGTTGTATCACCTGACCGATCAGCCGCGCCGCAACGGCATGCGGTGATCGCTGGTGCGGATTTCAATATAAGCTGCCGGACGGCTCGGAGAACCTGCTGTTCGTCTTCCGGCTCAACGGCGGCGAGCCGCAGCGCGCGATCAAGCTGCAAGATTTAGAAGCAGAGCGAGTCTACCGGATTGAAGGATTCGAAGGCGAAACTTACAGAGTCGCTCACCGGACGCAATCTGATGGACAAGGGGATCGCGCTGGCGTTGAGCGAGCAGGAATCGGCGCTGCTGCGGATTTGGTGAATAACCTCACCCCCTAACCCCCTCTCCGTCGTGAGAGGGGGGAACTGCGCCTTATTTCGTATGCTGCATAAACCAGTCATAAAGGGCGGGATTGGCGTAAGTTTGCGTCCACGAGTTCATGCCCGACGCCCTCGTAAATCGTGAACTTGACCTCGGCGCTGCTGCACTCACGCAGCGCGTCGATCAGCTTTTGCTGCGCGGCGAGCGGCACGACGTCATCGCTGGAGCCATGAAACGCCCAGACCGGCATCGACTCCAGCGCGCAGATCCGGTGCGGCAGCGAGTTGACCAGATCACCGGCACCACAGACCGGCGCGATCGCCGCGAAGACTTCGGGGCGCTGGACGGCAAGATGCCACGTCCCGTAGCCGCCCATGCTCAAGCCGGTCAGGTAGACGCGGCTGTGATCGACGTCGTCGCGCTGAAGCGTTTGATCGAGCAGCGCTTCCAACGCATCGGCGAGCAGCACCCACGACAGCCCCAGCGGACACTGCGGCGCGACCACCAAAAACGGAAAATCCGGGTTTTCGCCGACGACGCGCGGGACGCCGTGCAGCTTGACGATTTCGAGATCGCTGCCACTTTCGCCGCGACCGTGCAGGAACAGGATCAGCGGGTACTTACCGGACGCCGGTTTCACCGACTCCGGCGGGACGTGCAGCAGATAGTCAAGTTGGACGTGCTTGGTGAGGTCGCGTTCGAAGTGCTCCGCGCTCAGCGGTACGGCAGAGGGCATGATGATCGCTCCGTCTTTCATGGGTTAGGTTAGGATTCAAACTGGGAGGACAAGTTCTCGTCAGCGGCGTCGGGCGGCGCGCCCATCACGGCGCGGACCGCGCTGAGCGTCGCGCGGTTGGCGAGATAAGCGCAAGCGCTGGCACTGACGAACAACCATGCGGGCTGGATGACGAGCGTCGTCACGACGACAATCGCCGCGATCAGCAGAGCATAAGCCAAGGTGGGCAGCAAGCGCCGCAGCCAGACGACGAAACTGTTGCGCAGCGCCAGCCGCAAGCTCGGCTTTTCCTGCTCAAGCAAGAGCGGAAACATCGAGACTTGCAGCAGCAGCCAGAGCACCAGCAGCGACGCGACGGCAATCGTCGCAATCGTCGCCCAAGTCGCTTGAACGCTGGTGTAGAAGATCAGATTGACGCCCAAGACGACGATCACCAGCAGGTTCAGCCCGCCCCACAGGTAGCTGCGCCAAAACCACTGGCGCAGCCCTTTGATAAAGGTCGACGCGCCGACATTATCACCGTGCGCCATGCGATTGGTGGCGTAGAAGAGTGCCGCCGTCGCCGGGATGATGGTGACGATCGGCAGCGAAACGATCACCCACAAGACATTGAGGGTGAAGAAGGGAATCGAGCCGAGATAGACGTCGGCAAAGCGGTCGCGCAACGCTGAACGGTTCATGCCCTTAGTGTACCAACGATGGCATTCCGGCAGCGAACCGCCGATAGCTCCACGCGACCCCGATCAGCAGCAGATAACAGCCCGCACCGATCAGCAGTGCCCAGTGGAAACCCCAGAGCATCGAAACGACGACGGCAAGCGTCGAGCCGAACACCGAGAACGCGCCGTTGATCGCCCAGAGCAGCGCGATCTGCTGGCGCTGAGTCGCACCGGCTCCGGCAAGCCGCAGCAGACTGGGAAAGGGAATGCCCATCGGCAAGCCGAGCAGCGCCGTCAAAGCAATAATCCCGATCACGCGGACGGCGAACGACTGCTGGCAGCAGCGCACCGACCAGCGACGAGAGCGCGAACTCGTAAATCACGACCACCAGCGCGATCCAGCCGCCGGCGATCATGACGCGGACGGGCAAGTCGCCCACGATCCAGCGCTGACTGACGAAACTGCCGAGTCCGCCTGCCAGCAGCAGCGTCGCCAACACCACCGCCAGCGACAGAATCGGCTGACCGAGCAGGATTTGAAAGTGCTGGATCAGCGGGACTTCGACCAGCATGAAACCGGCACCGATCAGCAGCGCATAGACGACGAAACGCAGCCACCGCCCCCGCTCCGCTGACTCAGCTTCGCCCCGCGTGAACAGGGCGACGCCGACCAGCGCAATCGCTAACAGCACCGCCAGCACCAGCGCCGAGCGAATCGCGGGCGGGATGCCGTGATCGAGATTGAAGAAGTAGGGTTGATCGTCGGTGGTCGGCGCGAGATTGTAAGCGGCGTCTGCGTCGATGAAATCGGCGACACTTTCGCCACCACGCAGCGGCGCGAACAGCGTCTCGTAATCGCCGGGCGCGTAGAGCGGGTTCATGCCCTGCGCCTTCGCCGCCGCGTTGAGCGACGCCACCATATCAGTCGAGAGCGGGTCCTTGCTGACGATCAGCACGCTGGTGTTGACGGTCGGGTCGTTGGCGGGATAGCTCCACAGCCACAGGTGATCGAGCGCTTGCGCGGGCGGGATACCCGCGTTCTCAAAAGCTTGGAGTGCAGTAACGGCGGCGCGACTGCCCTCCAGCCCGTTGTGCGCGACAATCGCCAAGCGTCCGCCGGGAGCCAGCCGATCCAGATAGGTAGCAAACGCTTCCTGCGTGAAAATGTAATTCTCGATCAGCGCTTGGCTGGCGGGTTCGACCGCCTGCGTGTAGACGAGGCTGAGGTAGATCAAGTCATACTGATCGCTGCTGCGCTCGACGAAGGAGCGGGCATCGCCCGACACCAGATCGACCTGCGGCAGATCGAGCACGTGTCCGTTGTAATCGGCAAACTTGCGCGTCGCCGTGATCACCGCCGGATTGACCTCGACCGCCGTGATCGCACTCGATCCGGCGTTGAGCGCCAGCAGAATATCCTTGCCGCCGCCCGCGCCGATCACCAAGGTGCGGTCAGCGCTGCCGGACTCGAACGGCAGGTACTCGACGGTGTTGGCTAAGCCGCTCAAGCTGGCGGGATCGCCGTCATAGGGGAGCATGTAGGCACCCGCGCCACCATCGGCGAAGATGTAGCGCGCGCTGTGATCGTTGGTCTGCACCACGTCAACGCGGGCAAACGGACTCCACTCGGTATCGATGATTTTCGCCTGCTGATTGGCGTCTTGCAGGATACCGACCATCGTCTTGTCACGCGGGAAGCCGGTCAGCGCCAGCGGGTTGTAATCGACCGCGCCCGAAACGAGGTTGATCGCCAGTAACGCCGCACCGACGATGAAGCTGATCGCCGCAAGTCCGGTTCGGCGGGATGCGCCATCCTGCCGCCAGACGACCAGCAGCGCCAGCGCGCCAACGATCGCCGCCAGCAGCAGCGTCAGGCTGAAGGCGCTCCAGACGCTCAGCAGCCAGAGCACAGCGACCACGCCCAGTGCCGCACCGATCAGGTCGGCGGCGTAAAAGTCGCCGCTGCTGGCGGTGAAGTTGGCGAAGGTCAGCGCGGCGACCATGCCGACGAGGAAGAACGGTATCAACGCCACCAACGCGCGCGGGAAGATCGAACTCACGTCCGGCAGCCACGCGATGATCACCGCCGCGCCCGCCAGCGCCAAGCTCAAGGCGATCAACACCGTCGCCAGCGCGCGGGTGTTGGTCTGACGCGGTTGGAGATAGTGCACGCTGGCGGCGCCGAGGCTTAACCCCAGAACCGCCAGCGAGACCGCTAGAAAGGTGAAATGGTACTGAAAGAACAGCGAAAACAAGCGCGTGAGCGTGATCTCGAAGATCAGCCCGACGGCGGAGACGACGAATAACGTCAGCAGCGCCAGACGACGGCTCATGACGGGCGACTCCGCTAGGCGCGCCATTCGCCCGTCTTTTCTGCTCCGGCGGCGAGTTCCACTTGCTCGGCACGATCGCCCCAGCGGAGCGTTCGCGTCAGCGCGTGGTCGGCGATATTGCAAGCGCGCCATTTTACGCCCGCGCGCGAGAAAGTCGCCGAGACGGTGAAGCCGTCGGCGAGCAGATCGTCAAAAGCCGCGTGATCCCACGACGACGGAATCGCCGGGAACAAGTCGATGCTGTCGGCGCGGACTTGCAAGAGCATCTGGTGCAGGGCAATGCTGACCGCCCCTTCCGCCGTGCCGAAATACTGCATATTCCACTTGCCGTCTTCCATGACTTCGGTCATGCCGCCGAACTGACAGATGGTCGGGCGCGTCCCTTCGATCACCTGCCAGACGAGATCGCCGCGCCGCTGCCACGCCAGCACCGCACCGAGCACGCCTGCCGACCACGGAAAACCGCGATTGCTGTTGCCGTGACCGATCATGCGCCCTTCGTAGCGCCCGATGTAGGCTTTCGAGGTGCTGATCGCGCGCTCATCCAGCGGCTGGATGACGCCCATCGGGTAAATCGGCGTGATCGAACTCATGTTGATGCGATCTTCCGTATCGGATGCTTTGAAGAAAGTGCCATTATAGAGCGCGTCCATCGGCTTGACCAACGCATCGGCGACGACGGCGCACTGGTGGGTGAAATCGGTCTCGCGCCCCAGAATTTGAGCGGCGCGGGCGCAGTGCCGCAGAATAGCGATCGTCCCGGCGAGCGTGATCCCGTCGTTCTTGACCTTGGTCGCGCTTTCGTGAACGCCGACCAGATAAGTCGTCTCGTAACCGCCGTCCGGCGTCGCCACGACGATACACTTCATGAAGAACTTCGCCAAGCCTTCAAGGATCGGGTAGAACTCGGCGAGGTAATCCTTGTCCTGCGTGTAATCGTAGTAACCCATGATCATGTTGGCATAGGAGCCGTTGTTGTGCACCTGATATTTCATGTGCAGCAGCGTGCCATAGGCTTTTTTGCCGTCGTGGGTGACTTCCCAGTCCCATTTCAAACCGCCGCTGTCGCAGTCGAACTCGGTAGCGGCATGTTGGCGCGCTTGATCGAGCGTGCGCTCGAAGAAGCGGACGCCTTCGAGCGCTTCGAGACGGTGATTGCCTTCGAGCAGCGCGCGATGGATGAAATACGAGTCCCAGAAGACGTGTGACGACCACGTGCGGCGCAGGTTGTTGACCGGCAAGCCACCGGAGACCGGATTCTGCATCGCTTTGAAGTGGTACATGCTGGCGTCGTAGAAGTACTGGAACTGCTCGTCGGGGATGTCGATGCTAGAGGCGGCGAAATAGTCGCGCCAGAAGTCGAGATGCTCGTTCGCGCAAAGCGTCGTAGCCGAGCGCGACCGCCGCATCGAGCAGCGCCGGATCGAGCGCGCCCTGCTGGTTGTCGCTGATCATGAAGTACTTGGTGATGGTCTGCGCGCGCACAGTAACGCAGCGATCCAGCCCGTCTTGAGCGAAGCCGGTCGGCTGCGGCTCGACGCGCAGCGCCATGAATCCCTGCTGCACGTCAAGGTCATAGCTGCCTTCGGGCGCGTCGTCCGCCATTTCGACGCTGCGGAAGGGATCAGTGTCCCACGGCTCGCGCTCGCCACCGATCCAGACGCCGGGACCGATCCACGCCTCGAACTCGACCTCGTGATCGAAGGTATAGCGCTCGATCAGGATCGAACGGGTCGCATGAAGCCACGTCTCGACTTCGCCTTTAAGCGGAGCGGCGACCGTACCATAATCGACCTTCGAGTAGAGCGTGCCCTCCTGCGGGACGAAGCGCTGATCGCTGGCTTGGAGTTCCAACCGGCGGTCGCCGTCTTTGAGGTAGTACCACGTGCGACCCAGCGGCGCGACTTCGTACCAGCCCGATCCTTCAGCGTGTTCGAGCTTTTTGTCAATCGGGAAACGCCCGGCGACCATAACCAGCTTGTCTTCGGGATAATAACGATTCGACTTGTACCAGTTACAACGATCCACGCCGACCAGATCCGGCACCATCGATCCGGTGTAGCCAACCAATACAGCATCTAGCCCATTGCCGAGAAAGCAATGGTAATAATTCTTCGGCAGTTGCATCGACTTACCCTTTAAGTCCGGTTAGAGAGATTCCCTCAACAAACGCGCGTTGAGCGAAGATAAACAGAATGACAATCGGCAGCATGAGCACGACCGAAGCCGCCATCAGCAAGTTCATCTGCACGTTATTTTGACCATTGAAGTACGCCAACCCGACCGCCACCGTGTACTTACTCGAATCGCTGAGGTAGAGCAGCGGGTTGAGGAAATCGTTCCACGTATCTTTGAACGTTAAGATAGCGATCACCGAGAGGACGGGGATGCTGAGCGGCACGATCACGCTCCAGATGATTTTGAGCGTTGACGCACCGTCGATCAAGGCGGCTTCTTCGAGTTCGCGCGGGATAGTCATGAAGAATTGGCGCATCAGGAAGATCGCATAAGCATTGCCGAACCACGCCGGGACGATCAGCGGCAGGAAGGTGTTGATCCAGCCAAACTGGTTGAAAAGGATGTATTCCGGGATGATGATCGCCGCTTGCGGCAGCATCAGCGTCGCCAGCAGAATGGCGAACAGGAAGTTCTTCCCCGGCGCATGGAGGCGCGCAAAACCGTAAGCGACCAGCGTACAGGAAATCAAGCGCCCGCTGAGCACACCGGCTTCGATGATCAACGTGTTGACAATGTAGTGTCCGAACGGCAGCAGCGGATTACCGAAGGCTTCGCCAAAGTTCGACCACTGGATCGGGTTCGGAATCCACTGAGGGGGCCAGAGGAAAATCTGGGCGTTGGTCTTGAGCGCCGTCGTCGCCATCCAGAACAGCGGGAACAGGAAGACAGCGGAGAGGATCAGCAGCAGCGCATAGACGATGATCGTGCGGATGATCTCGATCACCTGCGAGCGCGAGCGCGGGACGCGCATGATTTCGTTTGGTTTGGCGATCGCAGCCATCGATTATTCCTCATCCCCACTGTAAAACACCCACGATTTCGACGACCGGTTGATCAGCAGCGTGACCGCCAAGATGATGATGAACAGCATCCACGCCAGTGCCGAGGCATAGCCCATGTTGAGCGAACTGAAGCCCTGTTGATACAGGTGAAGCAGGAAAAACAGGGTCGAATTCTGCGGGTTGCCGATCTGCCCGGAGTGCGCGGTCGAGATGACGTAAGCCGAGTCGAAGGTTTGGAATGCGCCGATCATGGACATGATGAGGTTGAAGAAAATCGTCGGGCTGAGCATCGGCAGCGTAATGCGGAAGAAGCGGGTCAGCCGCTCCGCGCCGTCGACTTCCGCCGCCTCGTAGAGCGTGCGCGGAATCCCCTTCAACCCGGCGAGGAAGATCAGCATCTGCCCGCCAACACCCCATGCGCTCATGATCACTAATGCCCAGAGCGCGTAATGGGGGTCGCTAAACCAATTCGGCGCATAGATCCCCAGCGATCGCAGCAGCCCGTTGATCGGACCAAAACGCGCGTTAAAGACCCACTGCCACAAGACCGCCGAAGCGACACTAGCGACAATCGACGGGATGTAGAAAGCGGTACGGAAGAAGCCGACCGCGTAAGTCGCCTCGTTGAGCAGAACCGCCAGCAGCAAGGCGACAATCATCTGTAATGGAACGCTGGTGATCGTGAAGATCAGCGTCACCTTGAGCGACTGATAGAAGTCCGGATCTTTGGTGAACATATAGACGTAATTGTCCAGCCCGATCCAAATCGGAGACTTGATCACGTTCCACTGAGTGAAACTGAGATAGAGCGAAATGCTCATCGGGATCACCGTGAACAGCAAGAAGCCAATGATCCACGGCGAGACCGTCAGGTAGAAGATGGTAGCTTCACGGCGTCCGGCAGGGGTCAGACGCTGTCGCGGCTTCCTCGGTGGAGAACTGGCTACTGTCACTCGGGTCATGGCATATCTCGGAATGGGTTCTCGTTGGGCGATCTCGATGGAAGAGCAGCCTCACCTCGCCCCCCTCCCCATTAGGAGGGGAGAGGGGGAACGCATTACAGGAGAGGTTCGGTGACGACCTCACCCCGGCTCAAGGGGGCAAGGTCGCAAGAGCTAGCTGGCAGGGGTCGCGGCGACCTGCTCCTGAGCCAGCTTGTCAGCAAGGCAGGTATCGCCTTCATTGACCGCCGTGTTCATCGCGTCCTGAACGGCGACGCCATTCTCAAGCACGGTGGTGAACTCCTGAACGAAGAACTTCGAGCCGCAGTCACCCCAGTAGCGGGAAATCTGATCCGGGATCGGCTTCAGATTGGCGAGATCCGCCACGATGTCCTTGGTGAGCGGGTCACTGCTCAGACCTTGGCTCTCGGCGATCGCCTGAACCGGCGTCCACGCATAGTTGGCGAATTCCTTGGCTCCGTCACCGGCGCCGATGTACTTCAGGAATTCCCACGCTGCGTCTTTGTTCTGGCTGCCGGTGTAGAGCGCGAAGCCCGACCAGCAGAGCACGTTGGCATTACCGGCGGGACCGGCAGGCAGCGAAGTCGTGCCGAAGTTGAAGCCGGAGACGTCTTTGTAGCCGTTCAGGGGCCAGACACCGGTCCAAGACATCGCTACCAGCCCGCTCTGGAACATGTCGACGCCGGAATAGGACTGCGTGTCGGCGTTGGTGGGCGTCACGTGGTACTTGGTGTAGAGATCGCTGTACCACTGGAGCGCGCCAACCGTGGCGTCGCTGTTCATGTAGCCGTCAAAAGTGCTGCCGTCGGGGGCGATCAGGCTGCCACCATTTTCGTAGATGATCGGCTCAATCGCGCGATCCCACGTATACGGCATCTCGATACCCCACTGCTGGATATTGCTGGGGTCGAAGTTCGGCGAAGTCGCATCGTTGCCATTGGCGTCGAGCGTCAGCTTCTCGGCAGCGTTGAGGAGATCGTCCCACGTCCAGCTCGCGGTCGGCAGATCGACGCCCGCCTTCTGGAACAGGTCGGTGTTGAAGTAGACGATCAGCGGGCTGTAATCCTTGGTCAGATAGTAGGTCGAGCCGTTGACGTCACCGAATGCCGCGACCGCCGGGAACAGGATACTGCGGTCAAAGCCGTTGGGACCATCAATGTAGGGATCAAGGTTTTCAGCAGCGCCTAACGCCACCCACTTGGAGACGTCGCCGTCACCACTCATGAAGATGTCCGGCGCCGTGCCGGAGGCGAACTGCGCCAACAACTTGGTGCCGTAGTCTTGCGGAACGGCTTCCAACTGAACGTCGACGTTCGGGTGGGCAGCTTCAAAACTCGCAATAGCATTGTTCCACGGGGTCAGCGCGTCACCGCTTTCCCAACTGCCCACACGCACAACTCCCGATAGCTCCGGAGTGGCATCCTGCGCGGCAACTTGAGCAGCGACCGCGACAATCGCCACGAACAAAGCAACCAATACGATCCAACTTTTTTTCATGTCGTTCCTTCCCATGAAGCACAACTATTTACTGGCGCATCACCATACCGATACAGACTTTTCCCTTCGATCCCGCCCTCCTTTCACTGAACCCGGCAGGAATTGGTCAATTACACGGGCAGTTGATCACGCCCGATAACCAGCAGAATGAGCAGTCAATCAGCGCGGCTGTGATAGCCGAGGCTGGACTCGCGGACGACGAGCTGCGGAGCCAGCACGATATGCGGCTGTGCCAGCGCTTCGTCCCGCAGCAGCGCGATCAGGAGGTCGATCACCGAGTGCCCGACTTCCCAAATCGGCTGGCGCAAGGTGGTCAAGCCGGGCTTGACGTAGTGGGCAATTGGCATGTCGTCGAAGCCGGTGACGGCAACGTCGCGTCCGGGTTCCAAGCCGCACGCTTCGATCGCCTGCATCGCGCCGATCGCGATGGTGTCGAGCATGGTGACGATAGCGGTCGGTCGACGTTTACCCCGCAGTTCAAGCAGCTTTTGCGTCGCCTCGAAACCGTATTCGATTTCGCCCCTGCCCCGCACCACCCACTTGGGATCGATCGGAAGCGCGGCTTCTGCCATCGCTTCCCAGTAACCCGACAGGCGATCCGCGCCGACGCGCGAGCTTTCGGGCCACGCCAGCACGGCGATGCGCTCGTGTCCTTGCTCGATCAAATGGCGAACAGCACTGGCGATACCGCCGCGCCCATCGACGTCAACTGAAGGCGTAGCATCGTTTTCGGCGACGCGCCCGAAGCTAACCACCGGCACGTTCAGGCGGTTGATCACCGGGATGCGCGGGTCGTAGTACTCGACGGTCGAGAGGATGAAGCCATCGACGCGGCGCGCGTGGACGAGTTCTTCGTAAGGTGCGTGCACGTCGCGATCCGTGCGCTGCGGAAAGAGCAAAATGTGATAACCATACTCTTCGGCATGTTCGACGATACTGTGCTGGAACTGCTCCAAAATCGGGTTGGAATGATTCTGCGGCTCCGGCTGCCATGAGTAGCCGATCAAATGGCTGGATTGAGTACGCAGATTTTGCCCGGCGGCATTTGGGCGATAGCCGAGTTCCTCGATGGCGGCTTGGACGCGCGCGCGAACCTCCGGCGTGACCTGAATCTGGTTGCGAATCACTTTGGAGACCGTCTGGTAGCTGACACCGGCGCGCTTCGCAACGTCTTTGAGGGTGATATTCTTCGCCATGAATGCCCGACTTTATTTTAATTAATATTTAGGCGAACGTTCGCCTAAACTGAATTCTACAATGTTTTGGATCATTCTGTCAACATTGGTACGGTCGGGCTGGATGTTATACACAAATGCGGCAGCGAGCGTTAAAACGCCTCGACGAACGAAAAAAGGTGCTCACCGAAGGAGTGCCATCACAGAATCACAATCACGCGATGGATTGGGCGATGATGATGCGGAGTGTTACGGCTGCTGGGCGACGGTGACGGCAGCGACGTCGTAATATTCGGCGACGCAGCGATTGACCCAGCTAGCGGCGTCCCCAGTCAGCGAATCGAGTCCTAAGCCCTGCGCTACGTCCACCGTATACGGCGGCAGACTGACCGCCGAGCCGTCGGCGGCACGCAGCAGCGCGTCGTCTCGATCCCACTCGCGGGCATATTGAGCGTAGACCTGCGCCACTTGATTGAAGCTGACCACCGTCGCCAGCGGTGCGATCAGCAGCAGAATGAGGGTCACGCCGACACCAACGAACCGCCAGCGGGCTTGATGGCGCAATTGCTGACGCAGAATCGCGCCGAGCAGATAGCCAATCCCGGCATAGAAGATCGCCGCGCTGAACTGGATCACGATCAGCGCACGAGCGGGCGGCGGCGCGTTGGTCGCGTGGACGCCGGGAGCCATAAAAGCGGCGCTGAGCATGACGTGGGCGATCAGCCAAAGCAGCAGGATCAGCAGCAGGCGCGGAACGGGCACGCGGCTTAAGCGCGAGGGGCGCGACGACGGCGAACAGCGCGGCGAAACCGACTGCGCCGATCAGCGCACCGGGCGCGAGGCGCGGCGCGAACAGCAGCAGATAGCCCACCCCATCGACAAACGACATGATCAGCGTGTTCGCGACCGACGGCGACGCCTCGAAATTGACTTCGCGGATGGCATTGCCGGGCGAAGCCAGCATCAGCACCAGCGCGATCAGCGCGCCGACGATCTGAGCCGCCAACAGGATTTGCACCGCGCGCGACTGTCGCGCGAACAGCCAGAACCCGGCGAACAGCAGCAGCAGGAACATCAACTCAATCGTGACCACCGGTTCGGCGAACGAACCGATGACAAAGGCGATCAGCGCGGCGAGGACGACCATCCACCCGCGTGCTTGTTCGGTGCGGGCAGCGCGGAAGGTCAGCGCCAGCAGTACCGAGATCAGGAGGAGCGGCGCGGTATAGGCATAGGCAGCCGACATCCAGTAGAGTGACTGCCCTAACTGCGGCGTCCCGGCGAGCGTGACGTAGATCAGCAAGAGCGCCAAGGCGATCCCCTGTGCCAACGGATGTTCGAGCTTAAGCCAGCGAGCAAACTCGACCAGCGCCCACGCCGAAGCGATCAGCCAAACGGCGATCAGCAGCGCCGGAGAGATCGCGGGGAAGGTTTGCCCGAGCTTGAGCGCGCTCAGCAGCGCGACCGGCTGTGAGAGCCGCCCGCCCCACGTGTTGTACCAGAGCAGCGTCTCGTTGAGGATGGTCGTGTGGGCGCTCTCGTTGACGATGCAGAAATCGTCCGCCATGTAGCGGCTGAACGTGCCCACGTAAGCGTAGAAGAGCACCGGCAGCGCCAGCACCAAGCTGATGACCGGCTCGAAGATCGACGAGAGGCGCGCGTTCGACATGTGGTTAGCCCAATGGTGCGGAGCAGAATAATTGCGAGAGACGAGCGTTTGCGAAACCCGAAGTCAGTTTAACATATAATGTGTAGGGGGAGACTTTAGGAAGCGCAAGCAGTCTCGCCCCGCCATCACGCTAAGAACGAACCGCTTTTAGGAAAACGATGATACCGTTCAACGATTTGCTGAGTCCGAATGCTGAGCTGCAAAGCGAGATCGACGCGGCAGCGCTGCGGGTGCTGCACAGCGGCTGGTACATCCTCGGCACCGAGGTGAGCGCCTTCGAAGCCGAGTTCGCCGCCTATCACGGCGTCGCGCACGCGGTCGGAGTCGCCAACGGGACGGACGCGATCGAACTCGCGCTGCGCGCCGTCGGGATCGGTGCGGGCGACGAGGTGATCACCGTCGCGCACACCGCCGTGCCAACGGTCTGCGCAATCGAGCGGGCGGGCGCAGACTCCGGTGCTGGTCGACATCGACGCCGAGACTTACACGATGGATCCGGCAGCGGCACGGGCGGCGATCACGCCGCGCACGCGGGCGATCCTGCCGGTGCACCTCTACGGGCAGCCCGCCGACATGGTGGCGCTGAGCGCCCTCGCGCGCGAGCAAGGGCTGCTGCTGATCGAGGACTGCGCGCAGGCGCACGGGGCGCGGCTGAACGGTCAGTTGGTCGGCACCTTCGGCGATCTAGCGGCGTTCAGCTTCTACCCGACCAAGAACCTCGGCGCGGCGGGCGACGGGGGCGCGGTGATCACGGACGACGCCGATCTCGCCGAGAAAGTGCGGCGGCTGCGCAATTACGGACAAGTCAGCCGCTATCAATTCGAGACGCGCGGAGTCAACAGCCGCCTTGACGAACTGCAAGCGGCGGTGCTGCGGGTCAAGCTGCCCCATTTAGACCACCAAAATAGCATCCGGCGCGAACTCGCGCAGCGCTACGACACGCTGCTGGCGGACGCAGTGATCACGCCGAAGGTGCGGGCGGGCGCGGAGCCGGTCTATCACCTCTACGTCGTGCGCGCCGCTGAGCGCGACACCTTGATGCGGCGGCTCAGCGATCAAGGCGTGCAAACGCTGATCCACTACGCCGTGCCCGTCCATCTGCAAGCCGCTTATGCCGATCTCGGCTACCGGCGCGGCGATCTGCCAGTGACGGAGCGAATCTGCGCCGAGATTCTATCGCTGCCGATGCACGCCGGTCTGCACGTCGAGCAGGTCGAGACGGTCGCCGCGGCGGTGATCGCCAGTCTCGCCGCCGTCTGAAAAGGACAAATTATGTTTGAAACGTCGCAGTTTTCAGGGAAAAAGGTGCTGATCACCGGGGGGCTGGGCTTCATCGGCAGCAATCTGGCGATCCGGCTGGTCGAACTCGGCGCGCAGGTCACGCTGATGGATGCCATGCTGCCCGATCATGGCGCGAATCTGTTCAACATCGCGCCGATCCGCACCAGCGTGATGCTGACGTTCTCCGACGTGCGCGACGCCAACATCATGGGCTATCTGGTCAAGGATCAGGATTACCTGTTCCACCTCGCCGGGCACGTCGATCATGTGCAGGAGCTTAAGCGACCCCTACCCCGACATCGACATCAACATCCGGGGGACGGCGTCGGTCATGGAAGCCTGCCGCCATTTCAACCCGGAGGTGCGGGTGATCTACACCGGGACGCGCGGGCAGTACGGCGAAGCGACCTCGCTGCCGGTGGACGAAACCGCGCCGACGATGCCCAAAGCCCTCCAAGAAATCTCCAATCTGACCGCCGAAAAAATCACCCACATGTATCATCAAGTGCACAATGTCCGCTCGGTGATGCTGCGGCTGACCAACATCTACGGCGAGCGCGGGCAGATGCGCCATTCGCGCTACGGCGTCGCCAACTGGTTCATCCGGCAGGCGATCGACGGCGAAGAAATCAAGGTTTTCGGCACGGGCGAGATCAAGCGCGACTTTTTGTACATCGACGACTGCATCGACGCGCTGCTGATGAGTGCGCTCTGCGACGAGGCTTACGGCGAAATCTTCAACGTCGCGACCGGCGATCCGCTGGATTTCGTGACGCTCGCCAAAACGCTGGTCGAGGTCGCGCGGAGCGGTAGTTGGACTTTCGCGCCATTCTCGCCGGAACGCGCCGCGCAGGAGCCGGGTGATTTCTACGCCGACATCAGCAAGATCAAGCAGATGATCGATTGGGAGCCGCGAACGTCGCTGCACGACGGGCTGACCAAGTCGGTCGCCTACTATCGGCTGAATAAGGGGCATTATTGGTGAGAACGACCTCACCCCCTGCCCCTCTCCCTAGGAGAGGGGAAAAACAGGTTGCAGCGGATTTTCAAAGTCCCCCCTCGATGTAATGGAGAGGGGATTTAGGGACGAGGTTGGGTATTGAGGGGAATGGGTAAAGGCTGATGAGCAAAACGACGTTTGAGGATTTATCGTACGCGACCTACCGCAAGCTGGCAGCCGACGAGTCGCTGAGCGAGTATGAGAAGATCGGCTTTCCCAACTCGTATCGCAAGGGCTATGGCGCAGCGATCTTCGCCGACATCTGCGCCAAGCTGCCCAAGCTAGCAACGCCCAAGCAAACCGTGCTCGACATCGGTCCGGGCTGCAGCGAAGTACCGCGCCTGATGATCGAGTTCTGCCGCCAGCAGGAACACACATTGATCCTGATCGACGCGCCGGAGATGCTCGATCAACTGCCGGACGAGCCGTTCATCACCAAAATCCCGGCGTACTATCCGAAGGAGTGCCCGCAGTTGTTCGCGGACTACGCGGGCAAGATCGACGTCGCCATCGCTTACAGCTTACTGCACATCGCCTTCGCCGAGGGCATCCTCTATCCGTTCGTCGACCAAACGCTGCCGCTGCTGGCGGACGGCGGACAGTGGCTGATCGGCGACGTGCCCAACGTTTCGATGCGCAAGCGCTTTTTCAGTTCGCCGAACGGCGTTCGCTTTCACCAGCAGTTCATGAACACCACCGACGAGCCGGAAGTCCGCTTCAACCTGCCCGAACCCGAGCAGATCGACGATGCGCTGCTGTTCGGCTTGCTGCTGCGCGTCCGCGCCGCCGGGTTCGACAGCTACATCCTGCCGCAGCCGGAATCGCTGCCGATGGCGAACCGGCGCGAAGACCTGCTGGTGCTCAAGCCCTGATGATCGTCCGGCGCTACACGGCAGCGGATCAGGCGGCGTGGGATGAGTTCGTACAGTCGAGCAAGAACGGTTGGTTCCTGTTCGAGCGCAGCTACATGGACTACCACGCTGACCGCTTCGCCGATCACTCGCTGCTGGTCTACGACGACAAAGACCGCTTGATCGCGCTGCTGCCCGCCAACCAGCGCGGCACGACGCTGGTCAGTCACGGCGGGCTGACCTACGGCGGCTTGATCAGCGACGAGCGGATGAAAACGCCGCTGATGCTGGACGTTTTCGATCAACTCCGCGCCTACTGCGCCAAGCAAAGAATCACTGAGATCGTCTACAAAGCGATCCCGTATACCTATCACCGACTGCCCGCCGACGAGGATCGCTACGCGCTCTATCTGAGCGGCGCGGAGTTGATCGCGCGCCGGGTGATCAGCGTGATCGATCAGCGGGCGCGGCTGCCCTTTCAGGGGCGACGGACACGCGGCGTCAAGAAAGCGACGCAAGCGGGCGTCAGCGTGAGCGCGTCGGACGACTTCGCGAGCTACTGGGCGCTGCTCGACGGCGTGCTCTGGACGACGCATCAGGCGCATCCCGTGCACAGCTTGGACGAAATCGGCTTGCTGCACAAGCGCTTCCCGCAGAACATCCGACTGCACGTCGCCTGCGCCGGGGACGAAATGATCGCCGGGGTGCTGATGTACGTCAGCGACCACAGTGGCGCGGTCGCAGTACATCGCCGCCAATGAGCACGGCAAAGCGCTCGGCGCACTCGATTTGCTGTTCGACCACCTGATCAACGATGCCTATGCCGGTTGGCGCTATTTCGACTTCGGCACCTCACACAATCCGGCGGACGACGCGCTGAACGTCGGGCTGATCACGCAGAAAGAAGAATTCGGCGGGCGGGCGGTTGTGTGCGATACGTATCGGGTGAAAACGTGAACCCCTCACCCCGGAACTGCGTTCCGACCCTCTGCGAGCCTCCGGCTCGTCTGCGCAAGCGGGGAGCGGGTATAGCGCTAACGACACAAAAGACGTTAGTACTACGGTAGAAATTGCGCGTTTTTGTAGGGGCGCACGGCTGTGCGCCCGAAAGACTACACTCGTTGCACTCTAGAGAAAAGGCGCTTTGCCGAGTTATCGAGTGTCAACACTGAAGGGGAAACTATGAAAACGGTCTCGGTCGTCGTCCCGGTTTACTACAATGCCGAATCGCTGCCGCTGCTGTTCGTGGAACTGCAAAAAGTCGAGGCAGAGCTTCACGAGCGCGATTGCGCCATGGAACTGGTCTTTGTCGACGACGGTTCCGGCGACGACTCGATGATCGAACTGTTGAAGATCAAGAACCAGCGACCGGACACGCGAGTAGTCAAGTTAGCGCGCAACTTCGGCGCGGTGCATTCGTCCAAAGTGGGGCTGAACTACATCACCGGCGACTGTTTCATGTGGCTGGCAGCCGACCTGCAAGACCCGCCCGAATTGGTGATCGAGATGACCGACCAGTGGCTCGCCGGGTCGAAATTCGTGATCGCGCTGCGCGAGAGCCGGGTCGATCCGCCGCTGACGACCCTGTTCGCCAACCTCTATCACTGGCTGGTCAAAGCGATGATCAGCCCGGATTACCCGAAAGGCGGCTTCGACATCGCGCTGATGGACGCCGCGCTGGTCCCGCACATCCGCGACAGCAGCAAGAACATCAACACGACGCTGCTCGCCTACTGGCTCGGTCACAAACCCGCGACAGTCTACTACGAGCGGCGCGAACGGCAGCACGGCAAGTCGCGCTGGACCTTCGCCAAGAAACTGACCTACTTCATCGACTCGATCCTCGGCTTCTCGGTGCTGCCGATCCGCATCATTTCAGCCATCGGTTTTCTCGTCTCGCTGCTGTCGTTCGCCTATGGTGCTTACGTCGTCATTCCGGCGATTTTCGGCTACAGCGACGTCGCCGGTTTCCCGTCGCTGGTCGCGCTGATCAGCTTCCTGCTCGGTTTGATCATCATCATTCTGGGGATCATCGGGGAGTACGTGTGGCGCATCTTCGACGAAGTCACCAAGCGACCGGAAGTCGTGGTCGATGAGGTCTATTGATCGGCGCTTCGGCGAGCCGCTGCGCTACCTGCTCGCGGGCGGGCTGAACACCGCCACCACCTACGCCATCTATTTGCTGCTGCTGCCGCTGATCGGCTACGCGGTCGCCTACACCGTGACCTACGCCGGAGGTATCTTCTTCGCCTACTACCTGAGCGCCCGCTTCGTCTTTCGACGCCCGCTCAACTGGCGACACGCGGTGCAGTATCCGCTGGTTTACGCGCTGCAATACGGCTTAGGCATCACGCTGACGACGCTGCTGGTCGAGTTCGCGCACGTCAACGCCGAATTCGTGCCGCCGGTCGTGATCGTGATCACGCTGCCGTTCACGTTCCTGCTGAGCCGCTGGATTATCAAGAAACCGCACGCCCAAACCCCGATATAGACCAGAGAGATAGGGGAAAACGGGCGGAACTGAGTTCCGCCCCTACAGACCTCACCCCCTGACCCCCTCTCCGTAGGGCGAGGGGGAAATACTCCCCACTAGCGCAAGTAACCGAGGCGGCGCGCGAGGGCGATAGCTTCCGGTATATTGCCGTTGGGCACGCGCGAACCGTCGTCAGCGATGGTCCAAACGCCGTTCGGGAGCGGGATCGTCTCGTCTACCCAGTCGTACATCGAGATGGTCGGTGCCCACGTCAGCACCGGCACGTCCGCCCCGGCGATGTTAGCGAGGCGCGTCTCGGCGAGCATCCACCAGAACCATTCCGACTGCTGCCAGCCCGTCACGGGACCGGACGTCTCGGTAATCCAGATCGGTTTGTCCGCCCAGCGCCGCCGCGCGTTGAGGATCAACTGGTGAAACGGGGGCAGCGTCGAATCGCGGTAGTGGTTCAAGCCGATGACGGTAATCAACTCGCTGCTGCCGCCGACTTCGGGATCACGCCGACCGAGCACGGTGTCGATGACGGCGGCTTGGTGATCTTCGGGGTTGGTGTCGGTCGCGTGCCACGGATCGGGCAGGACCAACTGAGCATCAGGCTTGACCGCGAGGATCGCCCGCGAGGCGGCGATGATCATGCGGCTGATCTGGTGGCGGACTTCGACCGGATCGCCGGCGTTGGTCAGGAAGGGACGCCACTCGCCGGTTTTGCCCGCGCGCTCGACCATCAGGCTCGGCTCGTTGCAGACACAGTAGTAGGTCAACTGCGGATAGCGCTCGGCGATGGCGGCGGCGAACTCGGCGAAGTGATCGACCGCCGCCGGACTCATCAGGTCGAGCCAATCGGGATAGCCGTAATGCCAGAGGTCAAGGTAGAGCGTCAGCTGATATTGATCGGCAGCCGCGACGACCCGATCCAGCCACGTCCAATCGAATTGGTGCGGCGCGGGATGCGTGACGTACCAGCGGGCAGCATCGCGGACGCCGACGCAGCCGATCTCGGTCAGCAGTTGGTAATCCACGTGAAGAAATTCGTCATGGCGGATCAGCTTCACTTCGTCTTGACGATAGAGTTCACCATTTTTGAGTCGTTGAAAGTCGGAATTTTCGAGGAATGCCCAGAATTCGAGCGGTTGGTCAGGCATAGCAGTCAGCTTTCAGCGGTTAACAGTCAGCAAGAACAAGTAAGACAACATTTTAGGTTGAGATGATGCTGTAGGGGCAGGTCTAAGACCTGCCCCTACACGTTCACGGAAGTGTTAAGGAAGGATACGGCGGGTGAGGATGCGGTTGGCAGCTTGCCACCACGTGAACCCTTCAGCATAACGGACGTTGCAAGCTAAGCCCCGAAATCCGCTGAGCACGTTGGCGTAGTAGTGGAAGACGTTATCTTCGGGCGGTGGCGGCTGATAGTTCGGATCGTAGGCGCCGGGCATGTGCTGACTGACGTGAGCGTCGAGCATTGCCAGCTTTTTATCCCAAACGGAGGTCACATCGACGTATTCTTCGGGGATGAAACCGATACCGCGCTCGGCGTCCATGAAGGCAACCGGGACGACGGCGCGATGCGGCGCATACTCCGACGGATAATTGGCAGTCCGTGCGATCTGGGCGGCGTCCATGACGAGGCGGCTGGTCGTCTTGTGGTCAGGATGGTAGTCGTCCGCCGGATGGGTGATGATCACGTCCGGTTTGGTGCGGCGGATAGTCTCGATGAACTGATGCCGCGACTCCTCGTTGAACATCAAGCCGCCGTCCGGGATCGCCAGCCAGATCAATTCCGCGCCGATCACGTCGGCTGAGGCTTGCGCTTCCGCTTTGCGAATTGCGGCGATCTGATCGGGATCGCCTAACGGACGCCCGCGCCCATCGGTGACCACGCACATATAGACCTTATCACCCCGCTCGGCGCAGCGGGCGAGCGTCCCGCCGCAAAACAACTCCAGATCATCGCCATGCGCGCCAAATGCCAGTACATTTGCCATAATTTTATTGACTCCTCACGTCGAGTACGTCGCGTAAACCATCCCCCAACAAGTTAAAGCCTAACACGGTCAGCAGAATGGCGACGCCGGGGAAAAACGGCATCCACCACGCCGAGCGAATGAACGCCCGACTTTCGTCCAACATTTTACCCCAACTGGGCTGCGCTTGGTTGCCACTGCCCAAGCCCAGAAAGCTCAGCGAGGCTTCGGCGAGGATCACGCCGCCGATGCCCAGCGTGATGTAGACCACGACCGGGGTGACGAGGTTGGGCAGAATGTGGCGGACCATCAGCCGCAGGTCGGTCGCGCCCAAGCCGCGCGCCGCCGTGACGTATTCCTGCTCCTTGACCGAGAGCACTTGACTGCGGGTGAGGCGGGTGACGTAGGGCCACGAGACCAGCGTCAGCGCTGCGATCACATTGGTCTGGCTCGATCCGAGAATGCCGACCAGCGCAATAGCGATGATCAGCAGCGGAAACGACATCACAATGTCGGCGATGCGCATGATGATGGTGTCGAGCCAACCGCCGTAAAAACCGCCGAGCAAGCCCAACACCAGCCCGACGAGCAGGGTCAAGCCTTGCACCGAGAGCGCCAGCTTGATCGAGATTTGCGCGCCGTAGACAACCCGGCTGAAGACGTCGCGCCCGATGTCGTCGGTGCCGAACAGATGCGCTGAAGACGGCGGCTGCACGTACTCGCGCAGGTTGCCGGTGACCGGGTCGTAGGGCGCAATTACCGGCGCGAAAACGGCGCAGGCGATCGCCAGCAGCACGAGCAGCAAGCCAAGAATGGTGGTCGGGTTGCTGATCATCCGGCGCAGCGCCCGCTGCGTGCCGCTGATCTGATGGTGGACTTCCAACGCGGCGACCGGGTGATCAGAATGCAGGGCGGTGTCAGGCATGGTAGCGAATCCTCGGATCGAGCAGCGGATACAACAGGTCGATCAGCAAATTCATGACCGTGTAGATGACCGCAAACAGAATGACCAATCCCTGCACCATCGGGTAATCGCGGGCGTTGATCGACTGAACGAGCAGCCGCCCGATGCCGGGCCAGCTAAAGATGACTTCGACCAACAGCGTGCCGCTCAGCAGCCCGGCGACGCTGGTGCCCCAAACCGTGATGATCGGCAGCAAGGCATTGCTGAGCGCGTGACGGACGTAAACGCCGCGTGTCGTCAGTCCCTTGCTGAAAGCCGTGCGGATGTAATCTTGATTGAGCACGTCGAGCAGGCTGGAGCGGGTCATGCGGGTGAGCAGCGCCAACATGCCCATGCTGGCGCTGGCAGCGGGCAAGATCAGGTGCGCATCGTAGCCTAACCCGCTGATCGGCAAGATCGCTAACTGCAAGCCAAAGACGATCTGAAGCTGCAAGCCCAGCCAGAAGATCGGAATCGACACGCCGATCAGCGCGATCAAGCGTGACGCGGCATCCCAGATCGAGTTCCGGCGTGTGGCAGCGATCACCCCCAAGGGGATGCCGACGCCGACCGCGATCAGCGTGGCGGTGAGGGCAAGGACGGCAGTCTGCGGGAGCGTTTCGGCGATCATCTCGGTGACGGGGCGGCGGGAAATGAAGCTCGTGCCTAAATCGCCGTGCAGCATATCCGACAAAAAGCCGAGGTATTGGCTGCTGACCGGCTCGTCGAGGTGAAGCTGCACGCGCAGATTCGAGAGCGTTTCTTGATCGTCGTGGAACCCCGCCAGAAACAGCGTCGGGTCACCGGGGAGCACCCGCATCAGGAGAAAGACGATAGTGTAAATCCCGAACAGTGTGGGGATCAACTGCACAATACGTTGCAGGGTATATCGAAACATCGCTCAATCTGGAGGAAAAAGGAGCGGGAGATGATCCCGCCCCCAAGCGGTTAAAACGAGACCTCGCCCCCGCCCCTCTCTGCGGGCAAGAGCGAGTAGGGGCACAGCGCGCTGTGCCCCTACGGTAACACTTGCCTACTGAAGCGTGATCAAGGCGAAACGACGATTGCCTTGATTGTCGATCGGCGTGCCACCGATGCGCGGCGCGACCAGCGAGGTGCTCACGCCGTGATACAGCGGGATGACGACCGCTTCTTCGCCGACGGTCAACTGCTGGAACTGATGCCAAACGGCATCACGGTCAGCGCCGAGCGGCATTGAGACGGCTTGATTGAACAGATCTTGCGCCTGTGGCTCGTTCTCGTAATCGCCGTAATGGCAGTTGATGCGCGAGGCGGAGGTGCCGGGGAGTGCCAGCGCCGCGACGTTCTCGGCGTCAGGATAGTCCAAGCCCCAAGCGACCGACCCCGCCTGATAGTTGCAGGCAGCGCGATCTTGATCCCAGACCGATTTCTCGGTCGCATTGACGGTGATGTTGATGCCCGCCGGAGCAGCCGTCTGCGCGATGGCATTGAGGACGCGACGCTCGGTCTCATCCTGCCCGGTGCGGAATTCGATGCTCACGCCATCAGGGTAACCCGCGTCCGCCAAATCCTGCTTGATTTTTTCAGGATCGTAAGGCAGCGGCATGAAATTGGGATCGTGGGTCGGCAGTCCCGGCGGGAACAGCCCGTAAGCAGGAACCGCCTGTCCTTGCAGGACGGTGTCGACGATCAACTGGCGGTCAATCGCGCCGGAGAGGGCACGGCGGACAGCCGGATCGCTCAGCAGCGGATCGGCGAGATTCATGCGGAGCGAGAAAGTCGAGAGCGTCGGGATTTCGACCAACTGCTGCGACAGGGTGGCATCGTCACGGATGCGCCCGATGTCGGACGGCGGCACCGCGACGATGTCGAGGTTACCGGCTTCGTATTCGAGCATCTGGACGGATTTGTCCGGGATGACGCGGATCAAGACGGTTTTGACGTCGGGCGCGCCGTTCCAGTAATTCTCGTTGGCGGTCAGCGTAACCGACTGCTGCGCTTGAAAGTCGGAGACGACGTACGGTCCGGTGCAGACCGGGTTGGTCGAGAAGTCGGCATTGTCGCCGGAACCTTCGGCAACCACGTCAGCGCCGGGGAGGGTCATGCGCTCAAG
The DNA here is from genome assembly GCA_963727545.1 of uncultured Chloroflexia bacterium. Lineage (GTDB taxonomy): Bacteria > Chloroflexota > Anaerolineae > Aggregatilineales > Phototrophicaceae > Flexifilum. The sequence continues at coordinate 361,089 of CAVSGS010000010.1, forward strand.
GAAAGCGGACACGGGCGACGAAAGCGTGATCTGGACGGTGCTGTCGTCGATCACCTGCACGCCGCTGATGCTCGTGGCGGGCGTCACCGGCTCCGGCGTCGGCGTTCCGTCGCCAACCTTCGGCGTGGCGGGACGAACGTCGCTCCAACCGGCGACAACGCCCAAGACCAACCCGGCGGTGTAAGACGTGCCGGTCTCACGGTTGGCGAGACGGTCGAACGAGTATTTGACGTCGGCGGCTTCAAAGCTGCTGCCGTCGCTGAAGGTCACGCCGCTGCGCAGGTGGAAGGTGTAGACCAGACCATCGTCGGACACGTCCCAGCTCTCGGCGAGCGCGGGAACGGGTTCGTTGGTCACCGGGTCGGCATCGACCAAGCCCTCGCAGACGTTGCGGAGGACGAGGAATTCGTCCGCCGAAGACGCCGCCGCCGGATCGAGCGTATTGGGCTGCGCCTCGGTGAAAGCGGTCGTGATGCTGGTCGAGGCGTCCTGAGCATAGGCGCTGGTCGAGAACACCGCCAGCAGGACTAAAAGCGCGAGTAAAGCGTATTTCTTCATGCAATTATCCTTTCTCTCCAAAAACGAATCCTGACAATTGTGGAGGCGCGGGAAACAAAAAACCCGGCGATTCCGGGGTGAATCAACCACAACTCGACGCATCCGGCAGCACAGCTAATCCGAAAGACTAGCCGGGAAGCGCTACCGTCATCATGCGCCCAAATCGCGTTCATTTTGACATGGCTAGATTGGCTCTAGTAAACTCTGCGTGTGAATGTAACATCGCACCTATTGACTGTCAATAAGACCAAGAGACGATGAAACTAACCATTATAGGCGGCGGCAGCGTCCGCACCCCACGATTGATCCCCTCGCTCGTCACGCGAGCGAAGGCGCTGCAATTGGAAGAAGTTTGGCTGATGGACATCGATAAGGACAAGCTCGACCTGATCGGCGGGCTGTGCCAGACGATGGCAGCAGAAGCAGGCGCGACGTTCAAGCTCGTCTTGACGACCGACGCCCGCGAAGCGATCAAAGACGCGACAGCGGTGATCACCAGCATTCGCCCCGGCAACGAGCAGGGGCGCGCGACCGACGAACGGATCGCCATGAATCACGGCGTACTCGGTCAAGAGACGACCGGTGCCGCCGGATTTGCGATGGCAATGCGGAGTATGCCCGCCATCCTCGATTACGCGCGGCTGGTCGAGGAGATCGCGGCGCCGGGGGCGTGGGTCTACAATTTCACCAATCCGGCGGGACTGGTCGCTCAAGGACTGACTTACGCCGGGATCAAGCGGGTCGTCGGCATCTGCGACAGCGCCAACGGCGCTCAGCACGCGGTCAGCCGCTTTATGCAAATCCCGATGAGCCGGGTTCGGCACAGCGTCTACGGGCTGAATCACCTGTCGTGGACGCAGAGCGTGCGGGTCGATCCCGACGCGGACGGCAGCGGCGAGGAAGTGCTGCCCGCCCTGCTCCACGACGAGCAGTTCATCCAATCAACCCACATGGCGATGTTCGCGCCGGGGCTGATCGACTGGGAGCAGGCATTCTTGAACGAATACCTGCACTACTTCTATCACCGGGATGAAGCGCTGGCGAGTCTGCTGCACAAGAGCGAGACGCGCGGCGAAGAAACCCTGCGCCTGACGACCGAACTGCTCGACCGGGTGCGCGCCGCCGGGTCGCCGGATGAGGCACTGGCTGACTATCGCGAGGTGATGGGACGCCGCAGCGCGACCTACATGGCGCACGCGCGGCACGGACAAGATCGCGTCAAGATGGAGCCGGTCGGCGATGACGAAGAAGGCTACGCCGCCGTCGCGCTCGGCTGCATTCAGGCGATCAGCACCGGGCAAACGCTGTTCACCGGCTTGAATGTGCCTAATCGCGGTGCAATCCCGCAAATGGCGGACGACGACGTCGTAGAAGTGACCTGCGAAGTCGATGCCGACCATATCACGCCGCTGCCGGTCACGGGCATCCATCCCGATCAACTGCTGCTGATGCAGACGGTCAAGCTCTACGAGCGGCTGGCGGCGCAGGCGATCTTGCAGCGCTCGCGCGATCTGGCGATCGAGGCGCTGACGGTGCATCCGTTGGTCGGGTCGTACCCGCTGGCGCAGTCGCTGGTCGGTGAGTTCTTGGTAGCGCACAAGGATCTGGTCGGAGAGTGGAAGTAACCTCACCCCCCAGCCCCCTCTCCGTAGGGAGAGGGGGAGAAAAACAGTTGGAAAAATTGACGACCGTAGGGGCACGGCATGCCGTGCCCCTACACGATCACGCACGTAAAATTGATCACACGCGACGAGGCAGGTATTGAGACACTGCGACATCCTCATTCCGGGGCATTACTTCTGCGACCTGATCTTCAGCGGGATACCGGGCTTTCCCGCGCTCGGCACCGAACTCTACACCGAGAAGCTGACGATTGTCCCCGGCGGCTGTCTGAACACGATCACGGCACTGCAACGCTTGGGCGTTCACGTCGGCTGGATGGGCACCCTCGGCAGCGATCCGTTCAGTCGAGTAGTGGATGATTGGGTCGCACAGGAGGGAATCGACCGGGCATGGCTGACCACTCGCGCCGAACCGTTCCAGCGGGTGACCGTCGCCCTCTCCTACCCCGCCGACCGCGCTTTCGTGACTTACGTCGATCCGCCGCCCGACCTGCTCGACGGGGTGCGCGCGGCAGTCGCAGCGGATGAATGCGACCATCTGCACTTCGCCGGATTGCTCGTCAAGCCAGCGCTGCCCGACTTGCTAGATCTGTGCAAAACGCACAAAATTCCGGTGTCGATGGACTGCCAGCATCGCGACGACACACTAGCGGATCCGCTGGTGCGCGAGATCCTTTCCAAGCTGGATATCTTCATGCCCAATGCCAGCGAAGCCCTGCGGCTCACCGAGACAGCAACCCTCGACGATGCCGCCCAACGCCTGCGCGAACTGGTGCCGCTGTTGGTGATCAAAGATGGCGCGAATGGTGTTTGGGCGTGGCAAGGCAATCAACAATATCACGTCCCCGCGCGGACGGTCGAAGTCGTGGACAGCACCGGCGCGGGCGACGTCTTCAATGCGGGTTTTCTGACCGCGCGCCGTGGCGGGAAAGACTTACTGACTTGCTTGCAGTGGGGGAACGTCTGCGGCGGACTTTCGACGACCGGCTACGGCGGAGCACCGTCAGCACCGACGCGCGCGGCGGTCGAGGCGATCCTCAATGCTGAACAGCCGGACGCTTAAGCCCGCGCCGGATCGCTCTCCAGCGCGCGCACCGATCCCCGCCGGATCAACTGCGTGCTGATCAAGGTGGTCAGCACCGGGCGATCCGGGTTCTCCGCCCGGTCGATCAGGCAGCGGACCCCCAGAATACCCATCAGCTGCTTTTCGACCCGGACGGTGCTCAGCGCCGGACTGACCTGACGCGCCATATCCACGTCATCGAAGCCCATGACCGATAAATCGTCGGGAACGACACGCCCCAAGTCCCCCGCAGCTTCGAGCACGCCGAACGCGACCTCGTCATTGCAGGCGAAAATCGCGGTGATTTCCGGCGCGCGGGCGAGCAGCGCGCGCGTCGCCGCGTAGCCTCCTTCGCGCGTCAGGGGACTGGATTCGACATACGCTTGGGTAAGCTGGTGGTGTTTGAGGGCGCGCAAGTAGCCTTTACGCCGCTCCTGAATACTCGGATAAGCGCCGGGCACGCTGCCGACCAAACCAATCGCGCGGTGCCCCTGCTGAATCAGGTCTTCGACCGCCGCGTAAGCCCCGTTCAGGTTATCGGTGAGCACGCTGTCAAACCTGCGACCGGGTGCGTAGTAGGCATCGAGCAAAACGACCGGCTTATCGATCTGCCGCCCGACGAAGCGGATCGTATCCGGCAGGAACGTCCCCACCAGCAGCACCCCATCGACCTGACTATCGACCAGCATTGGCGGCAAACTGGTCGGGCGGTTAAGTTGATTGACCTCAATGTTGGCGTACATCATGCTGAGGTTATTGCGCTGGCACTCTTGTTCGATCCCGGCGAGGACGTAGGAATAAAACGGATTGACCGACATCAGTTGATCGCCGTTGTTTTTGCCGATGGTGCCGATCACGCTCAACTTGCGAGCACCGCTGCGCCCCTGCGCGCGATAGCCCAACGCGGTTGCCGCCTCGAGCACGCGCGCGCGCGTCGCTTCGGCGACATTGCTCCGATTGTTCAATACGTTCGAAGCGGTCCCCAGCGAAACACCTGCTCGTTTGGCGACAGCTCGTAGAGTCGGTTTCGCATTGACCATCGGATATTTCCTCGCTTCGAACGAACTTATGTCGTCAGTTGCCCGCCAGAACTCTTATTTCCCCGTAATGTTGTTAATTCTGAAAAGATTATCTATTTTGAACAAGACTGAACCACATCTATTGTACAGCGAACAGTTTCGAGATAGAATGCGGAGTAGGGGTTGCTCGAGCGAATGAGTTGAGCGGCAGCGAATGTTATGGGAGCGTTCTCAATTTTGCATTGAACAGAATTGAACAGATTTCATGTTCATGCTTCCGAGATCGCTCCCAATAGCAGCGCAGCACCCATTTAGGAGTCGTTGGCTGGATGTCACGAGGCGGCGCGGCGAGCAGGAATAGCGGCGGGGTACGTCAATGGTTAGCAACAGAATATTGGTTATGATTGATTTTATTAAGGGATGCACGGTTTAGCCCATCGACTTAACCAATGAACATCGGCATTGAACACGCAGCGCGTCGAACGACCCGACCTGCTCAACACCACGACGTGCGGGTCACCCAACCTATTTAGCTCGTCTTCCGCCCGGTGGCGGTACGAACCAGTTCGATTTTATGGAGTAGAGCGGGTTACAGAGAGGGAGGTGCCATTCGACCGGTTTAAAAAGTAGTGAGTTCGGGTCACTCGCATTCGCACAGGAAGTCATTTTAGAAGAAGGAAGTAGGTTATGTCCAGAAAAGCAGTTTATCTTGTCATGCTCACCGCGATGGTGGCATTGGTCATCGGCGCTGCCGTACCGGCAGCCGCGCAGGATCCGGTGACGATTACGTGGTACGTGGGTCTGGGGACGGGCACCAGCTCGGATCAGATCGCCGCGCAGAATCAGGTCGTGGACGATTTCAACGCCACCCACCCCAACATCAATCTGGTGATCAACATCGCCGCCAGCAACGAAACCGCCGTCGACACGCTGAGCACCCTGCTCGCCGCCGGAACGCCGCCCGACATCGTTGGACCCGTCGGCGTTGGTGGCTCAAACCAATTCGCCGATCAGTGGATGGACGTCGCGCCGCTGGCTGATGCCGCTGGTTTTGACATGAGCACCTACGATCCGGCGCTGGTCGAGTTGTATCGCCGCGACGACGGTGGTTTGAGCGGTATTCCCTTTGCCGTCTATCCGGTCATCACTTACTACAACCAAGACCTGTTCGACGAAGCTGGTCTAAACTATCCGCCGACCGACTTCGGCGCGATGTACACGATGCCCGATGGCAGCGAAGTGCCGTGGAATTACGACACCATCGAGCAAATCGGCAAGATTCTGACGGTCGATGGCAACGGCAACGACGCCACCAGCGCCGATTTTGACCCCAGCAACATCGTCCAGTTCGGGATGAACTTCCAGTGGGCGCGTATCCGCTTGATCCTCGACGATCTCCAGCCCGCGAGCTACTATGATGCCGCGACCGGCACCGTGAAAATCCCGGATGAGTGGCGTCAAGCGACTCAGTGGTATTGGGATGCGATTTGGAACTGGCACATCTCCCCGAACGCAACTCAAATGGCTTCCGACCTACTGCAGCCGAGCGAGTTCGCTTCCGGCAACCTCGGTATTGCGATCACGCCGCTGTGGTACACCTGCTGCCTCGACAACAGCATCGGCAACTTCCAGTGGAATATCGCCCCGGTTCCGGCATCCTTCGACGGCGAGCAGCATGTGGCAATTGACGCCGACACGTTCCGGATCGTCCAAGCCAGCCCGCATCCGGCGGAAGCCTTCGAAGTCCTCGCGTACTTGGAAACCGACGCCGCCCCGGCGCTGGCGACCGCCTACGGCGCTTACCCGGCGCTCCCGGCAGCCCAGCAAGCGTGGGTTGACAGCATCAGCCAGAAGTACCCGTGGGACATCAACTGGGGTGTAGCATCTGCCAGCTTGGCTTATGCCAACCCCGGCAAGTGGCACCACGAATCCAACGTTCCGAACTATGCCCAGACTGTCAGCCGCGAAGACTCCTTCCTGTCTCTGATACGAGGCGACTCCGGCGAAACCATGGACGTGAATGCGGAAATCGACAACTTCCAAGCGGATTTGAAGACAATCATCGACTCCGCCGGAAGCTAAGCGGTTCAGTGTGCAGGTGACTGCACAAAGCAACAATGAGAGCGGGCAAATGCCCGCTCTCATTCCAACAGTATCCAACCCGTAGAAACGCCACAGCGTATAATAATCAAAGATCGAAAATAGGATTATTCTTGTGAAAAATCAGTTCGTTGATGGCAATTTCTTTAGTTGAGTCATTCGGGAGTAGGAGCTATGGCATCCACAGATAGGTCACGCGCTGCGCCAGCAGCGGCAACGGGTACAGTTAAAGTCAACAAACCGGGGTCGCTGGCGCGCCAGCAACGCATCTGGGGCTGGATTTTCCTCTCCCCGTGGATTTTCGGGTTTGCCGTCTTTACGGCTGCACCGATGATCGCCTCGCTGATCTTCTCGTTCATGAATTTCTCGCTGGCGAGTCCGGAACCGATGACTTTCGTCGGGTTGAAGAACTGGGAGCACTTATTTAGCGACCCGCTGACCATTCAGTCGCTAAGCGTCACCTTCCGGTTTGCTTTGATGGCGGTGCCGATCGGCATCATCGTCCCACTCGGCATGGCGACCCTGCTCAATTCTAAAAAGTTGATCGGTAAGCGCTTCTGGCGCGTGCTGTTTTACATGCCCTACATGGTTCCCGCCATCTCGTCGATCTTCATCTGGCAGAGTTTCCTCAACGGGGACTCCGGTTGGCTCAACCGCGTCCTGCGGGATTGGTTCGGTCTGGTCAATGTTCCCAACTGGCTCCAAGACGAGAGTTGGATTCTGGTAGGTTTCCTGCTCGTGGGTTTGTGGGGCGTCGGCAACGCCATGCTGACGATGCTGGCGACCATGCAGGGTGTTCCGACCGAACTCTACGAAGCATCCGACGTCGATGGCGCGGGCGCGTGGACCAAGTGGCGCAGAATCACGCTGCCGATGATCTCACCGGTAATTTTCTACAATTTGGTGCTCAGCGTGATTGGTCTGATGCAATACTTCGTGGTTCCCTACGTGATGACGCGCGGGACGGGCAATCCTAACCACGCGGCTTACTTCTTCAACATGCACTTGTACAAGACTGCATTCTCTTTCTTTGACATGGGTTACGGCGCGACGCAAGCGTGGCTCATCTTTGTCATCGCCCTTATATTCACGATTGGACTGTTCGTCACGTCCAAGCGCTGGGTCTACTATTCGAGCGGAGATTAAGCATGGCTGCCGCAACTCGTATGGAATCAAGAACGGTCAATACGTCCCCGTGGTACAGTTATCAACTACGCAAATTTGGGGCGATTGCGATTGTAACCCTGCTCACCGGCATCATCGCCATCGCCTATCTGCTGCCCTTCGGCAACATGACGACGATTTCGCTCAAGAGTCAGGATCAACTGGCGGGCAGCGCCGACAGCCCAGTTCTGCCGGTTTCGCCGGAAACATTCACCTATGAAGGCAAGGATTACCCGGTTTACCAAGTGCCAACCGACGATGGCGTGATCCATCAGTGGGCGCTGGTCAAGAAAGGGCGACAGTCGAGCCAATTCGTTGACCCGGCAAACGCGGATGCCGGACTAATCGAGTGGACCGGCAACTGGCGTACCCTGCAGGTGAACAACGAAATTGCCCTGCACCCGGAAAACTTCCCCCTCGCATGGGATTTGCTGAACTTTCCGCTGCTGTTCCGTAATACGCTGATCATCGCCATCACCGGCATGATCGGCACGCTGGCGTCGAGCATCTGCGTCGCCTATGCCTTCGCCCGCTTCCCCATACCGGGCAAGAACATCCTATTCATCATCCTGATCGGGACGATTATCCTGCCCACGCAAGTGACACTGATCCCGACTTACGCCTTCTTCGCCAAAATCGGCTGGACGGGGACGTGGCTGCCGCTGATCGTGCCGCACTTCTTCGCCAATGCCTATAACGTGTTCCTGCTGCGCCAGTTCTTCCTGACACTGCCGCGCGAACTGGACGAAGCCGCTATGATCGACGGCGCGGGACCGTTCCGCGTGCTGATCAGTGTGATCATCCCGCAGTCGTGGGCGGCGATCATCGCGGTCGGCTTGTTCCACTTCATCTATGCTTGGAACGACTACTTCGGTCCGCTGATTTACCTGCTCGGTCAGCCTGACCTCCAGCCAATTTCGGTGGGCGTTCAGGTCTTCAACTTCCAGTATGGTCCGCACCCCGAATTGATTCAGGCGACTTCGCTGATGGCGATGGTGCTGCCGCTGATCATCTTCTTCTTCGCGCAGAAGGTCTTCATGCGCGGCGTGGTCATCACCGGCGTCGAGAAATAACCTCACCCCTCGCAACCTTTTGTTGCCACCCCCTCTCCACGGTGTGGAGAGGGGGAAAAACACTTAAGGTCGAACCGCTTCGATAGAGCGCCGCGGCATCGCACCGGGATATGCAAACCTGTACTCATCCACCAAAAAGGGTCTTGAAAATGAAGAAATTTCTTTGGTTGATCTTGATTCTGATCCTGAGCTTGAACACTGCCGCCGCACAAGATGTTACCAACGAAGCGCCCGCGCCCGACGTACTGCAAGTCGATGCGTCGGCAGACTTGGGCGCGATCAGCCCCTACGTCTACGGCGCGAATCTGGGGCGCTACTCGCTGATCCCGCCGACCTTGATGGACAAAGCGAAGGCACTCGGCATCAAGTTCATCCGCTTCGGCGGCGGCGACAGCGATCAACAGGACGTAGCGACGAACGTGCTTGATCTGTTCATGTATCAGGTGCAGCAGGTCGGCGCAGAACCGCTCATGACGGTGCGACTGCTCGGCGGCACACCGGAAAAAGCCGCCGAACTCGTCCACTACGCCAACGTCGAAAAAGGCTACAACCTGCACTACTGGAGCATCGGCAACGAGCCGAACCTGTTCGTCGCCCTGATGGGCGCAGAGCATTTCACGGTCGAGGATCTCAGCCGCGACTGGCGCGCGATCGCTGAAGCCATGCTCGCGGTCGATCCGAGCATCGAGTTCGTCGGTCCCGACATCACCGGCTATGTGCCGCTGAGCCTCGACCCGCTGACCTTCCTCTCCAACAGTCAGGGTGGCTTGGCAATCGACGCCGAGGGCAACGACTGGCTGACCACTTTTCTAAAGGACAACGGCGACCTGCTCGCCTACGTTTCGATCCATCGCTATCCCTTCCCCGGCTTGAGCGGCGGTCGGGGTCCCACCATCGATGAACTGCGCACGCAGCCAGTGGAATGGGATACCGTTATCCCGAATCTGCGCCAGATCATCCGCGAGGCGGCGGGGCGTGACATCCCGATTGCCGTCACCGAGATCAACTCGAACTCAGCCAACAGCACCGGCGGCGACGCCAGCCTCAACTCGTTCTACAACGCGATTTGGTTGGGGGATTCGCTCGGTCACCTGATCGAGCAGCAGGTCGCCGCCGTCGCAGTCTGGGACATGCAGGGCGGCGGGGGGCGCGGTTGGGGCTTGCTCGCCAAGTACGACGTGCGCCCGACTTACTACACCTACATCATGTACACTCATTTCGGCAGTGAACTGCTGAGCGCTGCGTCCGGCGATCCCGACGTGTCGATCTATGCCGCCCGCCGCGACGACGGCACCCTCACACTGCTGGTGATCAACCTTGGTCCCGACGAAGCGACCAAGACGCTGGCGATCAACGGCTTCACGCCCGGCGGCGCTGCCGAGGTCTGGCGCTTCGACGCCGAGCACAACGCCGAGCAAATCAACTCGCTGGCGCTGAGCGACGGCGCGACGATCACGGTGCCCGGTCAGTCGATGACGCTGTTCGCCCTGCCGGGATAACCCGCACACGACAATTGCGCTGTTCGGGCTGCTAGCGTTAGCGGTCAGCTTTTTCTTGGGCGCGCCGCAGAGTTTGATCCGCTACGTGCTGGTCATCCCCTCAATCTATTTGTTCTTGGCGCGGTTGGGGAAAAACGCCTCGTTCGATCGCGCGTGGACGTTGATCAGTATCTTGCTGTTGGGAATGCTGACCTTCTTGTATACCTTCGATCTGTGGGTGGCGTAGCAAAGCAGTTGACTGTCAGCCGGTAGCCGGATTGCCGCAGCAAGTCGGCAGCGGCATAATGGAATGGTGCGCCTGATCATTCTTAGGGCTGACGATGCAGCAATCAGTAACGCTTAGACAAAAGATCGGCGGTGCGCTCCAACTGTTTCGCCCCGAACTGCCGCTCGCGGCGGGCATGTGCGTCGTGATCGGCGAGGTGTTAGCGCTCGGAACTCTGCCCGATCTGCGCGTGCTGGCGCTGGGCTTCGCCTGCGGTTTCTTCCTCTCCGGCTCGGCGCTGATCACCAACGACTATTTCGATCTCGAAGTGGATCGCATCAATGCGCCGCAGCGCCCACTCCCATCCGGGCGCGTGTCGCCCGCCGAAGCGCTGGCGCTGGGGATCGGCGTCGCCGTGATCGGCTTAGCGGCAGCGCTGGCGATCAGCCCGCTAGCGTTGGGCATCAGCCTCATCGTTTGGATTTTAGGCTTTGTCTACAACTGGCGCCTCAAAGCGGCGGGCTTGTGGGGCAACTTGAGCGTCGCCGTTTCCGTCGGAGTGACCTTTGTGCTCGGCGGCGTCGCCGTCGGTCAAGCGTGGACTCCCACCGTTTGGCTGTTCGGGCTGATCGCGTTCTGCTTCGATCTCGCCGAAGAAATCATGGGCGATGCAATGGACGCCGAAGGCGATCAGCAGCGCGGCTCGAAGTCGATTGCGATCACGCGCGGCAGACCATTCGCGCTGCGACTGGCGGGACTGTTGATCGGCGGCGTGATGCTGCTGACGTTCCTGCTGGCGCTCGGCTTTGGCAGCCTGCGCTTCAGCATCATCGTCGTGACCTGCGACATCATCGGTGTCTACTTCGTCCGCGAACTGCTGCGCAGTCAAACTGCCGCCGAGGGGCGCAAGGCGATGCGCGGTCTCTACCTCACGGCTTCGGTCGGGCTGCTGGTATTCCTGATCAGCGCGCTGATCGGCTGAGAAAACGGGCGCAGCACGCTGCGCCCCTACACCAAGCAATTCAACGCAGACGATGATGCGCGGGTTTCAGCGCGTGAACTGGGTACTCTGACGAACGACCAGTTCGGGATAAAAGACGACCTGACGTTCCTTGCAGGGTTCATGATTGATCTCGCCCAGCAGGATCTCGAACACCGTCTCGGCAATCTCATCAATTGGTTGGCGCACCGACGTGATGCCCAGAAACTCCGAGGTCGGATCGTCGTCGTAGCCGGTCAGCGCCACGTCGTCGGGAATGCGCAGATCAATACTGTCGAGATAGGATTTCGCGCCGAACGCCATCAGGTCATTGGTGCAGATGAGCGCGGTCGGGCGCGGTCGGGCGGACATGATCTGCTTGGTCGCCACCGCCGCATCGTTGAGCACGTTCAGCGTGTAAGCGATCCACGCGTCGGGGACGGCGATCCCGGCAGCAGCCATCGCTTCGCGGTAGCCCTGCTCTCTCGCGTCACCGAACGGCATCCCCGGATGCCGCGTCAGCAGCGCGATCCGCTCGTGTCCCTGCTCCAGCAAGTGATTGACGACCATCTCCACGCCGAGCTTGCTGTCCACATCGGCGAAGGCGAAATCGGGATCCGGCAGGTACATGCCGCCGAAAGCGGCAAACGGCGCATTCATCGCCGAGAGCCGGGCGATGCGCGGATCGTCGTAAGCCACGTCCGAGATGATGAAGCCATCCACCCGGCTGATCGAGATCAGGTTCTCGTAAACGCGGTCGGCGTTCTCCTGCGGCTGCAGAAAAGTCAGCACGTGCTGATTGTGCGTCTCGGCGGCAGCGGTCACCCGGTAGATGAAGCGGTCGAGCAGATTGTTCATGCGGCTGGGGTCGTCGGCGACGTGCCACGAGTAGCCGATCACCCCGGCGCGGTTGGTGCGCAGGTTGCGCGCGGTGATGTTGAGGTGATAGCCGAGCGTTTGGGCAGCGTCAAGCACCTTCTGCCGGGTCTCCGGCTTGATCAGGCTGCTGTTGTTGAGCGCATACGAGACCGTCCCCTTGGCGACGCCCGCTAAGTCCGCAATGTCGATCTGCGTGATCTTGAGCGAGTAGTTCATCTGCTTCGCCACTTCCAGCACGCGCCGCCGAGTCGCGTCGTCCAAAGCAAGCCCATCGTTAAGCGCTTCGAATGCCGTTAGCATGGGGACTGCCGCCCGATCTGCTACCTCTTTCAAGGTTGCCATGTCGCCTCCGTAGAGCACTGGATACGCAAATCATACTCCATCAAGCCGGCGGTCAAAACAAAGTGCACAAACTCGCCGACCATCTGCTTGACAATTCGTTGGACTCATTATAATCTCAATATTGAGACGTCTCAATACCAGATCGTAGGGGTTTGTTACACCCGGAAAACCGACTTAGTCAGATCGAGTTAGGAAACCAATCAAGACACGCTCTAGGAGAAAAAATGAAGCAAAAATTGCTGTTTCTGTTTGTACTGGTGCTTTTGAGCATCCCGATGGGCACGATCCTCGCCCAAGCTTCGACGGTTCCGCAAGTCGTCGATCTGCCTGAACAGATTGCCGGGGGACGCGATGTGACCATCACGGTCAGCGACAAACCCTCTGCCGACAAGCCGGAAGAATTGGAACTGTGGGAAAATCAGAAAGCCAAGTTCGAGGCGATGTACCCTAACGTCACCATCGAGGGCTTGGAAGTCACTTATGACCCGACCGCCTTTATCGCCATGATCGCCGGCAACCAACTGCCGACTCTATTCCGCACCTACTTCACCGAGCCGGAAAAATTCGTCCAGCAGGGCGCAGTTGCCGACCTGACTTCGCTCTACGATCAGACCGGGCTGACCGATGTGTTCAACCCGAACGTCATCGGTATCGCCAGCATTGACGGCAAAGTCTACGGGATTCCCGAATTCGCTTACTCGCTCGGTCTCGCCTACAACATCCCCATGCTGGCAGCGGCTGGCTTCGACGCTCCGCCCGCGACGTGGGACGAACTCGCCACCATGGCGCAGGCATTGACGGACAAAGAAAACGGCGTCGCCGGGTTCGCCTTCATCAATGACGGTTCGGGCGCGGCTGGTTGGCACTACACCGACATCGCCTACGGTTTCGGCGCGACGCCGGAAGACATCATCGCCCCCAACGGCGACGGCACCTACACCGCCAATTTCGGCACCGGCGCGACGGTCGACGCCCTCAACTACATCCACGACCTGCGCTGGAAGTATGACGTGCTCCCCGGCGCAACCCTCGACTGGTCGAACATCACCGAAGCGCTGGCATCCGACCGCGTGGCGATGGTGATCTACGCCGGTGATCAGTTCAGCTTCATGAAGAATCAATTCCCGGATGCCGACCTGAGCAAGTACGGCTATGCCCCGGCTCCGGCGGGTCCCGATGGCAAGAGCGCCGCTCTGACCGGCGGCAACCTGTGGATGATCGACGCCAACGCCTCGGCGGATCAGCAAGAAGCCGCCTTCTGGTATCAGACGTGGCGTCAGTTCGACCCCGAAGAATTCGAAAGCTCGATCGTCCTGCAGCACACGCAGGGTCAAGCAATCGGTCAGCCGGTGCTGCCGCTCTACGTCGGCGAGCTGCAAACGGCTCAGGACGAGTTCCGCTCGCAGTACTACGTGCTGCCGGTCGAGAACTACAAGCTGTTCAACGACGCCGTGATCAACGGCACCCTCAATCTGCAAGCCGAGCCAGCAGCGGCGGCGCAAGACTACTACGCCGAAGTCGGCTCGCTGGTGAGCGAAATTTTGTCGGATGAAAATGCCGACCCGGCAGCGCGGCTAGCCGAAGTCGCCCAAGAATTCCAAGACTTCGTACTCAACTAGCACCGTTCAGTCGGACTAATCGGGTGGGACTATTCCCACCCGATTTAGTACACCAAGATCGTTCCGCAGGACAGCGACCAGCGCAACCGGATGCCTTCGCCATCGTCTCGGTATTCAGCTTCCCTGCGCCCGACGTGGTTGTACTGAGTTAGAATTTTCGGGAAAATCACCATGTCCACCCCAATGACGACCACTTTGGATATGACTCCAAAAGAAACTGAAAGTTTCTTCAGCAAAATCAAATATCACATTGCCAGCCAAGCGACCGCCTACTTATTTCTGCTGCCCGCGCTGGTGATTTTCGCCTTAGTCGCATGGTATCCGATTGTCAGCGCCTTCCAGATGAGCTTTCAGGACGTGAAGCTGAACGGGGCATCGACGTGGGTCGGGCTGGCGAATTTCCAACTAATGCTGCGCGATCCCGCACTCGAGATCGTCTGGCGCAACACGATCCAATTCGCCATGTGGAGCGTCGTGCTCGGCTACGCTGTCCCGGTGATCATCGCCATCTTGATCCGCGAGATGCGCACCGCGCGTGGGTTTTTCCGCATCGTCTACTTTCTGCCGACGGTCGTGCCGATCTCGATTGCCGTGATCGTCTGGCGCTTCATCTACGACCCCGACGCCGGTTTTCTGAACAGCTTTCTCGCGATCTTCGGCATTCAAGCGCAGATGTGGCTGCAAAATCCCGCGCTGGTGAAACCGGCGATCGTGCTGGTGATGACGTGGGGCACCTTCGGCACGACCACGCTGATCTACTTATCGAGCTTGCAGGAAATCCCGACCGAACTCTACGAAGCTGCCGAACTCGACGGCGCGTCGCCGCTGAACCGGATTCGGAACATCACCCTGCCCCACCTCGCGCCGATCATGTCGCTGCTGTTTGTGCTGCAAGTGATCACGGTGGCGCAGGTTTTCACCGAACCCTTCCTGCTGACCAATGGCGGACCCGGCAAAGAAACACTGACACCCGTACTGCACATCTACAATCGCGCTTTCCTGCGCGCCGACATCGGCTACGCTTCGGCGTGGAGCGTGATGCTGGTGATCGTCTTGGGGGCGTTCACGTTGATCTACCAACTGATCAACCGGCGCATCAACGCGAAGTACGGCAGTTGATTGAGTAATCGATTTTTAGTGATTAGTGATAAGTCAACGAGCGCACCCGGCACGACGGCAGGCATCAGCCGCACCGGGCGCGAAAAGATGAGGAATTAGAGCGATGGAGCGCGGCTTTTTATCCGACGTTGAATTACGCACCGGCAGCGGGCGGATCATCTATTACGCCTCGATGGGCAGCCTGTTGGTGATGGCGGTGCTGGTGTTGTTCCCCTTCGTCTACGCTTTCACTTCCGGGCTAAAGGGCAGCACCGAGATTTTCACGTCCGGCTTGAACTTGATTCCGCAGAACGCCCAGTGGAACAATTACGTCGAAGCGTGGGAACGCTTCGAAATGATCAAGTTGTTCGGCAACTCGTTCGTGATCGTCACGGTCGGCGTGCTGCTGCGGCTGAGCATCTCGACGCTCGCCGCTTACGCCCTGTCGCGGCTCAAGCCCTTCGGCGGGCGCTTCGTGCTGGCGTTCTTCTCGATCACGCTGATGATCCCCGGCATCGCCTACCTCGTGCCGCTGTTCGTGACGCTCAAAGACCTGCCGATTTTGCACCTCAACCTGCTCGACTCCTATTGGGGCTTGTGGCTGCCCTACGCCGTGAGCGCCTTTGCCATCTTCATTCTGAAGAACTTCTTTGATCGCATCCCCGGCGAGATCATCGACAGCGCCAAGATCGACGGCGCGTCGGCGGTGCAAATCTTCTTGCGGATCGTGCTGCCGCTCTCGCGCTCGATCCTGCTGATCCTCGCCATTCTCACCTTCATGGATTTGTGGAAAGATTACCTGCTGCCCTTCCTGATCATCAGCGACCCCACCCGCCAGCCGATCACGGTGCGGCTGTTCTATCTAGCTGACACCAATTACGGCGTCAACTTGCAGATGGCTGCCGCTTTCCTCGCGCTGCTGCCGCCGCTGTTCGTCGCTATCCTGCTGCAACGCTATTTGACGACGGGGTTGACGCTGGGCAGCGTCAAGGGATAATCAATCTGCCGCTTTGCGGCTTGCCTGCCCTATCACCACATTGGGAGAAATTTCGTGTCCGTCGTACCAGAGCACTTCCAACTCCATTTAACCCCGACCGCAGCCGCTGATGCTGTGGTTCAAACCGGCAGCGTTCGCTTTACCGTCTTAACCGACCGGATGATCCGGCTGGAATACCACGCCGACGGCGTGGTCGAGGATCACGCCAGCCAAGCCTTTTGGTATCGCCAGCAGCCGGTGCCCCCGTTCCAATCTCGCATCAATGGCGATCAAATCGACATTGAAACCGAGTACCTGCACCTGAGCTATCAAGGCGGCGGTGCCTTCTCGCCCGAAAACCTGTCGATCACGCTCAAAGCCAGCGGGAATGTCTGGCATCCCGGCGACCTGCCGGTCGAGAACCTGCTCGGCACGACCCGGACGCTCGACGACAAGAACGGCTACACCCCACTCTCGCTCGGCTTGATGTCGCGGTCGGGCTGGTCGGTGATCGACAACTCGGCGACGCTGGTGCTCAACGACGAGGGCTGGCTGCAAAATCGCACGACCAGCGGCATCGACTGGTATTTCTTCGGCTACGGGCACGATTACAAGACCTGCCTGCGCGATTACTGTCGCGTCAGCGGCGAAGTCCCGCTAATTCCGCGCTGGGTGCTCGGCAACTGGTGGAGCCGCTACTGGGAGTATACGGAAGAGACGTACAAGCAGTTGATCGGCGACTTCCACAAGTACGAACTGCCCTTCTCGGTCTGCATCATCGACATGGACTGGCACGTCACCCAGACCGGCAACACGTCCAGCGGCTGGACCGGCTACAGTTGGAACCGTAAGCTGTTCCCCGATCCGGAAGGCTTGATCCGCTTCATGCACCAGAACGGGCTGAAGACCTCGCTCAACCTGCACCCGGCGGAGGGCATCCACCCCCACGAAGACAGCTACACGGCGATGGCAGAGCGCTTGGGACTCGACCCGACGACCAAAGCGCCAATCCCGTTCAAGATCACCGACCCGGCGTTCACCAACGCCTATTTCGAGATTCTGCACCACCCCGCCGAAGCGATGGGCGTCGATTTCTGGTGGATGGACTGGCAGCAGGGGCTAAGCTGTGACCTGCCGGGACTCGATCCGCTCTGGTGGATCAATCACCTGCACTTCTACGATCTGGGGCGCACCGGCGTCCGCCGCCCGCTGATCTTCTCGCGCTGGGGCAACGAAGGACACCAGCGCTACCCGATCGGCTTCTCCGGCGACAGCTACCGCACGTGGGACTCGCTGCGCTTCCAGCCCTACATGACCGCCACCGCCGCCAACGTCAGCTATGGCTGGTGGAGCCACGACATCGGCGGGCATACCAGCGGCACCGGCGACCCGGAGTTGTTCGTCCGCTGGGTGCAGTTCGGCGTGTTTAGCCCGGTGCTGCGCATCCACACGACCAAAGGCGAATATTACGATCAGCGCCCGTGGATGTTCGACGACGCTGAGGTGCTGCGCGTCTTGCGCGAAGCGCTGCAACTGCGGCACGCGCTGATCCCCTACCTCTACACGATGGCGTATCGCGCCCACGCGGAAAGCCTGCCGCTGAGCGAGCCGATGTACTACGAATACTCCGACGAAGAAGCCGCCTATCACTGCCCGCAGCAGTATCTGTTCGGCACCGAGTTGATCGCCGCGCCCTTCGTCGATCCGGCTGATCCGAGCATCGACTTGAGCCGTCAAGTCGTCTGGCTGCCTAAGGGTGACTGGTACGACTTGTTCAGCGGCGAACACTACGCCGGTGATAGCTGGCAGGCGATTTACGGCAGACTCGGCGACATCCCGGTCTTCGCCAAGGCGGGCGCTATCGTGCCGATGGGTCCGAAAGTCGGCTGGGGCGGCGTCGGCGTGCCCGATGAACTGCATTTGCACGTCTTCGCGGGCGCGGACAACACCTTCACACTCTACGAGGATGACGGCGAAAGCACCGCCTACCGCGAGGATCACGCCGTCACAACGACCATGACCCAAACGTGGCGCGGCGACGCGCTCGACTTCACGATCGACGCAGCACAGGGCGACCGCGACCTGATTCCGGCGGCACGGGCGATCACGCTGCACCTTCACGGCGTCAGCAGCAGCGCCACGCCGAGCGTCAGCATCGACGGCAGCAGCGCCAAGGTCGAGAGCAGCTACGACGCCGCCACCGAAACGCTGATCGTTTCCGGCATTCAGTTGAGCAATACGGCGGCGCTCAAGCTGAGCGTCACGGCAGCAGGCGATCTGCTCTCTCACCGCGACCGCAAGCGCGAGAAGGTCTTGACGATGCTGCGCTTCTTCCGGCTGAACGCGGGGATTCGCAACCGGATCGCCGACGGCATCGACGCAGTCGTGGCGGACCCGACTGAACTCGCGCCGGACGTGCTGGCGATGACCGACGCCCAAGCGCGAGCGCTGTTCGAAATCCTCTGCGAAGCGGGCGTCTACGCCGTCACCGACACCGATAAGCCAGTGCGGGCGATCATCTGGAACAATCACGACGACGAGCGGATCACCTACCGCTACCGCGACGTTTATCTGCGTTTCGGCTTCCAGCGCGGCGCGCATCACGATGGCGGCGTCGCCCCGAAATTCGCCTGCTTCATCCCGCCGAAGGAAGTCTGGCGCAGCGGGTCGTATAAAGAGAACGTACACTCGCCGCAGTGGGAGGCGCAGATCGATTACTTCAATCTGCTCAGCGTAGTCGAGGGCAAGAAAGAGCAAACGCCGTAGGACAACCTCACCCCTGCTTACCTTCGGTAAGCCTCCCCCTCTCCGTAGGGAGAGGGGGAACCGGGCGCAGAGTAGTGTTCGTTGTCGGGGCATGACATGCGGGTGTTTAGAAACCGTTTGCTGTGCCGAGAAGTCATCAGACTTGACAACAAACACTTGAAACGGACGAAGGCACTCTCCCCTCCCTGAATTCGGGGAGGGGCTGGGGGTGGGGTCAAACCGGCGAATCGATGCCGTGCCCCTATCCCCAAGAAAAATACAGAATTGTGATCAAAGGAATTTATTGATGAACAAAAATATCAGTCGACGCCAGTTCATACAGGGACTCAGCTTGACGGCGGGCGCGTTGTGGGCAGCGCAAGCGCCGTTGCGCTTACTCGCGCAGGGCGACGCGGCAAATCGCCCGCTGCTGATGGCGCATTTCATGCCTTGGTATCAAGCGCCGAGCGTTAGCGGAGCATGGGGCTGGCATTGGACGATGGGCGCGTTCGATCCCGACCAGACCGACGCGAACGGTTTGCCGCAGATCGCCTCGCACTATCACCCGCTGACCGGACCTTACAACTCCAGCGACGACGACATCCTCGAATATCAAGTGCTGCTGATGAAGCTGAGCGGCATCGACGGCGTGATCGTGGACTGGTACGGCATCCTCGATTACTCCGACTACGCCGCCGATAATCGCGCCACCGGCAGACTGTTCGAGCACATCAAAGCCGCCGGACTGAAGTTCGCCATCTGCTACGAGGATCAGTCGCTCAAGCACATGGTCGACGACGGGCTGCTGGCGCGCGAGGATGCGGTCGCGCGCGGGCAAGACGTGATGCGCTACCTGCAAGACCATTGGTTCACCGATCCCGCCTACCTTAAGCATGGCGATCAGCCGGTACTGCTGACCTTTGGTCCGCAGTATTTCAACGGTTCGGCGGAGTGGAATGCGCTGTTCTCGGTGATCGATCCGGCTCCGGCGCTGATCACGCTGGACAAACACATGGTGCTCGACGCCGTGTCGAGCTTCCCTTGGCCCCCCATGTCCGGCTTCACGCTCAACGAGGCGGCGCTCAAAGCCTATTTCCGCGCCTTCTACCTCAAGGCGCGCAACTGGGATTACATCGTCGGGGCGGCGTTCCCGGCATTCTGGGATAGCTATCAAGAAGCAGGCGTGCGCGCGAGCTACGGTTATATTGATCCAATGGACGGCGATATGCTGCGCTTCACGCTGGAAACAGCGCTGCGAGCGAAACCGGACGTCATCCAGATCGTGACGTGGAACGATTACGGCGAAGGCACCATCATCGAGCCGACGGTCGAATTCGGCAGCCAATACCTCGAAATCATCCAAGCGACGGCGCGCGACCTGATCGGCGCGTCGTTCAGCTTCACGGCGAACGATCTCGATCTGCCGCTGCGGTTATTCCACCTCCGCCGAGCGAACCGCGATGACGCGGCGATCAACGCGCGGATCGACGAAGCGGCAGCCGCGATCCTCACCGGCGACACCGCCAGCGCCGATCAGATTATCAGCAGCTTGGAAGAAGCGTAAAACCACTCGCGCGGCAGCCAAGTCTCGTTTTCGGTTGACACGATCGGCAAGTCCCGCTAAGATATATTTACGTTACCGTAACGTACTATAACGTTACAAAAAGTTTGTTCTTAAAGAGTATTTGCGGTAGCGCTAACCCACATGATTCAGCAGCGCAATGACGCTTGGCGGGCGCCGAGCGCGATTACATTCGTTATTGGGAATAAATTGGGGTGAAAAGTGACTGAGCAAGCGCCAAACAGGCTGACGGCAATTCGCGGTCTCCGCTGGCAACGTCATCGATATTTCTCCTTTTTTGTCCCTGAAGACTGGTATCGGTCGACAGTGGACGCTTCCCCTAACCGCGTGATTTACAGCCCGGATCCAGAAGCGACGGCAACCCTGTTTGCCGTCGAACTCACCGAGCTAGGCAAAGCCCTCGAACCGGACGATCTAGAAGTCGTCGCCGCAGCGTTCTTCGAGACGCTTGCACGGCTGCCCCAAGCGGAGATCCAAACCCACAAGCTGAAAGCTTCCAGCGGTATCATCGAAATGGAGACAAAATACAGCTTCAGCGAGGCGGGCACGACGCGCAAGCGTTGGACGCGCGTGCTCTACCAAGCCACCCGGCAGATCGCGCTGAATGCGCAGGGTGCGACCCCGGAAATCTACGATTACTGGCTGCCGATGTTCATCGAGAGCATGTCTACCACGCGGATTTACCACCGAGAATTCAGCCTTGAACCATCTTGACAGCTCGGCAGAACTCGCTGTCGAGGCGCGGGGTGCCGAGTAAGTTCAATCGATCCAAATTCTGAGCGCCGGTGCGTTCAGGCAGCGCCGTCTCAACCAAATGAGGGAATCACTTGAAGCCATTACTTAAACAAGGGGGTTGCAAAAAGTGCTTAAGAAAATCGCTGTGGCACTCGCCGCTGGCTTGGTCTTGGGGGCAAGCATGACTGCCGCGCAAACGACCAACACCCTGCGCGGCTTAGCGCCCGAAGACGTCTACATCGGTGCGGCGGTGTCGGTTCCGTCGCTGCGCAACGACCCGGCTTACGTCGAGACGCTCACCCGCGAATTCAACTTGGTCACGCCGGAAAACGTGATGAAGATGGAAACGGTCCAGCCGCGCCGGGGCGTGTTCGACTTCACCCAAGCCGACGAACTGGTCGCCTTCGCCGAAGCGAACGGGATGGCGGTTCACGGGCACACACTAGTCTGGCACAACCAGCTTCCCGGCTGGTTCGCGACTGGCGACTTCACCCGCGATGAGGCGATCCAACTGCTGAGCGATCACATCCACACGGTGATGGAGCACTATAAGGGGCAAATCGCCTATTGGGACGTAGTCAACGAAGCGGTCGCTGACGATGGCAGCGGGCTGCGTGACACCCCTTGGCGGCAGTTCATCGGCGACGATTACATCGACCTTGCCTTCCAGTTCGCCCACGAAGCCGATCCCGACGCGCTGCTGTTTTACAACGACTACGGCGCCGAAGACATGGGCAGAAAATCCGACGCCGTTTACGCGATGGTCAAGGATATGCTCGACCGGGGCATTCCGATCAACGGCGTGGGGCTGCAAGCCCACTCGACGGTGGGCAGGCTGAACTTCCGCGCCATCGGCAACAACATCCAGCGCTTGGGCGACTTGGGACTGCAAGTGCAGATCACCGAGTTCGACGACCGCTATCCGGGCGAAGCCGACGAGCAAACGCTGAGTAAGCAAGCGGATGATTACGCCCAGATGCTCCAGACCTGCCTCGACCACAATGCCTGCACCGCCTTCATCACGTGGGGCGTATCCGACAATTACACGTGGCTGCGCGGCAGAAATCTCGGCTTCTACGACAATCCGACGGTCGAGCCGCTGCTATTCGACGACAACCTTGAGCCGAAACCGGCTTATTATGCTCTGCTCGACGTGCTGAAGCAGCACGCGAGCGGCGCGATGCCGGAGAGCACGCCCACCGAAATCCCCACCGCGACCATCCCCGCGCCGACCAAGAGCGACTCGGCGCAGCTTGCACCCGACCCGGTGCCGGGGCGCATCTACTACGCGCCCTTCCCGGTCAGCATCACGCTGGACGGCAACGACTCCGATTGGACGAACGTCCCGCGCGTCACGGTGGATTCGGGTCCGATGACCGACGGCAGCACCTCGTATGAATTCGCGGCGGCAGCTGACGAATCGAACTTCTATTTCCTCGCCGACGTGACCGACAGCGCCGTCACCTATGGGGCGTTCGACCCGGTCGCCAATTGGTTCGAGGAAGACTCGATCGAGTTCTACATCAACCCCACCGGCGACCTGACTACGACTTCCTACAGCGACGGCATCGCTCAAATCGGCATCTCGGCGGTCAACATCGAGAATGACAATCCTGAAGCGCCGATCCTCGGCGGCAACGGCGCGGAACCGCCGGTTCATGCGGTCGTCGTCAAGACCGACAAGGGCTATCGCGTCGAGGCGTCCGTCTCGCTGCACAACGACGTCTGGTCGATCACGCCGGAGCAAGGCGCGGTGATCGGCTTCCAGACGCACCTGAACGGCGCGTCGGACGACAGCGGACGCGATGCTAAGCTGATTTGGTCAGCAGCCGACACGAACGACCAGTCGTATAACGATCCGAGCCTGTTCGGTCAGTTGATCTTCTGGGCGGCGGGGAAATAAGCCGCCAGCGGCTCTATAGCATCAAGAATAGGAAGCAGAACGCTGACTCAAACTGCACAATCTCGTCTGAAGAACGAAGATGGCTACGAACTGTGGCTGCGCTACGCGACCATCGAGGACGCGCCAACCCTCGACGCCTACCGCAGCACCATCCGCCAGCTTCACTTTCCCGTGCCGTCGCCGACGCAGCACGCCGCGCAGGAAGAACTCGTCGAGGCGCTCGAAAGCCTGCTTGACTCGTCGGTTCCGCTGACCGAGCAGATCAATCAAGCGGGGATTTTGATCGCCGGAACGCCCGCCAGCGCGCCCGTGATCGCCGACCTCGACTTGCACGAGGCGTTGGCGCAGGTCGGCGACGAGGGCTACGTGATCGTCAGCACAGTAATCCGCGATCACAAGGGCATCGTGATCGCCGCCAACCGCGACGTCGGCGTGTTATACGGCGTGTTCGCCTTTCTGCGGCATCTACAGATGCACCAGCCGCTCGCCGACTTGCGCATCGTCAGCCAGCCGAAAACAGAGTACCGGATGCTGTTCCACTGGGACAACCTCGACCGCACCATCGAGCGCGGTTACGCCGGTTTCTCGCTCTGGGACTGGCACAAACTGCCGGACTACCTCGATCCGCGTTACACCGATTACGCCCGCGCCAACGCCTCAATTGGCATCAACAGCGTAGTGCTGAACAACGCCAACGCCAGCGCGCTCAGCCTGACGCACCCCTATCTAATCAAGCTCGCGGCGCTGGCGAACGTGTTCCGTCCCTATGGGATGCGCGTCTTCCTCTCGGCGCGCTTCACCGCGCCCATGGAGATCGACGGATTGCCAACCGCCGACCCGCTCGACCCGGACGTGATCGCGTGGTGGCGGGCAAAAGCGGACGAAATCTACGCCCTGATCCCTGACTTCGGCGGCTTCGTCGTCAAGGCAAACTCGGAAGGTCAGCCCGGTCCGCGCGATTACGGGCGCTCGCACGCTGAAGGCGCGGGGCTGCTCGCCAACGCGGTCGTGCCGCACGGCGGCATCGTCTGCTGGCGCGCCTTCGTCTACGATGACCACGACCCGGATGACCGGCATAAGCAAGCCTACACCGAACTGGTGCCGCAGGATGGCACCTTCCCCGCCGGAACCTTCTTGCAGGTCAAGAATGGCGCCATCGACTTCCAGCCGCGCGAACCCTATCACCCGCTGTTCGGGGCGATGCCGAAAACCCCGCTGATGATCGAGTTCCAGATCACGCAGGAGTATCTCGGCTGCGCGACCCATCTGGTCTACCTCGCGCCGCTGTTCAAAGAAGTGCTGGACGCCGATACGGGCTGCGAGGGCGAAGGCTCGCTGGTCGCCTACGTGGTCGATGGCACGCTCGACGGGCACGACCTGACCGGCATGTCGGCGATCGCCAATGTCGGCGATGATCGCAACTGGTGCGGACATCCCTTTGCGCAAGCCAACTGGTACGCTTACGGTCGGCTGGCGTGGGATCATCGCCTGTCGTCGGAGCAGATCGCCGA
>CAVSGS010000011.1:0-502967 GCA_963727545.1 uncultured Chloroflexia bacterium
GGTCGGGCGAGGCATGCCTCGCCCCTACAACGAGATTGTCGGTCATCTGCCGCTCCAGATCGTCAAACCCGCCGACGTGATGCACCTTGCCCTGCTCGTACAACGCCGCGACCGGCTCCGCCCGCGCCACCTTCCCGCGTGACGCCCGCACCGCCGTGAAGGGCACGTTGGCGTCAACCGTCCGCACCGTGTGCTCGACCAGATCGCCGCCGTTGTTGACCTCCGCCACGATCCGGTCTGCCTCCCAGCGCCGATAAGCCTCGACCGCCGCCCGCGCCCAGCCATCCGGCGACGCCTTCAGGCTGGCGTCTTCGAGCACGTAAGCCTCACCGTCGAAGCCGACCCCCGCCGCGATGATCCCGGTCTCGTCGCTGGTCGCCCGCGCCGTCACCGCCGGATCAATCGCCACGACGATCCGGCGCAGCGGCGGCGCTGCATCGACCCGCGCGGCGTCGATCAGCCCGCGCTTGAACAGCGATCCGGCGTCCGCGTCGATCAGCTCGCCCAGCAGCTCCTGCCGACCGAGCGCCGTCCCTTCATAGCGATCCACGATGCCGTCGAAGAAGCTCGCGGCGAGGTTGAGCCGGTTCTCGTAAGTGCTGCCGCGCACCAAGGCGACGCTTGCGTCGCCCAGCAGCCGCTTGATCAGCGGGATCGGGCGGGGCGTCGTGGCGATGGCGATTCGCGGATTGTCGCCCAACCGCAAGCCGAGCAGCAGCATGTCGAAGGCTTCGGGATAGCTCCACGCCGCCAGTTCATCGCAGATCGCCCAGTGATGCTGCGGACCGCGCAGGCGGTTCGGCTCGTCGGCACTAAAAAGCGCCGCTGTGCTCCCGTTGGGGAAGGTCAGGCGGCGCTTGCTCGGCTCGAACTTGGGGCGGAAATCGGGCGGCGCGGCGTTCAGAATGCCGCTTTCGCCCTCGACCAATACGTCGCGGGCGTCGGCTGCGGTCGCGGCGACCAGCGCCCCGCGCGACTTGGGCATCGCCCGCGCCTGCGCCAGCGCCCACTGCGTGATCGCCAGCGTTTTGCCGAAGCCGCGCCCCGCCAAAATCAGCCAGATGCGCCAGTCCCCCGGCGGCGCAATCTGCTTGGGACGCGCCCACAGCGACCAATCGTAGGCGATCTCGGCAGCTTCAGCCGCCGTCAACTGGCTCAGAATCGCTAACTGCTCGTTTCTCGGCAGCGTAGCGATCCATGAGACGAGCGAGTTTTTCATAGACGTCAGCGCTCCTGTCGCCTTCCACCTGTCCGACCTTCTCCAACACGAACTTGAGCGCCTCAATCGTTTGATGCAGATTTGCTTCTTCGAGCTTCTCCGGCAGCGCCGCGACCAGTTGATAGGCAATTCCTTCCAACTGCTGACCGAGCGTCACGCCTTCAAGGGGTAGTCCCCGCTCAGCCGTCCCCAACAGGGCTTGGCTGCGCTGCCGCTCCCAACGCTTGAGCGTCGAATACGGAATGCCGGTTTCCTTCTCGGTGCGATAGTAGTTGTGCTCATTCCGGTCGAGCGCTTCGAGCGCCGCCGACTTCGCCTTCTGACTGTACTTTCGGTTGTACCGCCCTTGTCGTTTCGTCACCCTATGCTTTCCTCGCCACCTGAGCCGCGAATTCCCGCCGCAGATCGCGCAGGCGATACCCGGCAAGGTAGATCGTGCCGATGCTGTCCTGCGCCTCGGTGAACAGATTCCAGACCGCCTGCTGCTCGGTCTCGCTGCGATAGGGCGGACAGTTCAGCCACAAACCGGGATTCTGCCACCAATGCTGCTGTGCAGATCGCCGCTGCCGGCGTGCCGCCCGCCGCCGATCCACCACCACATTGACGACCTGATAGCCGGTCGCTCCGCGCGCCGGATCGATGCCCTGTTGAGCGCACGCCGCCCGAAAGCCGCGCACAAACTCGTCATAATTAAATCCTCGCCTTGGCGCCACTCTTGTTTCCCTTGCAATAACAAACCGCGCGTGTGAGCAATAACGCCCCTATATCTCCATCGTAGCACGGATGTTCTGGTTGCCAAGTCACATTTGTCCACTTTTCGTTGAGCGCCAAGCTTTTCCCAAGACTTGACCATATAACCCAAATTTGGGTTATATCACTTGGGTTATTGGGATATATGGGGATAAATTGGGATAGGGATTCTGAATTTGGGGATAAACGGTCGGGGTCGGACTGAGTGGGGAGCACCGTAGGGGCGAGGCATGCCTCGCCCGCTCTCAGTCCTGTCTTTTACTCAGTCCTCAGTCCTCGAACCTCAGTCCTAGCTTTTACTCAGCACTCGGTACTCAGTCCTCGGTACTTCTCTTCTAGCAGTCCGTACACTGCACGTCCGCCACGTGATCGCCATTCACCAGCCCCGCGAACCAGTCGCGGAAGCGCACGCCGTTGACGTTCTCGCTGTAGAAGCGCGGCGTCGGCGTGATGCAGTGTTCGCCCCCCGGCGCGACGAACGACCCGAAATTGGCGTAGCGCTGCAACCCGTCGAGCGTCGTCTGCATGGCGAGGGGCCACGCTTCGACCGCGCCGGTCAGCACGTAATAGTTGGTCTGCACGCTGTCGTTGTAACTGGTGTAGGCGCCGATCTCGGCACGCGGGATAGCTGCGAGCAGCGCTGGCGGTCAGCGCCGCCACGAACTGATCCGGTGCTGCTCGCCGGTTGCGCACGCCCCAGACGTCGAAACCGCCCCACGCCGGGTTGATCACGCCGATGCCCGCGTCGCCGAATTCGGTCAAGTGGGCGGATCGGTAGCGGCGGGCGATGGTCGGCGTGTAGTAAATCGCGCCGATCGCCCCCGCGCTGCATCCGGCGACGACCACGTCGCTCGGTCGCGGATAGTTGGCGAACGTCCAGTCGAGCGCGGCGGTCGCATCGGTGTAGCCGACGTGATCGACCGTCCCGCTCGCGTACTCGACCGCCTTCGTCCCCAAGTGATAATCGCCGGTGCAGTAGGAGACGAAAATCGTGCTGTAGCCCGCCAGCGGATTTTCGGGATTGCCCGCGTCGAAGATGCCCTGATTGTAAGCCGCCGCCTCGCCGCCCTCGACCACCGGATCGAACAAGCCGGAGTTCGGGGCACAGGTCTCGTCGTTCCAGCACGCGCCGCCGCCCTCGAAGAAGATCAACACTTTGCCGGGGTCGCCCTCACGGACGAAGAAGGTGTACGGCGTGCCGAGCGCGCACAGCGCCTCTCCGCCCGGCGTGACCGGCGTCCAGTCCTGCGCCTGTGCGGTAGAAAGCCCCGCCAGCACGATCAAGCTGATCAGCAGTAGTCGTTTCATGACGTTGAGTTTACCTCCAACTTTCACTGAGGATTTGGTGCGGCGCTGCGTTTTCGACCGAGGATTCAGGCACGTTTACAAAATAGCACAGAGTCGGCTCGACCTCATATGTGCTTTTTCTCCCCCTCTCTGCCGCTTCGCTTACTAGAGAGGGGTTGTAGGGGCGTTACATAAGGCTGTTTAAAAACACCACTGCGGTGTCGAGAAGTCATCAAATTTGACGACGAACACTCCAGACAAGCAAAGGCACTCTCCCCTCCCTGAATTCGGGGAGGGGAAGCGCAAGGCAAACCGAAGGTTTGCAGCGCGGGGGTGGGGTCAGCATGGGACTGTTTCGACCCGCTCATGTAACGCCCGCCTCTGGATCGAGGGATTAATCCGCCTCACCGCTCGATCTGCAACTGGCGCGGGAAGCTGGTCAGCACCTCGATGCCGGTTTCGGTCACCAGCACGTCGTCCTCGATGCGGACGCCGCCCAACCCCGGCAGATAAATCCCCGGCTCGACCGTGAACACCATCCCCGGTTCGAGCAGATCGGTTACGCCGGGCGCGATCTGCGGGATCGGCTCGTGCGTGTCCAGCCCCAAGCCGTGCCCGGTGCGGTGCGTGAAATACTCGCCATAGCCCGCCGCCACGATCACGTCGCGGGTCGCTTTGTCGACGTCGCCCATCGCTACGCCGGGACCGGCGGCTGCCTTGCCCGCAGCGTTGGCGCGCAGCACCACGTCGTACAGCTCCAGCATCTTGGCGCTGGGCGTGCCGAGGCAGAACGTCCGCGTGATGTCCGCCGGATAGCCATCGACCTTGCAGCCGTAGTCGATCAGCAGGAATTCGTCGCGCTTGAGCTGGCGGTCGGTGGTCGTGCCGTGCGGATTGTCGCTGTTCTCACCGGTCTGCACCAGCGACTCGAACGCCAAGCCGGTGCCGCCGTATTCCTGCATCAGCGTCTCCAGCCGCGCGGCGATCTGGCGCTCGGTGATGCCGGGTTCGACTTCCGCCAAGAAAGTCGCCAGCGCTTTTTCGCTGGCGGCGATGGCGCGACGCATGGCATCGACTTCTTCCGGTGTCTTGTGGGCGCGAATGCGGATCAATTCCTGCTCGACCGGCTTGACCTTCAGCGACGGATCGATCGACTGGAGCGCCAGCCACTCGGTGACGCGCATGGTCATGCCGTCGACGCCGAGCGTCTTACCGCGCAAGCCGAGTTGGTCAAGCGCTTGCTGGAACGCCCCCATGTAGCCCTCGTCGTCGCCCCACGGGAACGGGCGCGCTTCGAGATCGGGGCGCTTGACGAGGCTGGGCACTTCAAGACGCGGTACAATCGCCGACAAACCGTCCGCCGTCACGATGGCGATGATCGGGCGCTCGGAGAGGTGATAATTCAAGCCGGTGAAATACTTGAGGTTCGACCCCGGCACGATCAACACCGCGTCGACGCCGCTGATCGCCTGAAGCTGCTCCAACCGGGATTTGTAGTTCTGTTCCATGGGGTTATCCTGTAAGAATCTGGCAAGAGATCGGCACTAGGATGAAGCGGTTGATCACGGGTAGGGGCGTAATATATTACGCCCCTACGACAATCACCAATCGCCAATTGCTTATTCTACCGAGTCGCAATCGATCCCGCATGAAACCACCAATTCTGTTTTCGTTACTGGCGCTGCTGCTCGTGGCGCTGGTCGTCGTCAGCGGCATGACCCGCGAGGCTGCGCCTGCCATCCCGCCGACAGCGACTTATCCACCGGGGCGCGAGCCGATGGTGCTGCCGGTCAATTACCGCGACACCTTCGCCTTCTACGCCGAAGTCGACCGCAGCGACGGCATCACCCGCAAAATCTACATTACCCCGGCGGCGCTCGACGCCGTGCGCACCGGCGATCCCTTCCCGGAACGCACCCAGATCGTGATCGAGGCTTACGCCGCCGCCCGCGATGCCGACGGCAAGGTGCTGCGCGATGCCAATGGCTATCTGGTACCCGGCGAGCTTCAGCCGGAAGTCCACATGGGCGAGCTGCGCTCGACGTGGCTGATCGAGGACCTCGCCGCCAGCACCCACGTCGGCGGCTGGAACTTCGCCGCCTTCAACAAGGATACCGGCGCGGCGACCGGCGAGAACCTGAGCGACTGCTTTAGCTGTCACGATACCGCCGCCCGCCGCGATTTCGTCTTCACCCGCGCCGATCTCGCCCGCTACGCTCAAACCGGCAGCGTGCAATATAGTTACTGCGCCCGCCCCGGTCGGCAGGTCTGCGGGTGAGATGCCCAATCAAGGACGAATGAACCGCCAGATCAAGGATTACGTCGCCTTTTGGAAGGGTGTCAAAGTCGAGGCGTAAACACCCGATCACACCACGTAAACAGCTAGCTGCCGCTCATTTCTGAGCGGCGGCTTGTTTATACTTGCATCCTGTTTGCTCCCCCTCTGAAGTCGAGGGGGGGGGTGGAGGTTCCCACGCCGCCGGGCAGCGATCCCGCTCGAACGGGAAGACTGTAGGTCTTCCACGGCTCGTTGGTCTCCGGCGCGTTGAACTGGATGGTGTGCCCGTCGCTGAGCGCGTAGAGCGCGTTGCCGAGGTCGTCCGCGTCGATCATGGTGTTCTGCCCGCTGGCGGCAGCTTGCGCGAACGCCGCCTCGATCTGCGCCCGCGTGATGGCGAAGCTGTAAGTGCCCTGACCCACCGTGTCGATGTCCCACACGCTGACACCGCCGCCCTGCACGCAGTAGAGCGCGTCCGGTGCCGCGAGGTCATAGGCGTTGATCCGCCCGTCGTCGATCCGTCCGAAGCATGGACCGAAGCGCATCCCGCTGGTGATATGCTCGAACTCCGCCCACGTATAGGTCTGTCCCAAATAGGTCACGGTGTCGCTGTCCGGGTTCAGCCCGGCGACTTGATCCGCCAGCGTGTGCGCGGTCGCGGTCGCCGAGCCATCCTCGCTGCAAATCTGCGTGTCGCCGATCATCAGGGTGTCGCCGTTGACTTCGGCGGTTTCGCCGCCCAAGATCGTGTCGTGGATGACCGAGTTATCGCCGATGATGACGGTATCGTCGCCGCCGCCCATCTGGATGGCGCCTTGAACGTCGCCGCCGTCGTGGACGTGAACCGTATCGTTGCCGTCGTTCAGGCGGATCGCAATCGGCGCGTTCACCGAGCCGTAGACTTCGACCTGCCTGATCGCCGGGTCCGCCGTTGATGCCGGTTGCGCCCGCGTCGATCGCGCCGTTGACCGTCACGTTCCCGCTGCCGTAAAAGTAGATGCCGTTTTGAGCCGCGGTGATCGTGCCGGTGGAGTTGATGCTGCCGTTCCCGTAGAAGTCAATGCCGTCGCCGCTCGACGCACTGATGTCGCCGGTCGAATCGATGCTGCCGTCACCGCTGAGGTAGATGCCGCTAAATTTGCCGCTCACGTCGCCGACCGACCAAATGCTGCCGTTGCCGCCGATGCTGATCCCGTAGTAGAGACCGCTCACGTCGCCGGTCGAATCGATGCTGCCGTCACCGCTGAGGTAGATGCCGTAGCCCCCACCGCTGATGTCCCCGACCGAGGTGATAGCGCCACCGCCATAAAGATAGATGCCATAGCCGCTGGCACTCGTGCTGGTGATATTTCCGGTCGAGTTGACCGTACCGCCGCCATACACGTAAATGCCGGTCGCTGCCGCGATATTGCCGACGCTGGTGACCGTGCCCTGCCCATCCACATAAATGCCGATTTCCTTCGCCGTCAGGTCGCCGGTCGAGGTCACGTCGCCGCTGCCGAAGATCACAATCGCCATACTCCCGGCGTCGATATTGCCGGTCGAATTGACATTGCCGCTGCCGGTGATCAGGATGCCGAAGGTCCCGGCGAGCAGGTCACCGAGCACGGTGATGTCACCCGATCCCGCCATGGCGATGGCGTTGCCGAGCGCCGACGTATCGAGCGCGCCGCCGTTGATGACCACCAGCAGCGAACCGCCCTCGCTGATGATCGTATCGAGCACCGTCCCGCTGACGATCTCGACGCTGTCACTGCCGCTGCCGACGTTCACGCCGTCGGCGTCGTCTCCATTGCAGATAACCGTATCGTCGGTCGTCGATCCGGTGCCGGGTTCCGGTTGGCAATCTGCCTGTGCCGCCGGAACGGCAAAACCGATCCCCGCCACGACCACCAGTACCGCTACGAGCAAGAATACTTTTCGCATCATCGAAATCTGCCTTGATAATCACTCAGTTCTATCAGAATGAAGCCGCAAGCCAATCGATCTATATCATACCATTTTGTGTTAGTAATATTTGAGGCGACTCGCCAACCTACGGAAATCAGCAGCATCCGCCGCTGGAGCAGCTTGGCTTCGCTCCCCGCTCTACGGAGTGGAGAGGGTCTGACAGGGGTAGGTTTTTAACTCTACGCTTACCTCACCCCTAAATCCCCTCTCCATTACATAGAGAGGGGACTTTAAACACCCTTTGTAACCTGTTTTTACCCCCTCTCCACGATGTGGAGAGGGGGCAGGGGGTGAGGTTAATTAAATACCTACCCTTGTTAGGTGGAGAGGGTGGGGGGTGAGGTCTGTAGGGGCAGGTTTGAAACCTGCCCCTACGGCGGCGAAGGGAGAGGTTCAAACTACGTCGCGCACGCCATCAAGAAGCGTTTCCAGTCCAACCCGATCACCTGATCGGCGACGTAGACCCGCAAAATGCCGTCGTCGCCGAGGCTGTGCCACTCGTGGGATCGCGGGCTGCCGTAGATGCGCGTCGCGTTGCAGACGCCGCCGGTCGCCGCTTGCAGCGCCACGATATTGCCCTGATTGCTGGTCAGCAGCAGCACGCTGCCCTCGTCGTAGACCGACAGATCGACCGTCCCGCCGACGCCCGGCAGCGGCGTCGCCCACTGCTCGGCGTGGCTGGCGTCGTAGCCGTGCAGCGTCGCGCCGTCGAACAGGAAGGTCTGATCGCTCGTTTCGGCGACCGCGCTCGATCTGCCACCGGGCGGCGCGTCAGCGAAATCCAGCGACCACGCGCCCGCCGCATCGACGCGCCACAAGCCGCCGCGCGTGTAGGCGATCAAGCTGCCATCGTTCGTGCTCAGCGATCCCGGTTCGCGCAGCAGCGCCCGGTCGATCAACTGCCCGTCCGGCGAGATAGTCAGCATGGCGTTGTCGCTGGTCATCGCACCGATCACCGCAGCGCCTACTATCCAGCGCAGCACCGGCGGCACGCCGCTCAAGCGCCAGCGCACCGAGCGCGCATCGGGCGTGAGCGCGATCAGCGCATTGTCGCCCGTATGAAAAATGATCCCCTCCGGCGTGATCAGCGGCGGACTGTCCAGCGGCGCGCCGACCTCCCACGACAAGCCCAACGTCGCCTCGGCGGTGACGATTTGCAGCTTGCCATCAGCGTAGGCGACCACAATCCCGCCCGGCTGCTCGATCAGTCCGACGGCGGGCGCGGTCAGGTTGATCCGCCAGAGCACGCGCCCATCGCTGCTGATGCGCAGGACGCGGTTGGCGTCGAGCGCGATCAGGCTGTGGTCGTTCAACTCAACCGGCGGCGCGATCGGTCCGGTCTCGTCGGCGATGTCGGCGTGCCAGCGATAGCTGTTCAAAAACCACGCCTGCCAGTTAGCGATAAATTTGCTCGGACGCCGCCAGCCGCCGCTGACCGGGTCGTCCCACGTATAGCCGGGTCCGGGGATGTCCGGCTGATTGGTGCGAATCTCGAAGTGCAGATGCGGCGCGGGACGGATGTCGCCGACCGACGCGATGATGTCGCCCTCGTGCACGCAGGTGAACACCGCCGGAAAGATCACGCCTTCGGTGTCGGTGACGTGCCCATACATGCTGTAGGCGGTCGAGCCATCGGGGAAGCTGTGCTCGATGATGATCACGCCGCCGTCACGCCCCCAGCCGTTCGGCGAGGCGAAGGTCACGCGCCCGTCGGCGATCGCGCGGACGTAGGTGCCGTAGCTGGTGCCGCGTCCGCCGTACCAGTCCTCGCCGGTGTGATAGCGTCCCTGATGACGCGGGCTGGCAGCGCCGAAGTCCTGCACGATTTGGAACTGCGCCGGATCGACCGGATAGCTGATCGACCGGGCGATGCCGCACTGCGTCTGCGCGGCGGCGGGCGATAATCCCGCCAACGCGATCAGCAGCGCAGCGATCAGCAACAGGCGGCGAAAATTGCGCATCACGACCTCGAATTTATGCACACATTGGACGGTTTTGTAGGGGCGCATAGGCTTGCGGTGCGCCCCTACGGACATATCGCGACTCATTGTTACCAACGCAAATCGCTCGCTCACCGCGTGAACAGCCGCACCTGAATCGTCGGGGCACCGAAGCGCGCGCCGTAATCGCCGGCTGAAACGTCGAGCGTTTGCGCCGGCTGAAACCCGTCGCCGCCGGACTCAAGGAAAGGGAGCACCTGCGGCGCTTGCAGCCACTGGACGACCCACACCCGCGCGTGACTCGCCAGCACCGGCTCGATCTGCGGCACGACCGGCTGTCCACCGGTGCGCTCGTTGGTCCACGGCAGCGTGCGCACGATCTCGGCGCCGCCGGGCAGCGCTTGCGCGACCTCGTAGGCGAAGGCGTTGTCGTCCCAGCCGGTTTCGAGGATCACGGCGTCGCCGGGTTGATAGGCACTCGCCAGCGCTTGAGCCGCCGCTTCGCTGTGCAAGCGCGGCTGGATCACCTGCGGCGTGGGCTGCGCTACCAGCGTGAGGATCACCCAGAAAATCGCCAGCCCATAGCCGAGGCGCGGATCGAGCTTGCTCAGCCCATAAGCGCTGACGATCAGCAGGAGCGGCGTCAAGAAGGTCAGCGTCCGCGCCGAGAGCAGGTCGAAGCGCAAACTCAGCACGACCATGCCGATCAGCAGCCCCGCGCCGCCGATCAGCAAGGCAAGCGGACGCAGACGCGGGTGACGCAGGATCAGCAGCGCGCCGACGACGAACCCCGCCAGCGGGATCAGCAGGTGAATGCCGAAGCCGACTTGCAGCACCGCCAGCAGGTCCTCCGGCTGGATCGTGTTGGGCGCGTCGCCGATGCCGCCGCTGAGGATGCCCGCCTGCTGGGTGGCGATCACGTACAGCCACGGCAGATAGAGGATCGCGGCGGCGAGGAAGGCGGCGATCAACGCCACAAATACGCGTCGTGTAGGGGCACGATATATCGTGCCCCTACGGACAACCATCCACAGGACGATCAGTCCTTGTGCCGCGATCGTGAACACGGCGAAATAGAGGGTGTAGAGCATCGTCGCGAGGCTGAGCACGTAGCCGATCCACAGCTTGCGACTCGGTTGGCGTAGATAGCGCAGCAGGATCAGCCACGAGAGCGCCGAGAACAGGGTCAGCCAGCCGTAATGACGGACTTCTTGCGCGTAGTAAACGGCGCTCGGCAGCACGGCGAACAGCAGCGCCGCGATCAGCGCCGCCCGCCGCCCGAAGACGTCGCAGGCGAGGCGATAAACGACCGCCACCGCGATCACTCCGGCGGCAATCGAGAGGAAGCGCAGCGCCAGCAGCGAGTCGCCCGCCGCCAAGCGCCACAGGCTGAGCGCGGCGAAGTAGAGCGGCGGATGCCGGTCGGCGGCGACAATGCCGATCACCTGCGCCGGGTCTGCTCGACGCCCAGATGCTCCAGCCCTCGTCGGTCCAGACCGGGTAGCCGCTCGCGCCGACGATCCGCAGCGCCGCCGCGATCAGCAGCACGGCGACGACAGGAAGGAGGCGTTTCGATGCCTTCAAGCCGGGATGCTCCACCTCAGCCAATCAAGGCGATCACGGTAACATGGCGCGCTCCGCCGCGCAATGCTGGAAGTTGTGGGGACGATCTGTAGCTGAATTTGGAGAGTATAATAATGCTGAATTGAGTACGAGGATGTAATGTGAAAAAGAAACCTGAAGATAAAGGGCAAGAGAAGCCCGGTGAAACCAGACATGAGGCTTCAAAACCTCAGGGCAGAACAAATTCTAGCCCACGAAATTCACAGCACGTTACGCCATCGACTAACCATGGGGCAGTTAGGTATGTGGAGCGTACGTCGATAGACAGGCGCGCGCCAGTGAAAAGATCTTCAGATATACGCAGCGCTGCCCGCGAGAAATTACGACGCGCGGGCATCTTGGCAACCGATCTTTACATATCTGACGATGCTATCACCGCGACCGACGACGAACTTGAGCGATTAGGCGTAATGCGCTCAGGTGCGCGCCCGTCTGAGGAACTCATCGCTGAAGATCGAGGGCGTTAAGCAGCATCCACGTGCCGCCCGGCGCGCCGTCTTGATCAATAGTGATGGCGCGATCTGTACCTCAATTTACAGGGTCATCGCGTCATCCCTTGCGAGGCTAGACTTCTTTCACTATCACCCCATTATAGCAGCACCCGCTTCATACAGCGTATTCCCTCTCGCCCAAAAATATTCATTTATGAACTAGAACTTTTGTGCTATATTTATTCTGTAAAGACACATTGAGCGCTGGATGACATAACTACTTAAACAGATTAAAGGAACTCAAGAACGTTTGCTTTCCATGAAGATTATAGACAAAATAAGGCATTATAGACATACAATCAGTGATATACGAAGGTGCTAATGCAAACGGCTGAACTACAAACAGTTGATTGCGATGCAAAATGAGCTATCAATTTGAAGTTCGTATGGTGGGCGAAGATCTTAGCCCTGAAAAAGTTAGTTCAAGAGATGTAGCAGAGCTAATTGCATCTGTTGAACAAATGATTGCGGCGATTGTTGCACGTGACAATCCTTCACTTGGTATCGATGAGAGTGAAGTTGTTGTTGGTCTCGCGTCTGTACGGCAAGGCAGTTACGTGTTGCAATTTGAAACCGTCTATGAAACCCAAAGTCAAGCGGCTTTGGCTGCTACCGCACAGGCAGTCTCAAGTGGGCAATACGATACTCTTCCATACAAGTCTGTTGAAGCCCTCCGAACAGTTCGTAAGATAACAAGAAAATACAAAACTGACACTCAGCTGTGGGAAAACAATGGTCATCATCGTCAGCTTGCCATAGTCTCGCCGACGACGGAAATAGAAGTCGAGTCCAAACTCGTTGAAGGCAAAACTACCCTGTATGGTTATGTCTCAGGTATTATGGGGGATGATCCACCACGAGTTCGCATGAGGCTACTTGATGGAACGATGTTCACATGCAATGTTACTAGGGCAAACAATCTACACGTAGCCAAGCAAATTGGACAGCGACTTTATACTGTTGTAGGTATAAGAGGTGTAGCAAAATGGGATGCAAGCGATATGTCTCTTCAGTATTTTTTGGTTGAAGAACTAACAACATATCGCAAAAAACCTGTTGATGTTGCACTTGATGCTTTGCACAAGATAACAGCGCAGGATTACGCAGATGTTGACATTGATTCGCTTGTCGCTGATCTGCGCGGGTACGAAACTGAGGACATACAATGAGTGTTGTATGCGTGGACACGCAGATCTTGTACTGGTCGATTGTAGGAAAAGCTACAAAAGGCGCTGAGGA
Organism: uncultured Chloroflexia bacterium; assembly: GCA_963727545.1. Classification (GTDB taxonomy): domain Bacteria; phylum Chloroflexota; class Anaerolineae; order Aggregatilineales; family Phototrophicaceae; genus Flexifilum. The sequence continues at coordinate 12,778 of CAVSGS010000011.1, forward strand.
ACTTATTCATCCTGCTAGAGATTTCATGAGGTGGCTGGATCAACAGGACAGCGCCATTATTGTTCCTTCGATTGTGGTAGGGGAACTCCTCGTTCCAATTGAAGATCAACATGTTGCTGAGGTTGTGAACCAATTCAGTGATGACTGGATGGTGGTAGATTATGATATGCGCGCTGCTACAGTCTTTTCCCGAATAAGACATAGTCACATAAAGAAACATGGCAATATAAAAACACTGCATCCTGATGTTACTAAGAAAGAACTTGTCGCGGACGTAATGATTATTGCAACCGCTGTTGCAAACAATGCTGACGTGATTTATAGCCACAATAAAGACTTACGAAACTTAGCTGAGGGTTGGATCGAGGCAAAGAACTTTCTTGATGCAGGGTTTCAAATGAGTTTACCTGAACAAAATTGACGATGAAGTGAAGGGGACATGAGACCCCTTCACTTTTCAAACCCGAATTGCTTACACCACTTCGCCGACCTTCACCGCCTCAAAACTCAGCCCATCGCCCGCCGCATTCACATCCGCCAGCACGTGATCGCCTTCTCTGCACCTCGCCTTCCAAAATCGCCAGCGCCAGCGGATCTTGCAAGTCGCGCTGGATCGTCCGCTTGAGCGGGCGCGCGCCGTAGACCGGGTCGAACCCGCGCTCGGCGAGGAAGTGCTTCGCGTCGGCGGTCAGTTCCAGCGTCAGGCGGCGGCTCGCCAGCAGGCGCTCCAAGTGCCGCAGTTGAATGGTCACAATCCGCTCAAGGTCGGCTTGCGTCAGCGCGTTGAACAGGATGATGTCGTCCAGCCGGTTCAAAAACTCCGGTCGGAAGTAGTTGTCCAGTTCCGCCAAAATCGCCTGCCGCAGCGCCTTCTGATCCGCGTTCGCGCCCGCCTGCTTGATCATCTGGCTGCCGACGTTGCTGGTCATGATGATGATCGTGTTGGTGAAGTCGACCGTCCGCCCCTGACCATCGGTCAGCCGACCGTCGTCAAAGACTTGCAGGAAGACGTTGAACACCTCCGGGTGCGCCTTCTCGACCTCGTCCAGCAGCACCACCGAATACGGACGCCGCCGCACGCTCTCGGTCAGTTGCCCGCCTTCCTCGTAGCCGACGTAACCGGGCGGCGCGCCGATCAAGCGGGCGACGCTGTGGCGCTCGCCGTACTCGCTCATGTCGATCCGCACCATCGCCGCCTCGTCGTCGAACATGAACTCGGCTAAGGCGCGCGCCAGTTCGGTCTTGCCGACGCCGGTCGGACCGAGAAACAGGAACGTCCCAATCGGGCGATTGGGGTCTTGCAGACCCGCTCTACTTCGCCTTACCGCCGACGCCACCGACTTGACCGCGTCGTCTTGCCCGATCACCCGCTCGTGCAGCCGATCTTCCATCCGCAGCAGCTTATCGACTTCGCCTTCCAGCAGCCGCGACACCGGCACGCCCGTCCACTTGCTGACCACCTCGGCGATGCCGTCGGCGTCGACTTCCTCACGGAGCATGGTCGTGCCGTCGGCGTGGCGCTGGTTGACCGCCGCGTCCTGCGCCGCCAACTGCTTTTCCAGTTCGGGCAGCGTGCCGTAGCGCAGCCGCGCGGCTGACTTCAAGTCAGCTTTGCGCTCGGCTTGCTCCAGCTGCACCTTCGCCTCGTCGATCTTGCTCTTGGTCGCGCGGATGCCCTCGATGACTTCCTTTTCCTGCTGCCAGCGAGCCGTCAGCGCGTTGAGTTCCTCACGCAGGTTGCCGATCTCGTTGTCGATGGAGCTGAGCCGCTCGCGCGACGCCTGATCGCGTTCCTTGCGCAGCGCCTCGCGCTCGATCTCAAGCTGCATGATCTGCCGCTCGACCGTATCGAGCGCTTGCGGCTTGGAGTCGATCTCCATCTTCAATCGGGCGGCCGCTTCGTCGATCAAATCGATGGCTTTGTCCGGTAGCTGTCGATCCGGCAGGTATCGATCACTAAGGGTCGCGGCGGCAATGACGGCTGAGTCCTGTATACGCACGCCATGATGCACTTCGTAGCGCTCCTTGAGACCGCGCAAAATGCTGATCGTGTCCTCGACGCTCGGCTCATCGACGAACACCGGCTGGAAGCGCCGTTCCAGCGCCGCATCCTTCTCGATGTACTTGCGATACTCGTCCAGCGTCGTCGCGCCAATCGCCCGCAGTTCGCCGCGTGCCAGCATCGGTTTGAGCATATTGCTGGCATCGACCGCGCCTTCTGCCGCGCCCGCCCCGACGATGGTGTGCAGTTCGTCCAAGAACAGGATGATCTGCCCGCCGCTGTCGGTGACTTCCTTGAGCACCGCCTTCAGCCGCTCCTCGAACTCGCCCCGGAACTTCGCGCCCGCCAGCAGCGACCCCATGTCGAGCGAGATCAACTGCTTGTCGCGCAAGCCTTCGGGCACGTCGCCGTTGACGATCCGCTGCGCCAGCCCCTCGACAATCGCCGTCTTGCCGACGCCCGCCTCGCCGATCAGCACCGGGTTGTTCTTGGTCCTCCGGCTGATCACCTGAATCACGCGGCGGATTTCGTCCTCGCGCCCGATCACCGGGTCGAGCTTGCCCTGCCGCGCCATCGCCGTCAGGTCGCGCCCGTACTTTTCGAGGCTCTTGTAGGTGCTCTCCGGGTCTTGCGACGTGACCCGCTGCCCGCCGCGAATGGCGGTCAGCGCCTTGAGGATCGCGTCGCGGGTGACGCCGCTGCGCTCCAAAATCCCGCTCGACCGACTGTTCCTCGGACAAGGCGATCAGGATGTGCTCGGTGCTGACGTAATCGTCGTGCATCTTCTGCGCTTCTTTTTCGGCTTTGGTCAGCGTGTCGGTCGCGGCGCGGCTGAGTCTCGCCTGCGCGTTGCTGCCGTAGGTGCGCGGGCGGTTGTCGAGCGTCTGCTGAAGCTCGGCGAGCAGCGCTGCGGGCGCGCGCCGATCTTGGCGACGATCTCCGGCACCACGCCGTCCTGCTGCGACAGCAAGCCGATCAAAATGTGCAGCGGATCGACGCTGCTGTGTCCATATTCATTGGCAAGCTGCTGCCCCTTGAGCAGCGCTGCTTGGGCTTTGTTGGTGTAACGATTCAAATCCATAGCATCACTCACATTTACGGTTTTTATCTTGCATCATTGTAGGTCACCGTTATATGAATCGTATTAAAAATCCGTACGAAACGCCTCAGCGGAAACGGGTATGATTGAGGGGGTGTCGCCAATATTGTTTGTCCGTAGGGGCGTTATATATAACGCCCCTACACAGAAACCCGACGCACTGGACTGAGCGAACTTATGCTGCGAAAACGACCCAATCCTGCTCGACCTGCTCGAAATCGCCGTGATCCTCGGCTGCCTGCTGATCTTCACGCGGCAGACGCAGACCGAGTTTCTCGCCGACACGATGCCGCCGGGGGCGGAGTACCCCTACCTGATCAACTCCGGCGCGCTGGCGAGCGCAGACCTTCCGGCAGAACGGCGCGATCCCGCTCTGGAATCCGTTGAGGGGCGCGGCGAGCCGCTGTTCGAGAACCTGTTCTCCTACCTGCTCAATCCGCTGATGACTTACCCGATTTTGATTCGGCGGCGCGGTCAACGGCGGCAAGGTCGCCATCATGCTGCACCTCGTGATCATGGCCTTGGGCGGCTGGGCGTTGGGGCGTTCGCTCAAGCTGCACGCCGGGGCGGTCCTGCTCGGCTTGCTGATGGGCGCGAGCGGCGGCTTCACCACCGCGCTCAATCGCGGCTTCTACCAGATCGGCTTCAGCCTCGCTTACATGGCGTGGGTCTACGCCGGGCTGATCGGGCTGCTCTATCGCGAGCAGACGCGCCGCTGGCTCGGCGTGCTGGTCGTGGCGCTGATCCTGATGCTGTTCGCCGGGAGCTACTGGTACGTGGTCCCGGTGCTGATCGGCGCGCGGGCGATCGCCCTGTTCGCGCTGATCAAGCCGGAATCAGCCCGAAATCCGCGCGCTGCGTTTCAAGCGCTTGGTGCTGGCGGGCGCGTTCTTCACCGGCTTCGCCATGCTCTCGCTGATCCCGCGCTTGAACAGTTATCTGGTCTTTCATCCGGCGCAGGGCTTAGGCGGCGAGACCTACGATCTGGGCGCGATTCTGGCGTCGTTCTTCGTGCCCGATAAGCTAACGACCGCCGATTGGTGGCTCGCCTACCAATATTTGATCCCGGCGTGGTTCGCCGGGGTGATCGTCGCCGTGCGGCTGCTGCTGGCGCGGCTCGAGATCGCCGTTCGCGCGCTGGCGCATCCTGATCCCGACGGCGCTGGCGATCCTGTTCTTCTGCGTTTGGGCGCAGGATAACACGCCGCTGTTCCAGTTCATTTACGCCCACAGCTTCCTGAACCGGTGGCGCTGGTCCGCGCGCATGGCGATGGCGGCGGCGCCCTTCGTCGCGTTAGGGGTGGCGATCTGGTTCGACGAGATCGTCACGCTGCTGCTGCGCCGCAACGTCGTCTTCAAGCTGGGCGCGGTCGCGCTGATCGGCGTGGGCGTGTATGCCGCCTCGCTGGTTTATTGGAACTGGGACAACATGTTCCACTTCGACCCGCCCACGCTCGACAGCGCCGAGTATCTGAGTCTGGTCAAGCTGCGCGAGGACAATCCGGGCGCGTTCGTGGCAGTCACGACCGAGGGCTTGATCCCGAACGTCGTCGTCCACGACCTCATGATCCGCAGCAGCTTCGGCAATCCCGACGTGTTCACCAATGGGCTGCCCTCCGAGCCGGAATTCGCCGAAGCGATGCGCTGGGACGCCCCATTCGCGATCGGCATTCACGACGGCTATCAAGACGGGCTGCGCTTCTTGGGCTACCTGCCGTATCCCGACACGCCGCTCGATGAAAGCGGCAATCCGGCGCTGTGGGTCAAGCCGGATGCGCTGCCTTACGCCTTCGTCATCCAGCGCGAGGCGCTGGCCCGCAACGTCGGCGTCGTCACCCGCAGCATTGTCGATCCGGTGGCGAGCATGGCACATCACCTCGACCGGATCGAGTTCACGCTCAATACCTACAAATTCAACTCGCTGCTGGTGGTGCAGGAGGTCGATTACCCCGGCTGGACGGTCACGGTCGACGGGCAGCCCGCCGAAATCGAGTCGTTCGACGGCGCGCTGGCGGTCGCGCTGCCGCTGAACGCGCACGAGGTCGTCGTTCACCTATCACGCGCCGCTGCTGGTCGTCGGGCTGATCGTCTACGCGATCACGCTGGTGCTGTTCGCGATCTATCTGCTGCGGCTCGACCGCTGGATCGCCGGGACGCGCTCTCGACCCGTCGCGCTGGCTCCGCGCCCGGCTGGATCGCGCCCGCCAGAGGCTTAGAACCAATTTTCCTGAACCCTCTTGACCTGCTCTAAAGTGGTGCTATACTGTGCCTATCGATAGGTTAGAGCAAAGGAGGTGATCGCGTGGATAGTCGCAGTCATAAGGGGGCTACCCCCTAAGACGCTCACCTCTCGAGTGAGCGTCCCCAACTAAGGGATAGCTCCCTGAGACCTGCAATACCAGCCCGCCGTGACTCTACACGGCGGGCTACTTTTTTGTATAGCTGATAGCGTTCAGCCGTCAGCGTTCAGCTTTGATCCACGTGGAAATTCAACGTGTGATCTGTAGGGGCGACAGTACGCCTATGGCACAAACTTAACGATCCCTCGCTCATTAGCGAGCGCTCGCTACAGTGTCGCCAGAGGTGGAAGCCTCGGTTACGGATTCAAGCCGTCTGAAGGAGGCTAAAAACATGTCAACCTGCCTGCAGCTCGCTTCAGCGAGCTTGATTTGTAGCCAGAGGCTATGATTCCCCGGCGGCAGCGATGCAAGATTCGATGCAAATCGCGTAAGTTGGTACGCATGGGGCGCAGCATGCTGCGCCCCTACGGATAAACTCCACGTCAGCGAGTGGACTAAGGGGTGAGGTTTCAAATCTACAGGTAGTCGCGCTCTTTGGTCTTGGCTTCCTCGTAATTGGCGCGCGCCTGCTGCACGGCGGGATTCTCCGCGACTTCGGCGACGGCGACGTCCCACCACGACTCGTAGCCGCCGACCCGCTGGCGGCGATCGGTTTCGACGACGATGCAGACCGTCTGGTCGCTCTGCTGCGCCTGCTGGAGCGCGTCGGCAAGCTGATCGCGGTCGGCGGCGCGGATCACCCGCGCGCCGAGGCTGGCGGCGTTGGTGGCGAAATCGACCGGGAGCGTATTGCCGTCCAACTGCCCCGACTCGGTGCGATAGCGATATTTGGTGCCGAAGCCATCGCTGCCGAGCGACTTCGACAGCCCGCCGATGCTGGCGTAGCCGTGATTGTCGAGCACGACGATGATCAGCTTGATGCCTTCCTGCACGGCAGTGACGATCTCGCTGTTCATCATCAAGTAGGAGCCGTCGCCGACCATGACGTAGACTTCGCGCTCCGGCGATGCCAGCTTGACACCCAATCCCCCGGCGATCTCGTAGCCCATGGTCGAGTAGCCGTATTCGAGGTGGTAGCCCTTCACGCTGCGAGTGCGCCAGAGCTTATGCAGATCGCCCGGCAAGCTGCCCGCCGCGCACAAGACCACGTCCTGCGGGTGCGAGAGCAGATTGACCACGCCGACGACCTCGCCCTGACTGATCAGCGGACCGTGTTCGAGGTTGTAGATCCGCGAGACTTCCTCGTCCCACGCCGCGTTGAGGTCGTGAGCGCGGGTGCGATAGGCGGCGCCGGTGTCGTAATCGTCAAGCGCCGATGCCAACTCGTCCAGCGTGACCTGCGCGTCGCCGACCAGCGGGATCGCGGCGTTCTTATAGGCGTCGAACTCGGCGACGTTGATGTTGACGAAGCGCACGTCGGCGTTCTGGAAGGCGGTCTTCGAGGCGGTGGTGAAGTCGCTGTAGCGCGTGCCCACGCCGATCACGAGGTCGGCGTCACGGGCGATCAGGTTCGCGCCTTGGGTGCCGGTCGCGCCGATCGCGCCGAGGTTAAGCGGATGGTCGAAGGGCAGCGATCCTTTGCCCGCCTGCGTTTCGCCGACCGGAATGCCGGTCTGCTCGATAAAGTGGCGCAGCGCATCGTAGGCTTCGCTGTAGTGGACGCCGCCACCCGCGATCAGGATCGGGTTCTTGGCGGCGCGAATCCAGCCGATTGCCCGCTCCATTGCCGCGAGGTCGGGGCGGTTGCGCGGAATGTGCCACACCCGCCGCGCGAGGAACTCATCGGGATAGTCGTAAGCCATCGCCTGAACGTCCTGCGGCAGCGCCAGCGTGACCGTGCCGGTATCGGCGGGCGAGGTCAGCACCCGCAGCGCTTCGGGCAGCGCCGTGATGATCTGCTCCGGGCGGCTGATGCGATCCCAGTAGCGCGAGACCGGCTTGAAGCAGTCGTTGACCGAGAAATCCTGCGAATGCTCCCATTCGACCTGCTGCAAGACCGGCGCTTGACGGCGCTCGACGAAGACGTCGCCGGGCAGCAGCAGCACCGGGATGCGGTTGACGGTCGCGGCGGCAGCGCCGGTGATCATGTTGGTCGCGCCCGGTCCAATCGAGGAGGTGCAGGCGAAGGTTTGCAGGCGGTTCTTGGCTTTGGCGTAAGCGGCGGCGGCGTGCACCATCGCCTGTTCGTTGCGCGCCTGATAGAAGCGGAATTTATCGCTGTACTGCTGAAGCGCCTGCCCGATCCCGGCGACGTTGCCGTGACCGAAGATGCCCCAGCACCCGGCAAAGAACGGGGTTTCCAGCCCGTCGCGCTCGACGTACTGGTTGCTCAAGAACAAGATGAGCGCTTGCGCCATGGTTAGCTTTTTAGTGGTCATCATTTTTTCTCCATCAAATTTCATTCACCCGCTAAACTGTCAATTTGTTGACAAGCCTATTCCCTGCGCCGCGTGATCGCCACTCATCAGCGGGTGAGCGGCAGAATATCAGCAGCATTCACACAAGTTTTTGGATCTTGGCAAGCGAGAAACTGCGCCTGCTGCTCCCGATTGCCGCCGAGCACGACCCACGTCTGACCGTTCGAGAGGGGCAGCTCGCAGTACCCCCCAACCGGTCCCATACCCAGCATGACATCCCCCCAACCGATTTCACAGACGGGCGTCCATGTAGTCGCCTCGTAGACCGTCCAATGGCGATAGGGGTTCAGGCTTGACCCGTGCTGATCAATCGCCGCGAAATATTCACAATCCGGCGACCAGCGGCTGTAGCCGTTCACACTCGGATAGTCGTCCACCGGAATGGTCGCCGGGGCTTCGCCGCACCCGGTCGTCGTCAGCTTGGGAATGATGCTCACAGCGGCGACGATGGCAACCGCGACGCACCCGACCAGCGCTAGCGCCAGCCAAAACCGGTTTCTTCGTGCCGGTATCATCGGCTTCCTCTTGATGGCAATTGTGACCAATCCCGGACGGTCTCGCCGGGTGTGCGGTGATACTGCCCGCCGAAGCTCATCCTAACAGATTAAGCATACTGTGACGCCGACCCTTCTCGCCACAAGCCAGCGCAGACAATTCGCCGCCCGCCGCGCCGAGAATCCGCTTACGTCATATGATAGATCCCGCTGCCCGATTAGGGGTTTTCCTCTCATTTATGGCGATCCCCGCCTTGCGCCGCATGATCTTGAACCGGCGGCGGGTCTGGTTGCTCTTTCATTCGTGGTCTGCTGGCGGGGAGTATCAAGGGCAAATAGCAGTCAGCGATTAGCTTTTAGCGATCAGCAAAAATCACCACATTTGACCGAAGTTTTTGCTCGTGCCGCCGGGGGATCAAATCCCCCGGCTACCAAATCAAGCTCGCTGAAGCGAGCTGCTAGACGGGTCGAAACGGGCTTTAGCCGTCTTCAGACGGCTTGAATGCTTAGCCAGAGGCTTCGAGCCTCTGGCGTCTAGGGGCAGGACTGAGTCCTGCCCCTACGATTTAGCGTTCTATAGCGAACAGTAAAACCTACAGCGTGACGATCCGGTTGGCGACCTTGAGCTGGCGCGAGAAATTCGGCAGCAGATCGAGCAGGCTGGTGTAGTTGCCGCTCGCCAACTCGCGCAGGTAGCGGCGGAAGACCGAAATCACGCCGGGGAGGACTTCCAGCCCGCTGACCTTGCGCTCCATCAGCACGTAAGCGTTGGCTTCGGCTGGGCTGACGTGATCTTCGAGGTAGATCGCGACCGCCCCGGCGACGAACAGGTGCGCGAACTGCTCCGCCCACGTCGGGTAGAGCGCGCGGTACTGGTCGGTGACCGGCAGCGGCGTTTGCGCCAACTCGATGATCCGCTCAGCGTGGGCGCGTAGATAGGCGTCCATCAGGATATAGCCGTACTGCTCGATGGCGGCGCGATAGACGTGCGCCGGGTCTTCGTCGAAGGGCCACGGCGGACTATCGCCCCACGCGACGCGCGGCGGCGCAATGCAGACCAGATCGCCGCCGAAGCGCAGCCCCAGCGTGTGATCGGTCGGGTAGAGGATGTTGGGCACAAAGACCAGCCGCTCGTCGATCGCGCCGAGGTAGGGCTGCATGAAGGGCTTGAACTGCACGTCGGCGAAGGTGCGGCTGGCTTCCTCAAAGGCGGTCTGCCAGACCCCAGCCTCGCTCGCCCACCAGCCCGCGAGGTCGGCGTCGGCGTAGAAACGCAGCAGTTGATCGTCCCAGTTAGGCGGCATCCATTTCGGCGGCGTCCAGCGGGCGGATTTCCATGCCGTCGAAGTGGAGCGCCCGCGCCAGCGTGAAGATCGCTTCCAGCGGCGCACCGCGATCGAGCAGCGCTTGCAGCGATCGCACCGCCGGGTGATTGCTGAAATTGGCGAGATACTTGCGCGTCGCGCGGGCGTGAGCGTGCGTCCCGTGCCGGTGGCGCTGCTGAGCGTCGTCGGGGTAGCGCGACGCCGCCAGCGCACAAGCGATCAAGCGAATCCGGTCATCCAATTTGACGTAAACGTCAGAAGCCATAGATAATCTCAATCGGTGATACCTCACCGCCATTTTAGCCCGAAACTTGCCCTTTGCACCGTAAGAGTTTGATCGAGTTCGCGCAAATTCTGAGGTACATTCGGGCGTCGCCAGCGCCAAACCGAGGAGACCGGCTATGCAGCCTGAAATTGCTACCCTACTCACCCTGATCAGCGGGATCAGTTGGACGCTGGTCTACATCATCTTGATCCGGCGGGGTTTCGCCGACAAGACCTATGGCATGCCGCTGTTCGCCCTGAGCTTCAATCTCTCGTGGGAGTTCCTGTTCGCCTTCGTGTTCCGGTCGAGCGACATCACCGTGCAAGGCGTCGTCAACATCATCTGGTGCCTGTTCGACGTGGTGATCGCCTACACCTATTTCCGCTACGGGCGCAAGGAATTCGCCCAAATCGCCGACGGGAAATGGTTCCTGCCGTGGAGTATCACCGCCTTCGTGATCAGCTTCGTCGTGATCTACGTGAGCGTGGTCGTCTTCGGCGTCTCCGAGGGTGCGGAGTACACGGCGTTCGCGCAGAACTTGATGATGTCGGTGCTGTTCATCAACCTGCTGATGAGTCGCAAGGACGTCAGCGGGCAGTCGATTTACGTGGCGCTGCTCAAGTGGATCGGCACGGCTGCCCCGACGATCCTATTCTACCTACGGACGGATAATTTGCTGATTCTCGTGCTGGGCATCGGCTGCTTCAGCTACGACGCGCTCTACACCGTGCTGCTCTACCGGCAGTTTCGCGCTTTAGGACTGAACCCGTTCACGCGCAAGCCGCTGTCCGCCGCGCCACTGTCGTGAGCATCTGGTGTTGTAATTTACGAATCTAACGTCACGACGGAGAATCTATGCGGGTCGCGCTGTTCACGGAAACCTTTCTGCCGAAAATTGACGGGATCGTCACGGTCGTCTGTCTGCTGCTCGATCATCTGGAAAAGCGCGGGATCGAGGCGGTGATCGTCGCGCCCAAGATGGGCGTCGAGCGCTATAACGCCGCGCCGATCATCGGCGTGCCGGGAGTCAAGCTGCCGCTCTACCCGGAACTGCGGATCGGTCCGCCGACGCTCTCGACGTACAACGAACTCAAAGCCTTCCAGCCGGACGTCGCCCATTTTATCCATCCAGTGCTCATCGGCGTGCCGGGGATGCTGATGGCGAAGCGGCTCGACATCCCGACGGTGGCGTCGTTCCACCTCGACGTGGCGCGGTTGGTGCATTACTTCCACCTCGGCTTCATCGAGCCGGTCACCGATATGCTGACGCGCGTCGTCTTCAATTCGGCGGATTACGCCCTCGCGCCCTCCAAGCTGATCCAGCAGGAGATGCTCGACATCGGCGTCAAGCGCGTTGGACTGTGGAAACGTGGTGTCGATCCCGACCGTTTCGATCCGCGCTTCCGCGACGCCGCCATGCGCGATGCGCTCTCGGACGGGCATCCCGACGATACGCTGCTGATCTACGTCGGGCGGCTGTCGTCGGAGAAGCAGATCGACCACCTCAAGCCGGTGCTCGAAGCCGTGCCGGGGACGCGCTTGGCGATCGTCGGCAACGGACCCGCCCGCGAAGCGCTCGAAGCGCAGTTCGCCGGAACGAACACCAAGTTCATGGGTTACATGCAGGGCGAGGCGCTCTCGCAAGCCTACGCCAGCGCCGACATCTTCGTCTTTCCCTCGGCGTTGGAGACCTTCGGCTTGGTCGTGGTCGAGGCGATGGCTGCCGGACTGCCGGTGGTCGCCTCGCGGGTCGGCGGCGTGCGCGACGTCGTGGCGGAAGGACACACCGGCTATACCTTCGAATCGGGCGACATCGACGGCTTGATCGCCGGGGTGCGCCAGATCGCTACCAGCCGCGCGCGGATCACCGAAATGGGGCTGGCTGCCCGCACCTTCGCCGAAACGCAGACGTGGCCCGCCATGATGGACGAGGTGATCGAGCTATACGCCCGCCTGATCGCGGAGCGCCAGCAGGATCGCAGCGCCGTCGCCTAACGGTTCGCGTAAATTCGCGGCAACGTGTTGTACAATAGCGCAAAGATCAGTATGGAAGGGCGCAAAATGGCTTTCCAAAACGATGTCGTCGCTTATGATGCGGCGGGGCAACTTGTGCTCGTTGTCGAGGTGAAAACTAGACGCGGCACGACTGGGGAATGGGCAGCGGCAACACGTCAGTTGCTGCTTCGAGATGAACTAGTCGCTAATGCACCCTACTTTCTACTGGCGCTGCCGGATCGCTTCTATCTTTGGGTCAACCACCCAAAAGACGATTTGATCGCGCCGGATTACAGTATCGATCCGTTGCCATTTCTTAATCCATACTTTGGCATGAGCGGGATACCGGGATACCTCACCGGAATCGATTTTGAAATGATCGTGAAGGGTTGGCTCGCTACCCTGACGTGGGCAACCAAGTCTGATGATCTACCAGCAACCTCAGCAGCAAGCGGGGATTGGCTGATCAAGTCCGGGTTGTTCGATGCGATGAAGCAGGGACAACTCACCTCTGAAGTCACCGCATGAATGTTTACATCGAAACCAACTTTGTTCTTGAACTGACATTACTTCAAGCAGAAGTTGAGAGTTGTGAGCAAATTCTGGAACTCTGTGAACACCGTCAAGCAAAGTTGATCATACCCGCCTATGCGCTTGCAGAGCCAAACGAAAAACTAAGAAGATCGAAGCAGGAACGAGACCGAGCCGCTCAGAGCATTACGCACACACTTAACGAGCTAAGCCGCTCAGTCCCCTACCAAGCGCAGACAACTGCTCTACAGCAAGAAATAATTAACCTGCTTGGGCGAAGTGGAACGGAGGAAAGTGAACGCTTTTCGGCTGTCCGAGCACGACTAATCCGAACTAGCGAGGTAATTCCTCTCGATGAAACAATTCTGTCTTCGGCAGCGGTCTATGAAAGGCAGTTTGGACTATCACCACAGGATTCGCTCGTCTTCGCATCGATTTTGCGGCATCTGCAAACAAACCCCGCACCATCATGCTTTCTTACTCTAAATTCCAAAGATTTTAATGATGTCGATATACAAAATATGTTGATGCAGCATAATTGTGTTATCAAGTTCAAATTCAATCACGGTTACAGCTACATTCAAAGCCAACTCTAGTTCAAATTGTAGGTTCGCGTATTGAAGAATTCTCTGCTTCGGAAATGGCTGTCCCTGATCGTCATCGTGATCGCGGTGATCGCGCTCGATCAAGTGACCAAGCAGCTCGTCATCGACCACGTGCCGTTTCGGGAGAGTATCAGCCCGATTCCGGCACTGGCTCCCTTCTTCCAGATCACTTACATCCATAACACCGGGGCGGCGTTCGGCTTTCTGCCGCAAGGCGGCGACCTGTTCCTGATCATCGAGTTGATCGTGGTCGTCATTCTGCTGGTCTACTACCCGCGCATCGACGCCAAGGAACGGCTGACGCGCTGGGGGATCGCGCTGGTGATCGGCGGGGCGCTGGGCAATGCTGCCGACCGGCTCACGCACGGCGCGGTGATCGACTTCATCCACTATCAAATTCCCGGCGTGATCTCCAACGTCTCCAACCTCGCCGATCACGCCATCGTCATCGGCGTGATCGTGATCTTCGTGCAAAGCTGGCGCGCCGACAGCGGGCGTGCCGATAGCGAGAGCAGCGAGGACGCTAAGTCAGAAGAAAACAATGATCATAAGATCGACCCCGCTTAAATTCCGACATCGACTATAATAGGTGTGTGACACACCGCTAAGGAGTGGTTATGTTGCGTAAGATGATGCTCTTGATCGCCGTGTTACTCGCTGCGGCGTGCAGCCAAATTGGGGTGCCGGGTGGCGTAGCCGTACCGACGACCGGGAATACCTCCAGCGATGCTTCGGCGGCACAGCAGTTCGTGACCGATATTCCCGGCTACGTCAGCGTCGATGCCAACAGCATCACCGATGCGCTGAGCACGATTTCGGGCGGCACGTCGGTCTTGACCGGCAACCTCGTCACGGCGGCGATGGTCGCGCAGATCGACGGCATGATTAGCTGCTATCAGGACGTCGGCGCGGTCGCCGCGAAGATTTACGCCCAACCCGACCTGACTAAACTCGCAGCGGGGCAGGTTCCCTCGCTCGGCGTGCTCGCGGTGATCAACCAAGACCGGTTGGTCAACAACTTCCTGCCTTGCGCATTGGGCAGCAACCAGCGCGGTCTTAGCGCGCAAGCGGAGAGTGCCGCGCAGCCCTGCAGCAACTCCGGCACGTTCACCGTCAACGGTGAGACGCTCTGGTATCTCTACGCCGCGACGCAGCGGGATTTGTGCACGGCGATCGCCCAGCATTTACCGCAAAGCTAGCCGATGAAGACCATCCGCCGCGTCCTCGACGATCTACGCAACCTGCGGAATGTCGATGCTTACGTCGTCGCCGCCGTCGGCGTGGCGCTGCTGGTCCTCGACGTGGTCGGCTCTGCCGATCTCAGCGTCAACCTCTCGGTGATGATGGCGGCGTTGGTCGTGCTGCTCTTTCGCACGACCGCGTCGCCGGACGAGGAGATCGACCTCGACCGCGTGCTGCTCGACCGCCAGAGCTACGCCCCCTTCTGCGAGTTCATCCGGGGCGCGCGCGAAGTCTGGATTTACGGTCCGTCGGCGGTCAACATCCTGCACAGTTCGGGCGACCTCAAGCGCGAGGTGATCGATCGCGGCGGATCGGTGCGCATCTTGATCCAAGACCCGGACGTCGAAGCTTCGCTGGCGATCCTGCGCTTGCAGCTTGACCCGAACAACGTCCTCGAACACGACATCAAAGGCTCGCTCTATACCCTCACGCGAATGCAGACGTGGGGCAATGTCGAATACCGACTGCTCAATTACAGCCCCGGCTTCAGCATGGTCGTGGTCGATCCCGACGGCAAAGACGGGCGGCTGACGGTCGAGTTCTTCGGCTATCACAACGACCTAATCACCGACCGGATGCACCTGCAAATCGAGCGCGGGTCGTCGCAGTACTGGTTCGAGCACTGGGCGAAGCAGTACCAACTGATGTGGGACGCCGCCCGCCCCAATCAGTAACAGGGGCGCGACTCTGGCGGGCAGCCGAATTATCAGATAGGCTTTAATCATCTCTATTTGATCGCGGGTTTTGCATGAAACGCCACAACCTGATTTCGCTATGCTCCGGCGTCCTGCTGCTGCTCCTGAGCGCCGCTCCGATTAACTCGCAAGATGCAGCGATCCTGTCTCCGCATCTCGGCATCAACCACATCAGCGCACCGGGTGACCCGATCGTCGGCGAGCGCTACCGCAATGCGCTCTATCTGGGCGCGGGCTGGAATCGCTGGGCGCTCTACTGGGATTCGGTCGAGCAGGCGAACGGCAATTACGCGTGGGACGCCTACGATCAAACGGTCGCCAACGACGTGGGCTACGGGCTGCACAGCGACGCGATCTTCCTCGGCATCCCCAATCACCAGCGCGACGGCAGCGTCGCGCACGGGCTGTACAACGCCATCTTCAGCGACGGCACCGACACGCCGGGGAGCGGCAAGACGCCCAATCCCGCCAACCCTTACGCCCGCTTCGTTTACGAGGCGGTGCAGCGCTACAAACCGGGGGGCACGCTGGCAGCCCGCTTGGGCTGGCGCGCCGATCAGGGGGTGCGGGTTTGGGAAGCGTGGAACGAACCCGACCTGCGCATGTTCTGGGGCGGCTCGGTCGAGGATTACGCCCGGCTGCTCAAAGTGACCTATCTGACCGTCCACCAAGCCGATCCGCTGGCGCAGGTGATGTTCGGCGGGCTGGCGTACAACAATCCCGACGTGGACGATTATCTCGCGCGGACGCTGGCGGTGATCGCCCAAGATCCGCAGCGCGGCGCGTACAACTGGTACTTCGACATCGTGGCGCTGCACAGCTACAGCGACGCCGAGCGCAGCGGACGGCTGATCGCGCGGATGAAGCAGGTGCTCGCCGCTTACGGGCTGGATCGCCCGTTGTGGCTCAACGAGAGCGGCATCCCGGTCTGGGATGACTACCCCGGTCAGACGTGGCTGGCGGGGAACCCCGGCGCGCGGCTGTATCGCGGGACGATGCAGGAGCAGGCGGTCTACGTGATCGAGAACACGGCGATCGCGTGGGCGGCAGGCGCGGACGTGGTCTTCTTCTTCCAGCTTTACGACGACTGCGGCAATCAACCCGCCGGGACGGATTTCGCGCCCAACAGCGGGCAGGCGGGCGACGCTTACGGCTTGTTCCGCAACTCGCGCCGCTCGACCTGCTTCACGCAGAGTCCGCAGCCGGACACGCCGCGACCAGCCGCCGCCGCCTATTATCGGATGGCGCAGTTGTTCGGCGACCGCCAGTTCCAAGGCGGCACGCGCATCAACCTCAGCAACGCCGGGACCGCGATCACCTTCGACCTCAGCCCGACGCAGGGCGTCGCCCAGTTCGGCGCGATCACCAGCGTGAGCAGCAATATCAGCGAGCGTGCCACCGTGCTCTGGAATACCAGCGCCGAGCAAATCGTGGTCGAAATCCCGGCGAGCGGATCGAGCGCGCAGCTTTACAGCATGAGCGACGACTACCTGCTCACGCCGCAGGACGGCTTGTACTCGATTGGGCTGCCGCCCGCCGCGATCAGCGACTATCCGCAGCTGACCTCGTCGGAATTACAGCAGCTTGGCGGCGATCCGTTCATTCTGATCGAGCCGATCGAGCTTGGCTGGACGCCGGTCGATCCGCTGCTGATTCACCTCAAAGGGGCAGCGCCGCCCACCCCCGAAAGCACCCTGCAGGTGACGCCGACCTTCGGACCGGTCGTCGCCCTCAACCCGCCCACGCCCACCGTCCCGCCGCAGCCAACCGTCGATCCGGCGCTCGACCATTCGCCGCCGGTGCCGCTGATGCAGGCGCTCCCGGCGACCAGCCCGCCGACCTTTACGGTGCAGTGGGGCGCGCTCGACAACAGCGGGGTCGCCAGTTACGTCGTCTTCGTGAAGATCGACGATGGCGACTGGCAGAAGTGGCTGGAAACCACCGACACGCAGGCGGACTATAGCGGCGAATCCGGGCATCATTACGCGTTCGCGCTCTGGGCGGTCGATCTGGCGGGGAATTGGTCGCAGAACGTCGAGCTTTCAACCCAAGCCGAGACCAGCGTGCCGTAAACAGCCGCAACCTCCTCCAGCGTGAATGAGTTTCGCCGGGAATGCGGAGTGTAACGACGGGGCATTTGGTCCTCAGTCCCCCTTTTACAGCTTTTAACTGCCAGAATAATTTGAAGATTTGCATAGGGCAGCGGCAGCCCGTGAAACGGGTGATAAAGAGTTGGGGCATCGATTCACCTGTTTTGGGTGAAACTATAAGTCAGAGTTGACACCCTTCAGGATTCATACTACTATTCACTCAACGGACGATGAATGAATATATCAGAGTTAGTTTTGTCATCCCAACAAGACCCATACCGATGACTGAAGAGATTCCACCCCAAAGAATGACTAGTCGGGATATCAAAGCCCACGAAAGGCGGCAACAAATCCTCGCGGTTGCAAAAAAAATGTTTGCCGCGGGCGGTTATCATGCCACATCTATGCGATCCCTTAATAGGGAGATGGGTGTCGCCGACGCACTCACCTACCACTATTTCCCCGGAGGGAAATTGGAAATCCTGCAAACGATCATCCGCGAGGGTCTAGAGGCACAGTTCGCAGAGATTGAATTATTAGCGCCCCAATTGAAAGACGATCTGCCGCTCAGAGAAGCGCTCTTGCTGGCGGCTCAAATGGGAACCTACCTCTTTTCGGAGGATAAGGCGCTGATTCAAATTTTGATGCGCGAAAGAAATTGGCTGCTGCACGAGGAATGGCTGCGGGAACTGCCTATAAAGGAGCCTCCAACCGCGTTCTTGAGAGACTATTTTGCGCGGCGGATGGCGCAAGGCGAAATTCGGACGATGGATTTAACCTTTGCCCTTAGCCAGTTCTTCTCCGGGATCATCATGCATTCCCTCTTTGGCGACGAGGCAGGGAGTTCTGAGTTTGGCGATCAGTACCTCGAAAAACTGGTCGATTTCACCGCCCAATTGTGGTCGACGTAAGTCCGCATATTTTTTTGCTAAGAAATTTCAACGAACGTTCGGTGAATTAAATCGACGATTGGATGGCATGAGGATAATCACATGGATACCCGGACTACGACACACCCAGACCGCAGGGCGCTCTTTTTCATCATCTTGACGACGTTTCTCAATACTGTAGGGCTTACGCTCATCATCCCACTCGCGCCGTTCCTGATAGCGCATTACGTCAGTGATACGGGCAGCGTTGGACTGACCGTTGGCTGGTTCACTTCCGCCTACGCAATCTGCCAATTTATCGCCGCGCCGGGATTAGGCGCGCTCAGCGACCGTTTTGGTCGCCGCCCGATTCTGCTGCTGTGCATCCTTGGGTCAGCGGGGGGCTATCTGCTGCTGGGAATCGGTGGCGCGTTGTGGGTCTTATTTCTTGGTCGCATCATCGACGGGCTGACCGGCGCGAACAGTGCAATCCTCAACGCTTACGTGGCTGACATTGTGCCCCCCGCGGAGCGGGGCAAGTACTTCGGCTGGATTGGCGCGATCGCCGCTATCAGCATCGTTCTCGGTCCGGCATTGGGCGGCTTCATGGCGAAACTTGGCTATCAGCTTCCATTTTTCGTGGCAGGCGGTGTTGCTTTTACGAACCTGCTTTTAGGGTTCTTCTTCCTGCCGGAAAGCCTTCCCAAAGAGCAGCGCAGCAGTTCCATCACCTTAGCGCGGCTTAATCCGGTCAGCACCCTGAAAGATGTACTGGCGATGCCGCAGCTCCGCTGGCTGCTGGCTGCGATCTTCCTGACGGGGCTGTCGCTCATCGCCATTTCAGCCAACATCAGTCTTTTCTCTAAAGACGCCCTGAATTGGGATACGAGTGCCGTCGGAGCCTTGTTTTCCCTTTTCGGCATCACCAGTATTGTCACACAAGCGGTGCTGTTCCCTTGGCTGCTCAAGCATTTAGGTCCGCTAGCGGTAGCGATTGGGGGCGTGATGCTTGCCATTGCCAGTTTTTTGCTGATCTCATTGGTCTCCGTCACCGCTTCGGACGTGGTGATGTACGTCGCGTTTGTCCTCGTGGCTATCGGCGAGGGGTTGATTAGCCCCTCGCTGCTTGACTTGATCACACGGGCAACGGACGCACGTTCACAGGGTAAGGTACAGGGCGGCAATCAATCGGTCCAATCGCTGGCGAACATGGCGGGACCACTGTACACGGGTTTCGTCTACGACCACGTGGGGCACGCCGCGCCTTACATCAGCGGCGCGGGGATACTCTTGCTCTCGCTCGGTGCGCTTTTATTGGCACGTCCCGCACTCAAGCGATCCGCTTCTGGCGAGGACACTGTGATTATCTCACAGGTTGTCACAACGCCGAGCGACGCTTGACGGGAAACATAACAGCCCTGCAATTTCACGGCTTGATCGAGGAATCAGGAGGTTTGAAAGTCTCAGAAGTCATTTGAAAATCCCGGTTTCACGGGAAGAAAAGCGCGCTGCGGCGACGCCCGCATCGCTGCAACGGACGACGGGGTTATAGCGTATGTACTGGTGAGGCGATAACTACTGAAGGCGGGCATGGCGGAACGACTGAAATCGTGGCGGGGACTGCTGCCGGGAGCGATCGGCTTCGTCGTCTTGACGGTCGCGCTGATCGTCGGGATTCGGCTGATCGGCGTGGATCAAATCCACGCCTTCATCGCCAACGCGGGACCGTTCGCGCCGCTGGTCTACATCGCCATCAAGATCGTCACCTACGTCGTCGCGCCGCTGAGCAGCGGACCGATCCAGATTTTCGCGGGCGTATTGTTCGGGCTGATCCCCGGCACGATCTACACGCTGCTCGCCGAGGTGATCGGCGGCAGCATCAATTTCTGGCTGGCGCGGCGCTACGGTCGCCCGGTGGTCAAGCGGCTGGTCGGCGAAAATGACATGCCGCGCGTCGAGCGCTTCGTCAGCCAAATCGTCGATTGGAAGACCGTGCTCTATGCCCGGCTGTTCCTGTTCTCGATCTACGACTTCATCAGCTACGCGATTGGCTTCGCGGCGCTGCCTTTCCGCACCTACCTGATCCTCTCGATCATCGGCGGTATCCCCTCGACTTTCGTCGCGTCACTGGTTGGCACCATGCTCACGGTCGATCAGAGCAATGTCCTGCTGATCTATGGTGCGATCGCGGTCGCCAGCGTCATCCCCCTGCTGTTCCAGAAACGCATTCGCCACTGGCTTAAGCTCGATCGCAAGGATGCCCAATCCACAATGTAATAGCCATAATCTGCGGCACAGTTTGTCAATCTGTGGCATAATTCACAGGTAGAGTGTCGATTTAAGCCGTAGGAGGGCAGTACGCTAACACTTACGGGAGGTGGGCAACAACGGGGAAAGCGTCTAGGACTTTCGAGCCTGCCCACAGTTCTACCAATGAGCCTTTGAAATATTATTCGTATTAATTACAGATGAATCCCAAAAATCAGACGGTTTTCTGGCGGATGGGGGGTAAGCGGTTGCGCTCTACCCCGTCAAGGCATTGTCGGCGGACGCAAACACGCTGCACCCGGTTTAACCTGCAAGGTGGACGCGCATGGATGTGACGGTAAGCTGGGAAAACGAAGAAAAGTCAGTGCTGCGCCTCACCCTCGCCGGAGTGTGGGACTGGAATGAACTCTACCGCGTGATTGAACTCCAACAGGAGCAGTGCGACCCTAACCAGCTTAGCGTCGTGATCGATATGCGCCAGATGAGTCACATTCCGAGTGATTCTGTCCTCCACCTTCAGCGAGGGGCGGTGGTCGCCAAAGAAGTTGGGGGCAAAATCGTGATCATCGCCACCAGCACGGCAGCGGTGACCATGTTTCGGCTGTTCGTGAATATCTATCGCTCGGTCGGAGATAAGTTATATCTCGTCAGCAGCGATGAGGAAGCCGCCGAGATCCTCGGCATTAGCTAGAGCGCGACGGCGACCGCACTGGCTTGCGTGGGCGTGTGCGTCAGGCTGACGTCCCATTGGGTCAAGCCGAGTTCCGTCGAGACCGCTGCCGCTGCGCCGTGCAGATGCAGCGTCGGACGCCCTTGTTCGTCGCCGCGAATCTCGATATCGCGCCAGCCGACCACGCCGATCCCGGTGCCCAAGACTTTGGAGACCGCTTCTTTCGCTGCCAGCCGCGCCGCCAACCGGTGCGGTTGATCGGCGCAGTCTTGGCGCTCGCCGGGCGTGAAAAAGCGGTTGAGAAACCGCTCGCCGAAGCGCTCGATCCCGTCCTCGACGCGGTGAATGTCGATCATGTCGATGCCACAACGCAGCATAGCGGCTCCTGCCCCGATGTTCGCTCTCATGCCTGCCAATGATATAACTTGCGCGCGGCAAATCGCAATCGTGAAGACGGATCAATCGAGGATACGCCGGAGAACGGGCGCAGCGTGCTGCGCCCCTACATCGAATTTCTTCGCGCGCGGCAAATCGCAATTGTGAAGACGGATCAATCGAGGATACGCCGGAGAACGGGCGCAGCGTGCTGCGCCCCTACAACGCCTCACCTCCGCCCCGCTCCCACGTTGTGGAGAGGGGGCGACAGTAAATTCCGCGAATGCTTTTGTCTGCTTCAAAGGCGGGTCTGAGACCCGCCCCTACATCGAATTTCTTCGTTCGCGGCAAATCGCAATCGTGAAGACGGATCAATCGAGGATACGCCGGAGAACGGGCGCAGCGTGCTGCGCCCCTACAACGCCTCACCCCCGCCCCGCTCCCACGCAGGCGGGGAGAGGGGATTGAGGGGTGAGGTCAGCAATAGATTTTGACAGTCGCTAGCGGGCGTCGCGCTGATCGGTGCCGATCAACATGCCGACGATGAAGGTCGCCAGCGCGACGCAGATCGCCACGATCACGGTGCCGAGATGCGATTCGGGCGGCTTGGTGGGAGTCTCGATCCGCTGGTGCTCCGCCATCACCCGGCGCGTCTCCGGCGAGTCGCTGACCGGCGCGGCAAGCTGCGCCTTCGTCTTGCTGCGCGGGATGCCCTGCTGCACGCGGTCGGCTTCGCTGAGCTTGACGGCGTTACTGCTCGGCAGAATACGCGATCCGTAGGTGCGGGCGTAGACCTGCGTGAACTCGGCACCGAACAGCAGAATTTGCGCCGAATAGTAGATCCAGAGCAGCAGAATCACGAACGACCCCGCCGCGCCATAGGCGGAACCGATGCTGCTGCTGCCCAAATACAGCCCGATCAACAGCTTACCGAAGGTGAACAAGAGCGCCGTCACCGCCGCGCCCATCCACACATCGCGCCAGCCGATCGCCACGTCGGGCAGCACCTTGTAGATCAGCGCGAACAGCAGCATGATCACGCCGAAGGAGATCACGAAGTTGACCAGTTGCAGCAGCAATGCCGAATGGGGGACACTCTGGCTAATCAAGGTGCCGACCGCCGTCACCGCCGCGCTGATCACCAGCGAGACCAGCAGCAAGAAGCCAATGCCCAGCACCATCGTGAAGGAGACAAAACGCTGCCGGACGATCGCCATGATGCCCTGTCCCGGCTTCGGCGTGACCTCCCAGACCGTATCGAGCGCGTCCTGAAGCTGCCCGAAAACGCCCGCCGCGCCCAGCAGCAGTGTGATCAAGCCGATCACGGTCGCGATGATGCCGCTTTCGGGACGGCTGAAGTTGGCGAGCATGTCCTGAATCGCGCCCGCCGCCTGTGACCCGACCAGTCCTTGAATCTGGTACTGAAGCTGCCCGCGCACGGCATCCTGACCGAAGATCAACCCGGCGATCGAGATCACGACGATCAACAGCGGCGCGAGCGAGAAGGCGGTGTAGTAGGCGAGCGCCGCCGCCAGCCGGGGAGCCTTGTCTTCGTTCCATTCCTGAAAGGTTTCCTTCAGCAGCTTGAACAAGGCTTTCAGTCGAGACATGGCAGCAATCCTGATTTATTCCAAACGAAATTACAACTATTATAGCAGAATATCACCGGAGGTCACGAGACACTTATGAGCTTTTCAGAGTGAGCGACCGGCTTGTTATGGATCGCAGCGGCGAATTGCGACTACACTGAGAGTATTGGATCAGCAGCGAGAAAGCCTATGTCATTCTTACAGCGCAAACTCAGTGAGCAGCAGGGACAAAGCAAGAGTGAAGAACTGGTCGAATATGCCGACGTACCGCTCAACGACGGCAGCTATCTGACCGGCGAAAAGCGCATGACGGCGCCGAAAGTCGCCCATTTGCGCAAGCTGCTGCGCCCTAAATTGTTGAAAACCGCGGACGAAGCCGACGCTTGGAGCCGGGATGATCCGGAGAAAGTCTTGCTGATCACCGAGCGACTGCGCGCAGTGATCGAGAAAGCGGGGCAGGAGAAGCCGGAGTTCCGCGTCACGCCGATGGAGTTCGCCGAACTACGGATGGGGCTGCTCGACGACCTGCTCGGCTTCGGCGCGATCGAGCCGATGGTACGGGACAAAAGCTGCTCCGAGATCATGGTTAACGGTCCGAAGATCATCTTCGCCGAGGTGCGCGGTAAGCTGCTCGAAACCGACCTCACTTTCGACGACGACGAGCACGTCCTGTGGACGGCGCACCGGATCGTCCGCCCGCTCGACCGGCGGCTCGACCGCGCTCAGCCGATGGTTGACGCCCGCCTGCCGGATGGATCGCGCGTGCACATCATCACCGAGCCGTCGGCACTGCTCGGCACGACTATCACCATCCGTAAATTCCCGGAGAAGCGGCTCAACATCGACGACCTGATCAACTTCGGATCGCTCTCGCCCAACTCCGCCGAGTTCCTGAAAGCCTGCGTCCAGTCGCGCTTGAACATCGTCGTGTCCGGCGGCACGGGTTCCGGTAAAACGACCCTGCTCAACGTGTTGAGCGGCTACATCCAATCCGACGAGCGGATCGTCACGATCGAGGATGCCGCCGAACTCCAGCTCAATCAGCGCCACGTCGTCCGGCTCGAAACCGCCCCGGCGATCCCCGGCGGCGACGGCGTTGCCGGGAGCCTGACCATCCGCGACCTCGTGCGCGGCGCGCTGCGGATGCGCCCGGACCGGATTGTCGTCGGCGAGTGTCGCGGCGGCGAAGCGATCGACATGCTGCAAGCGATGAACACCGGTCACGATGGCTCGCTGACGACGATCCACTCCAACAATCCGCGCGACTGCGTGGCGCGTCTGGAGACGCTCTGTTTGATGTCGGGCATGGACCTGCCGGTCAACGTGATCCGGCGGCAGATCGTCAGTGCGGTTGACCTGATCGTCCAGATCAGCCACATCAAGGACGGCTCGCGCAAGATCACCCAGATCACCGAAATTCAGGGCATGGAAGGCGACTCGGTGACGCTGCAAGACATCTTCCTCTACCGCTCGCCGGGGCAGACCGGTCCCGGTCCCTCGACGATTGGCGGCGGCAAGCTCGACCCGACCGGCTTCCGCCCGCGTTTGGTGGAGCGGCTGGAAGAAAACGGCTTCAATCTCAGCGGGCGCATCTTTGGCGCGGGCGTGACTCGCTTCGGCAACCAGCGGAACTAAAGTGCTTCATCTCACAAGTCCGGCGACACCCCTCACCCCCGACCCCTCTCCCACGCAAGCGGGGAGAGGGGAGAAGAACGATGGTGGGTTATTTATGAGACGAAGCACTAAAGTAGGTTACCGGAAGTTTTTGTAGGGGCGTTATATATAACGCCCCTACGTTTCCCTTGACTACGCTCAATCGACGCGCGGCGGACCCTGCAGGATGCGCGCGCGAATCTCGTCTAGGTGCCAGTGATCGCCCAGATCGCCGCCGAACACGAACGGGAGCGTGTTTTCCAGCCAGTAGGTGACGCCAAGATCAGCATACTCGCGCACGATCGCGGCGGCAGCTTGGCGATCCGCGCCGGGCGTCGGTCTGCCGAGGTAGACGATCTCGAAGGGAGCGGGGTTATCGCCGCGCAGATCGCGCAGCGTGCCGACCGCCGCGCGAATCTCGTTCATTTCCTGTGGACTTTCGCTGTAGAGCAGGTAAGCACCGTCCCACTTGGCGGCGCGACGCAGCGGCGCGCGGTGCGGATAGAACCCGCCGACCCAGATCGGGATGCGCGGCTGCTGCACCGGAGTCGGCAGAAAGCGCTGATCGCTCACGGTGTAGTAGCCGCCTTCGTAGCTGAAGGCGTCGCCGCTCCATAAACCCGTGACGACGTCCAGCGCTTCGTCGAGCATTGCGCCGCGCACCTTGGGGTCGGTTTCTTCGCCTAAATCCGCGTATTCCTTCCCGTCGCCGCCGATGCCCACGCCCACGATCAAGCGACCGCCGGACAATCGATCCAGCGAGGCGGTTTCGCGGGCGAACTTCCACGGGCGGCGGCGGGGCAGCGGCGTCACGGTCGCGCCGAAGTGAATGCGACTGGTGCTGAGCGCGATCGCGGTCAGCGCGACGGTCGGATCGACCATCCGCTGATCCCAACCGGGATACGCCGCGATGTGATCCCAGATGAAGAAGCCGTCCCAGCCGGCTTGCTCGGCGTCGCCGGCGAACGCTGCCAGCACGCGCGCCTCGCCGAAGGGTCCGAAGTTGGGTAAATAAACGCCGTATTTCATAATTTTTCCTTGAACAAGTTTATCGGCACAGCGCTTGAACTTCGCCGAGCAGCGTTTCGAGGTCGGCGGCGGTTTGCGCCAACGCGGAAGGATCGCGTCCCGACGCGCCTAAAATTTCGGTGACGCGCGCCCGGAATTCTTTCGGGTGCCGGGGCAGACTCTCGACCTCAAGCGCCGCGCCCTTCTCGTTGATGCAGTAGCGCTCGTTGAGCGCGAACAACGCCTGCACCATCACGGCGACCGCCCGGTAGAGAAAGCCGACCACCTGCACCACGTCACCGCGCGCGGCGGGTTTGCGCGCGTTTTCCAGCGAGAAGCCCGCCTCCCACAGCGCCGCGATCAGCGCAGCTTGGAGCGGCGGCGGATAAGTCGCGGCGCGCGCTTTCAAGTGCTGCAAGCGGTCGTCGCGCGCGAATAAGGGCTGGCAGTAGAAGACCTCGCCCATGTAGATGTGATTGTAGAAGCCGTGCGGATGCCCCGGCTGATAGTAGACGCGCGGGCGACCGGCTTCGCATTCGGCGATCTCGTGCTCGACGCGGGCGAGATCGCGATAAAGCCAATCGACGGGCTGACCGTCAATCGTGAGCCAGCCGCCGCCGTTGATCCACGGTCCCCACTCGCCGTAAACAGTCACCAAATCGTCGGCGTGACGGTCGTCGAGTTCCTGCGCCAACGCGCGCAGCGCGTCGAGCGACGGCGGCTGATCGGGCTGGTAGTAGATGCCGAGGTCGATGTCCGAGTTGGCAGTGGCAGTCCCGCGCGAGCGCGATCCGCCGAGCACGACCGCCACGACGCCGTCGATTTGTCCGAGGCGCTCGGCGACGAGTTGAGCAGTGTCAAGCGCGTCCATCTATGTCAGCGGCGCAAACAGATCGACGTGATTGCCGTCCGGGTCGCTGACGGTGGCGTAGCGCTGACCCCAGAAGGCATCCCACGGCGCTTTGTAGCCCGCGTAACCCGCTGCGGTGACCTTCTGGTAGAGCGCGTCGACTTCGGCGGGGCTGTCGCACAAAAAGCCGATACCGATCCGCTGTCCGACCGGCGGCTGCCACTCGGCATCGATACTCTTGATCAACGCTTCGGTGTCCCACGCGACGCGGAAACCCGGCAGCGCCGCCTCGACGTGATCTTCCTGATCGACGCCTTCGGGGATCGCCATGCCCAACAAGCGATAAAAGTTCAAGGTTGCCGCCATGTCTTTGGCGACCATGCCGATGTACTCAAAACGTGCCATGAGGTTGTGCTCCTCCAGCGGATAGAACCCACGTTCCATTATGATCCTCAATGACGCCGGGGGGCAAACTGTGAAGCGCAGAGCAGGCAATTTCACCATGATCGCGGGGCTGAGGGGGTAGGCGCGTTCAATTGAACATGTCTAAAAAGTCGTGCTTTAACCCCACCCCCCAGCCCCTCCCCGACTTCAGGGAGGGGAGAGTGCCCTTATCCGTTTCAAGGGTAAGTGGTCAACGTTGATAAATTCTCGACAAAGCAGAGAAGTTTTTGAACGCCCCTATCGACACCGCATCTACCTGTAAATCTGAATAAATTCTGTCCCCAGCCGAGCGGCAGATAGAGGCGCACACACAGGTGCGCCCCTACATTGGTGAGGGCATGAATCAAAAAGGCGAGTCGTGGGACTCGCCTTTGGTGGCTCAAGTTTGGCTTACGCTGGCGGCTGATCGTCCAAGTTGGTGAAGGCGGTGGTCGGCGCGCCAAGTTCCGGCGTGCTGGGAGCCATCAATTCCTCGAAGCTGCTGCGATCCAGCGTTTCCTGCTCCATGAGAATGTGCGCGATCTGTTCCAGCTTGTCGCGGTTCTCGGTCAGGATCGCTTTGGCGCGCGAGTAAGCGTTCTGCAAGATGCGCTTGACCTCACCGTCGATTTCCTCGGCGGCTTGCTCGCTGTAGTCGCGCTGCTCGTAGAGGTCGCGCCCCAAGAACAGCGATCCACTGCCGCTGCCAAAGGCGCGCGGTCCGAGCAGTTCGCTCATGCCATACTGCGTGACCATCGCCCGCGCCCGCGCCGTCGCCTGCTGCAAGTCGCTGCTCGCGCCGGTGGTGAACTGGTTGAAGACGATTTCTTCCGCCGCACGACCACCCATCGCCGCGACGATCAAGTCTTCGAACTCCTCGCGGCTGATCAGCCCGGTGTCGTTTTCCGGCAGGGGCATCACGTAGCCGCCAGCACGTCCGCGCGGAATAATCGTGATCTTGTGAACGGGCGGCGCGTATTCGAGCAGGTGGAACAGGATGGCGTGACCCGCTTCGTGGTAGGCGACCTGCCGCTTTTCCTTCTCCGAGATGACGCGCGTTTTGCGCTCCGGTCCCATCACCACGCGCTCCATGCTTTCCTGCATTTCGCCCATGCCGATGGACTTCTTGTTGCGACGAGCGGCTAAGATCGCCGCCTCGTTGATCAGGTTTTCCAGATCCGCGCCGGAGAAACCGGGCGTGATCTTGGCAATCGCCTCGATGTCCACGTCGGAAGCCAGCGGCTTACCCTTGGCGTGCACCTTGAGGATTTCCTGCCGCCCCTTGAGATCGGGGTTGTCCATGATGACCTTGCGGTCGAACCGACCGGGACGCAGCAGCGCCGGATCGAGGATGTCGGGGCGGTTGGTCGCGGCGACGACGATCACGTTGGTGCCGGTCTCGAAGCCGTCCATTTCGACCAAAATCTGGTTGAGCGTCTGCTCGCGCTCGTCGTGCCCGCCGCCGAGTCCGGCACCACGATGCCGACCGACCGCGTCGATCTCGTCGACGAAGACGATCGCCGGGGCTTCGGCTTTGGCGCGCTCGAACAGGTCACGGACGCGGCTCGCGCCGACGCCGACGAACATCTCGACGAACTCGGAACCGGAGATGCTGAAGAAGGGGACGCCCGCTTCACCAGCGACCGCCCGCGCCATCAACGTCTTACCAGTCCCCGGAGGACCGACCATCAGCACGCCTTTCGGGATGCGCGCGCCGAGGCGGATAAATTTCTCTGGCTCTTTCAGGAACTCGACGACTTCCGCCAGTTCCTGCTTGGCTTCATCCGAACCGGCGACGTCGGCAAACGTCACCTGCGGACGCTCCATATCACGGACGACACGCGCCCGGCTGCGCCCGAAACTGAGCGCTTGATCCTGACTGCCACGCACCGACCGCATCATCCGCCAGAGCAGCCAAACAATGATCAGCGTGGGGACGACGGCGACGAGCAGTTGGAAGACCAGCCCGGTCGTGTTATCGCCCTGCTTCTCGGAGAAGTTGACCCGGCTGAACTGGTCAGAGGTGACGCCGAAAGTTTGCAGCGCCGCGAACAAATCGGTCTCGCGTTCTTTATAGTAGTAAGCCGTGCTGCCGTTTTTCAACGCGATCAGCACGTCGTTGCCACCACGCACTTCGATCGACGTGACGTTGCCCTGCTCAATTTGGGCAGCCAGCCGGTCGAGGGTAATCGGGTTGGTTCTGGGGACCCCGCTCGGCTGGGCGAAAATAACCACAAACAGCAGCAGCACGACAACGCCAACCACCAGCCAGATGCGCTGAGCATTACGGTTGGCAAAGGGTGAGTTGCTGTTGTTGTTCTGGGGATCGGAAGGTTTGTTGCTCACACTAAAGTCACTCCAACCAGTCAAACGATGTGGGGATCATGAACGTGGTCAAAAATCTGGGTATCGTCTTCGAGTATACTACACTTGATCGAGAACTGCGATACAGCGCGGCGGCGACGCAGGCGAGAAAGCGCATTTCTATGACAATACTAACGAAACCGGCTGGCTGACCTCGCCCGGCGCGAATCCCCCTTGTTATTAAGCTAAATTACCTGCCTACACTGCGAATGGATCGGTTTTGTTACGCCAGTTGGAGAAAATGCTACAATATGTTACAGATCATTCAATGTAGAGTTGCTTTGAGGCATCAGGATTTATGATAACCGAGTGTCCGTACTGTGGTTACACTAAACTCTCGGAGAACGCTGACGTTTGCCCGCGCTGCGGACTACCTTTAAGCGCTCAGTTTCAAGCGACGACCCGCATCCTGAAGCACAACGAGGAAGAAGTCGGCATACCCCGTTGGGGAACTGCCGGTTTCACCGCGCGTACCGACCTCGTTTTGAAGGTGCAGAACAACGATGCGTCGTTCATCTTCGACGCCAACCAGATCACCGAGCTGACGTTGGGGCGGCTTGATCCCGACACCGGCGAAGCGCCAGCCGTCGACTTGAATGAGTGCAATGCCATTGACAAAGGCGTCTCGCGCCGCCATGCCAAGATCGTCCGGCGCGATGCCGGTACGCTCATTTTGGTCGATCTGGAGAGCGATAACGGCACGTTCCTGAATGGGCAGCGGTTGATCGCCAATCAACCCCGCATTCTGCGTGATGGTGACGAAATCCGTTTGGGCTACCTCGTCCTTCTGGTTCATTTCGTCAAAAGCTAAGCTCACGTCAGGCAGCGCAGCCGGAGCCACGTTCGCTTTGCGCTCAATGACCGTGCTCGATAGGCTTGCATAGGCTCAGCGTGGCTAACCGGAACAAAACATGACGGAACGCACAAACGAGGAGTGGCTGGCGGATCTGCGCGCCACGGCGGATGCGGCTTCGGACGCACCCTCCGAGAGGCAGTCCACCGCGCTTCAAGACCTCGAAACGCGGCTGCAGCGCGGTATTTTCTTCTACCTCAGCCGCGAACGCAGCGATTTAAGCGGGCTTTCCAATCACGAGCTGACGCAGATGTCGGAAGACTTAGCGCAGGATGCGACGCTGCGCGTGATGGATAACCTCGACAGCTTTCGCGGTGACAGCCTGTTCACGACGTGGGCGACCCGGATCGCCGTGAGGGTGGCGATCAGCGAGCTGCGCCGCGCGCGCTACAAAGATTTCAGCCTCGATACCATGACCGCCAATGGCGATCTGCTGCCGCTGACGACCAATCCGGTCGGCAGCATCATCCCGCCCGGTCCCGAACACGCGACCGAACGCGCGGAAATCCTCACCAAAATTCAGGCGGCGCTCGACGACGTGCTGACCGAACGGCAGCAGCAGGCGTTGATCGCGGTGGCGGTGCGCGGCGTGCCGCTGGAAGTCGTCGCCGAGCAGATGAACACCAACCGCAATGCCCTCTATAAGCTGCTCCACGACGCCCGTCAGAAGCTCCGCACGCACCTTGAGTCGCAGGGCTTGGGCATGGAATACATCATGAATCTGTTTCAGGATGAGTAGAGGTTAGCTTTCAGCGGTTAGCGATTAGCTGTCAGCTAGGTCGGGGGGAGCGAAGCAGAGATGAAGTGGTCGCGATGTAGGGGCACGATATATCGTGCCCCTACGGATTATGCGTGCTGTGGTTTCCGCCCGATGATCAGCGTGGTGAAGTTGAACGCCCACGGCAGCACGACCTTGCAGCACCGAACCCAAGCCTTCGGCGAGCGCGTTGGTCGCGTAGTAACCCGATCCGCGAAACAGCCCGCCCATCGTCCAGAGCGTATACGAGTGACTGGTCGGAATGGTCTGGACGACTTCGAAGCCCGCGCCCTTAACGTTGGCTTCGAGCTTGCCGCGAGTGTAGGTGCTCTCGAAGAACTCGTCGTCGTTGAGCACGCTCACACCGGCGCGTTTGCGCCGCCACGCCACGTAGCGATTGACCACGATTGGGATAGGGGATGGTCAGCACGAGGATGCCGCCCGGCTTGAGCACGCGGTAGGCTTCGGCGAGCGGCTGCGCCATGCCCGCCTCGAAATGCTCCAGCACGCCGAAGGACAGATAGCCGCCGAAGGTGTTATCGGCGTAGGGCAGCGCGTGCACGTCGCCGGTCGCCAGCACCAGCGAGGGATCGTAATCCTTGGAGACGCGGAGCGCGTTTTCAGCGTAATCCAGCCCGATCAAGCGCTGATAGCCCATCTTCTTGCAGCGTGATCAGCGCGGCGCTCAAACCGCTGCCCGCTTCGAGGATCAGGTCGTCTTTGCTCAGGTAGGCGGTGTAGGCGCGGATCGTCGCCTGCGCGCGGGCGTAGCCTTCGGTCTGCAATTCCTGCTCGACCGACGCTCCGTCCCAAATATCTTCCCATGCCTTGCGCGTGCTGTCGTAACGGTCACTCATAGTAACTTATCCTATTGCTGGCGTTGTAGGGGCGTAATATATTACGCCCCTACGGGTTTCGCCCCCATGTATCACCGCTCAAAATGCATTTTTCTCGCCCCGCGCCCGCTGCGCGATCTCCATGCCATAGCGCGTCGGAATCACCAGCAGCGCCAGCAGCAGCGCGGCGACCGCACCGTGCCACTTGCGCGTGAAGGCGATCAGGTCGTCGAAGTAGACCCGCGACGATAAGCGCTGCACCTGTCGCGTGCTGGCGTGCTCCTCGTGGCGGAGCACCGCCTCGGCGACGAAGTGGATCGCGCGACCATCCGCCATGATGCGCTGACAGAGGTCGTCCTCCGGAAAGTAGAGCTTCAGCCGGGCGTCGAACCCGCCAAGCCGCCGCCACAGATCGCGCGGCATGAGGAAGCACGATCCGGGGATCACCTCGACGGCGCGGGTCGAATCGCGCCCCCAACCGGCGTACCACATGCGGGCGCGGCGACGGTCGCGCCACGCTGCCAAGATCGCGCCCAAGAAGGTGTAGCCGAGCAGCAGATCGAGATACTGCGGCACCTGCGAGCAAATCCGCAGGATGCTGCCATCGGTCATGTGGCGCTGCTGACAAGTCAGCGCGCCGACGTTCGGCTGCGCGCGCAGATAGGCGATCATCGTTGGCAGCATCCCCGGCTGAATCAGCGTATCGGCGTTGAGCAGCAGCACGAACTCACCCTGTGCCCGCTCGACGCCGAGATTATTGCCGCCGGTGAACCACGTATTGACCCCCGGCTCGATCAGTAGAACGCGCGGGAACTCGGCGCGGATCATGGCGACGCTGCCATCCTGCGAGGTGTTATCAACCACAATCACCTCGACTGCCAGATCGCCGCGTTGAGCCTCGATCGATGCTAAGCAGGCGCGCAGGTAGTCGCGCGTATTGTAGTTGACGATGATCACGGAAAGATCGATCATAGCGCAGTCCTCAGCGCCGGTATTTTACCACAGCACACGCTTGTTGTTTCGGCGCTGCCCCCCTATGATTGGCGGGCTTTCATCATTGTCAAAGGGGTTGCATGTCACCAGCACAAAATCGCTTTCGCTTCGCCGCCCCGCTGGGACACGGCGGCATCCCGGCGCACGACGAATTCGCGCCGATCGCGGCGGCGCTGGAGTCGATCAGCCAGCCGGGGGATACGCTGTTCGTCCTGCCGCTGCTGCTCGATCAGTGGGATCAGCAGCCGCCGACCTACATCGTCTACTTCCCGGCGTTGAGCAGTTCCGGTCAGCCGGGGATCGCGGCGCTGATCGACTTCATGGATCAGCACTGCCAGCCGGTCGAGATGGTCCCCGACATCGTATTTCACGGCGACGCGGTGATCGAGCGCTGCGGCTAAATCGCCTCAGCGCACGCCGGTGCAGTGGAACGGTTCCGGGGTTGGCGGTGGCGGCGGCGTGACCGAGGAATGCCCGTCCAGCCAATTCAGGATCAACTGGATGCTGCGATCCCGGAAGGAACTGCCCGGCTGAAAGAAGCTGACGCCGTGCAGGCTGCTCTTGTAGATCGTCAACTGCGCCTCGCCGACCGCGCGGGCGAACAACTGGTTGGCGTCGTAGATCACGTTGTCGCCGCGCCCGACGGCGATCAACAGCGAGCGGTCGCTCAGCGTCGCGAACAGCGCGTCGTCCAGCAGCGGAAAATCCCCCGGCGAGATCAGGATCGTCGTCGTGCAGGTGAGATCGTGAGCGCAGCCGCCCAACGCGGGCACCGTCCCCATACTGGCGCCGATGGTCGCGAGTGTCGCGTCGCCGACCGACGGCTGCTGATGCAGCCAATCGAGCCACGGCTGCACGTCGTCGATCATCGCAGCGAGATCGCGGGTGCCGCCGGTTTCGCCGAAGCCGCGCTGATCGACCGCAAGGACGTTGTAGCCGCCGTCCAGCAGGGGCGCGATCAGATGATCCCATTCGTTCCGCGCTGCGCCCTGCCCGTGCAGCAGCAGCAGTGCGGGAGCAGGCTCGCGCGCAGCGTAGAAATCGCCGACCATGACCAGCCCATCCGCCGCCGTGACCGTCACGCGCTGCGGCGTAGGGGCATCTTGGGCGTAGACCGGCAGCGCCATCAGCAAGCAGCAGATCGCCGTCAAAACGCCGAGCTTCGACATCAGTTTTCCTTCGTGGTGGAGCTGAAATAAAGTGGAATTAATTACTGTTCGGGCGCGCGGTTATCCCGTCCTTCGCTGTCCGAGGCGGCATTGGTCTGGTAACTGACGACGCCGGACGTATCCATCTTGAGGGTATCGTCGTCTTCGTCGGCGGTCTCGACCTCGGCGGTCTGCTTGCGACTCTCAGCGCTCTTGGTGAGAATCGCCGTGTCATCGAGCAGCAGAAAATCTTTTAACTCGTCGGTGTCGTCGTTCGCCGGCGGTCCGTCGAGCATAATCACGATCACGCTGACGTTGTCCTCACCGCCGCGCGCGTTGGCGAGGTCGATCAGCGCTTGACTGGCGAGGTCAGGATCGCTTTCGTCGGTCGCCAGCGACGCGATCTCGCCCGGTTTGACGTGCCGGGTCAAGCCGTCCGAGCACAGGACCAAGCGATCGCCGGGACGCAGGCGCGCCTCGTAGACGTCGACGTCGATGTCCTCATTTTGCCCCAAAGCGCGGTAGAGGACGTTGCGCATCGGGTGTTCTTCCGCCTGTTCGTGGGTCAGATGTCCGGCGGCGACCAACGCCTCGACGAAGCTGTGATCCGCCGTGATCTGGGTGATGCGATGCGAGTGTCCATCGACCAGATAGGCGCGGCTGTCGCCGACGTGGGCGATAATCGCGCGGTTGCTGCGGACAAATGCCAGCGTCATCGTCGTGCCCATGCCGCGCAGTTCGGGATGATCCGAGGCGCGGTGGACGATATTGGCGTTGGCGGTGCGAATGGTTTCGCTCAGCCAGTTTACAATTTCTTCGTCGCTTAAACCGAGGGGGGTATCATCAGGTGGGGAGAGAAACTTGCCTTGCTGCAGCGCTTCGACGGCGATGCGACTGGCTTCCTCACCGGCGACCGCCCCGCCCATACCATCGGCAACCACGGCGACCACGAAATCGTCATCCGACCACAAACGCACATTGTCTTCGTTATTCTCGCGTACTTGACCGATGCTTGTATGTGCGCTGCTGCGAAGACGAATCCACCGATCCGAACCGCCCATGCGGTGTCCCTCCGATAGTTGTACTGTTCTTATTCTACTGAAGGTGCCCGCCGAAGCAAGCATAGATTAATCAATCATTAGATTTGGGTTGGGTCAGCTACGGTTCGTTTGCGATCATCATTTACGGGTATACGAACCGGCTGAGGCGCGAAGCCACCACGCCAACCCACTTTAAAAACGATCATCAAACACTTACGATTAGGCTTTAAGCACAGTATACACCAATCGTCGGAGCGCAAAGCTTAGGGTTCGGGCGAGATCGACCGGCGCAAAAGCGCCCTATTCGCTCCGGGGCAGAAATGGTAGAGTCTGACTATATCCCAAACCGGACTTGGGATATATAATCGGATTTCTATGAAAAAGTTGGTTGATCTCTATAGAGTCGATAATTTCATCGACACGTTCGCGCTGGGGCATTATGCGCGTGTGTTAGAAGCGCAAGATCGGCGGAGCGGGCAGAGCGTCGCCTTTAAAGTGATGCGTCCCGAACACGTCACGCCCGGCGCTGAGCCGCGCTGGGAGTTCCGCGCCTTCGCCAACGAAGCCGATTTGCTGATGCGGCTGGCGGACAGCCCGCACACGGTCAACTTGATCGACTGCGGCTACGTCTCCTCGACCAGTGAAGCGCCGGTCAGCGGCGAAATCGAGTCCTTCGGCAAGGACGTGATCGGCTTCATCGGCGCGCAGGCGACTTACTGCCAGCGTGGTTGGCGTCCCTACCTCACGTTGGAAAATCTGCCCCGTCACGAGAACCTGTTCTATCAGATGCGCCCGGATAAGAACGGCTTGCGGCTGCGCCTGCCGACCGAAGAAGGCTTAGCGCTGGCGCTGCAATTCGCCGAGACGCTCAAGCTGGCGCACAAACTGGACATCGCCTACCTTGACCACAAGCTGGAACATCTCTACTGGGATGGCATCCACCTACGGATCATCGACTTCAACAGTTCGCGCGCCATCGACGACAAGAACGCCGAGCACGATCAGTTGATGTGCGCCGACATTCATAATTTGTGTGTCGGCATCCTCTACTCGATCTTCACCGGGCTATCGCCGCAAAAAACGACGCTCCGTCCGCAGCCGGGTCCGCTGAGCGAGGTCGAAACGCGCTATCGGGAAGTGAACTCGCTCGATTTCGGCGTCGAACCGACCCTCAGCGCGGCACTGCAAGAACTCTTGCAGTTGGGCGCGGCGGGACAAATCACCTCAGCGGAAGATTTCATCGACGGGCTGCACAACGTCGCCTCGCTGCACGGCTGGGACTTCCCCGGCAGCTACACCAGCCCGATCAGCCGCGACGCCCGCACGCAGATGCGCGCCGGGATCACGCGGATGCGCAAGGGGCAGGATTATCTGCGCGAAGCCCGCGACCTGTTCCGCGACGCGGCGATTCAGGAAGGCATCACCGACGACCTCGAAGACGAACTGCGGCGGCTGGTCAAGTCGGTCAACGACATGCTCAACAACCGGGTGATCCCGTAACCTTAGTAGCTCATCCCACAATCGGCATGGTAGGGGCAGGTCTGAGACCTGCCCCTACGACTAACGTCACGCTTTCCAGAATTGATCCCGTGCTAGAATCGGAGGGTTATTAAGCTAACCGGTCGATTGAGAACCCCTTTTGCGTAAAACCGCCCTTTCGCTGATCCTCTTGCTGCTTGCTGCCTGTACTTCGACGTCCGTTCCGGCGACGATTCCAACGCTGGCGGTGCTGGCGACGTCCGCGCCGAGTGTCACGGCAATCGCTCAACTGGCGACGGCGACCGAACAACCGACCATCGTGCCGAGCGACACGCCGACCGTCACGCCAACAGAACCCCATACGCCGACCACTCAGCCGACCGACCCACCCTCGGCGACACCCACGATTACGCCTAGCCAGACGATCACCCAAACGCTCACTCCCAGCCTGACACCGATGCCGCCGAGCGCGACCGTCGCGCTCACGCCGACGTGGACGCCGTCGCCGACCACCTATCCGGTACGCGGCGACGCGACGGTCAGCACGACCAGTCAGCAGGTCGTCGGGCTGCTCGGCGGACCGGGCTACGACTATCCGCTGCTCCGCGCGCTCTCGACCGGCACGCCGCTGTTCCTGATCGGGCGGACGTGGGATGATCAGTGGTATCAGGCGCGGCTGGTGGATGGTCAAGAGGGCTGGGTTTTCGCGCTCTATCTGGTCGTCTGGATCGACACCAACCGCTTGATCGTCACGGTGCAGCAGCCGACTCAACCGCCGGTCGCCCGCGTCGGCAGCTTCGCGCTCGGCGGGCACGTGATGGACCTGACCGATCACGCCTTCGGTCTCGCCCGCAGCGCCGACATGACGTGGGTCAAGGTGCAGCATCGCTACTACGTCGGGCAGAACGCCGGACAGGAACTCGGCACAGCGATCCAGCGCGCGCACGATCACAATTTCAAGATTCTGTTGGGTATCGTCGGCGACCGGGGACAGATGGGCGATCTGGCGAGCTACAGCGCCAATTACGCCGCCTTCGTCGCCGACGTCGCCGCGCTCGGTGCCGACGCGATCGAGGTCTGGAACGAGCCGAATATCGACCGCGAGTGGCCCGCCGGGACGATCTACGGCGCGAATTACACTCAATTACTGGCGGCTGCCTATACCGCGATCAAGGCGAAAGCGCCCGATACCATCGTGATCAGCGCCGCGCCCGCGCCGACCGGCTTTTTCGGTGGTGACGGCTGCGATACCGGCGGCTGCAACGACGACATCTTTTTCAAGCAGATGGCGGCAGCGGGCGCAGCCAATTACCTCGACTGCGTGGGACTGCATCACAACGACGGCATCGTCTCGCCGTTGAACTCGAGCGGCGATCCGCGCGGCAGCTACCCGACCTACTACCTCACCGGCGTGATCGGTCGCGTGCCGCCGGAATTCAGTTCGAAGCCGTTGTGTTTTACCGAGTTGGGGTATCTCTCGCCGGAAGGCTACGGCGCGCTGCCGGGAGCCTTCGGCTGGGCGCACAGCACGACCGTCGCCGATCAAGCCGAGTGGCTGGCGCAGGCGGTGCAGGTCGCGCGCTCGACCGGGCGGGTCGAGTTGATGATCGTCTGGAACGTCGATTTCACGACCTACAGCGCCAGCGATCCGATGGCGGGCTATGCGATCCTGCGTCCCGGCGGAAGTGCCCCGCCTGCGACGCACTCGCGCGGGCGGTGGGGTAAAAGAGCAACCTCACCCCCCAGCCCCTAACAAGGGTAGGTATTTAATTAACCTCACCCCCTGCCCCCTCTCCACGATGTGGAGAGGGGGTAAAAACAGGTTACAAAGGGTGTTTAAAGTCCCCTCTCTATGTAATGGAGAGGGGATGGCAACCGAAGGTTGCTTGGGGTGAGGTAAGCGTAGAGTTAAAAACCTACCCCTGTCAGCCCCCCAGCCCCCTCTCCGTGTGGAGAGGGGGAGTCACCGGAAGCCCGGCGAGAGGCGTGGTGTTTGGTGACCTCTAGGCGACGCGCCGCCCCTGTAACATGCGCCCGATGGCGATCACAATCGCCGAGCCGACCACACCGACGATGATCGTGCCGACGATGCCGCCCAGATCGATGCCGAGCAGCCCAAAGACCACGCCACCGACCAGACCACCGATCAAGCCGAGCAGGATGTTGCCGAGGACGCCATAACCTTCGCCGCTCATGAGCTGACCCGCCAGCCAGCCGATGATCGCCCAGATGATGATCGGGACGAGCAAACCGACGATACCGACGGCGACGTTGGCGACGATGTAGAGAACCAAGAGAATAACGGCAATGACAATCAGTGCCCCAAGCATGTGAGCCTCCCTAGTGTTTTATGCGAGTTTTGTTTCAGGTGTTGTTACATTATAACACAAATTGTTTCAAGAGTCCTATAACTCTCAAAACCTATCCCACAATCTGTATTACGTAAATTCGGCGGCGGATGTTGCAGACAGCAAAAACGACAAGAGCAAGGCTCACAGATGAGCCTTGCCCCGGTTGACTTCGATCCGCGTGGCGACGATGCGGCGTTCGGTTATTCGTCTGCCTCAAGCGAAGGGATCGTGAAGCTGTAGCGGAACAAATTCCGCGGATCGTAGTAGGACTTGAGCGCCCGCAGGCGGCGGTAATTCCCGGCGGTGTAGGCGTCGCGGCTGCGCGCGTCGGCTTCATCGCCCTCCATGAAGTTCAAATACATACCGCCGTCCAGATAGGGGCGCAGCGCTTGCTTGTACTCGCCGACGTAAGCCTCCATGTAGGCGCGAACTTCCGGCGTCGGTGTGACGCCGCCCATGCGCAGATAGAACTTGGCGTCGCGGTTGCTGATGGCGTTCGCCGTCCGGTCGGCGCTGGCGATCGCGCCCTGCCCGTGCCGGATTTCGTTGAAGATGACCGGCGAGCGGTCGTCGGTCGCAAAGCGGACGACCGTGTCGATCACGGCGTCGCTCAGGTCGTTCAGCAGCTCGCCCGACGTGTAACCCGGCATCGGATCGACCGGATCGTTGCTGATCTGGGCGATGTCGGTGAACGGCATTTCGCGGAAGCTGTTCATCAGCGGCGTGCGCCAGTCGAGCCACGGCTGGATCAACGCCGCGCCGTCGGCAGCGTCGCCGACGTAAGCCGCTTCGAGCGAGATCAGCTTCTTGCCGCGCATCGGCTCAGGAACCTGCGGCACATCCGGCAGCTTGACCAGCGAGATCGAAGCGGTCAGTTCGTCCGGCAGGGTCTCGACCCACGAGCGGAAGAAACGCAGCACGTCAGCGGCGTTTTCCGCCGAGTAGGTAAGGCTGCCGCCATACAGGGTCTTGACCGGGTAGAGCTTGAACTCGATGCGCGGTCACGACGCCGAAGTTGCCGCTGCCACCGCGCAGCCCCCAGAACAGTTCGGCGTTCTCGGTCGCGCTGGCGCGGCGCTGAACGCCGTCCGGCGTGACGATCTCGATGGCGACGACGCTGTCCGCTGCCAAGCCGTACTTGCGCGCCAGCCAGCCCATGCCGCCGCCGAGGGTGTAGCCGATGACGCCGACGTAGGGCGAGGAGCCGAGCAGCGGCGCGAGTCCGTATTCGGCGGCGGCGTTGAGTACCTTGTTCCAAAGCGAACCCGCGCCGACTCGCGCCGTTTGGGTTTCCGGGTCGATGCTAACCGACGACATCAGGGTGGTGACGATCAGCATATTATCGTCGGCGGGGTAGAGCAGCCCGTGACCGGTCGACTGCACGGCGATGC
Source organism: uncultured Chloroflexia bacterium (assembly GCA_963727545.1). Classification (GTDB taxonomy): domain Bacteria; phylum Chloroflexota; class Anaerolineae; order Aggregatilineales; family Phototrophicaceae; genus Flexifilum. The sequence continues at coordinate 52,755 of CAVSGS010000011.1, forward strand.
CCAAGTTGTTATCCGCGGCGAACTGGACACCGGCGGCAACGTCGTCGGCATCACTGGCGACGAGGATCAACGCCGGGTACTGATCGATCGACAAATTCCAACCGCGCCGGACTTGTTCGTAGCGCGAGTCGTCATGAGTCAAGACGCTGCCCATCACGCGCTGGCGCAGGCGGGCGATCTGCTCATCCAGTAAAGGTGTAACCTGACGCGAAGCATTGATCGTAGCTTGCATTCTGGACCTCAAATTAGGCTATGCAATTCGGTTAATTAGCGTGCGCTCATAGTAGCTTTTCGCCGATTTTGAAGCACCGTACAGGGGGTGGATTTCGCGCCTAGCCGGATGGACAGGGAAAGATCAGCTGTCCTTAGAGGTCAGAAAGGATAAGGAGAGGTTAGAGAAACCTCACCCCCCGCCCCCCTCTCCGTAATGAGAGGGGGAGAAAAACAGGTCTTGGTGGCTGCGGGTATTCAGTAGCGTTGCTTAAAGCGAATTAGAACTGCATCCGGCAAATAACCGCAGAAAAACGGGCGCAACAGGTTACGCCCCTACAACGACGGGATGCTTTGTAACGTGAGATATGGATAGCGAATCTGAGCGAGATTATTCATCGTAGGGGCGCACAGCCGTGCGCGCCATAGACATCAAGTTAAGGAAACGCTCGCTTTTTGAGGGAGCGCTCGCTGAAGCGAGCTTGATTTGGTAGCCGGGGATTTGATCCGCTCTGTCGCAAAGATCGGCACTTTGACCCCACCCCCACTCGCTGCGCTCGCTTCCCCTCCCCGACTTCAGGGAGGGGAGAGTGCAAAAGCAGGTGGGTTGCTCAGTTTACGAGTAAGGTAAACCATGTTTGCAACAGAGCAGATTTGATCCTCCGGCGGCACGAGCAAAAACGTCGGTCAAATCGCTTAAGTTGGTACGCATGGGGTGCACAGCCGTGCGCCCCTACACGAGAAAACCGATTTGCGAACTCAGCGCGTCGGCTAGCGCGTCGGCTAGCGCGTCAGCCCGGCGATCAGCAGGTCGAGGGCGAGGCGCGGCTCGATCTGCCCGGTCTTCATCTTGACGTCGTAGTCTTGCAGGGCGCGGTAGATCGTCTCCAACTGCGCCAGCGAGAAGCTGCGGGTCTGCTTCGCCAGCTTCTCGGCGACGTAGGGATGCACGCTGATGGCTGAGGCGATGTCCTTGGGATAACCGCCGCTGTCGAGGTGCTCCTTCGCCAGCAGCAGCAGTCGAAACTGCCGGGTGATCATGCCGTACAAGCCGAACACGTCGGCGTCCTGATCGAGCAGGCGGTAGACCAGCGAGACCGCCACCTTGCCGCGCCCTTCCGCCAGCGCGTCGACCATCTCGAACATACTCGCCTCGGCGACGTAGGGTGTCAGCAGCGCGACGTCCGCCTCGGTGATCGGGCGGTCGCTGCCGGTGTAGCTGATCAGCTTGAGCAGTTCGTTGTCGGCGCGGCGTAGATCGCCCGCCGTGACGCTGGCGAGCGCATTCGCCGCCGCCGGTTCGATCTGTCCGCCGTACTGCTCCTGCACCCGCTTGATGATCCAGCCGGTGCTGTCCTTCGGCGTCATAAACGCTTGCGCGTAGCCGTTGGGATCGGACTGCGCCAGTTTGAGGATTTTGTTCGAGTCGGTGAGCTTGCCGCGCTCGACAAAGACGACGCGCGCCCAGTCGGGCAGCGTCGGCAGCGCCTCGGTCAGCGCCGCGACCGCCTGCTTGCCGGTCTCGCCCGCGCCTTTGCGCGTGATCCAACTGATCATGCCGCGCACGATCACCAGCCGCTTGTCGGCAAGGAAGGGATACGCCAGCGCCGAGCTGAGCATTTCGGGGACGGTGGTCTGCGTGCCGTCGAACTCGGTCGTGTTGAGGTCGCCGTTGGGCTGCTCGCGCATCTTGGCGAGCATCGCCTCGACTTCCTCGTCGATGCGGAGGTCGTCGTCGCCGTGAAAGAGGTAGAAAGTACTCATAGTACTGAGTGCTGAGTACTGAGTGCTGAGTCAGCCCCCAGCATAGTAAACGAGGTATAGGTCATGGCTTTAGTTTGCGCTCAACAGACGCTCGGAGTCCACCGACTAAGCGGGCGACTTCCTGCGCTTGCGACTGAAGTTGTTTAAACTCATCATCCGTCAGATACCCGATGTCGAGGGCAACGTAAAGCTGCGACCGCACCTCGGCACAAGAAGCTTTCGCCATCACGAGGAAGCGGTGAAAATCACCGCTGCTTCCTCGCTCAAATCCCTCAGCTATATTCGACATGATCGAAACAGAAGCGCGTTGGATTTGACCCGTAAGTCCGAAATCTCTCGCAAAATCATCGTGTCGGGTCATTTGATAAATCGTTTTTGTCAACGCCCGCGCTTTTTGCCACGCGATCAAGTTCTCAAATCGATCAACACCACTCATGTTTTTCCCTCAGCACTCAGTACTCAGTACTCAGCACTACGACGAAGTCGTCTTGACGCGGTGGACGGTCAGCGGATTGGTGCTGAGCGGCGTTTGCATCTGGCTGCGGGTGATGCTGACGACTTCGAGATCAGCCGGGTCACCGTCGGTGGTGATGTACTTTTGCAGCGCCAAGCCGACCGGCTGCGAGAACAACAGCGCGCCCATCACCAGCAGCAGCACCGTCGGTAGGCGATTCCATGCCTGTCGGCGACTGGCACCGCTCAAGCCGAGCATCGCCGCGAGGGTGGTCATCGTTCCGGTCGTGACCAGATTCGTCCCGCAGTTGGGATGGATCGCCAGCGAGTGTTCGCCGCCGCGCATCCGGCGCAGCGCATCCCGCACCGCCGCCTCGACCTGTTCGGTCGGCGCTTCGCCGAGCAGCACGAAGCCCAAATCGGTGCTGCGCCCCGCCATCTTCAAATCCTTGACGCGCCCCGACAGCACGTGGATCGTCGCATGTTCCAGCCCATGATTCCGGCGCGTCCGCCGCACCAACGGCAGGTCGAGCACCGGCTGAGCGAAATTGGCAAACCGTTCAATCAACATTGCCTGAAGGTCCTTTAATACGGTTAGCTGGCTAATTTAACACGTTTGCCCTATGCTGGAAACGTCAATTGTGATGTAAGCTATAATGAAGTTGGTAACTTACTGTACCTTGTCACGCGAAGGATGAACCAATGCGGCACTTACTGAAGTATGCGTTACCCCTTGTTGCGCTTTGTCTGATCGCATTCCCTGCGTTCGCTCAAAGTGGAACACCTATCGGTCTGGGGGATACCGTATCCGGCTCACTGACAGATGCAGCCCCCTCCGCTAGCTACGCGCTGCAAGCCGAAGCCGGACAAGTGGTCACGATTACGCTGTCCTCCCCGGATTTTGATGCTTATCTTTCCCTGCTGGATGCTTCCGGCAACGTCCTCGCCGAAAACGACGACAACATCGGCACGGACTCCGCCATCCAGACGTTCGCGCTGCCGCCGAGCACCGGCTATGAGATTCTGGTCGAAAGCTACGGTCAGCACAGCAGCAGCGGCGCCGAGACCGGCAGCTATACGTTAAGCGTCGTCGAGCAGCAGGTCGCCCGGATCGAGTACACGCAGTCGATCAGTGACAGCTTCACCGACGGCATGATGTCGCAGGATTACCTTTTCAGCGGTCAAGCAGGTGACGCGGTCATCATCAACCTGAATTCCGACGCCTTCGACTCGTATCTGCGGCTGCTGGATAGCTCCGGCAACGAGATCGCCAACAACGACGACAGCGGCAGTTCGCTCAACGCGCAAATCGGTCCGTTCGTGCTCCCCGCGACCGGCAGCTATACCATCCGCGCCAGCAGCTTGGGCGGGTCGGATACCGGCGCCTACACACTGACGCTCAACAAAGTTGACGTGACGCCGATCACCTACGAGCAACCGGTCGAAGTGGCGATCACCCAGAGCGGCGAGTCGCGTTTCTTCACCTTTGAAGGGAGTTCCGGCGACTTGATCACGATCTCGGCGGTCAGCAATGGCAACATCGACACCAGCCTCATGCTGAACGACCCCTACAATTCGCAGATCGCCAGCGATGACGACAGCGGCTCCGGTCCTGACCCGGAAATCTACCAGCAGCTGCTCAATTCAGACGGCACCTACACGATTGAACTGCTGACGGTGGGCGGAAGCAGCGGCAAGCTCACGCTGACGGTTAAGCCGGACGCTGCCGCCGTCGCTGGATGACGGTCCTCAGTCGGTCTTCTTCAGCGATTCAGGCGCAACCCGCGCCGTTGCTTTCACGGCGACCGCCGGTCAAACCGTGACGCTCAGCTTCGTTGTCGACGGCACCGACGCCGGTTCGCCTAACGTGAGCGTCATGCAAGACGGAAACACGCTGGCTTACGCCTCCGGTAGCACCACGACGTCACTGAGCTTCTCGTTCGTCACGCCGACGGCGGGCGACGTCATCGTCCAGATCGACGACTACAGCTACGCCAGCTTGAGCTACACCGTCACGCTGGAACGGATGGGCGGGGAATAAGCATAACGCCCCTCTCCCCGGACAGCGTCCTGCCCCTCTCCCACGCAAGCGGGGCGAGGGGCGGTTCCCCTTCTCCCCGCCTGTGTGGGAGAAGGGGCTAGGGGATGAGGGGTTTGTCGTCGTCACTAGCGCAAATGTTCCGGCGTGAGCAGCCGCTCGACGATCACAACGTCACGCCACACCCCGTCAAGCTGACCATGTTTCTCATAAATGCCGACTTCGCGGAAGCCGACCGAACGCATCAACGCGCGGCTCGCCGTGTTCTCGACGAAAATCCGCGAAACCAGTTTCCAAAAACCGGCGGCTTCCGCGGCGCGGAATAAGGCTTGCAGCACGGCGCGCCCCGCCCCTTGACCGCGCCATTCACGGGCGACGTAGACGCCAAACTCGGCGATCCCGGCGTAGCAGTCGCGCGGGCGATAGGGTGAAGTGGTCGCATAAGCGATCACCTGCCCGTCTTGCTCGGCGACGACGGTCGGATAGTCGCCGTCGAACCACGCGCGGACGTCGTCGGCGCTGCGCAAGCGCGTCTCGAACGTCGCAATGCGATCCTCAATTCCCTCGTTGTAGATCGCGGCAATTGCCGCCGCATCAGCCGGTACTGCCGGGCGCATCTCCATAGACCACCATCACCTCATCGAGCGTTTTCTTGCCGATCACAGGAACGCGGGCATCCGCCGCCGGATAGCCGACCGGGATAACCATGGTGGCGCGCTCGTTGGCGGGGCGCTGGAGCAGTTCGCTCAAGAATGCCATCGGGTTGGGGGTATGCGTCAAGGTCGCTAACCCCGCCTGATGCAGACTGCACAGCAGCATCCCCACCGCGATGCCGACGGATTCACCCACGTAATAATGTTTAATCTTGCGCGAATTGCCCTCGGCGTCAACAGCCAAACCATACACTTGTTGGAACACGATAATTAGATAAGGTGCTGCCTCTAAGTGGGGCTTGTGCCAGTCCGTCCCCAGCGGCGCGAGGGCTTCCAGCCACTCGTCGCTCATGCGGCGCTCGTAGCTCTCGCGCTCCTCGGCTTCGGCGGCTTCGCGGATCTGCCGCTTGAGCACCGGATCGGCGACGACGGCGAAGGTCCACGGCTGCTGATTCGCGCCCGACGGTGCGCTGGCGGCGGTCGCGATCGCGTTGGCGATCAACTCAAAGGGGACCGGATCCGGCGCGAACTCGCGGACGGTGCGACGGGTTCGCATCTGCGCCAGAAACGCGCGCGAGCGGGCGATCTGCTGTTCGGGGGTCAGCCGCTCGAATTCCAGCGGCGTGAAGGCATAGGTGGGCATTGAGGTTCGATCCTTGCATCCGAAAATATCGAGACAACCTTACCTGATCCGGTGAGCGGAGGAAAGCGGTTTGATAACCCCATCCCCGCGACCGGCAACCTTCGGTTGCTTGGTCGCCTCCCTTCCCCGATTTCAGGGAAGGGCGAGTGCAAATCCCCTTGCGTCGGATACTCGATTTTCTACTCTCTCTATAGCGGAGAAAATGAAACCTCGAATTGACAGCAGCAACACAAATGGCGATTGGGACAAACGCACAAGTGATTATCTCTGATGTGTAGGCAAGTCGAGGCTTTTGTTCTCTCCCCTCCCTGAATTCAGGGAGGGGCTGGGGGCTAACAAGGGTAGGTATTTAATTAACCTCACCCCCTGCCCCCTCTCCACGATGTGGAGAGGGGGTAAAAACAGGTTACAAAGGGTGTTTAAAGTCCCCTCTCTATGTAATGGAGAGGGGATTTAGGGGTGAGGTAAGCGTAGAGTTAAAAACCTACCCCTGTCAGGGGCTGGGGGTGGGGTCAAATCCGTGCCGCAAATTTCGCGCACTGTGCTATGCTCAACACAAGCGGTAATTACTGGAATGGATCAATTGACGGTAGCGATGATGAAACGACGACTGTACCTCTATGGCTGGATTTTGTTGGCGGCGCTGCTGGTGATCGCGCCGGTCGCGCCCGCGGCGTTGGCGCAAGACAGCGCCGCAACCGATGCCTTTCCGACGGTCGCGGCGCTCGAAGCGGCGGTGCTGCCCCCGCGCGACCGGGTCGATCTGGCGGAGCGGCTGCGCGGCGGTCAAGCCGACGTCCCGCCGACGCCGACGACCGCCGTCACCCGGCAGGTCGGCGAGCATGAAGTCTTCACCGCCTCCAATGACAACCTCGTCTTGACCATCCCGGCGACGCTGCAGGTGGTCGGGACGCACATCTATCTGTGGGTCGAGGACGGCGCGAAGGTCAACGCCGCCGATCTGCAGGCGCTCGCCGATGCCTTCGACAACACGGTTTACAACTCGGTGCGCAATCTGTGGGGCAGTGAGGCGAATCCCGGCGTCGATGGCGACCCGCACGTCTACGGGCTGTTCGCGCATAATCTGGGCGCCTCGACCGCCGCCTACTTCGCCGCCGATAATACCTATCCCAAAGCGGTCGTGCCGACCAGCAATGAGCATGAGATGTTCTTCTTCAACCTCGACGCCATCGGCAGCGATTTCACCGTCGAGCCGGTCGCCAGCATCGTCGCCCACGAATTCCAGCACATGATCCGCAACAACTTGCAGATGAACGAGGAGACGTGGCTCAACGAGGGCTTGTCGATGTTCACGCAAGCCTATCTGTTCAACGACCTCAACTCGTCGATCCTCAGCTTCCTGTATCAGCCGGGCGATCAGTTGAACGACTGGCACGCCGAACCGAGCGGTCGCGCGGCGGATTACGGCGCGGCGACGCTGTTTTTGGTCTACTTCTACGAGCGCTACGGCATCGACGCAATGCAGCAGCTCAGCGCCGACTCGTCGCCGCGCGGCTTGCAAGGCGTCGACGACGTGCTGCACGAGCTAAATCAGCCGGGCGTGGATAAGCTGTTTGCCGATTGGGTGCTGGCGAACGCGCTCGACGACACCAGCTACGGCGATGGTCATTACGGCTACTCGCTGCTCACCAACCTGCCGACGCCGCCGACCGTCGCCGACGCCACCGGCTATCCCTTCAGCTACAGCGGTTCGGTCAACCAGTTCGCGGCGGATTACCTGTCGCTGGTGAACCTCTCCGGCAAATCCACGCTGACGATCAACGTCGATGCGCCGGAAGCGGTCGGGTTGATCCCGACCGAAGCGCCCAGCGGGACGCATTTCTGGTACAGCAATCGCGGTGACATGAGCGACTCACGGCTGACCCGCGCCTTCGACCTGAGCGGAGTCGATGCGGCGACGCTCGACTACAAGCTGTGGTACGACAACGAAGAAGATTGGGATTACGGCTACGTGATGGTCAGCGACGACAACGGCGTCAGTTGGGACGTGCTGCCGACCGACCACACCACGACCAGCGATCCGCAGCACGTCGCTTACGGCGCGGGCTACACCGGCGCGTCGAATGGCTGGGTGGACGAGTCGGTCGCGCTCGACGCTTACGCGGGCGAGCAAATTCTGGTTCGCTTCGAATTGATCACCGACGACGCCGTCAACCGTCCCGGCATGGCAATCGACGACGTGAGCGTCCCCGAACTCGGCTACAACGACGATTTCGAGGGCGATAAAGGCGGCGATTGGTCGGCGGAGGGCTGGCTGTGGACGGATAACCGGCTGCCGGAACAGGCATGGGTGCAGGTCGTTCAGAAGGCGGGCAGCAAGACGGTGGACGTCCAGCGCTGGCTGATCGACGGCGCGAACACGCACCCGATCACGCTGGTCAAGGGTGCCGACAGCGCCTTGATCGCGATCTCGCCGCTCGCGCCGGTGACGACTGTCCCGATGCCCTACACCATCACGGTCGACAGCGGCGTTGGCGTGTAAATAACGCGAACTTGGGTATAGTAGAAGCAGTGTAGACGAACAGGCGGCAGGGGATGGAACTCAAAGCGAATCAATTCAGCCAATCAGCAGTCATCGCCCTCAACGACATCACGCTGCAAACCGCGCTCGATCGCGGCACCGGCAACGCCGACAGCCGCCGTCGCGAGGTGATGGGCGAACTGGATCACGCCGAGGCGCTGCGCCAGCAAGCGCGGGGCGCTCGGCTGCGCGCGCTGCACGATCTGCCGGAGCTGCTCGAACAGATGGAAGCGAACGTCACCGCCGCCGGGGGACACGTCCTCTGGGCGGCGGACGCCGATGAAGCGAACGCCCACGTGCTCGACATCTGCCGACAGCACAAACTCAAGGTTGGCGTCAAGAGCAAGAGCATGGCGACCGAGGAAATCGGGCTGCAAGACGCGCTGATCGCCAACGACATCCACGTCACCGAGACCGACCTCGGCGAATTCATCGTCCAGATCAGCGGCGACCATCCCAGCCACCTGATCATGCCGGTGATGCACAAGACCAAAGAGCAGATCCGCGACCTGTTCATGGAAAAACTCGATATGGCGTACACCGCCGAAGCCGCCGAGATGACCGCCTTCGTGCGCCGTCGGCTGCGCGACGAGTACCTGAACGCCGACTTTGGCATGAGCGGCGGCAACTTCATGATCGCCGAGACGGGCACGGTCGTGATCGTCACCAACGAGGGCAACGGGCGGCTCTCGACCGGCGTGCCGCCGGTACACATCGCCGTCGTCGGCATCGAGAAGATCATCCCGACGTGGGAAGATTTCGCCACGCTGGTGCAGCTTCTGCCGCGCAGCGCGACCGGTCAGCGGATGACGGTCTACGTCAACGGCTTCACCGGACCGGCGCGGGCGGGCGAGCCGGACGGTCCCGAAGAGTTCTACTTGATCCTGCTCGATAACGGGCGCAGCAACATCTACAGCAGCGAGTACGCCGAAGCGCTCGCCTGCATCCGCTGCGGCGCTTGCTTGAACACCTGCCCGGTCTACCAGAACGTCGGCGGGCACGCTTATGGCTGGGTCTATCCCGGTCCGATCGGCGCGATCATCACGCCGCTGCTCAAAGGGATCGAGAACGCCGAGCCGCTGCCCTTCGCCAGCAGTTTGTGCGGCGCGTGCAAGCAAGCCTGCCCGGTGGACATCAACATCCCGGACATGCTGCTCAAGCTGCGCCACGACCTCGAACCGGTGCAAGATCCGCTCTGGAAAGCGGGCATGAAAGCCTATCAGTTCGGCTTCAGCCATCCGCTGCTGTTCGAGATGGGCGGCAAGATCGCCAGCGCCGCCACCCGCGCGATCAGCGGTGACGCCGAACCCGGTACGCCGATCAATATGCCGATGCCCTATCCGCTGAGCGGCTGGACGCAGAACCGCGACTTCCCGCCCTTCGCCGATCAGTCGTTCCACGATTGGTGGCGGGAGAAGCGATCAGCTATCAGCGGTCAGCAGTCAGCTAAGAACAAAAGCTGAGTGCTATCAGCGGTCAGCTTGTCAGCGTTCAGCTAAAGAATAAAAGCTGAGCGCTATCCGTAATCGGGATTGTTTCGACTGGTTGCTTGTGTGATACACTAGACATTTAACTCAATCTCAGCGTATTTAGCTGAGCGCTGATAGCTGACTGGCTGAAAGCTCACTCCATGAAAGACTTCAAGAAGCTGCAAGTGTGGGAGAAGGCGCACGCGCTGACGCTGGCTGTTTACAAAGTAACGGCTGATTTCCCGAAAGAAGAAGTCTACGGACTAACCTCGCAAATTCGGCGAGCCGCCGCCTCGATCCCTGCCAATATCGCCGAGGGTTGCGGCAGAGACGGCGACAGCGAACTCGCGCGGTTTCTGCAAATCGCTATGGGTTCAGCCAGCGAGTTAGAATACCACCTGCTGCTTTCCCGCGATCTCGGCTTTTTACCCGATGGACAGTACGCCCCGTTAGATCGAAACACTACCGAAGTCAAGCGCATGTTGGCTACATTCATTGGTCGCTTGCGACAGAAGTGAAATAGCGGTCAGCCAGTCAGCTTTCAGCTAAAAACGCTGTGATATAGTTCGGCGTGCTTATGCACTCTCTCAAGTCGAAACAATGCTGTAGCAGGGCAGCGCTCAGCTTTTGTCTTTAGCTGACCGCTGACTGCTGAAAGCCGACCACTCAGAATGAGAATCGGCTTACAAATCCGCATATTCATGTCAAATATAATTACAATGAAGTGTGTGTAAGGAGACATGAATTGGAGGTAAGCTGATGACTGAGCATACTGATTATTCTCCGAACGAGGAGCGTAACCGGTTCTTGTTGGGCTGGCTGGCAGTGGTGATCTTCTATAACCTGTTCACCATCGTCAGTTTTGCTACTGGCGGCAACAATCCGCTTCGCCTACATCACCCCGCGCGAAAACGACGCTCTACGCCGCGTCCGCCGTCTGGATTGTCAACATCGCCTGCGGCAGCAGCGATCATTTTCGCTGTTGCTACCGGGCTTGGTTACAAGTTGGGCTACTACGGCTTGGTGATCGCCTATGCGATCATGACAGTCGCCAGTTTGCAATTGGCTTCAATATTGGCATCGTCCTGTGTTAGGGTTGGTCGCTGTTGATCACGTGGGTGCTGATCCGCCCGACTTGGAGTCGCATGAGGTAGCGTTCGATCCTCTGCTCGATACCAGCGGCAGCCTCGGTTCTATGAAAGACCGGGGCTGGTCGCTTGAATTTATTTATGCACCGCGTTCGCAACAGCGGTATACTTCATAATAACCTGCTTGCGCGGACCGCTTTTAGCTGATTGCTGAAAGCTGACTAGCTGATTGCTATTCGAAAGTGACCGCCTATGTCCTCATCCCGCGAGACCATCCTTGCTAAACTGCGTGCCGCCCGCCGTCCCTTCCCGGACGCGCCACCGCGCCCACAGAATTATCTGCACGTCACCGTCCAAGCCGACGAGTCGCCCGCCGCGCTGCTGGATCGCTTCAGCCGCGAACTGGCGAATCTGCACGGCGAGGCGATCCCCGTCACCGGCGACGACGAAGCCCGCGCCAAAGTGCTCGAACTGCTGGCGACTTACGAAGCGAAGAGCATCATCGCGTGGGATTTCGCCTACATCCCGGTCGAGGGACTGGAAGCCGCCATCCGCGACGCCGGGATCGAGATCGTTCAGCCGAACGTGCAGGACGAGTTCCGCATGGAGACGCTCGGCAGCAGCGCCGAGGCACAGGTCGGCTTGACCGGTGCCGACGTCGCCGCCGCAGCCACCGGCACGCTGATCTTCACGACCGCGCCGGGCAAAGGTCGCCTGCCGACCGCGCTCGCGCCGGTGCACATCGCTGTGATCACGCTGGATCAGATCGTCCCACGCCTCGAAAACTGGGTCGCGGCGCAGCGCGAGCAGGGCTTACCCCTGAGTGAAAGTTCTAACGTCTGCTTCGTCAGTGGTCCCAGCCGGACCGGTGACATCGAGATGGAACTGATCCTCGGCGTGCATGGTCCCGGCAAAGTGCAGGTGATCGTCAAGCAGTAAGAGTCCAGCGATGAACGAAAACACCCTCAAAGAGGGCGACCTCTATCGACTGATCGAGCAGTGGGAAGCGCGGGCGGACGAAGCGCGCGAGCAAACCCGCTTGGCTCATGCCAGCGATTTGTCGCGAGTCACATTCAATCAAGGCGTGCTGCAAACCTATCAGAATGCGATCCGCGACCTGCGCGATCTGCTGGCAGCAGCACCCGCCCCTCCGGTTGACACGCCGCAGTATCTCGCCACCTCGGAAGCCGATGCCCATGCCGTCCTCCAGCGCGCCGGATTATTCACCCGATCGCTGACCCTGCACCCGGATCGCGTCTTTACGGCGGTGTTCTCGCGCTTGCAACCGATCACGCTGGAAAACCGGCTGCGCCAGCTCCGCGCCGCCGATGCGCGGCTCGTGATCGTCAACTCCGGCACCCTGCGCGATACCGGCGATCCCTACATCGATTTCGCTTTTGTAGACTCGTGAACACCTTAGCCCAAATTTAACATTTGACCCGCATAATACCGCCCCCAACATCGGATTACACGAGGGGGTATATTATGATCAATTTAATCGGGTTGTTTCGGCACGCTTCCAACCTGAAAACGTTTGAGCCGGGTGAGAAGATTTTTGAAACTGGGCAGCCCGGCGATACCATGTATGCCATTCTGGAGGGCGATGTCGACATCATTGTGAACAACAAGGTCGTCGAAACTGCCTCGGCGGGTACGATCGTCGGCGAAATGGCGCTGATCGACAACTCACCCCGCAGCGCTGATGCGATCGCCAAGACCGCCTGCCGCCTCGCCCCGGTCGATCAGCAGCGCTTTCTGTTCATGGTCGCCGAGACGCCCAACTTTGCGTTGTGGGTGATGCATGTGATGGCAAACCGACTGCGCGCTCATAACCTTTCGGAGTAATCAGTGAGGTAAATCTATGTCCGAGATCCAAGAACCGCAGTTTCTCTACCTGACGACGATCGGGCGCAAGTCCGGCAAGCCGCATCAAATCGAAATCTGGTTCGTCCACTACCACGAAGGCTATTACCTGATCAACGAAGGTGGGCAGACCGACTGGCTGCGGAACATTCGGGCAACTCCGTCGGTCACGTTCTGCATCGGCACGCGCGGCACCCCGCAGATCGACGGGATCGGGCGGGTGATCGACGACGCGGCAGAACCGGACCTCGCGGCGACGATCCGGACATTGATGGACAAGAAATATCAGTGGAATGAGGGCACTATCGTCGAACTCAAGCCGAAGAATATGCGAGGATAGCGCACGCAATGAGCAGCTTTGACGGCAAAGTAATCCTGATCACGGGGGCGAGCGGCAGCCTCGGCAGCGCGGTGGCGCGGCGGTTCGCCGCCGAAGGTGCGAGGCTGGCGCTGGTCGCTCGCCGTCAAAGCGACCTCGACGCGCTGGCGCAGGAACTCGCGCCGACCGAAACGCTGGTCGAAGCCGCCGACCTGAACGATCCGGCGGCGGTCACGGCGCTGGTCGAACGGGTTGTCGCCCGCTTTGGCGGCATCGACGCGCTGGTGCATACCGTCGGCGGCTACGCGGCGGGCAAGCCGGTTCACGAAACCGACGTCGATCTGCTCGACAAAATGTACAACCTCAACGTGCGCCCGGTTTTCATCACCGCTGGGCGCGTCGCTCAAGCGATGGTCGCGCGCGGACAGGGTGGAAAAATTGTTGTGATCGCGGCGAAGCCGGAACTCAAGGGCAGCGCCAAGAATGCCGCCTACAGCGCCAGCAAATCCGCCGTGCTGCGGATCGTCGAGAGCATGGCGCTCGAACTGCGCGATCAGGGCATCAACGTCAACGCGGTGCTGCCGAGTATCATCGACACACCAGCGAACCGCGCCGACATGCCCAAAGCCGATCCCGCCAAGTGGGTCACGCCCGACGACCTCGCCGGCACGATCCTGTTTCTGTGCTCGGACGCCGCCGCCAAGATCAACGGCGCGAGCATCGAGGTCTACGGGCGGTCGTGATAGTGCCTCGCCCTCACCCCGAAGCTCCGACAATTCCGTCAAAGATAGCTGGGAACGTCACCCGTCAGGTCACGATATTGGCGTAAAAGTGGCTCGAAACGCTTGATGCTGTCTTTGAGTCCGCCGGAGCGATTGCGCGCTAACCAGTTCAAACGCTGCTGCGGGATCAGATTTTCAAGATCATTGAGCAAATCAGCCGCCGTCACCCCGGTCTCGCCATTGAGGAACAAACCCCGCTGACAGGCGTGCCGCATCAGGTTGGCGACCTGCGTAAATTCATCTTTCACCAAGTCGGACACTTGCGCGCGCGCGATGCGCTGGAGGTTCTCGTCAAGACTGGCGAGCGCCTGCTGCATCGTTGCGGTGATAATGCCGAACGGCTTATCGAGCACGACGTTTTGATCGAGATTGCGGATCAGTGTGAAAAGGTCATGGTCGTTTTGCTGGAGCAGGAAGAATAAAAGGCTTCCATTTGGATATTCCAGCCCGGGCAGCGTATACAGATCGCCCAGATCCGCCGCGACCTTGCCCATCAGCCCCGCCGCATCGTGGAAAACAAACTGATCCAGAAGGGCAGGCAAGTCGATCTCCGCATTAGCCTCATGGTCCCACGCAGTAGCTAACCCGCAGGCAAAGCCGAGATAGCTGACCGGCAAGGGCTGCCAGTGACCTCGATCGCCCCAGTCCGTCAGGAGCAGCCCCGACGCGCCGTACTTGAGTCCGGTCGAAGCAGCGTCCCGAATATTGCCAATGGCGTTGGTCGTTCGTCCAGCCAACGAGTTCCAGCTTGACGTACCCGGACAGACGTAAAAGGGCAGCCCTGATTGGGCGAACATGGGGCTGTGTTGCTCGTAAGGATGCCCCATGTAGTAACCCCACTCAATCGCGATCACGTCTTTGGGCATTTCCGGGATGAGTTCCGGGTATTTCACAATGACATCTGCCCAGAACATCATCTGCCGCCCATGCTTCTGAGTGAGTTCATGGAGCTTGAGCAGGTAATCGACATAAACGCGCCCGCGCCCGTGCGCTTCACAAGCGGCGCGGCTCCGACACTGCCCCATTTCCCACGGTTCATCCCCGCCCACATTCAGCGTCGGCGACGTGAAATGCGGCAGCAATTCGCTATATAAGCCATCGATCAGCGCAATGCTCGCCGGGTCGAGCGGATTGAGCGAGGTTGCCGGACGGCGCTCGCCCAGATGATCGCCAAAATCGCCGATGAAGCCGTCCGGACATTCGGCGAGGTGTTTATACTCCGGGTGCTTGAGCCACCGTTCCATGTGACCAAAACTGTTCTGGTTGGCGACGAGTTCGACGTGATGCTGCTGACAAAAGCGGTCAAGTTCGAGAAGCTGCTGCCCGGTGAAGGGACTGGCTTCTTTCCAGACGGTTTCGTGCTGGCTGTAGGCGAAGGTATGCTCCATGTACAGTTGCAGTTGATTCAGCTTCCAACTCGCCAGTAATTCGACCAAGGCGTAGAGGGTTTCCATCGTCAGCACTTTATCCCGGCTGATGTCGAGCATCACCCCGCGCACCGGGAAATCCGGATAGTCGTGGATGGTCATATCCGGCAGTTCTGCGCCATAGTGCTGCAAGCAGTTGTGCCAGCGTTGCGACACCGTAGTAAACCCCCGCCAGATTTTGTCCGCTGATCGTGATCTGCCCCGCCTGAACGGTGAGCGTATAGCCCTGTGCGTGCGCCAGCGTGCTGTCGAGCACCAAGTGGAGACCTTCCGGTTGGCTGCCGACAACAATCGACCAGTTCAGTCCGGCGTACTGCTTCAGGGCATTCTGAGCGATTTGCGCTTCAAACAGTAAACCGCTGGCGCTGATGCTAATCACTCCGTGCTGCGGCAGCGGGTGAGGGCTTGAGCTGCGAACGATCTCGCGGGGAATTGGCAATAACAAGGGCTGGTTCATGAGTTCGCTTTCTGTTGGTCTACTGCAATCGATAAACGGTACGTCGCCAAAGTCCTTGAGCTGCTGTGAAGGTTGAGGCGAAATCTGTCTTTCAGCACGGATTTCCGCTTAGAATTCCCGGTTTTCGCGCCTTAAAGCGGTCGCACAACTGCTTGGCTGCGCTCAAACCCGAAGCGGCTCAGCGATCTGTGGTCGCGACCGGATCCGAAGCCAGCATAGTGGTTTTTGATTATATCGAGGTATTCCACAATCCCCACCGGCGGTCGCGGCAGAAGTTAACCGACGTTTATTGACTCGCGCCCCGGATGCGCCTATACTTGAAGCTAATATATGCGTGAACACACATATATTGAGACAATGTATCGATAGGCGAACCGACAAGGCAAAGCCGCATGGCAGCAAACCTCAAAACTTACAAAATCGATGGGATGGACTGCGCGCACTGCGCCCAAACCATCACGAATGGCGTGAGCAAATTCCCCGGCGTGAGCAACGTCGAGGTCGATTTCGTCGGCGGCACGCTCAAATTCAGCGGCGAAGTCGCCGACGACGCCCTGCGCGAGCGGGTTTCGGCGCTGGGCTACAAAGTCGTCGACGACGAACCCGTAGGGGCGGGTTTGAAACCCGCCCCTACCCATGAAAATGCGATCATCGCCTTCGCGCGCTACCTGCTGCGCGAGACTAACACCCGCCTCGCCGTGATCGGCGGCGGGCTGATCGTGGTGGGCGTGATCGCGTCGCTGTTCAGCGAGCCGTTGGCGACGATGCTGTTCGTCGCCGCCACGCTGATCGCGCTCTATCCGCTGGCGCGCAGCGGCATCAACAACCTGCGCATCAATCACGACTTCAACATCAATCTGCTGATGACGATCGCCGCCATCGGCGCACTGGCGATCGGCGAGACGCTGGAAGGGGCAACCGTCGTCTTCCTGTTTGCGGTCGGCGAGGCGCTGGAAGGCTTCACCACCGACCGCGCCCGCCAGAGCATCCGCTCGCTGATGACGCTGGTTCCGGCGACGGCGACCAAGCTGTACGATGGTCAGCACGAACTCACCATCCCGGTTACTGACCTCGCCGTCGGCGACCTGATCCTCGTCAAAGCGGGCGAGCGGCTGCCCGCCGACGGCGTGATCGCGGCGGGCGAGAGCGGTATCGACCAAGCGCCGATCACCGGCGAGAGCGTCCCGGTCGCCAAACAAGCGGGCGATACGGTGTTCGCCGGGACGATCAACGGATCGGGCGCGCTGGAGATCAACGTCACCCACACGACCGCCGACAACACCATCAGCCGGATTATTCGCATGGTCGAGGAAGCCCAGAGCGCCCGCGCTCCCAGCCAGCGAATCGTCGACCGGATCGCGCGGGTCTACACCCCCGCGATCACGGTGGTGGCGCTGCTGGTCGCGCTGGTGCCGCCGCTGCTGTTCAACGCGCCGTTCTACGACGTCGGACGGCGTGCATGGCTGGCTGTATCGCGCGCTGTCGCTGCTGGTGATCGCCTGCCCCTGTGCGCTGGTGATCAGCACGCCGGTGACCGTCATCAGCGCGATCACGGCGGCGGCACGGCGCGGCGTCCTGATCAAGGGCGGCGCTTATCTCGAAGCGCTGGCGGGGGTCAAAGCCTTCGCCTTTGACAAGACCGGGACGCTGACGCAGGGCAAGCCGACCGTCACGGCGACGCGCTCAATCGACTGCGAGACCGGCGCAGCCTGTTCGCGCTGCGACGACGTGTTGGCACTGGCGCACGCCGTCGAGCGGCGCAGCAGCCACCCACTCGCGCAAGCCGTGGTCACGGCAGCGCAGGATCGCGGGCTGGCGGCGGTCTATCCTTCCGCCGAAGCGGTCGAGTCGCTGGCAGGGCGCGGCGTGCAGGGAAACATTCACGGCAAGCAGGTGACGGTCGGGTCGCACGCGCTGTTCGACGCCGAGTACCCGCACAGCGCCGACTTCTGCGACCTCGTGCGGCAGGCGGAAGCGCGCGGCGAAACGACCATGCTGATCAGCGTGGGCGATCAGGTGCGCGGCTACATCGGCGTCGCCGATCAGGTGCGCCCGGAGAGCGCCGGAGTGGTGCGCCAACTGCGCGATCTGGGTCAGCAGACGGTCATGCTCACCGGCGATCACGCAGCGGTCGCCGAGGCGGTCGCGGCACAAGTCGGCGTCGATGCCGTCCGCGCCGATCTGCTGCCGGAGGACAAAGTCAACGCCGTGCGCGGTTTACTCGATGACTACGGCGCGGTCGCCATGATCGGCGACGGCATCAACGACACTCCGGCACTGGCTGCCGCGACCGTCGGCATTGCGATGGGCGGCGCGGGCAGCGCGCAAGCGCTCGAAACCGCCGACGTCGCGCTGATGGCGGATGATCTGACGCAGCTTCCGGCGGCGTTGAAGCTGGCGCGCTTCGCCCGCGCGCTGATCCGGCAGAACGTCGGACTCAGTTTCGGGATCAAGATCGTGTTTCTGGTGCTGGCGCTGTTCGGAGCGACCTCGCTGTGGGCGGCAGTGCTGGCGGACGTGGGCACGGCGCTGCTGGTGACGCTCAACGGGATGCGTCCGCTGCGGCAAAGATAACCTCACCCCTACATCCCCTCCTAACAAGGGTAGGTATTATTACCTCACCCCCGCCCCCTCTCCACGATGTGGAGAGGGGGTAAAAACAGGTTACAAAGGGTGTTTAAAGTCCCCTCTCTATGTAATGGAGAGGGGATGGCAACCGAAGGTTGCTTGGGGTGAGGTAAGCGTAGAGTTAAAAACCTACCCCTGTCAGTACATCCCCTCTCCCTAGGAGAGGGGACTTCAGCGCACTGACCGCACTATGCCGGTCGGTTTTTTCACGACGGAAACAGCTTCAAAGGATTCGTTACGTGGTTTTTCCCCTCGCTTACGGAGAGGGGCAACTTGCCAAAGGCAAGCGGGGGTGAGGTTATTTTGCCTCCAACCAGCGATCCAGCGCGACGCTGATTTCCGCGCTGACCAGCAAAAGCGCCAAACTCAGATAGATCCAGATCAGCAGGGCGATGACCGCTCCCAACGACCCGTAAACCGCGTTATAGGTGGCGAGGTTTTCCAGATACCACGCAAAGACGGCACGGCTGAGTTCCCAGCCGATGCTGCCGATCAGCGCGCCGGGGATGATCGCCCGCCAGCGCGTCCGCGACCGGGGCACGTAGCGATAGAGCAGCGTCAAGACGAAGCTGTAGAGCAGCAGCGGGATCAGCAGGGAGACCGGGCGCATCAAGACGCTGGGCGTTGCCAGCGAACTCTGGCTGAAGGCGCGCAAGCTGTAGGTGACGATCACGGTGAGGCTCAACAGCAGCGCCAGCATGATGATGGTCGCGGCGGCGACGAGGCGGCTGCGCCAGAGCGGATGTCGGTTGGGCGCTGGCTCAAAGATCGTGTCCAGCGCGACGGTCAGGTTCGAGAAGAAAGAGGATGCCGCCCAGAGCAGCCCGACCAATGCGATCAGGTTGAGCGACTGCCCCTGATTCACAGCGCTTTCCACGCCGGAAATGATCATCGCGGGCACGTCGCCGGGAAAGAAGCGCTGCGCCAAGCGCGTGAGCTGATCCTGTACGACAGCAACGCCCCAAAACAGATTAGCGGCATAAATAATCAGCACCAGTGACGGGAACAGCGACAGCAGCGCATAAAACGACAGCGCTGCCGCGCGGAGTTGGTCGCGCTGGTTGAAGTTCTGCCCCGCTTGGATCAGGTATCGGCACAGGCTCAACGGCGACGAGTCGGAGAGCGCGGCGGTATCAGTTGGTTCGGGCATCGAATTCGTTCGTCAGCTATTTAACCATTGGTGCTAGCTACAGGTTGGAGCGAAGTTTTTCGCAGGGGCGCACAGCCGTGCGCCCCTACAAACTCGCCAACAACTGTTTAGAACCTGAATCCAGCATCATTCGCTACTCGGCGTAAGCGTCGCTGGTGAGATGCCACATCGGTTTGACGTCCATCGCCAGATCGTTACGCAGCCCGGCGACGAAGCGATAATAGCCCGCCGTACCGATCATGGCGGCGTTGTCGGTGCACAGGTTGAGCGGTGGATAGCGCACCGGCAGATCAGCGCGGGTGCGCAGCTCCTTACGCAGCGCTTGATTGGCGCTGACACCGCCCGCCAAGAGGATCTCGGTGACGTGATAGGCTTTGGCGGCGCGGACGGTCTTTTCGACCAGCGCATCGACCAGCGCCTTCTGGAAGCTGGCTGCTACGTCGCTGACCGAGAGGTCGGAGCGCAGCACCGGCTGCTTATCGGCGTTGCGCGCGCCGTGTCGTGCCGCCGCTGAGGGCGGGACAGTCGCCTCACGCAAGACAGCGGTCTTCAAGCCGGAGAAGCTGAAATCGTAGCTGGTATCGAGCTTGGCACGCGGGAAGTCGAAGGCGGTCGGGCTGCCCTGCGACGCCGCTCGCTCGATGCTCGGTCCGCCGGGAAAGGGCAAGCCGAGCATCCGCCCGACTTTGTCGAAGGCTTCGCCCGCTGCGTCGTCGAGCGTGCCGCCGAGCCGCTTGTACTGCCCGTGATCGGTCATCAGCAGCAGTTCGGTGTGCCCGCCGGAGACGATCAGCACCAGCACCGGAAACTCGATCTCGTGTTCGGGCGCGGTCAGCCAGAGCGAGTAAACGTGTCCTTCCAGATGGTTGATGCCCAGCAGCGGTTTATCCGTCGCCAGCGCCAGCCCCTTGGCGTAATTGATGCCGACCAGCAGCGAGCCGACCAAGCCGGGACCGCGCGTCACGGCGATGGCGTCGAGCTGGTCGAGCGTGATGCCCGCTTCCGCGATCGCCTGATCGACGACGTAGCCGACCGCCTCGACGTGGGCGCGTGAGGCGAGTTCCGGGAAGACACCGCCGTATTTGGCGTGCAGGTCGATTTGTGAGGCGACGACGTTCGAGGCGATGGTCTTGCCGTCGATCACGACGGCAGCGGCGGTCTCGTCGCAGGAAGATTCAATACCGAGAATTGTAGTCATGGAATTACCTTGCTAACTATAGACTCTGTAGGGGCGCAGCGCGCTGCGCCCCTACGCCTTGTGTGCGTAATCGGGCGCGGATTTCCGCGCCAGCAGATGCCCAATCGCGGCTGCCGCGAACACCCACCAGAATAACTCCGTCGGGAACAGGTAACGGGGCACCGCGTAAAGGACTAAGTGTACCAGCGTCAGGTAGGCGATCAAGCCGATCATCGGCAGCGCAACTCGCCAGCGACGGCGATAGAGCCAGATGCCGATCAGCCCGCCGATCAGCGCGGCGTAGTGGAACAGGTACAAGATCAGCTTGGGCACGAAGTTATCGCCCTGCACGACTTCGCTGATCGACTTATCACCATGTAACGCCGCGATCAGCAGCTTACGCAGGCTCTCGCCGGAAAAGTAGGTCGTGCCGTGCGGTTGCAGATACGCGCCCGCCAACTCGCCGACGCGCCGCTTGATCCAGCCGAGCGGGTTGCTGCCGATCACGTCGCCCGCAGCGGTGATCGAATCGCCGGACGGCGACTGCTCCGCGAGGCGCTGGTCAACCGCCTGCGGACCGTCCCAACCGGTCGCACCGATGTAGATGAAGGATAAGCCCTCTCCGCCGATCACCAAGCGATTCCAGCGCTGCAAGTTGTAGACCGTCCACGTCGAGACGACCAGCGCATAGACGACCAGCAGCAGCGCCGCTTTTCTTAGTCCACCGCGCCAACCGTAAACCATGACGAGATGAATCGCCAAGCCGAGCGGGAACGCCAGCAGCACGGCGCGCGTCAGCGTCGCCAAGCCGAGCAAGATCGCCGCGCCGATCAACAAGGCGGCATTGGGGCGTTCGGGGGCGGGCGCACCGCCGCGGACCCCTACGTATTCGACGTAAAGCCAGACGCCGCCGGTGAGCAGGAAGATGAAAACCGTCTCGGTCATGATCTGCGCCGCTTCGATGATGAAGACGGGCGCGATCGCCAGCACGAAGGCTGCCAACAATCCAACGCCGTCGCGACCGGTCAGGCGACGCGCCAACGCGTAGGCGAAATAACAGGTCGCCGTCGAGAGGATCGCTTGCAGCACGCGCACCGCGATCGATGCGGCGATGGGTTCGAGGAAGGTCTGGAGGATACCGATCAGGATCAGGTAGAGCGGCGCTGAGGGCAGCGTCGAGACGTCAGTCAGCAGCGGGTCAGGCGACCATCCATCGATCAGCGTTCGCAAGTCGAAGCGGTAGCGCGGCTGCCAGCGCTCCCACTCCGGGATTAACGGATAAGGATCATTGCCGCTGACCAGCGCGTATCCGTTGGCGAGATACCAACCGCTGTCGCCGCCGCGCACCACGTAAGCCGCCAGCGGGTCGCGCGTCAGGGCAAAACTCAGCCGCAGCAGCAGCGCCAGCAGCAAAATCAGCCACAACCACCGGCGCATCGTCATGGCGCATCCGGCATCGCGTAGAAGACGTAGGTCGTCCCCGGCACATCGGCGACGCGGACGAAGCGCGGGTCAGTCACCGCGCCGGTCAGCAGTCCGTCGAGCGCGGGGCGATTGGGCGGCATCAGCAGATAATCGACGCCGTAGCGCCGGGCGATGGCGATCACGGTGTCGCGGTCTTCGTTCGGGAACATAATGCTCTGCAAACCGACGTAGCGCAGAATGTAGGGGTCTTGGGTCATCAAGATGATCTTGCCGTCGCCGTTGGTGTCCGGCAGATCGCGCGCCTGCGCTGCCATCTGCTCGATCACGGCAAGATAGCTGTCCGACTGCTGCGCGTCGAGCCGCACCGCGTCGAAGGCATCCGCGCCCGCCAGCGCGATCACCAGTACCATCGCGCCGATCCGCAGCCGCCGGTCGGTGACGGCGCGTTCGAGCGCGTAAGCGCCTAACGGGATCAGCAGCGGCAGGATCGACATGTAGGCTTTCTTGAAGCTGCCCGCCTGCGATTTGTAGGGGATCAAGATCGGGTAAGCGATGAACACGCCCAACACGAGGATCAGCGCGGGCGCGATGGTTAACAGGCGACGACGATCGCGGGCGGCGACGAGCAGGATCAGCCCGCCGATCACGGCGACCACCAAGAAGCCGTCGAACGACTGGATCACCGTCTTGATGGCTGCCGCCGCCTCGAAAACGCGCTTGCCGACGATCTGGGCGGGCGTCTGCGCCGCGAGCAGGGTATCAAGCGTAAAACGTCGCCCATAGGCGTAGTGATCGTTGTGGTCGGTGAAGAAGAACATGCTGCTGGTCTCCGGCGATCCGTACATGCCGAAGGCGTTGTAATCGCGGATCAGCCACGGGACGACGACGACCAGCGCCAGCAGCGGCATCAGGATCGCGCCGCGCGGGTGAAAGGCGGGCGCGGCTTTGCGCCAGATCGCATAAGCGATCAGCGTGACGGCGAGCATCGGCAGCAGCAAAATACCATCGTTGCGAGTCAGATACGCCAGCCCCGCCGCGATGCCGCTGAGGGCGAACGCCCACCACTCGCCGCGCCGCAAGCCGCGCGTCAGCAGCAAAATCGAGACGCCGATCAGCAGCGCCATCGGCGCGACGGTATCGGTCCGCAGCGAATAGATCGCCATTTCCGGGAGCGCCGCCAGCGCCGCCGCGCTGAACAGGGCGGCTTCCTCGCTCAGATCGAGCTGGCGCGCCATCCAATAACTGAGCGCCGGAAGCAGCGCGCCGATCAGGATGAAGGGCAGCAGGGCGATCCGCGCGCTCTCGCCGAAGAGCGCCATCGGCGCAGCGGCGATCACGGCGGTCAGCGGCATCCAATGATCGATGGGATGGACAATCGACGCGGGCGGCTGGCTGTACTGCCAGATGTAGTCAATCGTGAAGCCGTGCCCTTCGACGAGGCGCACGCCTAAATTGTAGTAGTAAGTCGGGTCGGCGATGCCGGGGTAATCCACCAATCCAAGCAGGGCGAGGCGAAAGACCAGCGCCCCCAAGAGGATCAGCAGAAGTCGGTGACGAGAAATTAGACGCATAGGCGCGCATTATAACGCGGGTGGTGGGGCGGATTGTAGGGGCGGTTGCCGACCCCACCCCCGCGCTCCGCGCTTCCCCTCCCCGATTTCAGGGAGGGGAGAGTGCAAAGACTCGGCTTGCCCACGTAGTGAACGAAAATCACCTAGCTGTTTTTCGCTACCGATGTTTGCAGCTACAGCCCATAATACCGTGTGTAGAGAGCAGAACAGATGGCGCAGTCAATCTACGAACGGTCCGCGCCCCTCCCTGAAATCGGGGAGGGGTTGGGGGTGGGGTAATCTTTTACCGGGGCCACGTATAGCGCACGGTGTAGGTGATCACGGCTTCTTGCCCGGCTTCGACCTGCGGGCGGAACTCGATCGTGTTCGAGTCCAACTGGGTGTAATCCGCTGATGCGCTGACGATCTCCCAGTTGCTCCAGCGGAACAGGTGCTCCGGCACGCGGATTTCGACCGAGCCACTTTCCTTGCGATTGCGCAGGTGGATCTCGTAGGTTTCTTCGAGCACGTTGCCGGAGATCATCTTGATAGCTGGTCTGCGTGCGCGACCCGACCAGATCGAAGGCGTTGCCGAGATACAGGCGGACGTTCTCGCCTTTGGGCGTGTGATCGATGGTGTTCTCGCCGATCAGCAGCGCCGAGCCGTCGGTATCCTGCTGGTAGACGCGGACGCGACCGGCGGGCAGCGCCGCGCCCAAACCGCCATCCTCGCCGGTGCTGAATTCGAGGTAATTGCCGATGTCGGTGATGCCGGTCTGCCCGTAATACTGATCCATGATGGGGCTGCCATTGCCGTAATAGGGCTGGCTGGCGTCGTAGACGAAGAAAGTGTGGGCGGGAACGTCCGCGCCGGTGACGAACTCGACCTGCTTGGTCTCGTTCGCGCCGACCGTGACCGGGCGCGTGATCTCGTAGAGCTTGTACTCGCTGATGTCGCGCTGATCGACCTGCGGCGGCGCGCCAGCGGCGCGCGCGACCATCGCGTCCTCGGCGTAGAGCATCGCTTGCGGCTGCGGCAGCCGGTTGACGTCGCCCGCGACCAGCTTGACCTGCGCGTCGGTGTAAGCCGCGCCGCTGGTGTTGGTCAGCGTCACCCAGCCGTTGAGGTCGAGCGACTGGTTATCGGTCGCCAGCAGCAGGTTGTAATCCGCCGTCCAGTTCATGCCGCTGGTGAGGTAGGTCAGTTCGACGCGCTGATCGCCCGCCTGTGCCGCGTCGAGCAGCCAGCGCAGCGTCGGGCGCGTGATCAAGCCGCCGGGCAGTTCGGGGAAGCGCACGTCGCGGACGCTGCTCATGCTGATGACGATCACCTGACCGTCGGCTTGGCGCAGGATGATCTCGCCGTTGCGCCCGCTGAGCAGCTGCCCTTGATACTCGGTGCCGTCATCGGCGATCACGGTGATCTGCTCGTCGAGATACTTTTGCAGCAGCGCCGAGCTGTCAACCAGATCGTAGACGTAGTTCTGTTCGAGCACCTGCGTGCCCTGCGGGTCGGTCAGCGAGACGAAGGTCACCGAGGTCGGGTCGATGCCGGAGGCAACGTCGGTGAAGTTGATCGTGTTGCTGCCCGCGTCGAGCGTGAACGTCCGCCGATCCTGCACCAGCGCCGTCCCTTGATTGTAAATGGCGAGCGACACCCCATTCTGCTGCATCGGATCTCCTTCCGTCGTCGTGTCCTGCGCGCTGACCGAGCCGACCATCAGCCCTAAGACCAGCGCCATGCCAATTATCATACTAATCCGCTTCATTGCTTTGCTCCTCAATCAAACCGTAATCGCTTATGCCGTTCCAGCGTGCCCCGGCTCTACGTCCATTCAACCATAAGACGTCGGCGGGCTGCTATTCGTTCCAGCAAACGGGGTATAGTTGGCGAAATTGGCTCTGCTCAAGGAGGGATTCCCGTGAAACGGGCATTCTTTTGGCTGCTGATCGTGCTCGTCCTTGGCGTAGGCGTCGTCTCGGCGCAGGGGGATTTGCCGACGCTCAGCGATCTCGGCGCGGGCTGGACGCAGATTCCGCTCCCCGGCGCGATCTGCGCGCGCGGGACGCCTTACAGCTTTTTCGTCCATCCCGGCGACCCGGCGAAACTGGTCGTCTACTTTCAAGGCGGCGGCGCGTGCTGGAACGCGGGCACCTGCAAACCGGGCGGCACTTTCGACGATTCGGTCGATGCCGACGAACTCGCCGCCTATCACGGCATTTTCGACTTCGACAACCCGGAAAATCCGCTGGCGGATTACAGCTTCGTGGTGATCGCCTACTGCACCGGCGACGTTCACACCGGCGCGACCAGCGCCGAGTTCACCAACGGCGACCAGACCTTCGACATCGCTTTCGACGGCTTCACCGATGCTGCCGCCGTGCTCGACTGGACTTACGCCAATTACCCCGCCGTCGACCGGCTGATCGTCACCGGCAGCAGCGCCGGATCGATTGGCGCGGTCTTCAACGCGCCCTACGTGCTCGACCACTATCGCGAGGCGCGGGCGCTGGTCTTCGGCGATGCCTATCTGGGCATCATCCCGGATGATTGGAACGGGCTTCAGTTATGGGGCACCGGGGCGAACGTGCCCCCGCTCGACGCTTACGCCAACTTCACGCTGGACGCAAATTTCGCCGACCAGCTTTACACGGCGCTGCTGCAAGCCTTCCCCAACGCGGTCGCGGCGCAGTACACCAGCGCCAGCGATCAGATCCAAATGCTGTACTACCTCTTGCAGGGGGGCACCATGGATGAGTGGACGGCGCGCCGTGACGCCAACCTCGCCGCGCTCGATCAACTGCCCAACTTCCGATCCTACGTGGGGTGGGGCGGCATCCACACGATTCTGGCGCTGCCGCTGTTCTACTCGATGCAGGTCGATGGCGTGCGCTTCCGCGACTGGTTCGCCGATCTGGTGGACGGCACGCCGGAGGCATCGATCAGGTGCAGCGACTGCGAAAACAAGGAACTCTACAGCGCACCGTAAAACGTGAATCACAGGGGCAGGACTGAGTCCTGCCCCTACTGGCTTGCCCTTCCGTCTCTAAGAAACCGTTTGAATATTCACATATTCTCGCGTAGGGGCACGATATATCGTGCCCCTACAATTGATGACCCACGAGAACGATGCCAGATTTCCAAATGGCTTTAAGGAAAAGCGATTGGCATTCTCCCTCTCCACCCGGAGAGGGGGTTAGGGGGTGAGGTTGCTTTTACTTCTTGTCCATCTCCTGACGGACGGTTTCGAGCAGGTTATCGGCGCGGATTTGACCGAGCGCGTAGCAGGGACCGCCCAAGCGATCCGCCAGCTTCGCCGCCAAGCCCTGATCGAAAGCGCTGTGCTCCATGTTGATGGTCACGGTCTTGATCTGCTCCGCCTTGATCATCTCGGCGATGCGGTGGGCTTCCTCCTGCGGCGAGTCCTTGCCCATCGAGACGTTGCCCGCGCCGTCCGTTAAGAGGATCATCAGCGGGATGATGTCGGGGTGCAGGATTTTCTCGCGATGGATGGTCTCGTAGCTCAGCAGCAAGCCCGCTGCCAGCGGCGTCTTGCCGCCGACCGGGATGTTCGCCAGCGCCTGTTTCGCCAGCATGACCGAGTTGGTCGGCGGCAGGATGAGCTGGGCGCGGTCTTTCTGGAAGACGACCAAGCCGACCCGGTCACGGCGCTGATAAGCGTCGGTCAGCAGCGACATGATCGCGCCCTTGGTGGCGGTCATGCGCTCGGAGACCGCCATGCTCCACGAGGCATCGACCACGAACAGGATCAGGTTCGCCGTGCGGCGGACGCGCACCTTGCGCTGCAAGTCGCCGCGCTTGAGGGCGTATGCCATGCCGGACTTGCTCTTCTGATCCTCGCGCTCGCGCTGATGCGGCGCAGCGGCGCGCAGGGTCGCGTCGAAGGCGATGTCGTCGTATTTGCCATTGGCGGGACGCGCTTGGATGTAGTGACCGCGCTTGCGGTCGGTATGCGTGGTCGAGCGCCGACCCGCCTGCTTGCGGGTCATCTGGTCGAGGGTGGTTTGCAGCTTGCGCGGCGCGAATTCAGCGCCGGACTCGACCTTTTTGCCACCCTCCCACCAGTACGCATCGCGATTATCGAATACGTTCTGCGGGGAGGGGTCGGCTTGACCGAGATCCGGCATCTCTTCGTCGGTTTTAGTGGCTACCGAGGGACTTTTTTTTTGACTGCTTCCTGCTCGCCGTCTTCGGTCTGCTGGTCGGCTTCGTCGCCCTCGCCCCATTCGGACTCAATCTGATCCATCTGTCTCTCGACGTCCGCCATGCTCATTTGGGCGTCGTTGAAGGGACCGCGCTTGAGCCGGTGCGGGATGGCGAGTTCCAGCCCCAGCAGAATGTCGTGCTGGTTGATGGCAGTGCGCCCCTCGAAAGCGGCGTTGGCGCGGGCGGATTTCAGGATCACCATGTCGGCGCGGTGACCATCGATGTGCAGGTTGCTGGTCAGCGTCGCAATCGTGAACAGGTCGCGGCGAGTGTACTCCACGCCCTCGACCAACTCGCGCGCGGCGGCGATGCGATCGGAGAGGCGCTGCTCGGCGTCCGCCCAATGCTCGCGGAAGCGCTCCGGGTCGCTCTCGTAGGCGATGTGCCGCTGGACGATCTCCATCCGCTCGGCGGGATCGTGGATGCCCCGGACTTCGACCGACAGCGCGAAACGGTCGAGCAACTGCGGGCGCAGGTCGCCTTCTTCGGGGTTCATCGTGCCGATGAGGATGAAGCGCGCCGGGTGCGAGAAGCTGATGCCTTCGCGCTCGACGACGTTGACGCCCATCGCCGCCGAGTCGAGCAGCAGGTCGACGACGTGATCGTCGAGCAGGTTGACTTCGTCGACGTAGAGGATGCCGCGATTAGCGTTGGCGAGCACGCCGGGGTCGAATTTCTTCTCGCCCTTCTGGATCGCGCGCTCAATGTCGAGCGTGCCGACGACGCGATCTTCGGTCGCGCTGACCGGTAGGTCAACGAACGAGATTTTGCGCCGCGCGACCGGGAGCGTCTCGCCGCGCTCGGCGCGCTCTTTGACCGCATCCGACCACGTATCCGGGCGGTTCGGATCGTCGCCGAAAGGCGAGTCCGCGACGACGTCGACTTCAGGCAGCAGGGCTGCCAGCGCGCGCGCGGCGGTCGATTTTCCCGTTCCACGCTCGCCGCGAATCAGCACGCCGCCGATTCGCATATCAATCGCATTCAACACGAGGGCAGTTTTCATCAAATCCTGCCCCACGATGGCTGTAAACGGGTACACGGGGGGTCGTTTTGCCATGCCAACCTTCTTAACTTTGGTCTCAGTCTCCGCAGAGATTATACCTGATTGCGCCGCGCCGTTTCAATCGCCACGATTCCGGCGGATTGGACTGATCGCTAGGGTCAGCGTTTGAGCAGGTTCAGCGCAAGGCACCCCCTTAAATTAGGTGTCCGCTGCCGCTCGGCAGCGAGGACAATGAAAGTATGTTGTCAACTTTAAGGAGGGTATTGCGGTGTCCGACAAAATTCTGGTGGCTTACGCCAGCAAAACCGGCTCGACGGTGGGCGTCGCCGAAGCGATTGGCAAGGCTTTAGTCGAGCGCGGGGCGCAAGTCGACGTGCGCCGGATGGACGAGGTGCAAGACTTAACGCCCTATCGCGCGGTCGTGCTCGGCAGCGCGATTCAGGATCACCAATGGCTGCCGGAAGCGATGACGTTCGTCCGTCAACATCGGGACGAACTCGCGCGCAAGCCGGTCGCGACCTTCCTCGTCTGCATGACGCTGGCGATGAAAAATCAGCAGTACCGCGAGAGCGTCAAACGCTGGCTCGACCCGGTGCGGGCGCTGATCACACCGGTGAGCGAGGGCTTTTTCGCGGGCGTGCTCGACATCAGCAAGATCCCGAAATTCAGCGACCGGTTGAAGTTCCGCATCAGCGTCGCGACCGGCGTCTGGACGGAGGGCGATCATCGCGACTGGGGCGCGATCCGCGCGTGGGCGAACACGCTGCCGGTGGCGTTCAATGCGTAATCGCAAGCATCCCATAGCATGAGAATGTACGCGGGCGCACAGCCGTGCGCCCCTACAAACCTCACCCCCCGACCCGCTCTCCGCCGCTTCGCTTACCATGAGAGGGGGAGAAAACCGGGGTCCATCGGCTGTAAGCGCTCAGCGATGATTTTCACGTAGGGGCGCACAGCCGTGCGCCCCTACAAACCCCTAGGACTCTTAACGTGGTGGCGGAGTTCGGCACGATTTGCGCTTCGCGGTCATAAAGCGATCCGTATCACCACGCCAGTGAGGAGGTACTCATGACCGATCAACCGGAAGCGAACCCCGTCGATCTCTCTTCCGAGTCCCGCGAAATTTGGGATACCAATGCCGCCAACTTCGACGAACGAGTCAGCAGCGGCGGCGGCTGGCAAACGATCCTGATCGCGCCGACGGTCGAGCGGCTGCTCGCCGTGCAGCCCGGCGAAACCGCCCTCGATCTCGCTTGCGGCAACGGCATCTTCAGCCGCCGCCTCGCCGATCTCGGCGCGCAGGTGGTCGCGGCGGATTTCAGCCCCAAGTTCATCGACCTCGCGCGCCAGCGATCCACCGAGTACGCCGACCGGATCGAATATCACGTCGCCGACGCGACCGACGAGGCGGAGCTGCTGGCGCTGGCGGGCGACGATCAGCGCCGCTTCGACCTCGCCTGCTGCAACATGGCGCTGATGGACATGCCCGCGATCGCGCCGCTGTTCCGGGCAGTCGCCAAGCTGCTCAAACCCGATGGACGCTTTGTCTTTTCGGTGATGCACCCCTGCTTCAACGGTCAAGCGATCAGCCGGCAGATCGAGCTTCCCGACTACGCCACTCAGCCGAACTACGTCATCAAGATCAGCAGCTACCTCTCCGCCGGGGTGACGAAGGGCATCGCCGTGCGCGCGCAGCCCCGCGAGCAGTTTTACTGGCATCGACCGCTGCATCAGTTGTTCAACGCCGCCTTCGAGAGCGGCTTGGTGATGGATCGGTTGGAGGAGCCAGC
Organism: uncultured Chloroflexia bacterium; assembly: GCA_963727545.1. GTDB lineage: Bacteria > Chloroflexota > Anaerolineae > Aggregatilineales > Phototrophicaceae > Flexifilum. Next base: position 83,414 of record CAVSGS010000011.1, read on the forward strand.
GCTGCCAGCGGAAGGCGCGACGACCAGCGGCTTCGACTGGACCCACTTCGACATGCCGCCGGTGCTGTTCGCGCGGCTGCGTCCCGACAAACCTCACTCCCCGACCCCCTCTCCATGATGAGAGGGGGCAAAAACAGGGATCTGTCATGAGGACTATTACGTTCCTACCATCTCTTTCGGCTAGATGGTTATTTCTTACATCGGCTCGACGTAATAGTCTGATCCGGTGCCTTCCGCCGTCCAGCCGACGACCCCGTTGTAGTTGATCTGCCACCACGTATAGGTGCCATCACAGTTCGGTCCACCGATCACGCTGAAGACACCACCGGGCGGGATCTGTCCGAGGATCGCGCCGGAAGTGTTCGGCTGCGAGCGGATACGGTTGGGCACGCCGTTGAGCGTCACCCGCCCCTGTCCACCGACCTGCAAGCGCGGCGGCGGCGCATTGAGACACTGCGTCACGCCCGTGAACGGCGTCGGTGTGGCGGCGGGCTGGATCGGCGTCGGGTTTTGGATCACACCACCGGGGAGCGGAGCGAGAGTCGGCGTCGCCAGCACCTGAATGAGACCCGGCTTGAACGGGATCAAGGTTGGCGTCGCCAGCACTTGAATGACACCCGGATTGATCTGCACCAGCGTCGGCACCGGCTGGATCGGCGTGGGATTGATCGGCACCTGACCCAGCGGCAGCATCGAGGTCGGGGTCGCCGTCGCTAGTAGTTGGAACGCGCCGGGATTGATCGGCACTAACGTCGCCGTCACCAATGGTTGGAACTGACCGGGGTTGATGACGATCGGCGTCGCCGTCGCCAACAGTTGGAAACCGCCGGGCGGCACGATCACCGTCGGACAGCGGCTCTGATAAATTGAGGTGCCGTCCCACGTCCCGCCGACGTGCGACGCCGACGTGATCGGACCGACTTGGTAGAAGACGCCGTCGTAGAAGACCTCGCTGCCATCGACCGTGATCGTGATCTGGTTGGGCTGCCACGAGTTGTCGATGCCGCCGGTCGTCCCCTTCGAGAGCTTCCAGCCGGTCATCTGGCAGAAGTTCATCGGCACGTCGAAATTGTAAGTGTTGGTCATGCCCGGCTGAAGGTCGCCCGGTTGATCCATGTAGAAGGAATAGGGCGACGCCGAGAAATCGCCTTGCAGGTAGAAGACCGGGTTATCGACCGTGCCGTCGGAACCGTTCACGATCTCAAGACTGACCGGCAGCGTCGCGCAGTGATCGCGGTAAGCGCTGGTGCCATCCCACGTGCCGCCGCGCCAGCTCCCGGCGCTGAGCGTGCCCCCCTCGAAGAAGACGCCGTCGTAATAGACCTGCGCGCCATCGATTTGAATCGAGAACTGCTGCCCCTGCCAGTCATCGCTGCCAGCGAGCGTCAGCTTAAATTGAAACATTTCGCAAAAAGTGTGAGGAACGATGAAATTGTAACTGTTGACCATGCCCGGCTGGAGATCACCCGGTTGATCCAGCATCAAGACGAGCGGATCGCCGGGGAAGGTGCCGCTCAATTCGAGCTGCAAGTTGTCGTTGGTGCCGTTGCCGCTGGTGATGACGGTCACGACAACGCTGGAGTTCATGCCGGGTGGAGGCTCTGGTGTTTGCGCCAGCACACCGCTGACGCTGAACAATGCTAGTAAAAGAGCTGCTACCATGTATCGCATGGAACTCACCTCGCTTTACAAATTTCAGACCCACTATCCATTATGTCGTTCGCTGGGCGCATTTGGGGTTTGCGACGAATGGCACAAACGGGGAGATCAGGGGCACAACCCGGTCGGGCGCGGTTAGCGAAGCGCCTCCGACCAGTATCGATCTTCAGCGACAATTTCGGCTGCCCATTGAAAATGACCATCCGGGCGCGGATCGGCTTCGGCGGCATACAGATCCGATGTCAGCAAGGCATTTGCCAGTAAAAACTGGAAGAATTGGGGGCGTTCGTCGCGCGACAACCGATCCATGATTTGCGTCAGCAGCTTCGCACGAATTGCCCGACGCTGCGGATCGTACATCTTGTAGAAACCGAACGCCCCGGCGACGTCGAGCAGATAATTGCCGAACAGGGTAAACGATCCGAAATCGATCACGCCCTGAACCCTCGTGACCGCATGATCGACGAGCAGGTTGCCGGGAAAGAAATCACCATGCACGAGCGCGAGCGGGGCGGGCGGCGCGCGGCGCAGCCTTGCCACCAGCGCCGCCGCTTTTGCCGGGAAAGCCGGAATCAGCGGCTCGAAAAACTGCCCGACGTGGGTGAGTTTCTGCTCCAGAAAATGGGCATAGAAAGTCTCGAAAGTCTGCGCGGCGGTTGTGCTGATGCCGGTATCGTCAAACAGCAGATACGTCTCCGGCGGCGTTGTGATTTCAATTTCCCGCAGCTTCCAGACCGTATCCAGATAGAGCGTTTCCGCGCGTTGGAGCGCCGCGCCGTGCAAGTCCGGCAGCCGATCTTTCAGCGGCTCGCCGGCGAGCCGCGTTTCCACGACCGCGACCAGATCGCCAAACTGAACAATCTGGTGGATCTGCGGCAAGCGTAGACCGCTCGGCTGCGGATTGATGCTGTCGTACAGTTTTTGCAGGACTTCAAAATTCGCGCGGCGTTCGGCATTCGCGTAGAGTTTCAAGAGCGTCGTCGCATCACGCCCATAAACCTCCGCTTCTGTCCCCACCGCGAGGGGCTGCGCCGACGCCAGATCGAAGGCTGCCAGCGCTTGCCGGCGATCGTCGGCGCGGATCAATTTCGCTAAATCCATTGGGCATACCTACGGGCTAGGTGCCTCATCCGACAAATAATCGAAGAAAAACGGGCGTAACATGTTACGCCCCTACAACGACGGGATACGTTTGTAGAGGCGTTCAGGCTTGCGGAGCACGCACAACGCCCAATCCGGAGAAATTTACCGGATAAGGCATTAAGTAGTTAGCGTCATTTTACCGGCTTTCTGCTGATGCCGCAGGCGTGATGTAGAATACAGGATACGTGCTAGGCACCCAAACGGCAGATTTCGAGGCGATCATGCTCCTGCTCTATAACGGCATTATCCATACCATGAATCCCGCTCAGCCCCATGCCGACGTGGTTTTCGTCGACGACAGCGGGCGCATCGCCAACGTGAGCGATCTCCCCAGCCTGACCACCCTGCCGCCGATCCGCCGCGTCGACCTCGCCGGACGCACGCTGATCCCCGGCTTCAACGACGCGCACGTCCACATCTGGAAGCTCGGCTTGCTGCTGACGGTGCAGGTCGATGCCCGCAGCTCGGTCGCGGCGGACATCCCGGCGATCGTCGCGCGCTTCAAGGATCGCGCTGCCAAGACGCCGCCGGGTATGTGGCTGACCGGTCGCGGCTACAACGAAGCTGAACTCCCTGAAGGGCGTCACCTGACCCGCGCCGACCTCGACGCCGCCAGCACGGAACACCCGATTGCCCTGACGCGAACCTGCGGACACATGATCGTCGCCAACAGCCGCGCGCTCGAACTGGCGGGCATCACCGCCGACACGCCGAACCCGCCGGGCGGCGTGATCGTCCGCGACGAGCACGGCGAGCCGACCGGCTTGCTCCAAGAGACGGCGGCAGGCTTGCTCGACGTCCCGACGCCGGACGACGAAACGCTGGCGCGCGCCATCCGCGAAGCGAACTATCACCAACTGCGGCTCGGCATCACCAGCGCGACCGATCCGCTGCTGACACCCGATCACCTGCGGGTTTATCGCCAACTGGAAGCCGACGGCGACCTCGCCGTGCGCGTCAATGGCTTGCCGATCCGCCGACCGGACGGCGCTGCCAAGATCACCTATCCGCTGCCGGAGAAGTACGTCAGCGATACGCTGCGCATCGACTGCGTGAAGTTCTTCGCCGACGGCGGCTTGAGCGGCGCGACCGCCGCTATCAGCGAGCCGTACAAGGTCACGGGCAATAACGGCGTCCTGCGCTTCGAGGACGAGGAACTGCTCGACCTGATGTGGGAAGCCCACCACGCCGGATTCCGTATCGGGACGCACGCCATCGGCGACCGCGCGCTCGATCAGGTGATCGGCGCTTACGAGACGCTCAACGCCCGCCAGCCCGGTCTGCGCCACCGGATCGAGCATTTGGGCTTGCCCAACTTACAGCACTTGCGCCGACTGAAAGCCATCAACGCGATCGCCGTGCCGCAGACGGTCTTTCTGCCCGCGCTGGGCAGCGCCTTCCGCCGCTACCTGCCCGACGACTATTTCGAGCGCTGCTACCCCGTCCGCGCGATGCTCGACGAGGGGCTGACCGTCGCGCTCAGCAGCGATGCGCCGGTCGTCCCCGACGACAATCCGCTGTTGGGCATCAAGGCAGCGATGGATCGGCTCGACGGCAATGGCGATCCAATCGCGCCGTTCCAGTCGATCAGTGCCTACGAAGCGCTCTACGCTTTCACGATGGGCGGCGCGATCGCCAGCGGCGACGCCGACAATCGCGGCAGTATCGAGACGGGTAAGTGGGCGGATTTCGCCATCCTCAGCGGCGATCCGCTGAATACGCCGCCGGAAGAACTCCTCAACATTCAGGTCGATCAAACTTACGTCGGCGGGGTGTTGGTCTACGAGCGCTGAGATTCCGCTATAATGAGGGTGAGGCTAGTTTGAGGTTTAACGATGGCGAACTTGGTGATTGGCGACGAACTCGCCCGCAAAATCCAGAAAATCGCCGAGCAGGAAAACCGCTCGGTCGAGGACGTGATCAAATCAAGCGTGGATACAACCTATCCATCGCAATCAAGCAGCAGTGACGAAATTCAGGCGATGCTCGATAAATTTGAGGCGCTTGCTGCCGAGACTAGTCCTCTGGAAGCCATGTTTGGCATGTTTGACGATGACGTCACCGACCTATCGAGCATGACTAAAGAGGATATCTGGGCGCTGTATCGGAAGCAGTATGACAGTTCTGATTGACACGAATGTCCTGCTTGCAAGTTGGTTTGCTCGTGACGTAAACCACTTACGATCTAAACATCTGCTCAAATCACTCCGTAATGAGCAGAATATTGTCCCTTCGCCGGTCTTGAATGAACTGTTTTATCTTGCCAGCGTACGAATTGGCTACAGCCGGGCGGTCGTTTCATTCTCCGGCGTTCAGCGGATATACCAGATTGAGCCGCTCACTTCAAACGATATGCGCCGCATGGGACAAATCATGCTTCAGTACGCCAGCGCCAAATTCGACTTTGTAGATACAGCGATCATGGCACAGGCAGAGCGCTTGAACATCACGCGCGTGGCGACCTTCGACCGCCGCGACTTCTCTTTTTTTCGCCCGGCTCACTGCGAATATCTCGAACTGCTGCCATAAACCGCCCGCGTCGCCTCACGGCTTGATCGAGGCGCGAAGGGCGCGCACGCCTAGCCCGATGCCCAGCGTCAGCACCAGCGCCACCAAACTCGGCAAGACGCCCATCCCGACCAACACAAATAGGATCACAATCGCGACCAGCGCGACGATCGCCGTGATCTGATTGATTTGCTGTGGAGACATGTTTTCCCCTTGCTCGTAGGCGCATCCGGCACGATCATTTCGGCTGTTCGATCTGCCCCTCGACCACTTCCCAGACTTTCGCCCGCTCTAAAAACGACTCGGTGAAGATATCGAGTTCGGTCGTCGTCATCAACGTTTGGGTTGCGCCGTCGATGCGGTCGAGCAGATAGGCGCGGCGGTGGGCGTCGAGTTCCGCGACCACCTCGTCCAGCATCAGGATGGGCCACTCGCCGATACGCTCGCACATCCATTGCAATTCCGCCAGCTTGAACGCCATCACCGCCGTGCGCGCCTGTCCGCGACTGCCATACAGCCCGGTATCGCGCTCGTTGATGAACAGCCGTAACTCGTCGCGATGCGGTCCACTGAGCGTCACGCCGCGCCGGATCGCCTCGCGCTGTTCCGCCTTCAACTGATCGGCGAACTGCGGCGCGATCTGCTCCGGCGTCAGTTCGCGGTGCAGGTCTAAGCCGAGCATGTCGAACGATAGCTGCCCGTCACCGGCGAAAGTCGGCAAGAAGCTCGGCTGATAGCTGAGCGTGAGCTGCTCGCGGTTGCCGGTGAGGTCGTAGTGCGCTCGCTGCGCCAGCGCTTGCAATTCGCGCAAGAAACGCTGCCGCCCGGCGATAATCACGCTGCCGTACTGGACGATCTTCTCGTCCCAGAAGTCGAGTTCGCGCGGGCTGCTGCGCCGCTCGGCGATGTGGCGCAATAAAGCATTGCGTTGGGGCAGCAGCTTCTCGTACTCGTCCATCGCTTCGAGGTAGTCGCCATCGACCTGACCGAGCGTATTATCGATGAAGCGGCGGCGGTCGGAAGGCGATCCCTCGATCAGGGTCAAATCCTGCGGCAGAAACAGCACCACGTTGATCAGCCCGACGATGTCCTTGACCCGCTTCTCGACGCCGTTGACGCGGATCACCTTGCGGAAGCGCGCGCTGTTGCCATCGGCGGTCGGCTCGATCATCAGGGTGATTTCGAGGCGAGTCAGCGGCACGCGCCGCGAGGTGATCTCGCCGGCGACGCGGGCGAAGGGCAGCGGATCGCCCTCGGTGCGCCAATTGATCAGTTGGCGGTCGCTGGCGGTGTAAGGCGATTTGGCGGTCGCGAGGTAGTAGATCGATTCGAGCAGGCTGGTTTTGCCCTGCGCGTTGGCGCCGTGCAGCACAACCGGCGCTTGAGCCGGGAGGCTTAACTCAAGGCGAGCATAGTTGCGGAAATTCGTCAGGGAGAGATGTTCGATCTGCATCAAAAATCCGGTGCGATAGAACCCTTATTCTACCCGATCGCGCCCGGATTTACCACGCCGTGTCAAAGATGATTCAACCGCCAAGACGCCAAGGACACCAAGAAAAGATCAGAGATATTTCTTGGCGATCTTGGCGGCTTGGCGGTTCAACTCGGTTTTAGTTCAACTGCACGTCGAGCCACGTCGTCCGGTTGGGGTAGATGTAGATCGTCTGGCGGAAGCGAATCCGCTGCCCATCGTTGACGCTGACCTCGTAGTAGCCTTCCGGCAGATCGCCGTAGGTGAAATTCTCGTGGAAAGTGTCGTCGCCGTGCACGCTGTCGTCGGCGTAGGTGTAGGTGTAGCGCGTGCTTTTCTCCGAGCGGATTTGCAACGGCGCGGAGTAGAGCACGTTGCCCGCCGCATCAGTGACGCGCCCGGCGAGCGTGCCGAAGTTGCGATAGGGATAAATCCACAAGTCGGGGTTGCGGGTGGCGTCGAAGCTCATCGGGTCGCCGATGCGCACCTCGAAATGCAGGTGCGGTCCGAAAGCGACGCCCGCCGAGCCAACTTCGCCGATCACGTCGCCCGCGTCGACAGCTTGCCCAACAGCGGCGATCACGCTGCTCAGATGCCCGTAGAGCGTATAGACCGGCAGCCCTTCCGGTGAGTTGAAATTGTGCTGAATGATCACCGCGTTACCGTAGTAATTGGGCGACAAGCCGATGGTGGTACTCAAGTCGTCGCCCGCAAAGATGACCGTCCCCGCCCCCGCCGCCAAGACGTTGACGCCGGTCGGGTTCTCGAAATCGACGCCGTGATGCACCTGTAACGCGCCGCCGGAGTTGCCGCCATAGGGATAGGTACGGGCGAGGTAATTGACGTTATCGGGTCCAATCGGGCGATAAAAGCGATAGTGATCCACGATCTGCGATGCCGGATCGGGCGGCGGCGGCGTCCACGTCGCGGGCGGCGTGCCGTTGGGATCGGGCGTGAAGGTCGGGATGTGGGTGCTGATCGGCGCGGGCGAGAGCGTCGCCGTCGGTGTCGGCGACGCCTGTGGCGTCGCTGTTAGCGTCGGCGCGTAAGTGACCGGAAAGCTCGGCGTGTTGGTGGCGAAGCTGAGGGCAACGGGCGTTGAAGTCTCGACGTAAAAGAGCGTCGGCGTCGGCGTGGTGGAGTCCTGCGCTGCGGTCGGATGAACCGCCAGCCCGATCAGCGCCAGTAAGAGGCAAAACGAAATTCTCAAGGGGCATACTCTCTAGGTATACACGTCGTCAGTGCCGGAGACCGGCAAAACTCGCGGTAGTCTAGCACAGAACATGGGTCAGGTAAAACGGGCAATTTGGCATTGGGGACTTTGTAGGGGCGTTCAATTGAACGCCCCTACGACGCCGAAAACCCGAGTTGTAGGGGCAGGTTTGAAACCTGCCCCTACACGAAAATTCGATCAATTGGATCAGCCCACGTTCGAGGTCGCGGGGGCAAGCGTCGGTCGACTGGTCGGCGTAGCGGTCGGCGTGACTGTCGCCGTAGACGGCGTACCGCTCGGTTCCAGCGAGGGCACCAGCGTGAATTCCGGGCGCGCCGTCGGGACGATCAATTCTTTATAGAGATCATCCACCGAGAAGGTATCGGCGCAGGTAAAGGCGGTACGCTCACCCCAACCGTGCGCGCCACCGCTCAACTGCACCCGCAGCCATTGACTGAGCGCGTCTTGAGCATCGACGGTGACGGTCGCGCCATCCGAGATGGTAGCGACGATCTGGTCGGTCACGTCCGGCGAGGCGCGCAGCGAGACCGCGCCGCCGGTCGCCGTACACTGCGGGCTGATCACCTCGACGACCAACTGCTGCTGAATCGACGTATCGGCGTTCTGTGCCGTGAGCAGCAGCGTCAGCGGTCCGCGCGGGATGCCGACGACCGCGACCGACGCGGTCGAGCCGTAGGTCGTATCGAGCGGCGTGCTGGTGAAGTTCTCCAGCCCGCTGATCTGCGTGGAAGTCGCGCCCGGTGCATCCCAGTCGAGCGTCAACGTTTGGGCGACGTAGAGCACGAGATGGTCCGGCGTGATGGTGAAGGAGTCGATGGTGACCGGCGCATAGACCTCGACCGTCTCGCGGGCTTGGGTCTGCCGCCCGGCGTTGAACGCCGTCAGCACGACCGAGACGCTGCCGTCGAGCGCGGCGGTGTCGATCTGCACGCTCTGCGAGCCGGGATGATCGGCGGTGTAGACTTCGTTATCGTTGACGCTGAGGTGAACTTCGCTAGCGTCGGCGACCATCCAACTTACAACCAGCGGATCGCCCTGCGCGACCCGGGTCTGGTCGACCTGAAACGCGGTGATCGACGGCAGCGGCGGCGCGGGTTGGAGCAGCACCAGCAGCCCGATCAGGATGATCGCCACCAGCGCCAGCCCGATCCCGCCGAGGGCGAAGACCGACCAACCGGGCAGCGGTGGGCGCTCGTCGACGTAGCCGCGCGTCGCAATCGTGAAGGCGGCGGCATCGCCCGACCGCGCGATTAAGTCGAAGGAATGCTCGCGGGCGTCGCCGAAGAAAGTCGTCTTGCTCGGCTTCGCCGTCCCCTGAATCACGGTGCGCTGACCGGGCGCGAGGGTCAAATGGGTGTTGGGCAGCGCGAAGGTCAAACTGTCTTCGAGGTCGCGGGCGAACAGGTTGATCGGCAGCGGCGCGCTGCCCTGATTATGCAGGTGCAGCCGGAAGGTCTCGCCCGGCTTCAAGCGATTGTGCTCCAGCGCCATGCCGAAACCGCCGAAGGGCAGCACGCGCAGCAGCACGTTGGCGCGAATCGCCTGCTCCGGATGCTCTTTCGGGTAAACGGTGATCTGCACGCTGTAATCGCCGGGGGCGCTGTCGCTGCGCCGGCGCGGTTTGAAATTGACGATCACGTCGCTAGTTTGGTTGGGCGTGATTTCGAGTTCCGGGCGATCCATGCGCGCCCATTCTTTGGGCACGCCGCTGACTTCGACCCGGTAGCGCTGCGGATCGTCGCCGGTGTTGGTGATCGAGACGCGCGCCGAGATGTGCGCGCCGGGCGGAATCCCCTGTTCGGGTTCGTCCACCTCGATGAAGAAGGCGGCGTCTTCCAGCTCGATGTGGCGGGTCTCTTCGGGCACGCTGATCGGGCGGGTCGGCGTCTCGTCGAGGAAGTGGTAGATCAGCCGCAATTCACCGATCAGGATTTCTTCGCCGCCGTAGAGCGTGCGCGGCTCGTCCTTCTTCAGCCGCACGCCGTCGACGAAGGTCCCGTTCGCCGAGCCGAGATCAGTGATCTGAACCTCGCCGCTTTGGTTGACGAGCGTGGCGTGGTAGCGCGACAGCGAGTCGGTTTCGAGCGGGATCGTATTGCCCGGCGCGCGCCCGATCGACACGGTCGGGTCGGCAAGTAAGTACGTCTTAAACAAGCCGTTGGGCCAGAAAACGTCCAGCCGCCCATATGCCATGCGCGCGCGCTCCTCCTCGTCGAATCATTGCAAGAGATATTCTAGCGTGCGTCGCGCGGCTTGTGCAAAAGCGAACCGGGAGTCGGTGGCAAAACGGCGGATTGCGCTGGCTCTTGAGGGAATGCCGGGACTCTCTCTACAATGAGACGACGAGCGAGATCGACAGTAAATTGAATGTGAATGCTGGTTAAGCTGATTTCGAAATCGGCTTTTCTCGGGTAGGGGCGCAGCGTGCTGCGCCCCTACGATGAAAACGCCTGCCTGATTTTTTATTCATAACTACACGTAAATTGAGGAGCGAAGCATGAATGCAGCGCATTATCGACGGCTGATCGACTACAGCTATTGGGCACACCGCCGGGTGTGGGACTGCCTCATGCAGTTAAGCGACGAGCAGTTCACGCGCCCATCCGATTACTCGATCGGGTCGCTGCACGCGCAGGTCGTCCACACCATGAGCAGCGAGGACTTATGGCTGCGACGGCTGCGCAACGAAGCGCCGAAACCCGCCTTCGAAAGCCCCGACGCCTACCCGACCCGCGCCGCGATCCGGGCGCGCTGGGATGAAGTCGAGGCGGAGTGGCGCGCCTTCGGGGAGACGCTGACCGACGATCTCCTTGAGCAAACGTTCACCTTCCGCAGCATCACCGAGGACAAGCTGAAGACTCAGTTCATCTGGGAAGGCGTGACGCAGATCCTCAACCACGCGACCGACCATCGCGCCCAAATCTTGGCGCTGATCCACCAAGTCGGCGGCGCGACCTTGGAGCAGGATTTCATCTTCTACGTCTGGGGCTTGGACTGATCGAGGCGGGCGGGGAAGCGGGTCAGCTTATCAGGATTGCTGACGCGGTAAATGCCTGTGATCCGTCCCTGTTCGATGGTCAGGGTGCTGACGCAAACCAGCCGTCCGGCTTCGTATTCCAAGATCGCCGGGTGCGCGTTGACACGGCTGAGCCGAAGCTGGCGCGGTCCGAAGCGACGCCGCACGCCGGTGAACAGCCGGATGACGCGATCCGCGCCATGAATAATATTGCGGACAGCACGCACCTTGCCGCCGCTGTCCGACCAGATCGTGGCGTCTTCCGCCAGCACCGCCATTAGATCCGGAACGCTGCCTTCCTCGATAGCGTGGATGAAGCGCACGGTGATCTGTTCGGCTTCCTGCCGAGTCGCTTCGTAGCGCGGGCGACCGTCGGCGACGCGCTGGCGCGCCCGGTGCCCGATCTGGCGCACGTCCGCCGCGCTGCGCTCGACAATCGGCGCGATCTCGGCGTAGGTGTAGCCAAACACGTCATGGAGCAGCAAAACCGCGCGATCCACCGGCGAGAGCCGTTCCAGCACCAGCAGAAACGCCGTCGAGAGGCTGTCGGCGAGTTCAGCGGCGGCGTCGGGCGTTGGCTCCTCGGCGGTCGAGAGCGGCTCCGGCAGCCACGTGCCGACATATTCCTCGCGCTGAACCCGCGCCAGCCGCAGGTGATCGATGCACAGCCGGGTGACGATGCGCGTGAGATAGGCAGCGGGCGACTGGATCGCGGTGTGCTCCACCGCAGTCTGCCAGTTCAGGAAGGCTTCTTGCAAGACGTCCTCAGCGTCAAAGGCGCTGCCGAGCATCCGGTACGCCAAGCCGAACAAGCGCTGTCGCTGGGCGGTAAATTCCTCAAGCGCATCGATCACCGGCGGCACCTCGCTTACGCCTCTGCGCCAACCAGCGCGGACTGCGGTTTGCGCTGCGACTGATACGATCCGGCGATGGTGCGGAAGGCGACGTTCAGCCGGTTCCAGCCGTTGATGCCGATGATCGCCATCGTCAGGCTGACGAGTTCCGCCTCGCTGAACTGTGCGCGCGCCTGCTCGTAGACCGCATCCGGCACGTGCGTGCTGCTGACCAGCGTGACCGCTTCCGTCCACGCCAGCGCCGCCCGTTCGCGATCGCTGTAGTAGGGCGCTTCTTCCCAAGCGCTCAAGCCATAGAGCCGCTGCTCGGTTTCCCCGCTGGCGCGCGCGTCTTTGCTGTGCATGTCGAGACAGTAAGCGCAGCCGTTGATCTGCGAGGCGCGCATCACTACGAGATCCAGCAGAGATTGCTCTAAGCCGGACTGCTTGACGTATTTCTCCACGCCGAACATTGCCGCCATTGCCGCCTGATCCTGTGCCCAATTCTGTCGAGCTTGCATGATGATCTCCTTTTGTTCATGCGATCGGACTACATGAGGAAAGACGGATCAAGCAGCAAAAGTGTGACAGAACGCGAAAACAAAAGGCGGAAGTCGATCCGCTTCCGCCTTGCCCATCTCATGATCCGGCTGCCGACCTTACCAGCCGAGCGTCTTGACCGCTTTCTCGACGCTTTCGACCGGCTTGACGTTCAACTGCTGGTCGACCAGCACGCCGTTTTCGTCGATCACCCAATGCGAGCGGATCACGCCTTCGTATTCCCTGCCGTACATCTTCTTCTCGCCCCACGCGCCCCACGCTTCGAGCACGTGATGGTCTTCGTCGGAGAGCAGATCGTACTGTAAGCCTTCCTTCTGCTTCCAACTCAGTTGATCTTTGGGCGCATCCGGGCTGATGCCGAGCACGACCACGTTATTGGCATCGAATTTCGGCATTTGATCGCGGAAGCCGCACGCCTGCGTGGTGCAGCCGCTGGTTCCGGCTTTGGGGTAGGCGAACATGATCACCTTCTTGCCCCGGTAATCGCTCATGTGGATCAGGTTGCCGTCTTGATTCGGCAGTTCGAAATCGGGCACGGGTTCACCAATCGTCGGCATCGCGTTTACTCCTTTGTCTGCTGGGATTGATTCTATTCTACATTACGTGGGGTATAGACCGTCAACAGCAGCGCCTAAACACTCTATAACCGCTAAAGTAAGGTCAAGTTCAAGAAAAGAAAAAGATTCAACGCAAAGGTGCCAAGGCGCAAAGACGCAAAGGAAAAGCAGGCGAGGCGTGCCTCGCCCCTACAGCGCCGGTTCGAGTTTTATGATAGTTCATTGGTTGCAGAAACGAGAAAATCTTGCTTGGCGATCTTGGCGATCTTGGCGGTTCGATCGGTTTTTCATTTCTTCTCACCAGCCATTCGCGGTTTTGATGAAGCTGTAGGCTGCGTAGATGATCTTGAAGCGCGCCTCGGCTTCGGCTTTTGGCAGATTACTCACGTCGGGATGCACCTCACGGGCAAGGCGGCGAAAGGCAGCTTTCACCTCATCGTCGGAGGCGGTGCGCGCCAGCCCCAACTGCTGATACGAGCGGTCGAGTTCGGTTTCGGGGAGCGATTCGGCGGGCGTGGTATATCCCGGTCCGCTGGCATCGCCCCAACCGTTACTCCACGTATAGTATTTGGTCTCACCGCCGGAGCGCCTTTGCTGGCGACGAAACGCATCGCGCCCCGCGCCGTAATCCGCCTGTTTCCAGAACGCTTCGGTGCCGAAGTTGGCGATCAGCCAATTGCCCTTGATCGACTTGGGGCGCGTTCACCCACACCCGATAGCAGGGGAGATGCCGCACCAGCACGTCCGGTCCGTACCAGACTTCGCGCTCGTCGCCCCGGTTGAACGCCTTGAAATGCACCTGACCGATGCGCAGATCGCCATCCTGCCAGCGATAGGTGTACACCGTGTCCTTGAACAGCGCGTGCAGCACCGACAGCCCATCGTCCGGCACCAGACGCGAACCATCGTCCGGGACGATCTCGGCGTCGACCACGAACAGCGTCCCGATGCCGATGCGCGTGTTCTCCTGCACGATCCGCTTGATCGCCCGCGCCTTGATCGGTTCCGTCACGACGTAGACGTGAATAATCACGCCGCTCCACGTGCTGACGGCGATCCCCTCGCCATTGACGCGCGCCGAACGCACACTGTCGATGGCGAGGAAATGGTCAGCCAACCAGCGTTTCACGTCGACATTCATAGCTGAATCAATTTGCATATTGAACTGCGAGACATAGGTCTAGTCTAGCGCGAACCGGCACGCTTGAATAGAGAATATTCAGTGAGTAAGCTGCCACCGGCAGATTGGCTAGTTGGTATATTGTGCCCAAATCTGCTTGGATGGTTTGCAAGTTATGTCAATTGTAGTTATGATAAGATTGCAGTTCCGAAACGTTACGGATGTAGCGTAAAATAATTTAGGAGAAGAGCATATGAAACGAGCACTTGGTTTAATCCTTTTGCTGGCGCTAGTGCTTATGAGCTTTAGCGTAGTCGCAGCACAGGATTCGACGCAAATGGCATCGTCGATTACCTGCCCCGATGGGGATGCGACCGTTCGCGTCGCCGGTGGCGCGGTCGGTGTCGAATACGACGTCCTGCAAGAACAACTGGCTCGCTACATGGCAGCCTGCCCCAACGTGACAGCGGAAGCGGTCGAAATGCCCGATTCCTCGACCGATCGTTTGGGTCTGTATCAGCAGTTCTGGCAAGCACAGAGCGGTGACGTCGACGTCTATCAGGTGGACGTGATTTGGGCTGGTATCATCGCCGACCACGTCGTCAATCTGAAAGATTATCTGTCGCAAGACTACATCGATCAGTTCTTCCCGGACATGATCGCCGGTCAGACCATCAACGATTCGCTGGTCGCGATTCCGTGGTTCACTGACGCGGCTGGTCTGTACTATCGCACCGACTTGCTCGACAAGTATGGTCTGTCGGTCCCGACCACGTGGCAAGAACTGCAAGACGCTGCGCAGACCATTCAGGATGGCGAGCGCGCCGACGGCAACAGTGACTTCTACGGCTACGTCTGGCAGGGGAATGCCTACGAAGGCTTGACCTGCGACGCCCACGAGTGGCTGGTCTCTCAAACCGGCAACACCTTCATCGAGCCGGATGGCACGGTGAACGTGAACAACCAACCCTTTATCGACGCCCTGAATATGGCGGCGGGCTGGGTTGGCGGTATCAGCCCCGAAGCAGTCACGACTTATCAGGAAGAAGATTCGCGCAACGTGTGGCAAGCGGGTAACGCTGCCTTCATGCGCAACTGGCCCTATGCTTACGGTCTGGGCAATGACACTGACAGCGTGATCGCCGGCAAGTTCGGTTACGCCCCGCTGCCGGAAGGCGCAGTGCGCTCAGCAGCGTGCCTCGGCGGTTGGCAGCTCGCGGTCTCCAAGTACTCCAAGAACATCGATGCAGCGGTTTCGGTCGCTCAGTTCCTTGCCTCGCCTGACGAGCAGAAGACTCGCGCGCTCAGCCCGCAAGGTGCGAACCCGACCATCCCGGCGCTGTATGATGATCCCGAGCTCGCGGCAGCGAACCCGCTGTTCGGCGCGATGGGTCCCATCCTCTCGACGGCGTTCCCGCGTCCGTCCGGCGTCACGGCTGAACACTACAACGATGCTTCGCAACTGTTCTACAGCGCAGTTCACTCCGTCCTGACGGGCGATGAAGATGCGCAGACGGCGGTCGAGAACCTCGACAGCGACCTGCAAGATTTGGTCAACTCGATGAAGACCGGTATGTAAGCCTGATCACAGGCTTAGCTAGAAACCAGATCGGTTGATCTCAGTAGGAGCGGTTTGCCGGGCATTCGTTCGGTGAACCGCCTCTCGGTTTGACGGGGGAGGGCAGTACGCCCTCCCCCGTGCTTTAAAATTATGGCTCATGCTCAGAGCGGCTGAAATTAAAAATCGACAGCGTAGGAGCGCGGCATCAGGCAACGATCAGTTGCGTCGTCTCTCCGGCGCGCATGTCTGAACAGAGGCTAAAGTTAATACCATTAGCCAAACTACGTAATGGGCAATCTTATGGGAGTTAATGCTTATGGCTGCTGACACGCGAAGAAACTCCCCGTCGTCGACCTCGCTGACAATTGCACTGGTCGGTACGCTGTTTGTGGCGCTGGGGCTGTTCGCACTTTACCTCTTGCTGGGCAACATTACGGCAACGCTCAACCTGCGGGCTGACGGCGAGGGCTTCGGAACAACGCTGCTCCGCTTCCTCGACGCCTACGGCATCATCGTCCCGGCGATCCTCGCCGGAGTCGGTTACATGCTCATTCGCATCGGCTTGCGAATTTACAACCGCCAGTTCATGGCGGCGGCATGGGGGCGTCAAATCTTGCTCTGGCTGATCATCGCGGCGGTGGTCATCGCGGTGCAGAGTTTTACGACCGGTTTTCAAAATACTTATAGCTCGTTTGGCGGTTTGAGCGGTGGCGTTTTGCTGCTGATCGGCGCGGGCGTTTTCGCCTTCGGCTATATCTGGCTGGGCAACAACATGGACGAGTTCGTCGGCGACGAGACGCTCGGACAGTCGAGCGCGCGTTCGGCGTGGAACTTGCTGCTGCCGACGATCATCGTGCTGGTGCTGGTGGCGGCGCGACCGCTGGAAAAGACCTTTATCGCCAGCTTGACCGATGAGCGCTTCGCCAGCAATCAGGAATCGCACTTCGTCGGCTTGGACAACTACGCTCAACTACTGGGCGTCCGCTTCGACGTGATCGAGTGCACGCGCGACGACAGCGGTGCTTGTCAAGTGGACGCCAAGGGCGAAACCGTATTCCCGCGTCCGCGTGACGTGCTCGATCCCAGTTATCGAGACCTGCGCTACCGTGACGTGAATACCATCCAAATCGGCGACTCGGCGCTGCTGTTCAGCGCGCGCGACAAAGACTTCATCGGCTCGGTGGGCAATACGCTGCTGTTCACGGTGCTGTCGGTCATACTGGAACTGATCCTCGGCTTGTTCATCGCCATGGTGATCAACTCGAAGTTTCGCGGGCGCGGCTTGATGCGCACGGCGATGCTCGTCCCTTGGGCGATCCCGACGGTCATCTCAGCCCGCTTGTGGGAGATCATGCTGCGGGATAACCAATCCGGCGTGGTCAACCAGTTCTTCACCCACATCATCCCGGTCTTCAACAGCTCGCAGGCGTGGCTGGCAAATTCGGATTTGCAGATTCCGGCACTGGTCATGGTGGACGTCTGGAAGACGACGCCGTTCATGGCGCTGATCCTGCTGGCGGGCTTGCAGGTCATCCCCACCGACGTGTATGAAGCCGCCGACGTCGACGGCGCCAGCAAGGCACGCCAGTTCTTGAGCATCACCGTCCCGCTGCTGCGCCCGACGATTGCCGTCGCGCTGGTCTTCCGTACGCTCGACGCCATCCGGGTCTTCGACGTGTTCCAAGTGCTGCTGGGTCGGCAAAAGCTGTCGATGGCGACCTACAACTATGAGACGCTGGTGCAAAATCAGCAGCTTGGCTATGCCTCAGCGGTCGGCGTGGTGATCTTCATTATCATTCTGCTGTTCGCCGTCACCTACGTGAGAATTTTGGGAGTGAATGCCGAATGACGACCCAAACCATGACCAACACTTCTGCTCAAACCAGCGGCATGACGGCAAAGCAGATGCGCCACATCGCCGGTCGTGTCGGCTTCTGGATCCTGATCATCTTCATCCTGCTCTATACGCTGTTCCCGTTCTATTGGGCGCTCAATTCGTCGTTCAAGGGCGAAAACGAGATCATCGCCCCGGCGACCTACTTTCCCCAGCACCCAACGCTGATCAACTATCAATCGGTGTTTTCGAACGACCAGTTCATTCAAAGCCTCGGCAACAGCGCGCTGGTTTCCGGCACGTCGACGCTGCTGGCGCTGGTCGTCGGCTCGTTCGCCGCTTATGCCCTCGGTCGCTTGAAGTTTCGCGGGCGCACGGTGATGCTCTACGCGGTGCTGGCGATGACGATGTTCCCGCAGATTTCGATCTTGTCGGGGGTGTTCTCGATCGTCGATCAGTTGGGGTTATTCGGATCGCAAGCGGCGCTGATCGTGACCTATCCGTTGATCACGCTGCCGTTCACGGTCTGGACGCTGACCAGCTTCTTCCGGGGGCTGCCCGGTGAGTTGGAACAGGCGGCACTGGTCGATGGGGCAACCTCGTTCCAGACTTTCTACATGATTCTGCTGCCGCTGACGGCTCCGGCGCTGGTCACGACCGGCTTGCTGGCGTTCATCTCGGCGTGGAATGAATACCTGTTCGCGCTGACCTTCACGGTGATCAACCCCGGCGCGCGCACAGTCACGGTCGCGATTGCCCTGTTCAGCGGTCAAGTATCGCGGCAGGAACCGATCGCTGAAATCATGGCGGCGTCGATTGTCGTGACGGTTCCGCTGCTGATCCTCGTGATGATCTTCCAGCGGCGGATCGTGGAAGGCTTGACAGCAGGCGCTGTCAAGGGGTAAAAGAGAGAGTACCGAGTACTGAGTATCGAGTGCTGAGTAAAAAACCTTCGCCAGCAAAGTGATCGATCTTCCATTGCCGAAACTGCTGCGTACAATTGTTTTTCTCGGTACTCGGTACTTTTTTTGTCTTTTTATGAACACTCGTTCAGGTTTGAATAATGGACTGGCACACCAACGCAATTTACTACGAACTATATTTAAGAGCCTTTAGCGACGGCAACGGCGACGGACACGGCGATTTCGCCGGGCTGCGGTCGCGCCTCGATTATTTACAGTGGCTCGGCGTCGACTGTATTTGGCTGCTGCCGATCAATCCGTCGCCGCTGCGCGATGACGGTTATGACGTCGCGAGCTACTACGGCATCCACCCCACCTATGGCGTGCTCGAAGACTTCATGGTGACGCTGGAAGAAATCCACCGGCGCGGGATGAAGGTGATCATCGACTTGGTGATGAACCACACGTCGGATCAGCACCCGTGGTTTCAGGAATCGCGCAATTCGCTTGAGTCGCCGCTGCGTGATTATTACGTCTGGACGTCGGAAACCGAAAAGTACAAGGACGCGCGGATCATCTTCGTCGATACCGAGCGCTCCAACTGGGCGTACAGCGCGGCGACCGGGCAATACTACTGGCATCGCTTTTACAGCAGCCAGCCCGACCTCAACTATGACAATCCCGAAGTCCGCAAGAAGATGATGGAAGCGGTCAAGTTCTGGCTCGACCTCGGCGTCGACGGCTTCCGGCTCGACGCCGTGCCCTACCTCTTCGAGCGCGAGAACACCAACTGCGAGAACCTGCCGGAAACCCATGAGTTCCTCAAGTTCCTGCGAACCTTTGTCGAGGAAAACTACACCGATCGCATTCTGCTGGCGGAAGCGAATCAGTGGCCCCACGAACTGCTGCCCTACTTCGGCGATAACGACGAACTGCACATGTGCTTCAACTTCCCGCTGATGCCGCGCCTGTTCATGGCGCTGGCGCGGAACGATCGCACCCCGGTGATCGACGTGATGGCGATGATGCCGGACATCCCGTCGAACTGCCAATGGGCGACCTTCCTGCGTAATCACGACGAACTGACGCTGGAGATGGTCACGCCGGAGGAGCGCGAGTTCATGTGGGACTTCTACGCGCCGGACTTCCACCAGCGCTTGAATTTGGGGATTCGCCGCCGGCTCGCGCCGCTGCTCGATAACGATCTGCACAAAATCGGGCTGATGCACTCGCTGCTGTTCGCGCTGCCGGGTGCGCCCGTCCTCTACTACGGCGACGAGATCGGCATGGGCGACAACGTCGGCTTGCCTGACCGGAACGGCGTCCGCACGCCGATGCAGTGGGACGACACCATGCACGCCGGCTTCTCGAACACGATGTCCGATGCGCTCTATGCGCCGGTCGCGCGCGACCCGGAATACGGCTTCCAGAAGGTCAACGTCGCCGTGCAGCAGGCGGACGAGCATTCGCTGCTGCATCTGGTGCGCAACATGATCGCCAAGCGCAAGGAACTGCCGTTCTTGGCGAAGGGCAAGCTCGAATGGCTGCTCGATACCCCGCGCGAGACGCTCTGCTTCGCCCGCTTTGACGACGATCACCGGATGGTGGCGCTGCACAACCTCGCCGACGAGCCGCAGGAGATCCCGCTGCTGGACTGGGAGTCGTACACCGACGTGTACCATCCCGAACGCGCCGTGACCGAGACGATCACGCTGCCGCCGCACGAATTTCGCTGGCTGCTGAAGAATCGATCAGGAGTTAGGGGGGGCAATCTCACAAACAACAACCGCCTCACAAAGGAGCGATTGTAATCTCAAGCTTCAGACAGAGCTCAGCGCTCGGTTCAAGGATCGCACTGTTTAAGTTGGTAGTGACCATCCAGTGGGCGAGAATCTCCAGTGCCGGCGATGAATCCCCACCACCTGCGCAGCCCGAGATTCCGGAATACAGCTACCAAAAACTGCCTCTTCTTGAAAGAGTTGGCTTGGTTATGCAAATTCATGTATTACGCTGCAAGTCTTTAATTGCCATATCCGTTTACCCCTGATAGATGCAGGGATAGGTGTACGCCAGCAGGGTGAAGCCGAACTTTTCCAGCACGGCGCGGCTCATCGGCGTGGCGTCGATGGTCAGGTAGCGCTTACCGCGCTGGATCGCCTCCTGCGCGCGCACGGCGACCAGCGCCGTGTACAGCCCGCGCTGGCGATACTCCGGCAGCGTCGATCCGCCCCACAGACCGGCGAAATCGCTGCGTTCGTGAAAGTCGATCCGCCCGTAGGACGCCGGGACGCCATCGACGTAGGCGACGTACACGCTCATCTCGTCGGGCGCGTCGCGCAGCGTCGCCGCCAGCGACTCGACGATCCAGTCATCGGCTTCGCTATCGCCCCAGACGGCGCGCGTCACGGCGCGCACGTCGTCTAACCCGGCGGCATCGGTCACGCGGCGAACGTCGTGCGTGACCGGCTGAGTCAGCGCGGGCGGGATCGCCGCAAGGTCGAGCACCAGCACGGCTTCCGCGTCTTCAGGGACGAAGCCGTGCGCGATCAGGCGATCTTTCAGGTCGGCAGGCTGATCGTAGTCGAACAGTTTCCACTCCCAACCCTCAATGCCAAGACTTTTGAAATAGGCGATCTCGTCGCGGATGACCTGATCGGCGTTGGTCGCGTCCAACTGCGAGTAGACCACCGTCGCGTGATTGCCGTCCGGCTCGATCTGGCGGATGGTGTGCGGCGCGACCTCGCGGCGGACACCGGCGTATTCGATCTCGATGCGCTGCTGCTGGTCGTAAAGTTTGTGAATTTCCGACATAGGTTCGGCTACTCCTTTGCGCTAGGGTTGTTCCAGTTTTCACAAACTGCGCTGATTGCTTCGTCATGCGGACAGACGTAGAGCGTGCTAAACTACTGGAAAAGCTTACAGCATCTCGCAAAGGAATTTAATAAGGAGTTTAACGATGGCACGCACAGTTCGAGGCGCTTTGATTCAGGCGACATGGACCGGCGATAAATCGTCCATGATCGACAAACACGTCGAGTACGCGCGGAAGGCGGCGCAAGAAGGCGCGCAGGTGATGTGCTTTCAGGAGTTGTTTTACGGACCCTACTTCTGCCAAGTGCAGGAGAAGAAATGGTTCGACCTCACCGAGCCGATCCCCGACGGTCCGACCACCCGCTTGATGCAGGACCTCGCGCGCGATACCAAAATGGTGCTGGTCGTGCCGATGTACGAGCAGGAGCAGCCCGGCGTCTACTACAACACCGCCGCCGTGATCGACGCCGACGGCACCTACCTCGGCAAATACCGCAAGACGCACATTCCGCAGGTCGATGGCTTCTGGGAGAAGTATTATTTCCGTCCCGGCAACCTCGGTTTCCCGGTTTTCGATACCGCCGTCGGCAAAGTGGGCGTCTACATCTGCTACGACCGCCACTTCCCCGAAGGCGCGCGCGCGCTCGGCTTGAACGGCGCGGAAATGGTCTTCATCCCCTCGGCGACTAGTCGCGGACTGTCGCAGCATTTGTGGCGCATCGAGCAAACCAGCCACGCCATCGCCAACGGTTATTTCGTCGGCACGATCAACCGCGTCGGCATCGAGTCGGAAATCGGTCCCGACGACTTCTACGGACAGAGCTATTTCTGCACGCCGCGCGGCGAATTCGTCGGCGAAGTCGGCGACGCCTATAAGGAAGAACTGCTCGTCCGTGACCTCAACCTCGACCTGATCAAGGAAGTGCGCGAAACGTGGCAGTTCTACCGGGATCGCCGCCCGGACATGTACGGTCCGCTCACCGAAGCGTAAAGATTCAACCTCACCCCCGCAACCTGCGGTTGCCTCCCCCTCTCCATAGGGCGAGGGGGAAATGCAGTTAGCGGGTTTTTAAGTTCCCTCTCTCAGGGATTTAGGGTTGAGGTTGTAGACGCAATGAGGCTCAAGGAGACAACGATCATGGAATTTGCGATTACGTTCAAAGGCGACATCGATCCCAAGCGCACGGTCGCGCTGTGCCAGCAAGCGGAGCAAGCCGGATTTAAGCAGGCGTGGTTTTTTGATTCGCACATCCTCTGGCGCGACTGCTACGCGACGATGGCGATGTGCATGGAGCACACCGATACCATGCGTTTCGGTCCCTGCGTGACCAACCCCGGCGTGCGCGATTGGTCGGTCGCGGCGAGCATGTTCGCGACGCTGGCGCTGCAAAGCGGCGGGCGCATCGACATGGGCTTAGGGCGCGGCGACAGCTCGCAGCGGGTGCTGGGCAAGAAGCCGCTGACGGTCGGCACGATGATCGACTTCACCAAGTCGGTCAAGGCGATGGTGCGCGGCGAGGAAGTCCAGTACGAGAAAGACCTCGCGCCGGTGCAGTTCCCGTGGGCGGAGGGGTACGAACTGCCGGTCTGGATCGCCGCCTATGGTCCGAAGGCGCTCGGCGCGGCGGGCACGGCGGGCGACGGCTTGATCATCCAGTTGGGCGATCCTTGGCTGGTCAAGTGGTTCAGCGATCAAGCGCTGGAGGCGGGCAAAGCCGCCGGACGCGACCTGTCGAACTTCAAGATCATGAGCGCCGCGCCGGTGTGGGTCGGCGACATGACCAAAGCCCGCGAGCAAACCCGCTGGTTCCCGGCGATGGTCGGCAACCACGTCGCCGATCTGGTCGAGCGCTACGGCAAGACCGGCGCAAGCGTCCCGCAGCGGCTGACCGACTATATCGAGGGGCGCAAGGGCTACGACTACCATCACCACGCCGACAAGGACGCCGATCATCTCGGCTTCATCAACAACGACATCATCGACAGCTTCGGCGTGCTCGGCACGGTCGAGCAGCAGGTCGAGAAGCTGAAAGAGTTGGAAGTCGATTGGGGTCACGCAATTCAATATTTATCTGATGTGCGGCGATGAGGAGCGGATTGTCGAGGAGTACGGCAAGCACGTGCTACCCCAATTTGCGTGAGCGGAGTTAGCGTAGTGGACGCCGCAGGTTGAAACCTGCTTCAAGCCTGCTGAAGCAGGCTATGTTTCCAGCGGTCTAGGTCTTTACAAATGAGATAGGCAAATGATTTATGTGTAGGGGCGAGGCATGCCTCGCCCCTACGACCCACATTTCACTTCAGCGTAGGCTGCATTTCAGCCGACTTCAGTCGGCTTGGGTTTTCCAGCCCGATGCTTTGAGCGTCGGGCGACGCATAAGGATAGCGAGGAAAAATCATGGGCACACTATTCAAGAACGGAACCGTAATCACGGCAGGCGATCAGTCCAAAGCGGACGTCTTGGTCGAGGGCGAGATCATCACCCTGATCGGCAAGGACATTAGCCCCGCAGGGCACGAGGTGGTGGACTGCACCGGCAAGTACATCATGCCCGGTGGCATCGACGTGCATACGCACCTCGACCTCGCTTTCGGCGGGACGTACAGCAACGACGACTTCGACACCGGGCATAAGGCGGCGGCATTCGGCGGCACGACGATGGCAATCGACTTCGCCATGCAGCCCAAAGGCGGATCGCTGCACGATGCCATCGCCATGTGGGATCACAAGGCGCGGCTGGCGCAGATCGACTACAGCTATCACATCGGCGTGATGGACTTGCGCCCGGAAGTGATGGACGAGATCGCCACGCTGCCCGCCGAGGGCTTCACCAGCCTCAAGCTGTTCATGGCGTACAAGAACGTCTTCCAGATCGACGACACGACCCTGTTCAAAACGATGCAGAAAGCCGCCGAGAACGGCATGATCGTGATGGTTCACGCCGAAAACGGCGACGTCGAAGCGACGCTGACGCCGGAACTGCTGGCGGCGGGCAAGACCGACCCGGTCTATCACGCTTCGTCGCGCCCGCGCGAGATCGAGGGCGAGGCGACCAACCGCGCCGTCGTCATGTCCGGCTTGACCGGCTGCCGCCTCTACGTCGTCCACGTCACCAACGAACTGTCGGTCGATGCCATCCGGCGCGGGCGCAAGCTGGGCTACCCGGTGATGGGCGAAACCTGCATTCAATACTTCTTCCTGACCGTCGACGAGCACCTCGCCCAGCCCGATTTTCACGGCGCGAAGTACGTCTGCTCGCCGCCGATCCGCACCAAGCACGATCAGCAGGTGCTCTGGCAGGCGATCCGCGACAACTCGCTGCAAATCGTCAGCACCGATCACTGCGACTTCTGGTTCGAGGGCGGCAAGGGACCATGGGCAGGAGTGGTCGAAGGCGCACAACGGCGGCGACTGGGCGGAGTTCGAAGCGCAAGACCCATCGTATCGCCGTCCCGGTAAGGAACTGGGCAAAGGGAATTTCGCCAAAATCCCCAACGGCTTGCCCGCGATTGAGGATCGCCTGCTGATGCTGTGGAACTCCGGCGTCAACACCGGCGTGATTTCGCCGTCGCGCTTCGTCGAACTCAACTGCACCAACCCGGCGAAGGTCTTCGGCATGTACCCGCAGAAGGGCACGATCGCCGTCGGCTCGGACGCCGACATCGCGGTGTGGGATCCCGAAAAGCGCTACACCATCAGCGCCGAGGGGCATCACATGCGCTGTGACTACAACCTGTTCGAAGGGACGGAAGTCAAGGGCGTGCCGGTGCTGGTCTACTCGCGCGGCAAGAAGCTGGTCGACGGCGAGCAGTGGTTCGGCAAAAATGGCGAGGGCAAGCGCGTCATGCGCAAAGCGAACGCCGCGATTCTGTAAAACTGACCCCACCCCCAACCCCCTGTCAGGGGTAGGTTTTTTATTTACCTCACCCCCTGCCCCCTCTCCACTACGTAGAGAGGGGGTAAAGACAGCTCGCAGAAGGTTTTAAAAGTCCCCTCTCCATGCAATGGAGAGGGGATTTAGGGGTGAGGTCAGCACAAAACTTAAATACCTACCCCTGATAGCCCCCAACCCCTCCCCGATTTCAGGGAGGGGCGCAAACAAGCCCCACATTACCCCTCTCCCCGCTTGCGTGGGAGAGGGGTTTCTCCTCCACAATATCGCTCAATCTACGTCATTTGTGAAGAATGTAAATCCGCACTGACCGCCACTCCGATTTGTCTTGATTCCCCCTAAAACCGGCATATAATGCAAATCGACATTTAGACAGTTGGCTAAGTATCTAAATGGAACTACCGCTGACAAAATCTCTGGCTGCGCTCGCCGACCCAACCCGCCGGCGGATTTTACAGCTGCTCAACGACGGCGACTTGAACGCCAGCGAGATCGGCGCGCATTTCGACATGAGCGCGCCCAGCATCTCGCATCACCTGAAGGTGCTCAAGGACGCTGAGTTGGTGCAGAGCGAGCGGCGCGGGCAGACAATCGTCTACTCGCTCAATGAGACGGTCATCCAAGAGGTTTTGCAGGCATTGTTCGATCTGTTTGAGGTGGGAAGCGGTAACGATGCAGAGTAAGTGGTTCGCCCCGGCGCTGATCGGGCTAGTGCTGTTGTTTGGCGCGGCGATCTATCCGCAGCTTCCCGATCAAGTGCCGTCACACTGGAATTTGTCCGGGCAGATCAACAATACGCAGCCCAAAGCGCTGGCGGTGCTGTTCTCCCCCGCCATCATGATGATCGTCTGGGTGGCGGGACGCTCGAATCTCCGGCTGCGACTGTTCGGGCGCCGGTTCGAGTCGGTTCCGGCGCGCTGGTTTTTCCTCAACCTGACCGTGCTGGCGCTGGCGATCATTCAAGTCGCCGCGCTCGGCAGCGCGCTCGGTTGGCAGATTCCGATCCCGCGCGCGGTGATGGTCGTCACCGGGCTGCTGACCGCGCTGATGGGTAATCAGATGCGGCGCTTGCAGCCGAATTTCTTCATCGGATTTCGCACGCCGTGGACGCTGCGCGACCCCGAAGTTTGGCGGCGGACACACGTCTATGGCGGGCGGGTTTACTTCGTCGTCGGCTGGGTGATCGTCGCGCTCGCGCTGCTGCTGCCGACGACCGAGAGCCTCGTGATCGGCGTGCTGCTGCTCACGCTGCTCAGCCTTTGGGTGATGTACTACTCGTTCCGCATTTGGCGGACGATGGCTCACGAAATCAAGTCGTGATGAAAGGAAAAGAATCATGCGGTTCAGTCAATTGTTCGTCGTCCTGCTGGCAGGGTTAGCGCTGTCGGTTCCGATGATGGCGCAGGCACAGCAGAGTGACCCTGTTCAGCAAGCGCAAAAGCTGGTCGAGCAGGCGCTGACCGGCGATGCCGCCAGTGTTTATGACCTGTTCGCCGACCAGATCAAAACGCAAGCGTCGGCAGATCAGTTCGACGCGGCGATGACCGGCGTCTTGCAGCAGTTCGGGGCGTTCCAGCAGATTACCAACGCGCAGGTGACATCGACCGGCTTGGTGACGATGACGGTTCAGTTCGAGAAGGGGGCGCTCGATGCCGCTGTCGGTTTTGATGCCGATGGCAAGCTCGTCACCTTCAATTTCACCCCCTCGACCAGCGCTGCTGCGACCGAAGTACCGACCGCGCCCGCACCGGCTTATGCCGATCCGTCCACCTTCACCGAAACAGCCGTGACCGTCGGCGAGTACAAGCTGCCCGGCACCATAACCATGCCGAACACGACCGATCTCGTCCCGGTGGTGGTGATGCTTTCCGGGTCGGGTCCGAATGACCAAGATGAGACGATCGGACCGAACAAGCCGTTCCGCGACATCGCGTGGGGGCTGGCGACGCAGGGAATCGCGACGCTGCGCTTCGACAAGCGCACCAAAGCCGCGCCGCAGACGCTCGACATGACGACGCTGACGGTCAAGGACGAGTACATCGACGACGCGCTGGCGGCGATTGATCTGGCGCGGAATACCGAAGGCGTCGATCCGAATCGCGTGTTCCTGCTGGGGCACAGCGAGGGTGGAATGGTAGCGCCGCGCATCGCGGCAGCCGCTGGTGACAAGCTCGCAGGCGTGATTTATGCTGCGGCTCCTGCGGGTTCATTGCCGGACGCGATGCTGCGTCAGACACAGTACTTGGTCGATCATCAGCCGGGTCTAACCGACGCCCAGAAACAGGCGGCGGTCGAGCAGATGCAGACCACCGTCGATCAGATCAAGGCGCTAACGCCGGACAGCCCCGCCGACCAGCCGGTCTTCCACGCGCCGCCGTCCTACTGGCTGGACCTGAAGAATTATGATCAGGTGGCGACGGCGGAGTCGCTCAGCCTGCCGATGCTGTTCATTCAAGGCGGGCGCGATTATCAGGTGACGGTTGCGGACGACCTCACCAAGTGGGAAGCCGCGCTCGGCAACCGTGCCAACGTGACGTTCAAGGAGTATCCGGATCTCAACCACCTGCTGATGAGCGGCGAGGGTGACAGCGTGCCCGCCGAGTATCAAGTACCGGGCAACGTCGCCCAGCCGGTGATCGACGACATCGCCGCGTGGGTCAAGGCGCAGTAAAAGCTGACCTCACCCCCCAATCCCCTCTCTATCAGGGGTAGGTATTTAAGTTTTGTGCTGACCTCACCCCAAGCAACCTTCGGTTGCCATCCCCTCTCCATTGCATGGAGAGGGGACTTTTAAAACCTTCTGCGAGCTGTCTTTACCCCCTCTCCACTACGTAGAGAGGGGGCAGGGGGTGAGGTAAATAAAAAACCTACCCCTGACAGCCTCCCGCTCTCCGCCGCTTCGCTTACAGGCGAGGGGGAGCAAATCTAGGTGAGATTCAACAATCACAAAAGACGCAAAGGTGAATTCTACCCTTTGCGTCTTTCGGTTCAGCTTTGCGTCTTTGCGTTGAAGCTTTCTTTACCGCACCGGCAGCACCTCGCGCGGCTTGCTGCCCTCGGTCGCGGGACCGACGATCCCGCGCTCCTCCATCGTGTCGATCAAGCGGGCGGCGCGGGTGTAGCCGATCCGCAAGCGACGCTGGAGCAGCGAGACCGACGCCTTGTTCAGCCGCCGCACCAGATCGACCGCCGGTTCGTACATCTCATCTTCACCGTCGTCCAGCGAGTTGCTGTCGTCCTCATAATCGTCATCGTCCTCATCAGCCCGATCCCAGAAGGCGGACTGCGACGTGCGCACGGGAGCGCTGCTGTTGCGGAAGCGCACGGCATCCGCGCCGCGCGTCCCGTCGGATGACATGCTGCCCCCAATCGGGCGGGACGCCGCGATCACGTCAGCGTCGGTCATCTGACTGCGCCAGAAGTGAGTGATGTTGCCGATCTCGGTGTCGGAGACGAACACGCCCTGCAAGCGCACCGGCGCGGGCGAGTCGCCGCTCATCCACAGCATGTCGCCGCGACCGAGCAAACGCTCGGCACCCGGCTGGTCGAGGATGACGCGGCTGTCGGTGTTCCCGGCGACCGCGAAGGCGATCCGCGCCGGGAAGTTCGCCTTGATCAAGCCGGTCACGACGTCGACCGAAGGACGCTGCGTCGCGATCACCAGATGGATACCGGTCGCGCGCGCCAGCGCCGCGATGCGGGTGATCACCCGCTCGGTATCGTCGGGCGCCAGCATCATCAAGTCCGCCAACTCGTCGATGATCACGACGATGTAGTGCATCGGGTCTTCCCCGGCGGGCAGGTGCTTGTTGTAGTCCTCGATGTTACGGGCGGCGGCGTTGCTGAAGCGGCGGTAGCGCTCGTCCATCTCGCGCGTGACCCACTTGAGCACGCTGACGATCCGCTCCAACTCGACCACCACCGGGGCGACCAAGTGCGGAATGCCGTTGTACTGGGTCAGCTCAACGCGCTTGGGGTCAACCATCACGAACTTGACCCGGTTGGGCGGATTGTTGAGCAGCAAGCTGGCGATGATCGTGTTGACGCAGACCGACTTACCGGAACCGGTCGTCCCGGCGATCAGCAGGTGCGGCATCGAGGCGAGATCGGCAGCGACCGGCGTGCCATCGACGCCCTGACCGAGCGCGATCGCCAGCGGCGATTTGACTTTCTTGAACTCCGCCGATTCGAGCACGTCACGCAGGCGCACGACCTCGGCTTTCTCGTTTGGCACTTCCAGACCGACGTAGCCCTTACCGGGAACCGGCGCCTCAATGCGGATCGATTTCGCGCCGAGCGCCAACTGCAAGTCCTTGTCGAGTGCGGCGATCGCGCCGACTTTGACGCGGTTCTTCTTGCCCCCGCGACCGGGCACGTAATCCGGCTCGACGCCGAACTGAGTCACGACCGGACCGGTACGCACGTCAACGACACGACCGGGCGCGCCGAAGCTCGACAGCGTTTCCTCGATGATGTGGGCGCGCTTGAGCAGCAGGTCGTGATCCGGCTCTTGGTCGATGCCGGAGGCGAGCACGCCCGCCGAATCGGGCATTTTCCAGTTGCGCGGCGGACGACGTGGCGCGGACGGGATCGGCGGCGCGGCATTATCGGCAGCCGCACGGGGAGCAGACGGAGTAACCGCGAATGGTGGATCGCTGGGCTTGCCGAAAGCAGACGACGCCGTTTGTCGCGGCGTGCTGGTCGGCACGTTCGGGTCCATCCGGCGCGGCGGCTGGGTATCCGCTGGTGACGCGGTGGGCGCGTCGGCGGCGGTCGGCGATCCCTGTCGCAGCGCCTGCATCCGACTCTGCAAGTCGGGGATCGGCGCGTCGGCGGGCGGCGAACTCTGCTGTGCCGCCGGCTGCTGCACCGGGGGAGAAGCTGCCGGTGTCGCTGCGGGCGTCGGCGGCTGCGTCGGACGACCAAATGCCGAGCGATCCGGTGATCGCTGACCATCGCCGTTGGCGGGTGAATTCGGGCTTGCTGGCGTGCCATTGGTCGGGCGGCTCAAGGGCGGGCGCTGGAACGGCTGCACGCCGCCATTACTGCGCACCGGGCTGCCATTGCCGCTGCCGACCGGGGCAGCCGGGCGATCCGGCTGGCGGTTCGGCGGCTGATTCTGTCCATCGGCGGGTGCCGTCGGTCGCCGCAGCAGATCGCCGAGGCGCGGCGTTTGAGTCGGCGTCGGCGCGGGCGGGGTCGATTGAGCGCTCGCGGCAGGCTGCTGGACGGTCGGCGGCGCGCTCGGCGCTGCCGCCACATCCGGCGGAGTCGCTGCTGCGGCGACCGGCTCGGCGGCGGGAGTCGCGGCATTAGGCGCGACCGACTGCGCGGACGCAACCACTGGTGCCGCTGCCGGTGTCTCGGTCTTGCTGCCGCCGAAGAAGCGACCGCGCAAGCCGCCGGATTTCTCAGTTGATGCCGCCGCCGGAGCGGGTTGGTCCGGTTTCGGCTCGCTGCTGCCGCTGCCACCAATCGGCAGCGCGCCGATCACGCGCGCGCCCAGTCCGCCGAAGCGACTGCCGGATTTCTCACGAGCGGCAGGCTGGCTCGGCGCGCTGGCGGGCGCAGGCGAGCGTCCATTGGCAGCTTGGGCGTCCACTTCCACCAGTTCCGGCGAGCTGAAGGGCACGGTACTCGTGCGCCCCGCCGTCGTGATCGGGATGCGGCGCGGCGGCTCGTCGACCGGAATAGCGCTGGCTGCCGGAGCGGGCAGCGCGGGCGAGTCGCCCGCGGGCAG
The DNA here is from genome assembly GCA_963727545.1 of uncultured Chloroflexia bacterium. Taxonomy (GTDB): domain Bacteria; phylum Chloroflexota; class Anaerolineae; order Aggregatilineales; family Phototrophicaceae; genus Flexifilum. The sequence goes on from CAVSGS010000011.1 coordinate 114,254, forward strand.
CGCTTCCGCCGGTTGTCTCGAAATGTTGATCGATTGGGTCGCTGCGACGAGCGCCTGCTGTTTCTCGGCGCGCACGGCGGCGGCGCGCTGGCGACGCTTGCTCATCACGTCGCCAAGGTTGCGGCTGTTGCTGATCACGATCATCGCCAAGTCGGAGGCGCTGACGTTGAGCGCCAGCATCAGCCCGACCAGAATCGGGATGAAGACGACCAGAAAGCCGCCGACCTCGCCGAAGTTGCTGAGCAGCAGGAAGTAAACCTCGCCGCCGACCCAGCCGCCGCCGCGCCCCAGACTGTAGGCAATCGGCAGGAATACGTTCTTGAGCGTGCCGAGGTAATCCTGTCCCGCGCCGACTTGATACTGGAAGGCGTCGATGTACTGCGCCATCACCAAGGCGCTGACGAACAGCAAGCCTAAGCCGATCAAGCGGGTGCGGCTGATGGTCGGGGCTTCGTCGCCGAAGTGCCGCAGGATCAGCCAGACCCCGGCGGCGAACAGCAAGCCGAGCACGAAGACCGCGCCCCAGCCGAACAGGTAGGAGAGCGCACCGTTAAAGGTCTCGGTCAGCGCGCCTTTGGTCGGCGACAAGCTGCTGAGCAGCAGCACCAGCGAGCCAAGCACCAGCGTCACGCCGATGATGTCGAGCTTGTTGTCGAGCGACAGCCCGCCTTGATCGACCTTGGGCGCGCGGCTGGTGCGGGTGCGCGTCGGGCGAGATTCCTGCTTCTGCCCAAAGGGATTCAGCCCCTTGAGCCGTTCACTAAACGAGGGACCGGGCTGCTTTCGTGCCGCTTGACCGTCCGCCGAACGTCGAACCGCTGCGTCCGCTGCTGGTCTCCGGCTTGCCGCCGCGACTCAGCGTATTACCGAACGGGCTGGAGCTAGAGCTAGAACTTGGGCTTGAACTCGATGATCTACCGGATAGATCGCCTAAGCGGCTGTTCGTGCCGCCGCTGGAACGACTGTCGGCTTGATCGTCTTTCTTGCCGCCGCCGAAACGCGAGCTTAAGCCACCCAACATACCGCCGGATTTCGTCCCGGCGGGTTTCGCATCCTTCTTGCCGCCCCCGCCGAAGCGTGAGGTCAAGCCACCGGATTTTTCACTGCTACCCGCACTGCGGCTCGCACCACTGCGCTCGCCGCCGCCGAAGCGCGAGCTTAACCCGCCCAGCGCACTGCCGGATTTCGTCCCGGCGGGTTTATCATCTTTCTTGCCACCCCCGCCGAAGCGTGAGGTCAAGCCGCCGAGCGCGCCGCCCGGCTTGTCACTACGACTGGCGCTGCTGGCACTAGCACTGCTGCGATCGTTCCCGCCGCTACCGAAGCGCGAGGTCAAGCCGCCGAGCGCACCGCCCGGACGGTCGCTTTTCTTGTTGTCGCCGCTGCGATCGCCCCCGCCGCCACCGAAGCGCGACGTGTTGCCACCTAAGCCGCGCGTCAAGCCGCCGATGCCGCCGGATTTGTTATCCCGGCTGTCATTGCGGCTATCACTGCGACTGTCGTTGCGGTCATTGCGATCATTGCGACTATCGCTCCGGCTGTCACTGCGATCGCTGCCGCCTAAGCGCGACCCGGAGCCGAAGGTCGAATTCGCGGGCGAGCGGCTGTCGCTGCGGCTGTCACTGCGACTGTCGCTGGACGAATCGCCCGGCTTCTGATTGAAACTGCCCAAGACGCGGTTGACCGCAGCGGTGCGGTCATGCTCGTCGTCTTTCTTCTCGTCGCTGCCGGGACGCGACAGCGGCGCGCGTTGGAAGGGTTGAACACCACTGGAATTGCTGCTGGACGAACTGCCGCCGGAGGGACTCCCCGGACGGCTCAGCGGACTGCTCGATCCACCGCCGGTGCCGCCGGAACGAAGCGGGCTGGGCACCGAACCATCGGGACGATTGGGCGGGCGCTGTGGCAATCCCGCCCCGCGAACCGAGCTGGGTCGGCTGAAAGGGTTTGACGTGGAACGGCTAACGCCGTCTTCTTCTTCGCGTTCGTCCTCTTGATTGTCGTAATCGTCGTCGTATCAACTCATCATCTATCCTATATGACTTTTCCGGTGAGGACGGTTGCTGCTGAACCGGAGTTTTGCTGTGATGCCATTTATGGGAATGTTAATTTCCCGCATTTTCAAGCATACCACAATTTGCCTGTAAATAGGATTAAAACAGCACAAAAGTTCTATCAGAGTCAGCTTAATGCTCCGCCGATTTGTGATACAATTGCGCCAAAGTAAAGGCGCAGCTCGCCGGAGCCAGCCATGAGTCCGTCTGCCGAACTCCTGTGGCAGTTGAACCGCAATTACGTCACTCGGCTCGCCAGAGCGCACAGCAATTTCGACTTGCTGGAGCGGCTGCTGCTTCAGCGCCGAGTGTCGCTGCGCGAACCGCTGCTGAGCATCCTTCAACTGACCCACGCGCAGCTGGCATTCCTCAGCGAAGAACATCACGGCTGGTGTTATACCTACTTCTACGAATCTGCCGAAAGCAAGCGCATGGTGCAAACCGGCAGCGCAGTGCGACACGCGCTGGTCAACTTCGGCTTGATGTGCGAGCGTCACAACGCCAGCCTCAACAACGTGATCGCCCAGCTCGCCGCTTCGCCCCGACCCGACCCCGCCGCGACGCGCGTCGCGGGCGGCGATCTGTGGGAGTTGATGCAGGTGGCGCTGGTCGAGTTGGTCACCTTCAGCAACGAACTCACCGCCGGGACGAGCGCTTAATGCCGCACCGTGTTTCAAACGAAATTCAAGCGAATCCCGGTATTCCGTAGGGGCGCACAGCCGTGCGCCCCTACCAAAACATTCGCTTTTTCGTCTTATCCATTACTACGAGGAAACCTCCATGTTGGTTCTACGGGGAAAGCAGATCGCGCTGCGCGATTGGACGCTCGCCGACGTCGATCCCTATGCACGCTGGATCGCGCCGGGGCACGAGTGGCAGAAGCTCGACGGTCCCTACTATCCCGGTCCCGGCGTTGACGAAATCCCGGCGATCGTCGAGCGCACTCGCGCCAAGATCGCCGCCGCCGACTGGACGACGCCGCGCAACCGCCTCGTGATCGCCCGCGACGACCAACTGATCGGCATGGTCTCGCGCTACTGGATCAGCGAGGAGACCAACTGGTGCGCCGTCGGCATCGTCATCTATGATCCGGCGCTCTGGGGACACGGGATCGGTTACGAGGCGCTCGGCTTGTGGAGCGACTACCTGTTCCGCGCGGCGCCGGAGTGGGTGCGGCTCGATTTACGCACGTGGTCGGGCAACGCGGGTATGATGCGACTGGCGCTCAAGCTCGGTTATCAAGAAGAAGCCCGCTTCCGCATGGCGCGGATCGTCGCGGGGCAGTATTACGACGGCATGGGCTACGGCGTGCTGCGCGAGGAGTGGGCAGATCGCTACCCTGACGGCTTCGCCGCCAGCCTCCAGCACTGATTGCGATGAGGTCAGTCGTAGGAGTTAGAAAGCCACGTGCTGACCCCACCCCCAGCCCCTCCCCGACTTCAGGGAGGGGAGAGAGCTTCGCCAGTTTCGAATGAAGCCGTTGAAGTTGGCAATGGTTCGACCCAGCGATGAGGTTTTAACCACCCTCATACAACACACTTTTGCTTTTGACTCAGTACTCGGTACTCAGTCCTCGGTACTGATGCTCAGCGTGCCGGGGACGATGAATTCCGCCGACCGGATCAGCGGATGCTCGGCGAGGACGGCGCGATATTGGGCGTAGTCCTCATCCTCGAGCGGATAGAGAACGCGCTGCTGCCGGTTCTCCTGCGACCACTCCGTCCCCGCCTGCGAGTCCTTGCCGAAGACTTCGTAGGCGCGGTCAAGGTCGGCATTTAGCCCGCAGTAAGCGAAAATCGCCGCCAGCACGGCTTGCGGCTGTGCCATGATATCCTCGTAGCGCACGGCGAGGAACGGATTGCCCCGCCTCGTACAGCGCGAGATACTGCGCCAGCAGCGAGAGCCAGCCCAGCGCCGTCAATTCGTTGGGGGTGGGCATTCGCCCGTGCTGCTCGGAAAAGGGAATGATCAGCGGCGCAATCCCCATCCAATGCCGGGGGATGTCCTGCTCCACCAGCGGCACGCGCCGCACCTCAAGCGGGCGCATTTGCAAATTCATCGAGCGCGCCCACGCTTCGGCGTTGCGGTACAGAAACAGATTTTTGGCGTCCGGGAAACGCGGCGCACAGCAGATCGCCGACGCTGATGCACATGGCGCGGAACTTGATCGCCGTCGTCGGCGCGCGGCTGGCGTAGAAGCGGGTCGCGCTGGTGAGCAAGCGCTGATACTCGGCGTCGCGCCCGCGATCGGCGAAGCGTATGGGCGTGAATCTGGGTGTAAATGTCCGGCTCGGAGAGACTGCGCACGCCCGCGACCGTCGCCAGCGCTTGACTGATCAGCGTCGAGCCGCAGCGCCCGGTCGAGTGGATGAAGATCACGTCGCCGCAGTCGAGTTCGGCGGCGACACGGTGGAAGTCGTCAATCGGCACGGCAATCAAGCGCTGTGCCTGCTCGTACTGGGCGACGTAGTAGAAGGGCGCGGCGTCGAGATCGACGTCGGGCGGCGTCTCGACGAAGATCGCCCGCTGCGCCGCGTCGTCGAGGCAGTAGAGGCTGACGTTCGGCTGGTCGAGGATGCTCAGGTCGACCGGCTCGCCCTCACGGACGACAAAGTTATCCAGCGCCGTCTGCGCGACGGAACGGGTTTTGACTTTCTCGACGATCTCTAGAACTGGTCGCTTGCATCGGCTGCTTCTCTCGCTTGATCTACGAAACCTCGGATAACGATTCTAAGGGGAGATTTTCGTCGTAGGGGCACGATATATCGTGCCCCTACACCAGAAACCGCGCTTGCAGAGCTAGCTCGTGATCAACCGACACTACTTACGGCGCCACAACCTGAAAAATCTGGATCAGGTTGCCGCAGGTGTCGTCGAGGATCGCGACAATCGACATGCCCATATTGGTCGGCTCCATCGTGAAGACGACGCCGAGGGTTTTCAGCCGCTCGTATTCCTGCTGCACGTCATCGACCTGAAAGGCAGTGAAGGGGATGCCGTCGGCGACCAGCGCTTGCTTGAGCGCCTTCATCGCCGGATAGGTGGCGTTCGGCTCCAGCAGCAGTTCGGTGCCGTTCGGGTCTTCGGGCGAGACGACGGTGATCCAGCGAACGCCGGGTCCCAGTTCGATGTCGTGCTTCTTGACGAAGCCGAGTTTCTCCGTGTAAAACGCGAGTGCCTTGTCGTAATCGTCAATCGATACACTGGTGAGGGAAATGCGCATGTGCCTCTATCCTTTCCGCAATAGTTCGGAAGCTGCCCAACAATTGAGCCGACGGAACTCGCCCGGACTCAGCCCAAAGCGCTGTTTGAACGCCTTGCCGAACGCCGCGTGACTGGCGTAACCCGCCGCCAGCGCCACCTCGGTGATGTCGACCGCGCCCATCCGCAGCTTTTGTCCAGCGCGGATCAGCCGCATTCGCCGGACGTAGCTGGCAGCACTCTCGCCGGTGGTGCCGGTGAAAATGCGATGGAAGTGCGGCACCGAGAAGCCGGCGACCGCCGCCAAGACTTCGCGGTTGAGCGGCTCGTCAAGGTGCAGGTGAATGTACTGCTGCACGTCGGCGAGGCAGTCACGATGAGCGTGTGGGCTTTGTGTGTCCATCAGCATAGAGGCATTGTACGAAAATGAAACGTCTGTTCGCTATTCCAAACGTATCATATCACAATTGACTAGGATGGCGTTACGTGAGCGCTTGCAGTTCGTCGAGCAGGATGTAGCCCTTACGCAGCGCGCTGAGCGCCGCCGCGTGCCGGTCTTTCGCCTTGAGCTTGGTCATCGCCGATGCCAGCGCCTCGAACAGCGTCGGCAGGTCGAGGTCAAGCCGCTCCATGATGGCGTCGTCCTCGTAGCCCCCGGCGATCAGCAGCAAAATCTGGCGCTCCGGTTCGGTCAGCTTGGTCGGGTCGGTCGGCTGGCTCAGCATCCCGGTGACGACCTTCTCGGCGACGCCGCGACCGAGCACTAACTGCCCCTGCTTGACCTTGATGATGCCGTCGATCAGGTCTTCCTCGCTCGACGACTTGAGCAGATAGCCGTTCGCGCCCGCCTTGAGCGCCTGCGTGATGTACCAATCCTCGTCACGCCCGGTCAGTACCAGCACCATGACCTGCGGCACGCGCTGGCGGATTTCCGGCAGCACGTCCAGCCCGCTCCGCCCCGGCATGTTGAGGTCGAGCAGCAGCACGTCTGGCTGCAAATCGAGCGCGATTTGCAGCGCGTCGGCACCATTCCCGGCTTCGCCGACGACGACGAACTCGTCGCGCTGCGAGAGGAAGTTGATCAGCGTCTTGCGCAGCACCGCGTGATCGTCCGCCAGCGCGATCCGCAGCGGAAAATGGACGCCTTGCGTCAGATCGTCGTAGCTCTCGGCGGTGCGGGCGGGCGGCGACGATCGCGTGACGGCTTCCGGGCTGTAATCAGGGTGCTGCGCCGCGCTCAACGCCTGCGCGAAAGCATCGGCACTGCCCCAGCGCCGGATCGGGTTCTTCTCCAGCGCCCGCAGGATCACGTTTTCGAGCGCCTGCGGCACCTGCGGATTGATCGAACGCAGCGACGGCGGCGGCTCCTTGACGTGCTGCAAGAGCAGCGCCGGGATCTCGTCTTTAATGAAGGGAAGTCGCCCGGTCGCCATCTCGTAGAGGACGATGCCAAGCGAGTAAATATCGGTGTGGAAGTCGAGCGCTGCGCCCTGCGCCTGCTCCGGCGAGAGGTAAGCGGGCGTCCCGATGATCATTCCGGCGGTGGTCACGCGCTTGGCATCGCGCGGGAGCGCTAAGCCCAAGTCCATGATCTTGACCTGCCCGTCCGCCTTGATCTTGATGTTGGCGGGCTTGATATCCCGGTGGATGATCTCGCGCTGGTGGGCATAGTACAGCGCTTGCGCGATCTGCCGCCCGACGTCGATCACCTGCTCCGGCGCTGACGGGATGAACTGATCGAGCGTATCGCCTTCGACGTACTCGACAACCAGAAAATCGACGCTGTCTTCCTCGTCGATGTCGTAGATCGCCATGATGCCGGGGTGATTCAGTTGGGCGACCGCCGTCGCTTCCTGAAAGAAGCGCTTGCGCGCCGTATCTTTGACGTGAGGCAGCAAAATCTTCAGCGCCACGTCCCGACCGAGCCGCTGGTCGCGCGCAAGATAGACCGTCGCGGTCGAGCCTTCGCCCAAGAGCTTGATGATCTGGTAGCGGTTGCGTAGCGTGCGTCCGATCATGCCTCACCTAATCGCGCTATCTAGACGGGGCAAGCATAACACAAGTTAAATTCGCTCACCACGCGGGGTTTAGGGCGACGCCGAATGTGCGCGTCACTGATCGGTTTTGGGGGTGAGGGGTTAGAGAATAAGCGTACCAATCAGAGTTCCGCCTTCAACCCGCGCCGTGCCGGGTTTATGCAGTTCGACCTTACTCCTGACAAGAGGAGTTGGGGGAGAGGGGTTGTAGGGGCGTTGTGCTTGCTTTGCAAGCCTATAACGCCCCTACGGACAAACTCCGCGTTCAATTTTCAAACTGCATAAACTCTCGGCGAAGCGGACTCACGTCGTCGATTTAACGTCGGTCACCAGCCCGGATTCGCCCGGTGGTGGCGGATTCGCCTGCCCGCCGATCAGCACGCCGCCTTCGACGCGCTGCGCGGTCGCGTCGTCTTTCAGCGGCTCGATGATGAGGTAGCGCGCCAGTACCATCAGCGTCCCGGCGACCGGGACGGCGATCAGCGCACCGACCACGCCGCCGACCGAGAAGCCGATGAACAGCGTGACGATCACGAGGATCGGGCTGATGTGAACGCTGTTCGACATCACGCGCGGCGTCAGGTAGTGATTCTCGATCTGCTGCACCAGCACGAAACTCACCAGCGTGAGCAGCGCCGCGAGCGGCGTCTCCAACAAAGCGATGAACACCGCAATACCCGCGCCAATGTAACCGCCGATGATCGGCAGTGCCGTCGTGATGCCGACGATAAACGCCAGCGTGGTCGCGTTGGGGACGTGGAAAAGCGTCAGCAGGATGAAATTCGCGACGCCGACGAACAGCACCACCAAGGCGACCCCGCGCATGTAAGCGCCGAGCGACTGCTCGATCTCGTCCATGATCTCGCGGGCAAGCGCGCGCCGGCTGAGCGGGAATAACTGGAGCGTAAACGCGATCGCGTCATTCCGGCTGGTCAGCCAGTAGACGCCGATCACGAAGACGAGAATCGCATCCCCAAACAGCCCGCCGAACTCGCCTGCCAGCGCCGGGATCTGCTGATCGAGCGCGGCGACCAAGCGGTGCACCGTGCTGCGGATCGCGTCCGGATTGAGCAGGTTGATGTTCTCGTCGGGGGGCGTCCGCATGATAATTTCGAGATTGCGCTCGACCCAGTGATCCGCCTCGATGATCTTGGAAGCGAGCCGGTCGTCGTTTTCGATGTAGACGCCCAGCCGACTCACCGCCGGGGGCAGCACGATCAGGAACAAGCCGAAGATCGCCAGCAGGAGCAGCGCGTAGACGACCAAAATCGACAGGGTATAGGGCAGTTTGGCGCGTTTTTCGAACCACAGTACGAACGGGCGAACCGCTGATGCGATGATGATCGCCACCAGCAAGATTACGACGATTCGCAGGCTGAGAAATAGAACGTAGGCGGTCACGACCGTGAGAATCACGACGAGGGTGTTTCTGAAAGTCTGCTGCGCGCTCATAAGTTTTCCTGACGGGCTAGAGTGCTGTAATTGTAAATGAAATTTGTAATTAAAGCAACTCTGAGAAAATCGAGGCTGCCACGGCAGCCTCGATTGAACCGTGCCCTACTGGAGAGCAAGATAGCGGGGTAACTACTTTTGAGGCTTACCCCCAGCGCCATCCGGGTCAGGGGTGAGGTCAAAGTGCTTCACACCGTGACCGGTCGCCCCCTGAGCATCGCCCAACCGCGCACCAGCCATGTATAGGCGAGCACCAGATAAACCGCCACGAACCAGATAAATCCGCCGACCACCCCGGCGACGATCAGCGTACCGTAGGGCGCAATGATCGCGCCGAGGCTGCCGACAAACCCCGTCAGCTCCCCGGCAATCGCGCTGACCTCGTTGACCGCATCGGCGACCCCGGCAATGTCCGCCAGCGCTTGCGAAAGTTGAGCGAGACTGTCGAAGATGTTCTGTAGGAAATCGCGCACTTGTCTCAAGCCGGGGATGGTGAGGTCGGCCGCCGGGATACTGGGTAGATGAATAGTAACGCTGAGGACGTGGATGTCCGGAAATCGGAATCCCCCGATGTGAAGCTGAAAATTGCTGATGGCGGTGATGACGTCTTGCGCCCATTGGGTCGTCGAGCCGAAAATCGTGTTGGCGACGGATTGCAGATGCGCCAATTGTTGCTTCGCCAGCTCGATTTTTTGGTTGGCAGCTTCCAACCGCTGCTCGATATTCGCCCGATGGACTTCGTATTCCGTTTGAACACCGATCACGACCTGACGGGTGACTAGGACCGCCCCCGCACCCAACACCAGCGGGAACAGGATCACGAACAACATTAAGAGACCAATGAATCGGCGCATGGGTTTCTCCGCTTTTAATCGATTTGCAAGACTCTCATGGCACAATGAGAACTGATTTTATCTGCAAGAGTAGTAGACAATGCCCAAAACATCAACCAGTTCGCAAGGATGCCGGAGTTACGTTACTTTATAGGAGTAAATTCTATGTCTAGAAAATTATGGTTACTGCTGGCGCTGCTGCTGCTGATCGGGCAGCCGTTGAGGACTCAGGCTCAGGACAGTACGCCGAGCAGTACACCGCAAGGAGAAACATCCGTGGAGAGTCGCTATGCCGGACGTCCCGACTTACCCGCGCCGGAATTCCCGACCGGGTTGGATTGGATCAACGTGCCCGCGCCGCTGACTATGGCATCGCTGCACGGCAAAATCGTCATCCTCGACTTTTGGACCTACGGCTGCATCAACTGCATCCACATGATCCCGACGCTCCAGCGGTTGGAGGCGCAGTACGGCGACGCGCTGGTGATCATCGGCGTCCACTCGGCGAAGTTCGCCAACGAGGGCAGCACCACCAGCATCCGCCAAATCGTCCAGCGCTACGGCTTAGAGCATCCGGTCATCAACGACAGCGATTTCCGCGTCTGGCAGGCTTACGGCATCAATGCGTGGCCCACCTTCGTGGTGATCGACCCGCGCGGCAACGTGCTGGCGCTGCAAGCGGGCGAAATCCCCTTCGAGGCGTTCGACCGACTGCTAAGCGGCATGGTCGATTATTTCGACAGCACCGGCGAACTCGACCGCACGCCGCTTGAACTGGCGCTCGAAGGCGCCGGGACAGCCCGCCGGACTGCTCGCCTTCCCCGGCAAAGTCCTCGCCGACCAAGCGGGCGGTCGCCTGTTCATCGCCGATAGCAACCACAATCGCATCGTCGTCGCCGATCTCAACACTTACGAAGTGCTGGACGTGATCGGCAGTGGCACGGCGGGCTTGACCGACGGCGCTTACGACAGCGCCAGCTTCGACAAGCCGCAGGGGATGGCGATTCGAGGGGATATGCTCTATGTCGCCGACATGGAGAACCACGCCATCCGCTTGATCGACCTCGACGCGCGGATGGTCACGACCGTCGCCGGAACCGGGAATCAACTCTACGGTCCCGCGACTTCCGGTCCGCTGCTGTCAGCGCGGCAAACCGATCTCAGCAGCCCGTGGGACTTAGCGTTCGGCGACGACGACTCGCTCTACATTGCGATGGCGGGGACGCATCAAATCTGGGTGCTGCACACTGCCGACGATACCGTCGAACCGTCAATTGGTAACGGGACCGAGGGACTGATCAGCAGTGGTTTTCCCTTCACTGAGCTGGCGCAGCCGAGCGGCTTGTACTTCCGCGACGGGATGCTCTATATCGCCGACAGCGAGTTCGAGCACGATTCGCGCGGCAGATACGCCAACCTTCACAGTGCAGACGATCGCGGGCGCGACCGACAACAACCTGTTCGACTTCGGCGACGTGGACGGCGCGGTCGGCGTTTCCCGCTTGCAGCATCCGCTGGGCATCACCGGAGCGGATGACGGAATGCTCTACGTCGCCGACACTTATAACAGCCGCATCAAGCAGATCGACCCGGCGACCGACACCGTCACCACCGTCGCGGGCGCGGGCGAAGGCGGCGATTTCCACGATGGCATCGGCACCGAGGCGGCAATCGACGAGCCGGGCGGCGTCTCGGCAGCCGGGAACCGCCTATTCATCGCCGATACCAACAACAACGCGATCCGCGTGCTCGACCTGACCACCAAGCAGATGAGCACGATCCTGTTCCCCAACCCGGAAAAGCTGCAAATGAGCGACCAGCCGACCGTGATCGGCGGCAACAGCGCGTTGGGCGAAACGCTCACGCTGCCGGAGCAGTCGGTTGCTCCCGGTGACGGCGCGATCACCGTCCGCATCGTCCTGCCGGACGGCTACAAGATCAACGCGAATGCCCCCTCGCGCAGCGAGTGGAACAACGGCGGCGAAGCCGTCGACATCCCCGAAGCCGCGCGCGCGCAGGGCTTCGACAGCGCCGAGTTCAGCCTTCCGGTGACACTGACGGAAGGCAGCGATACGCTCTACGGCATCGTCACGACCTATTATTGCGAGGCGGAAAACGAGTCGCTCTGCTACATCGACGAGGTGAACATCGAGCTGCCGATCACGGTCAGCGCGGACGCGAGCACCGGCGAAATCGTCGTCGAGCGGACGATCACGCCGCCGCAGGTCGATCTCGGCGGGTTGTGAGGCGGCAAAGGGGAGAGAGGAACCTCACCCCGGCAACCTTCGGTTGCTTGGGGTGAGGTGAATTGAATTTACGGTGCGACGGTCGCCTCGGCGGTCGCTTCAGTCGTCGCTTCGGCGGTGACTTCCGCCGTCGGCGCGACGGTCGGTTCGGGCGTCAACGTTTCCAGCGGGATAATGTCCGTCGGGGCGGCGGTCGGCAGCGGCGCATACGGCGGCGTGGGCAGCCATTTGGTCAGCGTGTCGATCACCGTCTGCGGGATGACGTAGATCGTCTGCGAGCCGGAAATCGTCACCGCGGCGTCGAGAATTCGGTTGGGTGTCGCCTCAGCCGTCGACTCGGCGGTTGCCTCGTCGGTCGCGATCGCGCTGGCAGCATCAACCGGCGCCGCGGGCGCTTCCGCCGTCATTTCGGGGGTCACGTTGGCGAGTATTTCGCCCCCGACCGAGTTCGCGTCGGCAGCGTTGATGTTTTCGGTCGCAATCGCCGCACCAGCTTCTTCGGTCGCGGACGGCGCGGTCGAATTCAGGACGATAGTGTAGTAGCTGGGGCTGGTCGGCGCTTTGTTGCCGATATAGATCGTGTACAGGTTACCATCGTTGGTCAGCACCAGCAGCGAGTAGCTCGGCGCGTCCAACCCGAACGTGCTCAGTTGATCGTTGGTGAAACTGTTGCTGAACTTCAAACCGGCGATCTTCCCGGCGGTCGTATCGATCAGCGACTGATCGGGATCACGGGTGGGCAGCGCGTTGGTCGCGTCGATGTGCCACGCGCCGCCGCTGTCCTTGGTCAGCGCGGCGAAGTCGCCGGTGCTGTTATCGCGCACTTCGTAGCGGACGATATTCGCGGGATCGGCGATCGGCAGCAGCGGACCGGTATTGGTCGACGGCGTCGGCGTCTCGCCCGGCGCACTCGCCTGATTATTGTTGATCACAAGCACCGCGACGATCACCACCAAGAGCGCGGCGACTAAAACAATCGTTCCTCGGTTCCAGCGCATACAGCATTCCTCCTTAAGTGAGCGCCGCTAAGTCCCACTAGCGCGCGCGTTCGCGGTTATTCCACCACACCAACATACCAATCGCCAGCACCCCGAACGGCAGCACGAAGATCGTGATGAAGTTGATGTTTTGCAGCTGCTGCTGGTCGGCGAAAATCGGCTGATCTTGCGGGCGCTGCTGCTGCTGCACCGTAATCTGGGTGAAGTAGTCGTTGAAATTGGTCGTCCAGATGAAGCTGTTGAAGGCGACCGCCAAGTTGTCGATATTCTGGAACTGGGCGTAGGTGTCGTTCCCCAGCGAGGTGCTGCCCAACAGCACGACCCGCGCGCCCGTATCCGAGTTGACGGCTTGCGCTGCCAGCACGAAGGGACCCTTGGTGTCGCTGTCGGTCTGGTCGATGTTGTTGTCGATCACCGCTTGCAGATCGGTCTTGGCATAAGCCGCCGAAGTAGTCGATGCCAGTTTCGTCACCGTGACGTTGGTCGGCGGCGTGTCGCTGATGGTGATGCTGTTCGGCACTTCGAACACCAGCGCGCCCTGACCGGAGGGGATGCCGTTGGTTGTGATGAATGCCGCCGACGACAGGTTGGTCGTCACCGGAATCAGCGGCGACTGGAACGCCTGCGTCTTGTCGATCACGACGTCCTTGTCGAACTGAAGCCCGAAGTTCTGCATCAGGTAGCTCGAGAGATTGTCGCCGGTCGCCAGCGAGGTTTTGGTGTCGTTCAGGTTCGTTCCGGCGAGGACGATCAGGTCGCCGCCCTTGTTGACGTAATCTTCCAGCACTTGCAGTTCGGCGTCCGCCAGCGGCGCGCTGCCGCCGGGGATGACGATCACCTGCCCGGTGACGTTCGGGTCGTCGAGGTTGAACTTGCCGTCGGGGCTGGTCAGTTCAGTCAGCGACACGTCCTGCACATTCCAGCCGTAACGATTGGTCAAGTTCTGCTTGAGCACCGTCATCTTGTCCGCCATGCCGTCATTGACGGTCAAGAAGTAGGCATTGAACACGCCCGACGACGAGACCTTGAGGATGGCGTTGGTGATGTCGCCTTGACCGAAGGTATTGACGATCTGGGCGTTCTGGGTATCGGGCGAGCCGTCATCGTTGAGCTTGACGACCGCGATCTGTCCGGCGCGCGAAACCCCGTACTGGCTGACGGTCTGCGGCTGCTGCTCCGGGTCGATAAATTGGTAGTCGATCTTGCCGTTGCTGACCTGCTTGTAATCCTCGAACAGCAGCGAATCCTGATCGCGGCTGCTCGCTTGCGACGGTCCATAGAAAGCGACGATCTCGACCTTGGGCGTCCCCGGCTCGGCGGCAAGCGCGGCGATTGCCTGCTCCGATTCGGGAGTCAGCGAATAGGTGTCGGTCTGGGTCAAGTCAGCGCGCAGGTTAAGGTTGCGAACAACGGCATAGACGCCGATCAGCACTGCCAGCAGCAGCACCGTGACCAGCAGGCTGGTTCCACCGAAGCGCGCCGTCCGTCCGGTGAGCACGCCGCGCGCCTGATCGGGCGCCAGCAGCACCCACATCAGCAGCGCGAGAACGCCGAATGCCAGCCCACCGTAGCCGACGACGCTGAACTCCGGCTGCGTCGCCTTGACGATCAGGGCGACCAGAAAGCCGAGCGCCGACAGGATGAGCAAATAGCGCGGCGGGATCAGCGGCTCTTGTTCGTTCGAAGGTTTGATTTGTTCGGACATGGGTTATGACCTCCAGCGCCGCGTCTCGACAATGCGCGTCGTGATAAACAGCGCGCCGATCATCATGAAAACGAAATACAGAATGTCCTCGGCGCGAATAATGCCGACCGCCATGGTCGCGTTGTAGTGGGCTTGCAAGCCGAGTTCGCGAATGAAATTACCCAAATCAGGCGACGAAATCCACGAGGTGGCGAAGTTGGCAAGGTAGAGCACCAGCACGGTCGCCGCGCCCAAGAATGCCGCGACGATCTGATCTTCGGTGATTGCCGACCAGATCATGCAGATCGCCAGCACCGCACCGCCGTAGAGCCACGCCCCGACGTAAGCGCCGAAGGTTGCGCCGAGGTCGGGCATACCGATGGTCAGCATGATGAAGTGATAGACCAGCGTCAGCACCAGCAGGACGGTGAAATAGGTCCACGCGGCGAGAAATTTGCCGACGATGAACTGCGACTCGTTCATCGGCATGGTCATCAGGACTTCGAGCGTCCCCTCGCGTGATTCTTCCGCCAGCAGGCGCATGGTCAGCAGCGGCGCGATCAAGAAGGTCAGGAAGCACAACAGCGTCGGCGCGTAAGTCGAGTCCGCCGGATACTGCCCCTGTCCCATCGAGTTGGCGGCGACCGCCTGCGCGATGTAGCTGTTCACCAGCAAGCCCAAGAAAATCAGCATGGCGAAGGCGACGCCGTAGGCGATCGGCGAGCGGAAGTAGACGTTCAACTCGCGCTTGTAGACCGCCAGCCAAGGCAGACTTCTACCCTGTTCGACGGCTTCCGGCTCGGAGATGGCGCGCGCCTCCGGCGGCATGTTCCGGGTTAAATCAGTCACGATATGATCTCCTCTGTTTCGGCAGCCTGTTCGTTGGCGATGGCTTCCTCGACCTGTGCCGTCTCGCGATGGCGGGTCAATTCAAGGAAGATTTCTTCGAGGTTGATCGCCAGCGGGCGCAGTTCGAGCAAATCCCAACCCTTGTCGACGATCGCGCGCGCGATCTGCGAGCGCGGGTCGCTGTTGGTGTCGGTCGGAGTGGCGATGATGCCATCGTCGCCAGTTTCGGCGTGACGCACGCCGGGGACGTTCTGGATAACGGCGAGCACGGCTTGAGGCGGGGCATTGACGCGCACGAGCAAGCGTCCGCCCTGCTGGAGTTCGCTCCGCAGTTCGGTCGGCGCGCCCTGCGCCATGATCTCGCCTTGGTTGATGATCACGACCTTATCGCAGACCTGCTCGGCTTCCGAGAGGATGTGCGTGCTGAACAGGACGGTGTGATCGTGCCCCAGTTCCGCGACCAGCGAGCGCAGTTCCAGCACTTGCAGCGGGTCTAAGCCGATGGTCGGCTCGTCGAGGATCAGCACGGGCGGGTTGTGGAGCAAAGCACTCGCCAAGCCGACGCGCTGCTTCATCCCTTTCGAGAGCGTGCGAATCCGGCTCTCGGCGCGGTCGATCAAGCCGACGCGCTCCAGCACTTCGTCGGCACGCTGGCGGCGATGCTTGATGCCGCGAATCTCGCCGACGTAGAGCAGATAAGCGCGCGCCGTCATATCGCGATACAGCGGCACCGTCTCCGGCAGATACCCCACGTTCCGCCGAACGTCGAGGCTGTGGTCGAACACGTCGTAACCGGCGACGGTCGCCTTGCCGGAGGTCGGCGGCGTGAAACCGGTCAGCATCCGCATGGTCGTGGTTTTGCCCGCGCCGTTGGGTCCTAAAAACCCGGTGACCTGACCGGATGGTGCGATGAAGCTGATGCCTTTGACGGCAGTCACTTCACCGTACTTCTTAACAAGATTTTCGACTTCAATCATAACGGTACTCTCCTCTGACCGCAGCGGCTTCTGGGCGAGCGAATAACTGTGCGACATTACCGATTGTCTTATAACGCACAACCGACGCATTATAGCGCGGGGGGTCTAGCTAGGGGCAGGGGGGAGCGGTGGCGGGGCACAGGGGGTGCGTCCCTCAGTTTACACACATTTTACATTTGTTTCAGCAACTTCTCATGACGTAATGGCTCATATCTCCCCGGATCGCGCAGGAGCGTTACATGAACGGGTCTAAAACGTCATGCTTTGACCCCACCCCCGCTGCGCGTCCCCTCCCCGAATTCAGGGCGGGAAGCGTGCCTTCGCCCGTTTTGAGTGTGAGTAGTCAGATTTGGTGATGTCTCGACGCAGCAGCGGTGCTTTTCAACACGCTCATGCTGTATCCCGAGAATCGTAGGGGCAGACCGGCGGGTCTGCCCTATCGCGGGCGCACACATCGGTGCGCCCCTACAACGGATTTAGCTGAAGCTGCTTTATCCCGTCACCGGGACGATGCTCAGGTTCGCCGACGGGCTGATGATCGCGTACTGGGCGCTCACCCAGCCGACGATGCCGTTAAAGTCGATCTGCCACCACGTATTCGAGTTGTTGCGCCCGACCACCGCTGCCGTCCCCGTCACCGGGAATAGACCCAAGCGCCGATACTGCGTGCCGGGACCGCTGCGAATGACGACGTTGTAAGGCGTCGCGGTGACGGTATTGCCGGTCGCGCTGGTGGTCGGCTGTGCCGTCGACGACGCGCCCACGATCGGAATGTTGTAACCGTTGGCGACGTTGATGAAGCCGCCGGACACCCAGCCCTGCGTGCCGTTCACGTCGAGCAGATACCACGTGCTGTCGTTATTACGTCCGAGGATCGGGTAGGTCTCCAGCCGGTTGATGCGGGTGATGATCTGCCCGTTGACCGGATCGGGCGCATTGCGGACGTTCAAGCGATAGGCGGTGACGGTCGCCAGCGCGCCGCTCGCCGGTGGTGCAGCCGTCGGCACAACTGCGCCGCCGCCCGACGTCTGGTTGATCGAGAAGTCGATGAAAGCGTTACCGGTCGCTTCGTAGTACTCCACTTGGAAGTAATTCTGCCCTGCCGGGAGCGCGAGGCTCACGTTGTAGGTTTGACCGCTGGCAGCGTGCCACTCGTTGATCACCAGTACGCCGTTGACGTAGACCCGCACGCCATCGTCGGCGCGGGCACTGATCGTATAGGTGCCGCCGCTCAGATACTGCGTGCTCGTCCAACGCGCGGAGAAGTTATCCGCCGGGACGGAGCCGATCGGCGCCCCCGTACCCCAATCATGGACCGGCGCGCTCTCGGTCGTGATGGCTGCCGGGTCGCCCAACAGGTTGCTGTTGGCGAAATACTGCGCCGTCCAAGCATTCTGCGTCACCGGGTTGGGCGTAGCCGGCACCGGCGCGGAGAAATTCGGTCCGGTCGGGTTGGTATTGAGATTGGCAAAGGCGACGTAAGCAAACGCCTGATCGGTTAGTTCGCGATAATCGACCTGAATGTGATACGTCCCCGCCTGCGAGACGGTCACGTCGCCCGTCTGCAAAACGTTAACCTGCCCCGACGCGAAGGTGTCGATCACCGGGCTGTAGCTGACGAAATTGAAGACGACGCGGATATTGTCGTCTGCCAGCGCCCAGAAGCGATAGGTGCCGGGATTCAACTGAACGTCGGTCGCCCAGCGCACGGAGAAATTGTCGCTGCCGACGCCGTCACCGGGCGAATTCACGCCCCAGTTGAAGGCGATATTGGCATCATTGCGGGTGAATGCCGGGGGTCCCTGCAAGTCGGTGTTGTTGTAATACTGACCATACCAAACGGGATTTTGTGCGAGCGCAGGCTGCACGGCGAGAATCGACGTGAATAGCATCAGCACAAGCGCCGCAACACTGGCTCTACGCCACATAGTTATCCTCCTGAAAATTGTGGTTCTATACACGCATAGTATAACAAATTTCATGACACATTTCATTAACGTAGGTGAAGCGTCGAGCAAGCGTAGCCATCGTGGGGCAGCGCTGTAATTATTGTCGACTCAAAGCGTGGGTTTGGTTCGATCGGGTGGCGCTAGTTGTTTGCCCCGCACCCCGTGACCCCCTCTCCCACGCAAGCGGGGCGAGGGGGAACGGGCGCAGCGCACTGATCCTGCCACAGAATAATGTGGTTACGGTATTCATTACAAACCTCACCCCTAAATCCCCTCTCCATTGCATGGCGAGGGGACTTAAAAGCCCGTTATGACCTGTTCTGTTCCCCCTCGCCACGACGTGGAGAGGGGGATCAGGGGGTGAGGTAAAGTTGGAACCTGTTACCACGCTATCGTATGGTGGTACCAGCGCGCTGCGCCCCTACCACACTTTATCCGTAAACCACTCGCCAGACGTTGCCGTAGACGTAATCCGCCACCACCAGCGATCCATCCGGCGCGACGGTCACGTCAATCGGGCGAATCAAGCCAGTGACGAAGGCTTCCGGTGCATAGCCCGGATCGTCCACGTGCTGCGGGTCGATGCGGATCACGCGCTGCCCGCCCTCGACACCGTTCCAGAGCGTCACGAACAGGCTGTCGAACAGGTTGGCGGGGAACTGCGCACCCTCGTAGGCGACGATCCCGCGCGGGCGGGTGAAGGGTGGGAAGTCGATCATGTCCGGCGAGACGTTGATGTTCCCCGGCAGGATCAGGCAGGTATCGCAGCCGCGATCGCGCCAGTAGGGCCAGCCGTAATGCGACTGCGGATTGACCTTCAGCACGCGGTCGCCCTGCCCGGTCAGCAAGCCATCGTCGGTCGCGTAAAGCTGCCCGCTGCTGTCGCTGGCGACGTCATAGGGGTTACGGATGCCGTTAGCGACGGTCGAGATCTCGCCGGTGTGCGGCTGAATCCGCAAGATCGACGCCTCGTACTTGACGATCTCCTTGTAGGCGCGTGGCGAATGCGGCGGATTCTCGGTCGTATCGCTGAGCGAGCCGACGCCCATGTACAGGTAGCCGTCCTGCCCGAAGATCATGCCGTTGGGTTGATTGTCGATGATCTCGAAGCAGCAGGGTAAGTCGGTGATCACCGGGATCGGGTCGCCGCCGCCCGCCGGGACGCGCCAGATGCCACCACCCTGATCGAGCGTCACTCGCGCGCTGACGTATAGTTCGTCGGTTCCCGGCTGGAACGCCAAGCCGAGCGGTGAGATCAAAGTGCCGCTGTAGCGCGTCGTGCTGCCATCAGCGTCCATGACGTAAACCGCACCGCTGCGCGTCCCGTTTTCGAGCACCGTCGCGTACAGCCGACCATCCGGTCCATAGGTGATCTGCATCGGCTGACCGGGGAAGCGCCCGACGTGCTCGACGTGGAAGCCCGACGGCACTTGAATCCGCTGCAACCATCCGGCGATGTCGTCCCCGCAGGGGAAATCGTCGCACGACCAACCGCTGTTGACGCTCAAGGGCGCATCACCGGGATCGACGGCGGGCGGTGCGCCCGCATTGCTCGCCGGGGTGAGCGTGAACAAGGGCTGCGTACCCACCGGCGAGGGCGTCGCGCTGCTTGGCAGCGTTTGCGTGGGCATGAGCGTGTCAGTCGGGATCAAGGTCGCGCTGGGAATTGGCGGATCGGTCGGCAGCGGTGTCGCCGTACTGATCGGCGTTGCGGTCGGCAGCGGCGTGGCTGTGTAAAGCGGCGTATTGGTGTAGAGCGGAGCAGTAACCGCCAGCGCCGGGAGCGTCGCGCTAAAGACGGCGGGCGTCGATTGCGGCGCGCAGGCGGCAAAACCGGCGAAGGCAATCAGGAATAGCAGGAGGTAAGCTGATTTCACGGCGAACAGCTCGTCATTCAAACGGATCAGAGACTTGAATGATAACACCCGGCAGCGCACCAAGCCCGACCGATTCGCCGACGATTAGGCTGTTCTCGATCGAAATGCCCGACTCCGATCGCGACCTACTGACGGCAAAGGCGCGAGGGCTGGTGTATACTCGAAAACCAACTTGAAAATACGTTTCGTTAGAGAGGAGCAGCGGCAATGACAGACGAGCACCGGATTCACATCGACAGTCTGAGCGCAAATGAGTTCGAAGTTCAGCTTGACGGCGAAGTGGTCAAAGGCGTGTTTCGGATCAGCGGGCTAGTCCCTTTCAAACTGGAGGTCAAGCCGTCGATGACCAAGGTCGTCCGCGAGCCGTTCAAGCTCGCTAAGATGGTGCAGCGCGATCCCGAAATCGCCTTCAATCGCTGGCTGCGCGAGACTATCGCGGCGACCGACGACCTCGCCCGCCCATCGCGGACGCTGGAAATTCTCGCTATCGACGACGGCGAAGAAACGCGCCGCTGGACGATCAAAGGCGCGTGGATCAGCGAGATCGCTTACTCGGACTTCAACACCGCCAGCGGCGACTTGATCGAGGAAACGGTCACCATCCACTTCGACGAGATCAGCGAGCGCTGGCAAATGGCGAACGACTGAAAAATCCAGTTCGCGTCCAGCAGTCGTTTACTTTACAGGGATTAGGCGCGACCCACCTTGTCGGGGTACGGTCTGCCGCGCCCGCGACGTCAAAGAAGAGTCGCCCCGTTTGTGAGGGGCGAACTTCACCTGAGCCTGTTGGAGTAGGGAGCAGCACCAGCACACATGAACCTGACACGTCGTAATCAAATTCTGATCGGTCTTGGGATCATCGTCGTCGGCTTTGTCATCGTCCAGTTCATCCCTTTCGGTAATTTCATCCCCTCGCTGGCAAAAACCAATCCGCCGGTGAAAAGCCAGATCGTGTGGAATTCGCCGGAAACCGAGCAGATCGTGCGCACTGCCTGTTACAACTGCCACAGCAATGAGACCCAGTGGCCCGTTTACGCCGACATTGTTCCAATGTCGTTTCTCGTCCGGCACGACGTCAACGAGGCACGCTCAAAGCTGAATTTCTCTGAGGAAAGCGCCGACGAGATTGATCCGTCGGTGCTGGTCGAGCAGATCGACCGGGGCGCGATGCCACCGATCCAGTACCTCGTGCTCCACCCGGAAGCCCGGCTGACCGATGCCCAAAAAGAGACGCTGCGCACCGGTCTGCGTGCCAGCCTGCACGGGTTCCAGTAAAGATTAAGGCGGATTACTCCGCCCTCGTGCAAGATCAGGGACACGGCGCGCCGTGTCCCTACCGACAATCTCCCCGCAAAGCTCCACACCCTCAACAACCAAGCGTAACGGCGTCCGCTAAGTATGGTAAAGTAGACGCGAACAAATTTTCCGCTTCGTCTCAGGTGTGAAATGACCGAACCGATCCGCGTGCTGCATTTCGCCGACGTCCACATCGGCATGGAAAACTACGGCAAGACCGATCCCGAAACCGGCTTGAGCAGCCGCGTCCGCGACTTTTTGCGGCGCATGGACGAGATGATCGACTTCGCCCGCGAACACGACGTTGACCTGACCATCTTCGCCGGTGACGCCTTCAAGACCCGCAGCCCCAACCCCACCTATCAACGTGAGTTCGCCTACCGCGTCCGCGATCTGGCGGAACTGGCGCCGCTGGTCATGCTGATCGGCAATCACGACGTCCCGCCGACGCTGCTGAAGGCGTCGAGCGTCGAAATCTACGACACACTGGCAGTGCCCAACGTCTGGGTCGCCAACGAATACGAACTGCGCGTGATCGACACCAAGCGCGGAGGCGTCGCCGTCGGCGCAGCGCCTTATCCGCTGCGCTCGCGCATCCTCGACGGCGTGAAAACCGCCGGGCTGACCATCGCCGAAACCGATCAACTACTCCAGCGCGAGCTGACCGCACTGCTCGATCAACTGGCGGAAGCCGCCGATCAGCAGGGCGATATGCCGCGTATCCTGACCGGGCACTTGACTGTCAACGGGGCGGCATGGGGCAGCGAGCGCGGCATCATGCTGGGGCGGGACGTGCAGGTGATGCCGTCATCGGTCGCCGACCCGCGCTGGGATTACGTCGCGCTCGGTCACATCCACAAGCATCAGAACCTCAGCGCCGGGCGTGAAGGCGTGCCGCCGGTCGTCTACAGCGGTTCGCTGGAGCGGATCGATTTTGGCGAGGAGAACGATCCGAAGGGCTTCTGCTGGGTCGAACTGGAACGCCAGCAGACCAACTGGAAGTTCCACCGGCTCAAGGCACGCCCGTTCGTGACCATCCGCGCCGACCTGCGCGAGAGCCTCGACCCGACCCGCGAAGCCGTCGATGAGGTCGAAGCTTACGATCTGCAAGGCGCGGTCGTCCGGGTGATCCTCGACTTGACACCGGAGACCGAAGCTAAATTGAATGAGGGGATCGTCCGCGACGCGCTGCTGCGCGGCGGTGCCGCCTACGTCGCCGGGATTCGCCGCGAAGTCGAGCAGACCGCGCGGGCGCGCTTGGGCGCGAGTCCCGAAGGCTTAACCGACACGCAACTGCTCGAACGCTACCTGATCAGCCGGGAGATCGGCGAGAACCGCCGCGCTCAACTGCTGGCGGCGGCAGGCGAGATCATCGGCGATGACGACGCGCTGGATTCCAGATAGCGTTCCACGCGATTTCGCTCGTTTCGGTCAGGGGGCTGATTTTCAGCTCGCGCGGTTCGTCTGCCGGGAATTCGACGGAGAGAATCTTCTTCGTCACCGGCGCATAGTACAAACGACAGTAATCGCCATCCTCGAAACAGTCGAACGTAGTCAAGCTCACCGTGAAGGTTAGACCACCCACGCGAAGATAGTAAGCTGAACTCCCCCTCGGTGAAGGGGATGCTTCCCGGTAGACTTGCCCTTCGACCACGTCGGCGATGTTTCGATCGATTGCGAGCAGTTCACTGCCCCGCCACAGCCACGCAAAGCCGATGAACAGCGCGGCGACCACCCCCACGACGGCGACATTGCCGAAAATCGTCAAGGTGCTGTCGCCCTGATTGATCCCGTTCGAGATCAAAACGCCGACCGAGATAACGCCGCCAACAACGGCTACCGGTATCAGGTCGAGATGGCGTCCGGCATCGTGGCGCAGGTCGCGCGCTTGTTCACTGCTCAACTTGCCGCGGCGATTGGCTTCCAGATCCTCGTCGGTGAAGCCAATCGCGCCCATGAGGATGCTAGTTTGGGATCGCTCCGGGTTTTCCATCACGCCGCCTCATCGAAATCATTTATTTCCAGTAGATTATCCTCGCCGCGCAGCCACTCGGCGGCGACGATCCGCTTCGAGTTGGGCGCGTAGTAAACGCGGTACGGATCGCCGTTCTTGAAGGCGAGAAACACCTGCTTGCTCACGACGAACGCGAGGCTGCCAACGCCGACGAGATAGCGCGCGTTATTCCGCCCCTCATCGAGGATAAGACGAATACGCCCCTCGGCGCCATAAACGATGCACTCATCCAGATCGTCCAGATAATCCGCGCGCTTGAACCAGCAGAAAGCGTACAAAACGACGCAGGCGAGGATGATCGCGACCAACCCGGCAGCGATTTTGAGCGCCACACTTGGCGGCGCGAACAGAATTGCGAGGAAAAGGAGCGCGCTCATACCTGCTCCGACAATCACCGCAGCGGCTAAGCCCAGCGTCCAGAACATCCACCAGTTTTGCAGCCTGCGACGCTGCGTTTCGCTGAACGTACCCGCCTGATTCATAGCGAGATCGCCCGCGTCGAAGCCAATCGCATCCATCAGATGCCGTTCGTACTTCGTCACCTTTTCCATGATATGCCAGTCTGCTAATCACTAGACGACACTATTATAAAATTTAGCGTAATCGGCGTGAATAGCAATCGCCTCACGGGGAGATTTGAATTTACTATTTTCAGAATTTAGCGGTTTAGCGACTCAAGCGACGCTGCTGAGGCAGTTCTTCGGGCGCCATCGCGTCGTCCGGTTCGTCTTCGCGCGCGGCGGCGATTTCGGCGGGGGACAGCAGATTATCCTCGCCGCGCAGCCACTCGGCGGAGAGCAGTTTCTTCGAGCGCCGCGTGTAGTAGATGGCATACGGATCGCCGTTTTTGAAGGCGAGAAAAGCATCCTCTTTCACGCGGAACTTGACACTGCCGACCTTCAGGGTGCATTCGACGCTGCTGCCCGCTCCCGCCTTGCCATGCATCGAGAGGTCGATTCGCCCCTCGGCTGACAGCACGTGATCGTCCTTCGCATCACGCCAGAGCCGGAACAGCTTGAAGCCGTACGTTAGCATCGCCACGAGCGAGCACCGGCATGATGAAGTAAATCAGCAGTGGCAGCGTCGCGGCAGCGACCCAGAAGAACTGGGCTGCGCCGACCCAAGCAAGCATCACCAGCACGTCGGCGGCGATGAACGCCGCGATGCGGCGCTGCTCGGCAGTGAGTCGGACGTGCTGCCCTGCCGAGAAATGCCCGGACTGATTCGCGTCCAGATCGTCCTCGTCAAAGCCGAGCGCCGCCATCAATCGTTCTTCGTACTTCTTGGGCTTGTCCATGCCGATCCCCGCTGCTTTGCCATCTTATCATTCTATACGAATCAGCAGGGATCGGAGTTGTAAGCTGCGGCGCTTAAGCGAGCAGCTTTTCGAGCTTATGCTCGCCGTAACGCAGCACGAGTTCAAGGTCGTGAATGCGGTCGAGATGGGCGTCATCTTCGTAGGGTTGGTCGTCGAGGTCATCGATCTCGCCGGCGAGGACAGCGAGGATTTCGCGGAGTGCCTGCGCGTCATCGCAAGCATCGATTTCGTGCTTGAAGCTGTTCATGGTTTCCTCCAGTACCCCCTATAAAGTCCGAGTGCCGAGTCAAAACCAAACTTGCTTCTATTTTAGCAGGGATTCGTGGGGCGTTGGTGAGAAATAGTAAAGGGCACAGCGCGCTGTGCCCTACGGATTTCAGCTATGGGGGAGTTCTAACTTAGACCTCAGTCCTTAATTCCGGTTAAGTCGCGGGTCGAGAGCGTCACGCATTCCATCGCCGAGCAGGTTGAAGCCGAGCACGGTCAGCATGATCGCTACGCCGGGGTAAAAAACCGCGTGCGGCGACGTGAAGATCGAATTGCGCGCTTCGCTGAGCATTGCCCCCCATTCCGGCGTCGGCGGCTGCGCCCCCAAGCCGATGAACGAAAGCGCGGCGGCGTCGAGCACCGCCGTACCGATGCCGAGCGTGCCCTGCACGATCAGCGGGGTCAGCGAGTTGGGGAAGATATGCACGAACAGAATGCGCACCGGCGTTGCACCGAGCGCACGGTTCGCGGTGACGTATTCGTTCTCTTTGACCGAAAGCACGCTGGCGCGCGCGAGTCGGGCATAAGCGGGAATCGAGACGACGGCAATCGCCAGCAGGGCGTTCTGCAAACCGGGACCCAGCACGGTGACGATGGCAATCGCCAGCAGCAGCGATGGGAACGCTAAGAGCACGTCCATGAAGCGCATAATCACGTTATCGACCCAGCCACCCGCATAGCCGGAAACCAAGCCGAACAGCGTTCCAACGACGATGGCGAAGGTCACACTGCTGAAGCCCACCACTAACGAGACGCGCGAGCCGAAGATCACCCGGCTGAGAACGTCGCGGGCATTCAAGTCGAGTCCCATAAAGTGCTGCGGCTGGTCGGCGGCGCAGCCGAGCAAATGAATGCACGGCGCGCGTCCCGGCAGCCGACCGACTTCGCCGGGATGACCGATCATCGGTTCAATCGGGTCGTAAGGGGCAAGTTGGGCAGCAAAGATGGCGGTCAGAATCAGGAAGCCGATCAGGATTAGACCGAGCACGGCACTGCGGCTGCGAAGTACGTTATTGAGCGTGTCGCGCCACAAACTGCTCGACTTAATTTCGTCGCGCGCGCTTTTTCCTAGTTTGATCGGTTTGGTCGTGGATGCCATGATTAACTCAGCCGAATACGTGGATCGAGATAGCCGTACAGAATGTCAACGACCAGATTGATCATGACGAAGGCGACGGCGATCACAATCGTGAAGCCCTGAACGAGCGTATAGTCACGCGAGGTGATGCCATCGACCAGCGTGCGCCCGACACCGGTCAGACCGAAGATCGTCTCCGTGAGCACTGCGCCGCTGACCAGCAAGCCAAAATTCAAGCCAATGATCGTCACGACCGGCAGCATCGCATTGCGGACGGCGTGGTGCAGCACCACGGTGATCTCGCGCAAGCCTTTAGCGCGCGCGGTGCGGACGTAATCCTGACCGAGCGTTTCGAGCACGCTGGATCGCGTCATCCGCGCGATGATTGACATCGGAATGGTACCGACGGCGACGGCAGGCAGAATCATGTAACGCAGCGCCTGAATAAAGAGGTCGCCGTTGAGCGTCAAAATTGCATTAACCGTGTTGAGTCGGGAAACGAAAATCATAAAGCCGCTGGCTAAATCCGCGCTGGGCACCAGCCCCCAGACGAGGAAAAACGGCTCCGGGGAATAGCCGGGCGGCAGCCGCCCGGAAGGTGGCAGCGCCAGCGGCGTATCCTTCAGCAAGACGCCGAATAAATACGACAGCATCAAGCCAAGCCAGAATACCGGCATCGAAACGCCGATATTCGCGCCGAGCATTGTCCCAACGTCGACCGCCGAATTATGGCGATACGCCGAGATAATCCCCAGCGGAATGCCGACAGCGATGGCAAACACCATGGCTGCGAACCCCAGTTCAATCGTCACGGGCAGGCGTTCCGCCAGCAACTCGGTGATCGTGCGCTGGTAGCGCAGCGACGTGCCCAAATCGCCATGCAGCAGGTTGCCCACGTAGATACCGAACTGCGACAGAATTGGTTGATCCAACCCCATGCGCGCTTTGTAAGCGTCGCAAATTTCGGTCGTGGCGCGTTCGCCGAGCATCGCCCGGCAAGGGTCGCCGGGAATCAGATGAACGAGGATGAACGTCACCGCGATGATGCCGAGGAGTACGGGGATCGAAGTGATCAGACGGCGGGTGATGAAAGCTAGCATAGACTCAACTTTGGCTTACAGTGGTCAAATGGGACCGGAAAGGGCATGGCAATAAATAATCTGCCATGCCCTTGTTCAACTTCCGTTACGCCTACGAGGCAGGCATGTTCAGGAAGCCACCGAACAGAGCTGAGAAGTAGTCGAACGCGCCGGTACGACCAACGTGCATCGGGCTGGCAGCGTCCCATTGTACGGCGTAGGACATCACTACGTCGTTGGCGGTCAGCGTAGAGCCGTCATGGAAGGTCACGCCGTTACGCAGGTGGAACGTCCATGTGAGTCCGTCGTCGCTGACGTCGTAGCTTTCGGCGAGGCTCGGAACAACTTCCGTGCCGCCGACTTTGTACGCCAGCAGGCTTTCGAACAACTGGTTGGCGACCATGAAGGTTTCGCCGTCGGTCTCGTCACCGGTGTACAGGCTGCCCGGCTCACCGCTCTGCAGGAAGATGAGGTTGTCATCATCCGGGTCTTCGAACAGCGAGAAGTAGACGTTGCCAATCGGGCTGGCGTTGACGCCGGTCAGCGATGCCTTGAAGCCCATGCCCGAACCACCGTGCGCAATCGGAACCATCGGCACGTCGTTCTGGATCGCTTCGTTCGCTTTGGCGTAGATGTCGAGACGGGTTTGCGGGTCGCTCGTCTGCGCGCCTTCGGTCAGCAGGCTGGTGATGTCGTCGAAGTGGTTACCGAAGGACGGGCTGGAGTCCGCACCGAAGTGATAGTCAAGGAAGTTGGTCGCGTCAGGATAGTCCGCGCCCCAACCGAGCAGGAACAGCGGCAGGTTGCCAGCGGCGGCATTGTCGAGGAACGTGGTCGATTCTTGCTGGTCGATCTCGACGTTGATGCCGATGTCCGCCAACTGCTGCTGAATGTCGGCGGCGATCTGCGGCGGCTGCGGGAAGTAGCTGCGGGTCGGCGGACGATAGCTCAGCTTGAGCGGCGTGCCGTCGGAAAGCGTCGACAGCGGCAGCGTGAAACCAGCTTCATCGGCGGCTTCTTGCAGCAGTTGCTTCGCCATGTCGGGGTCGAAACCGTGACCTTCGAAACCAGCGGTGTAACCGAAGATACCGTCAGGCATGAATTGGTCGGCAACCAGCGAACCCGGCGGATAGAAGTTGTCGACGATCCGCTGCTTGTCGATGGCATAGGTCAGCGCCTGACGCAGCTTGAGATTGTCAAACGGCGGGTAGGTGTTGTTGATACCCAGATAGAGGACATTCAAACCGGGAAGCTGAACCAGCGACAGGTTCGAGTCGCCTTCGATGACGTCGAAGTCGGTCGGACCAACGTTGGAGATACCATCGACCGTGCCCGCCTGAAGCTGAGTCAGACGCGCGGCGGCTTCCGCGTTCCACTGGAAGATCAGCGTCAATTCCTTCGCCGGATCGCCCCAGTAACCATCGTAGCGCGACAGCACAATCTCGTTACCTTGATCCCAGTGATCGAATTTCCACGGACCGGTACCGATAGGATTGGTCAGCAAGTCGCCGCCGCCGCCCGTCGATTCAAGTTGGGCAGCCGAGTGAATCTGGAACGCAGTAAAGGCGACCTTCTGCGGGAACGCCCCGTCGGGATGGCAGAGTTTGAACTGCACCGTGTTGGCGTCCACAGCGGTGATCGACTCGAGCTCGCCGCCGTAATCGCAGCTGTCAGCCGCGTAGGTAATCATACCGTCGGCGGACATCGTCTCGTTCGCGGGCATATCCTGCGCCAAAGCGGGCAGGCTGAAAGCCAGCAGCACGAGGAGTAAAAGCGGTAATACACGCAGCTTGGTGCTCATAAACATCTCCCTATCGATATTTAAGTGACCAGTCCTTACAGCAAAGCCGCATAACCGTTACTAGTTACTAGTCTTTCTTTCTGGTTTCGGTTCAATTACGAACTTTGCTCTCAGTGGTCAATGATTGTAATCTCTTTACAAGACCGGAGCAAAAATTAAATGAAACTTGTATGAAAACGACCACCCAAATTCAGGCAGATTTCGACAAGATCGCTCAGTTTGACCACGCGAGTGAGTGGAATCACAACAATCATTATCACGAATTCATGCTCAGACAGCTTCCTGCTCACTGTGACCACGCGCTGGAAGTCGGCTGCGGCAGCGGCAGTTTTGCCCGCTTGCTGGCGGCGCGAGCAAATCACGTCCTCGCGCTCGACCTCTCGCCGGAGATGCTGCGCCTCGCCCGCGAGCGTTCGGCGGCGTTCCCGCAGATCGAGTACGTGCAAGCTGACGTGCTCGATTATCCCCTCCCCGCCGAGCGTTTCGACTGCATCGCCTCGATTGCGACGCTCCATCACCTATCGCTGGCGGAGGTGCTGCCGATCTTGAAAGCAGCGCTCAAACCGGGCGGCGTGCTGATCGTGCTCGATCTGCGCGAGGATGGTTCGCTTGCCGACCGGTTCGTCAGCGGCGTTGGGCTGCTCCAACACTTAACGCTCCAGCGGATCAAACCGGCTGCACCTCAGACGAGCGAATCACGGGCAGCGTGGGATGCGCACGGTCACGACGAGCGCTACTTGACCGTCGACGCGGTGCGCCGCATCTGCGCCGAGGTGCTCCCCGGCGCGCAGGTCACCCGCCATCTGCTCTGGCGCTACTCGCTGGTGTGGCGGAAAGTGTAGGAGATCAAAAATCGCCGGGTAGGGGCAGGTTCTTATACAGATTAACGATTGTCCGTAGGGGCGTTATATATAACGCCCCTACAACGCCTCACCCTCGAGGCGAGGATTACCCTAAGGCGTCAAAACGAGCTTGAACTCGGTCAGGTCGTGCAGGAGATAATCGGCATGGGCGGCAGCGAGTTCGCCCGGCTCGCAGAAACCGGTCTCGACGGCGACGGCGGTCGCGCCGATGGCGCGCGCGCAGTCGATGTCAGCCGGGGTGTCGCCGACCACGATCACGTCATTTCCGACAAAGGGATAGTGGTAATACTCGACGGCGCGCGCGACTGCCAGCGGCGTCAGTTGGTTGCGGTCGATCGACTCGCTGCCGAACGCGCCGACCGGGAACCATGCCGGATCGTAGCCCGCCGCCCGCAGCTTGACCGCCGCCGCCCCCGGCACGTTGCCGGTCACGATCCCCAAGCCGACGTCCCGGCGTTGGCGCAGCGACTCGACCAATTCGAGCGCGCCGGGCAGGGCGAACACGTCGTAGTCAGGGATGATCGCGGCGAGATGGCGCGCCATCGCCTCGCTGTAGAGTGGACAGCTTACGCTCGATCTCGGCGTGGCTGAAGCCCTCGTCGATCAGCAGTTCCGCCAGCGTCTGCCAGTCGGTTTTGCCGCCGAATTTGTGCCCCGCCAGCGCGCCGCAGGTGCCGAACACCTCGACCATCGCCCGGCGGTTCGACTCGCGTCCAGCGCCGCGCGTCAGCAGCAGCGTGCAGTCGATGTCAAATAGAAACAGCCGCATGGATCAACCCCTCAGTTCCCACTCTGGAATGCCGGAAGTATAACGAGCCGCCGCCCAAAGCGAAAACTTGGACTCGTGCCGACACCGGAATAATCCTAGAATCTGGCAAATTTGCGAAATTTGGTAAGCGGCTCTGCTATACTGCACTTACTATACTCATGCTACCAGATCGAATTCGCCCAACGGCTGCCGAAGTATGCCTTCGGTCTAACCGCTACACGAGGAAATCACTTTGAACGGCTTTACCCTTCGCCGCCCGTGCGCTGACGACGTTGCTGGAGTCGCGGCGCTCATGAATGCCCACGCTCAAGCGCTGATCGGACGATCGGCGACCACGCCGTCGAACCTACAGCATGAATGGGAAGCCGCCGAACTGGATAACTGCGCGTGGCTGGTCGAGCACGACCAACAAGCGGTCGGTTATCTGTGGATGCGAAGAAGCGGCTGGCAGCACGCCGATGCGTCCGGCAAGACCTATCGCATTTGGGGCTGTGTCCATCCCGATTACCGGGACAGCAGCGCCGGTGAGCGGCTGCTGTCGGCGGTCGAGGCGCAGGCTGCCGAGCAGGGCAATCTTACCGAGATGGACTTTCGCGCCAATGTCGAGGACGTGGCGATGGTGCAGACCCTTCAGCGCAGTGGCTACAAGGTGATCCGCACCTTCTGGCAAATGCAGCGCCGGATCGACGAACTGCCGGAAGCGCCCGCGCTCCCGAATGGCGTCGTGATTCGCGCCGCCACGGCAGCAGATCAGCATGACATTTACGAGCTGCACATGCTGTCGTTCCGCGATCACTGGAGCTTCAGCCCTTATCCATATACGACGTGGCAGCGGCTGTTCGCGGCGTACCCGCCCGATTACGATCCGGCGCTCTGGTTCGTCGCCGAAGCGGGGGGCGAGAAGATCGGCTTCGTGATCGGCGCGCCGGGGCAGATCACCGTGCCGGAGATGGGCTACGCGCCGGAAGTCGGCTACGTGCACTTGATGGGGGTACGCCCGGATTGGCGCGGGCGCGGAGTTGCTAAGCGGATGCTCTATCGCTTGTTTCAGGCTTATCGCCAGCGCGGACAGCAGCAGGTCAGCCTCGGCGTCGATGCCACCAACACGACCGGCGCGGTTCATCTCTACGAAAAGATCGGGATGCGGCAGACGATGGCATTCGACCTCTACCGCAAGGTTATTCAGTCGTAAAGCTAAGAAATAAGAAACCGCCAAGACGCCAAGATCGCCAAGAGAGATAAGTCTTTTCTTGGTGTCCTTGGCGTCTTGGCGGTTCAAATCTCTTTTGAGAGTATCAATTGCTGGTAAAGATACTCGCGGATCAGGGCGCGCTTGAAGTCGTCCGCGCTGGTGAAGCCCACTTCCGCCGCATACGCCGCCGGATCGGGCGGATCGGTCAGTCCCCGTTGATCGCAATACCAAGCGTATAACTCGGCGTCGCTCAGTCCGGTGTCGTCAAGGCGCGGGTTGAGCAGTTCGTGCTGCGCCAGCGCCGCCTGCTTGGCGCGAGCGCGGGTTTGCGCGGCGTCGAGCGCCTGCGCCATGCGTGCGGACAGCCGGAGTTCGTCGAGCACGTCGCCTTGGCGCAGATGCAGCGGCTGATCGCCGTCGAGCAGCAGCGATCCGGCGCTCTCGGTGACGATCTGCCACATTTGCGTCGGCTGGAAGCTGTAGCGCACCCGCTTCGGTTCGACCGGCGCGGCGAAGCGCTGCTTGAGCGTCTCTAGCAGCAGGATCGCGTCGGCGCGCTTCTGGCTGATCGCATGGGCAGGCAGCCACGCCTTGAGCGCGTCGAGCGCGAAGCCTTGCGCCTCGCCCGCGCTGATCACCGTCGGATAAATCCGGCGCGGATAGTAGAGTGATTTGGCGATCTCGATCAGCGCAGCGTGAGCGGCTGCGTCGATCACGCCCTGCTGCTCGGCGGCGGCGAAGGTCGCGCGCAGGTCGACCAGCGCGACCGAGAGCGGCGTGAAGCCGTCGGAAGCGCCCGCGTGAGCGACGGCGACTTCGTCATCGTCCTCGATCTGCCCGCTCACGATCTGCTCGTAGATCGCGCCGACGCCTTCCATGCCGAACAAGGCGAGTTCGGCGGCGCGGAGCGCACCCATGCTTGAACTCCCGAAGACGTGGATGCCCTGCGCCATCGCCCACAAAATTTCTTTGTGCCAGACCGCCGGGACGTGTTCGAAGAAGCCGTCAATGAGAGCGATAGCTCGTGGGTGATGCCCCGCCGCGCGGTAGACGTCGCCCTGCGCGACCGGCGGCAGATAGAGCGCATCCGGCAGGATCGCCCGCGCTTGATCGGCGGGCAGGGTTGGTCCGGTGAAGACGACGATCATACGGGGCGCTCCAACTCGCGGAGCAGCGCTTGGGCGCGCGCACCCGGAAAATAGTCGTCCAGTTCGCCAATCAACTCCAAGCCGGGGATGATCACGCGGACGACCGGGATGCGCAGTTCGGACTTGGTCAAATCGACCGCGATCAGCGAGTTGATGCCGACGGCTTGCAGGTGCTCGATCTGGCAGCGGATGTCGTCGTTGAAAGTCGCGTGGGGAAAAGTCGGTACGGATTGGAAGCTGCGTTCGGATGGGAAATCGCGCGCTTCACTGCGGATGCGGCGAATCAACTCGATCTGGTGACCGCGCTGGTAATGCTCGCGTCCGATGTCGTCGCGCGACCCGGCGATCAAGGTCAGACGCGACTGCACCGCTTCCGTTAGCGCTCGCAAGAGAGCAATTTCGCGGGTCGTGTGCGTGCCCATGCCGAGCATTCCGTACAATGCACGCAAGCGCTGGTCGCCCGCGTCGTAGATCAGGCATTGGAAGCTGGGCAGCCCGACGTCGCTGGTGATGTCCCAGATCAGCAGGTCGATTTCGGCGCGCGCCAGTTGATCGAGCACGAGGCGGCAGGAGGGATCGTCGACCGTCGCCGGGTCGATGCGGGTGGCGCGCTGGGCTTCGGTCGGCAGCAAGCCCCAGAGCGTGGTCGCGTCGCGCTCGACCACCTCGTTGATGCCGTGCGCCACCGCTTCGAGCAGGTGGTTGCCCGACGCCAGCCCGTTCGAGGTCAGCGGAAAACAGCTTTCGCCGGTGATCGGCGGGACGGTGTAATCGGTATGCACCAGCTCGTAAGGCACCCAAACCGCCGCGCCGCCGATCAAATCCTGCCCCTCGATCCACAAGATGCGCTTGTTGAAGTGAAAGCGCGTCTCCCGGATCAGCGGCAGGCGGGTCACGTCGACGACGTTGTGGGTGTAGCGCAGTTCCTCGTAGCTCGCCAGCTTGAGCGGCAGCGTGATCGTCTCGGCGTGGTAGCCCTCGACCGACTCCATCAAGCCGGAGGTTTTGGCGGCTTCGAGCGTCAAGCCCTTGCCCTGCGAGACGGCAACCGAGCGCGAATTGGGGCGGCAGACCATCACCACCGGGATGCCGACGTCGTCCAGCCCGGTCACGTTGGCGACGCGGGTGATGCCCATCACCGGCAGGAAGCGGCTGACGTAAGCGAAGGTCTCCGCCGGACTGCGGGTGCGATGCGTGCCGGTGCTGAAGCCCTTCGGGATGGTTTGGTTGAGATCGATCACGGTGGCGTTGAACGTCCTTAAAGAAATTGAACCACAAAGATCGCAAAGGACACGAAGCGAGCGCTATTGGCGTAAGTCGCACACAATGTAGAGGGCGGGTTTGAAACCCGCCCCTACGACGACGCACGTAGGGAGGGGCACGATATCGTGCCCCTACAACGCAAGCAATTGGGGGTTATTTCTTGCGGCTGCTGAAGCCGAAGAAGCCCATGTTGACGAAGGTCAGCAGCTTGCCCTTGGTGAAGCCCGCCGAGGTAAAGCCGCCCTTGGTGAACCCGGCGCTGGTGAAGCCCGCCGTCGTGAACCCGGCGTTCAAGCCCGACTTCCTTGCCGCTGTCCTCGTCTCCCGGCTGGAAGACGCTGACCGACTGCTGGCTGAGGTGCAGGCGATCTTCCAGTTCTTGCGCCTGCTCGTCGGGGATGGCGTACTGCTCTAGCTGTTCGGCGGAGATCGCATACAAGCGTCCGTCCGCCCCGCGAATCAGAATATTCGAGTTGTTCTCATCTGCCATGGGATCACCTCAGTTCTTTTTCAAGAAATCGCAACTTTATCCTAGCCTGTCTCGCCCGAAAAAAGTATTGAAATTCGGCTTAAGCCGCCCAATTCCGAAATTCGGCATCTGAGCGCCTACGCATTCATGAGTTCATCGAATTCCTCGCGGGTCATCCCGAACAAGACGTCGTCGTGGTACTGACCGTTGAAGAAGCTGTTCCGGCGACAGCGCCCCTCCTCTTTGAAGCCCAGTTTCAGGTGCATCCGGATGGATGCCTCGTTGCTGTGGACACAGATCGAATTGCATTTCTGGTAGCGCTGTTCCCAGAAGCCATACTTGAGCAGGAGCCGCGCGGCATCGACCGCATAGCCGTTGCCCCGATAGGCGCGATACACGGCAATGCCGAAACTGAAGGTCCCATTTTTCTGATTGCGGCTGTGCAGCGAAATCCAGCCGATGGTGTCGCCAGGCAGATTTTCGGTGGCAAACAAAACCATGCCGCCATGATCTTGACAGCCGGATACCTGCTCTAGCCATGCCTTTTGGAGTTCCACCGACGTGGGTAGTTCGATCCCGTCCGCGTGCGCCT
Organism: uncultured Chloroflexia bacterium; assembly: GCA_963727545.1. Taxonomy (GTDB): domain Bacteria; phylum Chloroflexota; class Anaerolineae; order Aggregatilineales; family Phototrophicaceae; genus Flexifilum. Next base: position 149,559 of record CAVSGS010000011.1, read on the forward strand.
GTCGGGTTGGGCTATCCAAGGATGCCTTGAAGCGCAGTCCGGCATCTTCCACCGGGAAGGGACGGAGCCTTGTCTTTTCCCCTTGCCAGAAATAACGGGAATAATCGAGCGTGGATTTGGTCATCGTTTAGTTCCATTCCCAAAACTTGCGGGGCAATAAATTGGGTGTAGTTGAACGACCTTAAAGAAATTGAACCACAAAGATCGCAAAGGACACGAAGCGAGCGCTATTGGCGTAAGTCGCACACAATGTAAGGGCGGGTTTGAAACCCGCCCCTACGACGACGCACGTTGGTAGGGGCACGATATATCGTGCCCCTACACGACGCAAGCAATTGGGGGTTATTTCTTGCGGCTGCTGAAGCCGAAGAAGCCCATGTTGACGAAGGTCAGCAGCTTGCCCTTGGTGAAGCCCGCCGAGGTAAAGCCGCCCTTGGTGAACCCGGCGCTGGTGAAGCCCGCCGTCGTGAACCCGGCGTTCAAGCCGACTTCCTTGCTGCTGTCTTCGTCTCCCGGCTGGAAGACGCTGACCGACTGCTGGCTGAGGTGCAGGCGATCTTCCAGTTCTTGCGCCTGCTCGTCGGGGATGGCGTACTGCTCTAGCTGTTCGGCGGAGATCGCATACAAGCGTCCGTCCGCCCCGCGAATCAGAATATTCGAGTTGTTCTCATCTGCCATGGGATCACCTCAGTTCTTTTTCAAGAAATCGCAACTTTATCCTAGCCTGTCTCGCCCGAAAAAAGTATTGAAATTCGGCTTAAGCTGTGGAGCAATCGCATCAAACTCAATTTGAACCGCCAAGACCGCCAAGAAAGACAATCTTTAGAGATTTTTATACTGCTAACAGCCTTTAAGTGTATCCTTTGATAGCGTGAAGTAGAGCTTTTCAACGATTCTTCTTGGCGCTGGCAACCGAAGGTTGCACGGTGTCTTGGCGGTTAATTATTGTATTTAGTAATTTGCCGCGTTTGCCCGGGGTTAAGCTTGCGATCCGGGCGGGTTGAGGTGATATGCCAGCAGCCGGTCGAGCAGTTCCGGCAGCGGCATCGGCAGGATTTCCGTCTTCAGCGAGCGATCGTGTTTCTGCTTCAGATCCTCGTAAGCGGGCTGAAGTTTGCGCCGGGCGTCGGTGTTGGCGCTGGGCGAGCGCTGCACCACCCGCGCGATCTGCCACGCGAGGTCTTCGTCGGCATACTGCCAGAGCAGCAGCCCGAACCCGACGAGGACTTCCATCATCACCGGCTGAGCGTGGAGTTCCAGCGCGCCGCGCAGGGCGTTCTGGAAGTAGCCGAGCGCCTTGACCGGATCGCCCAAGCCCATGGCGCTGTAGCCGAGATTGTTGTACGTCCCGCTGATCCACCACTGGTTGTCGATCTCTTCGAAAATCGGCAGGGCTTGGCTGTAGTTCTCCTGCGCCTCGGCGATGTCGCCGCGCAGCAGGGCGACTTCGCCCAAGCCGTTGTAGGCACGCGCCACGCCGTAGCGGTCGTTGTTGGCGCGGCGGAGATCGAGGCACTCCTGAATCTTGGCGCGCCCTTCGTCGAAGCGCTGCCGATGCGCGGCAACCGCGCCGATGTAGTAGAGCGAGGTCGCGGTGCTGTCGGCGTCGTCGATCAATCGAGCAAGGCTCAAGCTTTGGTTCAGTTGAGCGTTGGCTTCATCGTAATCGCCGACGCGGAAGGCAGCCATGCCTAAATTGAGCCGCGCCTGCATCACCGTCAAGCGGTCGTTGTTCGCCTCGCCGACGCTCAACGCTTGCCGCAGCGGTTCACGTCCTTGATCGACATCGCCTAACTCGATCAGCGCGCTGCCGATCAGGATCTTCACGCTGCACCACAAGCGCATCTGGTCGGGGTCGGTCAGTTCGGCGGGCAGCGTCTCGATCACGCGGGTGAAGAAGGCGATCGCCTCGCGGAAGGAATGGACGTCATAGGCTTGCTGTCCAGCGATGAAAGCGTAGTGTCGTTCTTTGGCGGCATCGCCCGCCATCGCCCAGTGATAGGCGAGCCGCACCGCCCGCCCGCTGGTATCGGAATAATGGGCTTCAATGTTCATCGCGACCAAGCGGTGTAGTTCGACCCGCTCTTCGGGTGCGAGCGCTTGCAGCATCCCCTCGCGCAGCTTGTCATGAGCGAACTGCCAACGGCTGTCCTGCACCTCCAGCACGGCAGCGTTGGCACAGGTGCTCAGCCACCACTCCAAATCGAGATCGGGGATGATCTTGGTCAGCAGCGACAAGCGCAACTGTCGACCGATCACGGCGGCGACTTTCAGCGGATAGCGTGCGGTTTCGGGAACGTGATTGAGCCGGTTCTGGACGACGCGCCAAATGCCCCCGGCAGAGACGTGACGCGGCAGCCGCATCCGGTTGATTTCGCTCAGGCTGCCGCTGCGCTCGGCGAGTTCGCGCACCACTTCGATGATGAAGAAGACGTTGCCTTCGGTCTCGTTCGCCAGAAAATCGACGAATTCCTGCCGCTGACCGCTTTCCCCCAAAATCGAGGCGCTCAGTTCGGCGATACTCGCCTTGTCGAGCCGTTCCAGCTTCAAAAGCTGCATTCCGGCTAGGCGACGCTGCAAATCGGGCGTCTCGTCATTACGATAGCTGCCCAAGATCAAGACCGGCAGGTCGCGCACGCTGGCGAGCAGGTTGTCCAGCACGACCAGACTCTCCTCGCCGACCCAATGCAGGTCTTCGAGGATGATCACGAGCGGGCGGCGCTGCTTGTGGAGAATGCGCAGCAGCACCGTCGAGAGCGCGTCCTTCATGGCGACGCCCTCCGGTTCGGGGTCGTCGGGCGCGACGTCTCCCAGCAGCGTCGTGATCTCCGGGATCAGTTGGCGCAGCACGCGGATTTCGGACGGATCGAGCGGGGTCAGCGGTGCCAACCGGCTGAGGATCTGCCGCCAAATTTGATAGGTCATGCCGCCTTCGCTGACTGCCTGACCGCGCACAACCTGCGCGCCCTGCACCAGCGCGTGAATCCGCAGTTCCTCGATCAAGCGCGACTTGCCGACGCCGCTTTCCCCGGCGATCAGCCACGCGCCGCCGACGCCAGCGACCGCGTGATCGAGCGCCTGCGCCAGCGTGTTGAACTCTTTCACCCGCCCGACGAACTCGGCGGCGTGGAGATAGCTGTCGCGGATCTCGGTCGTCTCGACCGGGATCGGCTTGCCGACGGCGGCGCACAGATCGACGATCACTTCTTGGACGCTGCCGTAGCGATCTTCCTGCGACTTTTGCAGCAGTCGTTGAATCACCAGCGCCAGTTCAATACTGACGTTCAGCGCGGTAATGTCGGGCAGTTCCTTGAGAATTTGCTGCAAGAGGGTGCCGAAGTCGTCGGTGCGGAACGGGTGCGCCTCGTGGATCAACTCGTACATCACCATGCCCAGCGAGTAGAGGTCGGAGGCAACAGTGTAGATTCCGCTCAAGGCTTCCGGCGGCACGTAAGCGAGCGTACCCGAAACTTTTTCCTCGGTGGTAAGCTGCTCCTGCTTGATCGACAGCCCAAAATCGAGCAGCTTAACCCGTCCCTCGTGAACGAGGATGTTGCTCGGCTTGAGGTCGTGATGCAGGATGTGACGGCGGTGCAGGTAGGAGAGCGCCTGCATCACCTGAAGGATCATCTCAACCTTGACTTCCAGCGGCAGCGACAGCCCCGCCTCGAAGATCGTCTGCGGTTGGTCGATATACTCCATGATAAAGAAGGGGTACCCGGCATCATCGAAGCCGTAATCGAGCACGCTGATGATGTTCGGGTGCCGCAGCGTCGCCAGCGTCTTGAATTCGCGCGCCAGCGTGATGCGCAAATCCTCACTGGATGCCGAAACCGACGTGCTGAGATTGCCAATCCGCTTGAGCGCGACGATGTGCCCGGTGAGGCGGTCATAGACCCGGAAAACGTTCCCCATCCCGCCGGAGCCGATCAGCTTTTCAATGGTGTAGCGGCTGTGTTGGTAATCGCTCCATAGGTTGGGAGCCACCATGATCTCCCCCAGACTTCGTGATAAATTCTGCCGAAACCGTTCTAATAACACCCGCAGCTTATTATAACGCGGCGCAGCGTAGTTGCAGCCCCACCGACAAAAAAGCCTCAATTGTTCATTTGCAAATGGAGTAGATCACGTATGAACGCTATTTTACAAATTTGATTTTTATTATAGCCCCGAACTGAGGCGAAATGCTTGTCATTGGATTAACTGTTTTCCCGTTCGGCGTTCCCCATGACGTGATACGTCACCGAGCCGCCGAACATGCGGTTAACCCAATCCGCCTGTCGGCGCATGACCGGCGGCGCATCGGTATCCATGACGCGAAAGCCCAACCGCTCGTAATAGGCGATCAAGCCGGTTTCCGCCAGCAGGTAGATCGGCGCGGGCGTGCGGGCGATCAGGGCGCGGACGACGGCTTGAGCGTAACCGCGCCGTCGATATTGCGGCAGGGTCGCCACGCTGTCGAGTTCCTGTACGTCGCCTTCGGGATGCACCATGCCAATACTGGCGATGATCGGCTTGCCCGCCTCGATCAACTCGAGCACGAGGAAGTAATGCCAATCGACCGCGTTGGGATCGAGCGGGTTGGAGCGAACAATGCGCTCGATCGTCGCGGCGTCGGCGGCGGTCGCCGGACGGATGGTGTAAGGCAGAGGCGTCATCGTTGGCGCAGTTCTCCCGCGTCTTTGAGTGCTTGCAGCGACTTTTCCAGCAGTTCATCCAAGTAACGCGGGCTGAAGAAGCCGACGATCTGCGCCAGCCAGCCCGAAATCGACACCTCGGTGCGTACCTTCACGTCGTCGGCGCGCTGCTCGAACTCGAAGTTCTGGATCGCGTACATGCCCCATGCCTCGCTGGTCCAACTGATGCGCCGCTGCTTGTCCAGTTCGTCGATCCGCGAGGTGATATCGACGCCGGACGTGCGCCAGCGAAAAACCGTCCCCGGCGCGAGTTTGCCTTCCAGCTTCGCCGACGCTACGTTCGGCTGCCACTCCGACCAGTAATTGATGTTGGTTTGCAGCCGCCAAACCCGATCCAGCGCGGCGTTGATCACGATGTCGCCATGCCCGACCAGCGGCGCGCTTTGGTCGATGTGCATGAATCGCTACCTCTGGGCGATTTTCCAGCGCAGGTAATCGAGCGAGAGCGCGTAATGGAGCACGATCAGCGCGGCGAAAATGAGTGCGGTGAGCCAATCGCCGGTCGCCGCCATCAGCGCGACGCCCAGCGCGAATAAGCCCCATTCGAGCAGCAGTCGCAGCCAACCGGGGATGACGACGACCGCCTTGTTGGGGTCGTTATCGACGCGGAAGACGCCCCACAGCACCGCCGCGATCAACGGCAAGCCGACCGCGAGGACGATCCGCAAAATGCCTTCATGCTGCGACCAACCCCAGTAACCGAGCGCGCCGAGCATGACGAGTTCGAGCGCGAACGCCAGCGCCAAATTCAACGGATGGTTGCTGAGGGAATCGCGTCCGGGTTTGGGGGGTGTCGCGGACATATATCTTCGCTTTCGTTCGGCAAAGTCTATCAGTGATTATAACATTTTCGCGCGGCGATACGATCCGTTTTTACTTCGCCCGCACGCGGTTATTGCGGGCGTTGTGCTCCAGTTCGACCAAGCCGAGCGCTTCGAGCAGTGGTGGCAGGTACATCCCGAAGCGTCCGCGATAACCCTTCTTCAGCCCGTACCAGCCGCCGACCGGGTTCTCGGCGGAGCGCCCCCACGCCTCGACCGTGCCGGGTTTGGCGTCTTTCTGCTCGTCCGCCGCGCCGAGGTCGACCCAATCGCCCTGTTGTTTGAGCCACTGGTACAGGTCGTCGATGGCGCGCAGATCGTAGTGTAGGGTCGTCGATCCGACTTTGCAGACCAAAATCGGTGGGTCGTGGCTCTCGTCCTTATACATACTGTACTCGGACGTGCCCGGCGGCGTCTTCAAGACCCAAGGGGTATCTTTCGTGCCGAGTTCGTCTGCCATGATAGATTCACCTCGCTCAACTGATTGCCTTTCATAATTTACGCGCGGCGACTTATTTTTGTTCGAATTGGATAAAGCGGGGCGCGGCGACGGCGCAACCCCGGCGCAGATTCTTGCGTAGTAATTGGTGTAACGCGAACGCAGGAAAGGGTATGACGATGAAGCGCGAAAAAATGGGTACGGGCAGTTGGATGGCGATTGGGATCGCCTTGGGGTTGGTCTTCGGGACGCTGACGAATAACGTCGGCGTAGGTATTGCGATCGGCGTGGCGCTGGGCGTCGCCATCGGCGCGAGTCAGGAACAGCAGGACGAAAGCGACGATCAAGGCTGAGCGTCACCGGACGGCGGAATCGAAAAGGCGCAGAGAGCTGCGCTCTCTGCGCCTTTTTAGATTACGGTGCAACCGTTGGATCAATGGTAGAACGAGTAGGGCGCACAGCCGTGCGCCCCTACAAAACACACCATTGCCGAAACGCTTACTGCTGTTCCGGCGTGGCGGCAGTTTCTGCTTCCGCTTCGGCTTCTTGCTCTTCGTGCGGCGGAATTTCCAGCGCAATCGCCTGATCGATCAGGCTGCGCAGGGCTTCTTCCGGCAGCGCGCCCGGCTGGTTGAAGATCATCGTGCGCTGCTTGACGATCATCAGGTTCGGGATGCTCTGAATGCGGAACGCCTGCGACAAGCCGGGGTTGGCGTCCACGTCGACCTTGGCGATCTTGATCTTACCGGCGTATTCACCTGCCAGCTTCTCCAAAATCGGGGCGACCATCCGGCACGGACCGCACCACGCTGCCCAGAAATCGACCATCACCGGGATGTCGCTGTTCAGCACTTCGTCTTCGAAAGTCGCGTCGGTCACTTGCACAGGGGCGTTCAATACAGTTGGTTGAGTCACGGGTTGCTCTTCTTCCTCTTGAGTTTGGTCGGTCGATTCTCCCTCGGTAGGCGCGTCGACTGGCGCGGCATCCGCCGAGGCTTTTTGCAGCAATTCAATCGCCAGCGGGAGATCCGTCCCCCACGGCTTGGCACGGCGGGCGAGCGTCTCGCCACAGTACCACGCGATCAGCACAGGCTTCTCGCCCACGTCGAAACGCGCCGCTAATTCCGGCAGTTGGCGCGGGTCGGCTTTCGCATAAACGATGCCATGCTTGGCTTCGTTTGCCGCCTTATCGAAGGCGACTTTGAAATCGCCGCGCAGCCCTTCGCCGGTCGTAAACAGGATCAAAGCTGGTTGATCGCCGTTTAGAACGCTGTCCAAATTGGTTTGGTTAAGGCTCATCGGTTCAGGCATAAACAACCTCAATCCTTGTCATTACATTGATACAGACGCACGTCGGCGCGGGTTCTTACGAACGATTCAAAAGTCATTTTCAAGTCGATGCGAGCGTTGATTGGGGATGGGAATCGCACGTAGGCGAGGGAATCCGGTAAAGCTGGGCGCACCGCCGTGCGCCCCTACAAAGTACCTCGTTAGATTAGGGCGTCCCCGATTTAGGGGTAAACAATTTCCACTGACCTTCGGAGATGACCTCGACCGTGCCAGCGACCACTTTGATGGCGGTCTCGTCGTCCATCGCGTAGGCGGGAAACGGCAGCTTCGCCGCCCATTTTTCGGCATTGGCGAGGTTATTGTCCGGCAGATCCGGGTGATCGAGGTGGGGAAAGATCGCAAAATCGACCACACCGAGCGTCTGATCGACATCGGTGTCAGCCAGCACCGGCGGCTTCCAGTCGGTGAATTCCTGCCCGACGCGGGGAGCCATGATCATGCTGCCGGCGCTCAAGCCGACCCAGACCCCGCTCAGCGAGGGCAGCAGGTCTGCCAGCCCGGACTGCTTCATCCAGTAGCTCAGATAAAGGGGATTGCCGCCGTTGACCAGCAGCACGTCGGTTTCCTGAACCAGAGGAAGCCACAGCGCCCGGTCGAGGCTGGGCAGCGCGGTGAGTTCCAGCACGCCGAGCGACTTCCAGCCTAATTCGCACATCGGGCAGCGGGGTTCACGTCCGCTGATGAAATCCCACGCACGGACGAACCCTCCCGGATAGCCGTAGCCGGCGGTGGGAATGCAGAGGGCGCTGGACTCGGCAATCGGTTTGCCCAAGAGGTCAAGCAGCGCGCCGCGGATGCTCGCGTTTTTGATGCCAGCGGAAGTGAGCAGAAGTTTCACGATTCGTCTCCTTGCGACTGAAGCGGAAGGACTTGATTAATTTGAATTATGGTTAAGACGATTGTGCAAACGAGTTTTTCTCGTGTAGGGGCACGATATATCGTGCCCCTACGATGACAATCTCGCTCAGATTCGTTTTTCGTAACTCAGGTTGGTTAGGATATCCTCAGGCGATTTCCATCCGGCGAATCACGAGCTTAAGCGGGAACGTAGGTCAGCCTGATCACATCCTCGTCAACCCGATCATAAGTCATCAGGTGGAGCGGCGGTCGCGGTCCGGCGAAATAGGGCTTGCCGTGACCCAGCACGACGGGATGCAGGTAGATTCGATATTCATCAATCAGTCCAAGTTCGGTGAGGCTTTGCGCCAAGTGCGGTCCAGCAACTTCGATCTCCCCAGCGCGCTCAGCCTTCAGCTGGCGGATCGCGCCCTCAAGATCGCCCTCAACCAGCGTCGCGTTGGGTCCGACCGACTTCAACGAGCGCGAGACGACCCATTTCGGCTGGTTCCGCCACGCCGCCGCGAAGGCATGTTCATCGGCACCCCATTCAGGCTGATCGTCATCCCAGTAGCGCATGATCTCATACATTTGGCGACCATAGATACTGCCCGCCTGCCCCTGAGCCTCCTCGACGAAGTGGCGAAAGAGCGCGGGGCTGGGCGCAAACCTCGTATGGTCGACGTAGCCGTCCAAGGACTGGTTCATGCTGAACACGAGCTTAGCCATAATCAGATCCTCTCCTGATGCGGCACCGCATCAATCGCCGCTGTAGGGACACGAAAATATCGTGTCCGCTTGCTCTATTACCTTTTCACCCTAGACGCTGCTTTATTCGTAAAACTCCGGCAGCTTTTTCAGACCTGCCCACTGTTCCGGATCGTGACCGAAAATCACCAGCGCGACCTGCTCCCGTTCGACCAGATCGAGCAGTTTGATCGTGCTGGCGTGGATCGCTGCGGCGTCCGGGTTGCTGGCGTCGTCCGGCTGGTCACGGGTAAAGTCAGCCCTGAAGGAGACGGCGTCAACCGTCAGGAGCACCGCGCCGGTTTTCGGCAGCCGCAGCAGCACCGATTGGTGACCGGGAACGTGCCCGCTGGTCTCGATCAACTCCAGCCCCGGCAGCAGTTCCGTGTCGCCATCGACCAGCCGAATCCGCTCGATGGGCTGATCCCATTGCGGTCGAAGGGCGGCAAAACGGGGGTTGGTCGCCGCATCCAAATGATGCGCCCGCTGAACCACATACTGCGCTTTGGTGAAGGCGGCGTGTCTTCCGGCATGGTCGATGTCATAATGGGTCGAAATGACGGTATCGACGTCGTCCGGTTTTAAGCCGATGCTCGCCAACTGCTCGATAACGTCCCGCCCATTCACGAAATCCGAGGCTTCTTCAGGGATGATCTCCGGCAGACCACTGTCAATCAGGATATTTCTGCCGTCATCCGTTTGCACCAGATAGCAAACAATCGGAATCCGGTATTCCGGCATGTCCCCAACCTGCATCAGATAAAGACGCTTCACGGTCGTTTGGCTCATAATCTGCTCCTTGAGATTGGAACATATATTCTATTACAGTTTGGGTGTGGTTGTAAAGTCAGGGGTACGACGAAAACGAATAAATCGGGGATTGTTTTCGTGAGGACAAGCGATGGGGAGGTTAAGCGAGCCGCGCTTTTGACCCCACCCCCGCCTGACCTTTGGTCAGCCTTCCCCTCCCCGAATTCAGGGAGGGGAGCGTGCTCTCGCCCGTTTAGTGTGAGGTTGGTTAGGTCAGGCGCGTTTTCGAGACAGTGAAGCGGTTTTAAGAAACCATCTGAAAAATCGTCCTCGCTCTCGTGACGGCGCAGTTGTAGGGGCGAGGCATGCCTCGCCCCTACACGAAAAATGCGGAATATTCAAACGGCTTCTAAAACCCGCTCATGCCGTCGATCCAACAGCATTCCTTGAGCTTAATAGCCTGCCGTCTGACCGTCCTTGCGCGGATCGCTGCCGCCGAGCAGGACGCCGGTTTCGGCGTCGCGGCGGATGATCTGCCCGTCGCCGAACAAGCCGCGTCCCGCGCCGCTGACCGGGCGGACGCGATGCCCCATCGCGGCGAGCGCCGCCATCGTCTTGACCGGAATCCCCTCTTCGAGCGCGAGCGTACTGTCACCCGTGCCCGCTTCCAGACACCAGCGCGGGCGGTTGAGCGTCTCCTGTGGGTTGAGGTCGTCGTCGATCATGTCGACCAGCACCTGAAAATGTCCCTGCGGCTGCATGAAGCCGCCCATCACGCCGAACGACGACCACAGTTCGCCGTCCTGCGTCGCCATCGCCGGGATGATGGTGTGATAGGGGCGCTTGTTGGGCGCGAGCACGTTGGGATGCCCTTCCTCCAGCGTGAACAGCGCGCCGCGACTTTGCAGCCAGAAACCCGCCTCGCCCGCGACGATGCCCGATCCGAAGCCGGTGTAATTGCTGTTGATGAACGAGCAGGCGTTGCCGTAACCGTCGGCGGCGCTCAGGTAAACCGTGTCCGATCCGGCGGGCGGGGTGCCGAAGCTCGGCGGCTGCATGGCGGCGTCCGGCTGGATCAGGGCGCGGCGCTCGGCGGCGTAGGCGTCGCTGAGCAGCCAGTCAACCGGCGCGGGATTGGTGGCGAGGTCGGCGACGTACTGGCGCGCGTCGGCGAACGCCAGCCGCATCGCCTCGACCATCAGGTGCAGGCGCTCCGGCGAGTCCCAGTCGAGCGCGGCGAGGTCGAACGCCTCGGCGATATTCAGCGCTTGCAGCGCCGCGATCCCCTGACCGTTGGGCGGGCACTCGTAGACTTTGCACGCCGCGATAGGTGGTCGAGATCGGGTCTTCCCACGTCGAGCGATGATTTTTGAGGTCGTCGAGCGTCATCACGCCGCCCAGCGACTGGATCGTGCGGACAATCGCCTCGGCGACCGCGCCGGTGTAGAAGGCGGCTGATCCGCCGTCGGCGATCGCTTGCAGCGTCCGCGCTAAGCCCGGCAGCGTGACGATCTGCCCGACCTGCGGCGAGTGTCCGCCGGGGATGTAATCACTGGCGTGCGGCGCGTTTTTGATGAACTGCTCCAAGCGCCGCCACGCCTCGCCGTAGACCGGATGCACCGGGAAGCCGTCGCGGGCGTAGTGGATGGCGTCGGCGATCACCTCGCCGAGCGGCATCGATCCGTGCCGCTTGAGCAGATCCTCCCAGCCGGCGACCGCCCCCGGCACGGTGATCGCGTGCGGGCTGAGCGTCGGGATTTCGTCGAAGCCTTGCTCGGCGCAGGAACTCGACCGTCAGCGCGGCGGGGGCGCGTCCGCTGCCGTTGAGCGCGGTCACCTGCTTGGTCTTAGCGTCGAAGAACAGCGCGAACATGTCGCCGCCGATGCCGGTCGAAGCCGACTCGGTCACGTTGAGGACGGCGGCGGCAGCTACAGCAGCATCGGCGGCATTGCCGCCCTGCCGCAGAATGGCGAGTCCGGCTTGCGTCGCCAGCGGATTGCTGGTGGCGACCATCCCGCGCCGCGCAGTGACCATCGAGCGCCGGGTTTGAAAATCAAAGGTCATCGGTTTCATGAGCAATTCCTAATTCCTGAAAAATCGAATTGAACCGCCAAGACGCCAAATCGCCAAGAAAAGCGCTAAAATCGGATCGTGTGGATTGCTCAGTGTACCGAAAGATCCGGCGAACCATGCTGACCATCACCGAATTTCTGCCCGAACTCGCCGACCTGCTCCCGGAAGCGCACGCGATCCTCGCCAGCGCGAACCTGACCATCCACGATGCCGTGATCGGCGTCAACCTCGCCGGATCGCGGGGGTTGGCGGGCGGGTATCGCCCCGACTCGGACGTCGACCTGACGCTGATTGTGGATGCGGCGCGGCTGCCCGCTGGCGAGCCGGATCGCGCGGATCGGCTGCGCGACGTGCTGCGGACGACGCTCGGCGCGTGGCGCGGATCGGTCGATCTCGACACGGCGGCGGTGTTCGACCTCGGCGACTGCTGCGGTCTGCGCTGCCTTGATCATGCGCGAATGGGACGACGCGATCATTGGCGGGCGCGGGATCGACTGCTTCGGCGTCTACAAAATCCAGCGCGGCTTCGACGGCTACGTCACGCAGGGGGTCGAACTGGCGAAGATGTACCCGATGCTGCCGATCTGGCGAGGGTAAGGCGTAGGGGCAGAACTGAGTTCTGCCCCTACAAGCGGCGGTTGACCGGGTTATCCTGATCCGACGCCCACCGTGCTGGATTGAACAGGATATATTCGCGGATCGCGTTCAGCGACTTTTCGCTGCGGATGATGTGTTCGTGGTAATTCCGCTGCCAAACCGGGCTGCCGAGTGAATTTCGCAATTCGTTGATCCGGCGCGCTGAGAATGCTTTGAAACCCCGGACGATTTCCGACAAGGGATTGCGCTTGGCGTGGGTAGGGGCGGAACTGAGTTCCGCCCCTACAGCGTCGAATATGATAATCACCCCGTGAATGTGGTTCGGCATGACGACAAAAGCATCGAGTTCCACGTTTGGGTAATGATCCGGCAAGCCGCACCAGACCTCAGCGACAATTTCACCATAACGTGAAGGCGTGAAATCATCATCAACAACCTCGCCGAGCGTACACTCGCGTTGATGGGTGCAAATCGTGACGAAGTACGCGCCATTCGAGCGATAGTCATATCCCGGTAGACGGATAGAACGACGATGAAGGCGAGGATTCGTCGGCATATATTCTCGTTAGATGATCCTAGTCGGGCGGGGTGTAGGGGCGGGTTTGAAACCCGCCCCTACGGGCATCATTTATCATGGTATCTCATGCTGACGATCTGGCGGTGCTAAAGTTCGTTACAATCTGACGAAATGGTTATTGGAATGCATTCAGGAAAGATGATTCAAACATGGGCATTGTCTGTTTTGGCGAACTCTTAATCGATTTCGTGGCGTTGGAGACCGGCGTCAGCGTCGGCGAGGCATCAGGCTTCGAGAAAAAACCGGGCGGCGCGCCTGCCAACGTCGCGGTGGCGGTGGCGAAGCTCGGTCAGCCGAGCGCGTTTCTGGGGCAGGTCGGCGACGATCCGTTCGGGCATTACCTCGACGGCGTGCTGCGCGCCGAGGGCGTCGACACGCGCGGGCTGCGCTTCAGCGATCAAGCGCGGACGGCGCTGGCGTTCGTCTCGCTGCGCGCCGACGGCGAGCGCTCGTTCGTCTTCTACCGTCAGCCGAGCGCCGACATGCTGATGACCCCCGAAGACGTCGCCCTCGACGTGATCGACGGGCACGACATCTTTCACTACGGCTCGATCACCCTGATCGGCGAGCCGAGCCGCTCGGCAACACTGGCGGCGGTGGAGTATGCGCGGGATCGCGGGATGACGATTTCTTACGATCCCAACCTGCGACTTTCGCTCTGGAAAGGCGAGGACGAGGCGCGCGCCGGGATGCTCGCCGGGCTGGAGTACGCCGAGATCGTCAAGGTCAGTGACGAGGAACTCGAATTCCTGACCGGCAGCGACAATCCGGCGACGCTCTGGCGCGACGGAATGCGGCTGATCATCGTGACGTCGGGAGCGCAGGGCGCGACGATTTACACGCACAGCCAACGGATCGCGGCGCCGGGCTTCACGGTCAACGCGGTCGATACGACCGGCGCGGGTGATGGCTTTGTCGCCGGGCTGCTGGTCGGCTTGCTCGAACACGGCAAGGAGAACACCGATGCCCTGCCGGAGATCGCGCGCTTTGCCTGTGCCGTCGGCGCGCTGACGACCACCGCGCGCGGCGCGATCCCGGCGCTGCCGACGCGCGCAACGGTCGAGGCGTTCTTGCAGCATTGAGCGCGAAAAGCAACCTCACCCCCTGCCCCCTCTCCACGATGTGGAGAGGGGGTAAAAACAGGTTACAAAGGGCGTTTAAAGTCCCCTCTCTATGTAATGGAGAGGGGATTTAGGGGTGAGGTAAGCGTAGAGTTAAAAACCTACCCCTGACAGGACCCCCTCTCCGCCGCTGCGCTTACTAGAGAGGGGGAGAAAAACGCAAAAACTTGAATTGATTCTAGAACAAATGTTATAATCGCTACCGATATCCATTCATGAGGCGAGGAGCAGTTTATGGAGACACTTGAGGCAGGACAAGCCTATCTCGCGCTGCCTGAATCCGGACATGGTGCGGGCGTCCTGATGCTCCATGCGTGGTGGGGCTTGAACGATTTCTTCAAGGCGACCGTTGACCGGCTGGCTGCCGAAGGCTTCGTCGTCCTCGCGCCGGATTTGTACGATGGCGTGGTCGTTACGACCATCGAGGACGCTGAAGCCGCCAGTAATGCGCTGGATTTCGAGCACGCAGCAGCATTGATCGATCAGGCGGTCGATTTTCTGGCGGCGCATCCGGCAGTGGCGGCGGCGCGCGCCGATGGCAGTGCGCTGGGCGTGGTCGGCTTCTCGATGGGCGCAGGTTTCGCCTTCTGGCTGGCGAATCAACAGCCGGACGTGATCGCAGCGGTCGTCGCCTTCTACGGGACCTACGGCGACGGCGATCTCAGCCAGATGCGCGCCGCCTTTCAGGGACATTACGCAGAAACGGATCCCTTCGAGTCGCGCGAGGAAGTCGAAAAGCTCGATCAGATGCTCACCGGAATGGGCTTGGAAGCCAATTTCTTCGTGTATGAGGGTACCGGACACTGGTTCTTCGAAGCTGACCGTGATGCCTATCACGCTGAGAGCGCCCGCCTCTCGTGGGAGTGGATGCTCAAGTTCCTGCGGGAAAAACTCAAGACCAGCGGCTAAGCGGCAGCGCTTACCGCTCGGGCTCGAGCCGGCCTGGCTAAGCTCGCCGGTGAAAATATTCAATTTGTCTTTGCCCGTTAACGGGCTATAGCCGGGGGATTTGATCCCCGGCGGGTAAGACAAATCGGTCGATCGCTTAGTGATGTATGGGCAAGGCATCCTCCCCACGCGATCAATGTTCATCTGTTTCGTAAAGGGCTATCAGCGGGAGCTATTTGATTGCTGTTGCTGCGAACGGCACGGCAGAAATCGCAATACCCCCTTACGACGCATCTTTGTGTTCAGCGCGTTCTCTCGCGGCTATACTCTAGAGGAGTTATGTGCCATTGGGGGACACATGGTCATGCGGCTTCAAGATTTAAATTGGATGGACGTCGAGCGCTATTTGCAGCAAGACAACCGGATCATCCTAATCACAGGCGCAACCGAACAGCACGCCTATCTCAGCTTACTGACTGACATTCTCATCCCTGCGCGGATGGCGCTTGCCGTCGCCGAGCGTACCGGCATATTGGTCGCGCCCCCGCTCAACTTCGGCGTCAGCGAGTTGTTTGTCGAATACCCCGGAACGATCACCCTCAGCCGCCGCTGCTTTGAGACTGTTCTCACCGAGATCGTCGAGGGCTTGATGCACCAAGGGTTCGAGCGCTTCTTCATCATGAACGGTCACGGCGGCAATAAGCTGCCATCCCGGCTCAAAGACCTGCACATGGAAGGCATCCTCCGCCTCGATTGGTACGATTGGTGGCGCAATAGTGCCGTCCGCGAGTTCGAGCAGCGCTACAACCTCCGGCTCGATCACGCGAACTGGGGCGAAAACTTCACCTTCACCCGCGTCGCGGACATGCCCACCGGCACCAAACAGCCGGTCAATGTGGAGTTATTCGAGGAAGAGCAGAGCGTCCGCGAAGTGCTGGGCGACGGCAGCTACGGCGGTCCCTATCAGGTCGATGACAGCCTGATGCAAACGCTGTTCATGCTGATTGTCGACGAAGCGACGCAGCGCGTAGAGGCACTACGCTAAAGCGAGCGCGACCGAGAAGACAGCCGGCTCGATTTTGGTAGATGGGCACAGCCCGCTGTGCCCCTACAAGAGTCCAACGTATTGTGAGTGATCGGCTAGGCGGAGGTTTAGTTCTGGGTCTGGGCGGGATGCTGAAAATACACGTGAATAACCAGCCGTCCCAGCCGAAGTTCATCGCCATCGCGGAGGACGCGCACTTCCTGCGGATAAACTTTCTGCCCGTTGATGAAGGTCCCGTTGGCGCTCTTCATGTCGGAAACGCTCAGCAGATTATTCTTGGCGTTGTACTGCAGCGCGACGTGCAGGCGCGAAACACCCATCCCTCCGGCGTTGTGCGCGCTCAGGTCGATGTCCGGGCGCATGGTGCTGCCCTCGCTCCGCCCGATGACGGTCTCGTGCTTGAGGCGCTGCGGCTTCAGCGTATAGGTTTCCTCATCAACCACCAGCATCAGTTCTGATTCGGGACCGAAGAAATCGCTCGGATGCACCCCGAACTCGGCTTCGGCGAGCCGCGTAGTCTCGTGCGGGCTGGTATCGGTGCCCAAAAAGCTGCCGCAGTTGGTGCAAAATAATTCGCCGGTCGGGTTCGATTGTCCGCAGCGCGGGCAGATCGTGCGAGCGCTGGGCTGATCACTGCGGTGCAGCGCCGTGATCGTGCGCTCGACCGGCTTCGGCGGTTCGCTCGTCACCGAGGGTGAATGCTGACCTTCCCAAACCTTCACCCGCCGCACCATATCATTACGCTCGGTTGGGCTGAGTACCTCAATCCGGCGGCGTAGTGCTTCGAGCGTGCTTTTCGCGTCCTTGCCGTGGTTCCGCATCTGGACGTAGACTTCAAACGTTTCGTCGACTAACGACATACCGGTTTTACTCACCCCGTGAATTTGTTGTGTGCGGGTCTTTAGTTATATTTTACACACGATCTAAATGCAAAGGAGTGTAAGAAATGCAGCAATCCCTACTAAATGTCAAGATCAGTTACTGTGCGCCCTGTGGCTATCAACCGCGCGTGCTCGACTTAACCCGCGAAATCATCGGCGAGCGTGAGCTTGAACACTACATTGCTTCGTGGACCTTAATCCCCGCGTCAAACGGCGTGTTCGAGGTCGAAATCAACGGCGAACTGGTTTTTTCGAAAAAAGCGCTCGGTCGCCACGCCGAACCCGGCGAGATCCGCGCGATATTGCTCGCTAAGGTGGCAGAACTCGTCCCGCCTCAGCAATAATTACCAAGAAGGCGTATTACATTTTGTCAATCCAAGTGTTTGACAAGTTGCTATGCGCTACGTTAAACTGCGCTATCACTTTGTCGGGTTTGCGTTGGATCCTAGTACCAATGCAGACCAAGATTCCTCACACTTAAAGCATCGTATTGAAGGAGCATCACTATGTTGAAGCGTAGTCTCTTGTTGGTGATCCTATTGCTCGCCATGTCCGGCGCGGCGGTTATGGCACAAGATACAACTGCCACTGTCGGACCGATCACGCAGGCGATTATGGATCGTGGTGAGTTGATCTGCGGCGTGAACAATGCGCTGCCCGGTTTCGGGTATCCCGATGACGCCGGTGTCATTCAGGGTTTCGACGCGGACGTTTGCCGTGCGGTTGCTGCCGCAATTCTTGGTGATTCGACCAAAGTTAACTTCCGCCCGGTCGTCGCTGCTGATCGTCCAACCGTGCTGCAATCCGGCGAAGTCGACATGCTGTCGCGCAACACAACGTGGACGTTGAGCCGTGATACTGACTGGGGGGTCACCTTCGGTCCGACGACTTTCTATGATGGTCAAGGCATCATGGTGATGGCGGACAGCGGCATCACGTCGCTCGAAGACCTCGCCGGTGGCATCATCTGCACCAACGCCGGCACGACCACCGAGCTGAACATCACCGACGCGATGCAGAGTCGGGGTATCGACTTCCAGCTTCAGACCTTCCAAGACTTCAACGCCGTGATGGCGACCTTCGCTCAGGGCGGCTGCGACGCCGTCACGACCGACAAGAGCGGTCTGGTTTCGCAGAAGGCTTCGGCGGCGGATCCCGGTTCGATGAAGATCCTCGACATCACGCTCAGTAAAGAACCGCTCGGTCCGCTCTCCCCGCAGAGCGACCCGCAGTTCGCCGACATCGTGCGCTGGACGGTCTACGGGCTGATTCAGGCGGAAGAATTCGGCATCACGAGCGAGAACGTCGACACCTTCCTGACCAGCGACAGCCCAGACATTCAGCGTTTCCTCGGCATTGGCGACAATGCTTCGGGGTCGCACCTCGGCATCGCCAACGACTTCATGGTCACGGTGATCAAGCAAGTCGGCAACTATGGCGAAATCTACGACCGCAACCTCGGTCCGGAGACGATCTTCGGGTTGGAGCGCGGTGTCAATGGTCTGTGGACGAATGGTGGTCTGCTCTACTCGCCGCCGTTCCGTTAATCAGTACGCCTAGCAAAACTTTGGGGGCGGCGGCTCGCGGCGACCGCGATGGCTGACGCCCCCAACTGATTCATCAGAGGTGGGGATGTGACGACCGGAACACGACCGCAAAAAGGCTTCTTTCAAAATATCTTCGCAGTCGCTAGCGACCTGCGTTTCTTACAAGTATTTGGTCAAACAGTGTTTTTGATCCTCGTCGTCATCGGGGTGACGGCTTTAGCGAACTCGATTGTGGGCGCGCTGGCGAGCAAGAACCTGACGCCGACTTTCACCTTTTTGCAAAATCGAGCCGGTTTCGCCATCGCCGGGGCGGAAGGCTACACGCCGGACTCCAGCTATTGGGCTGCCTTCACGGTCGGCTTGCGCAACACGCTGGTCGTAGTCGTGGGCGGGCTGATCGGCGCGACCATCCTCGGCATTATCGGCGGCGTGTTTCTGCTCAGCACCAACTGGCTGATCCGCACGATCACCCGCTTCTTCGTCGAAATCTTGCGTAATACGCCGCTGCTGCTGCAAATCTTCGCGTGGTACTTCGTCGCGGTGCTGGCGCTGCCCGCCCTCAACGATGCGATCGCCGTACCCAACGACGGCTTGATCGCGCTGCCGCTTCGTTGGCTGGTCTACGTGGTCGTCGGCTTGTTGGTCTGGCGCTCGCAGCGCAACCTGCGCGCCGAGCAGCGGGAGAGCCGCGCTTATCTGGTGCCGCTGCTGGTCGGCTTGGCGGCTGCCATCGAAGTCGGCTTCGCCTTCTTCTACAATTCGCCCAACGGCAATTTATTCGGCGTCGGCTTGAGCGGCGGTTCGCTGCAAATCCTGTACGTCATCGCCAGCATCGTGATTTTCGCGGGCGTGTTCTTCGGCGCGCCGCCGCATCTGCGCGCTAGCCTTGGCGGGCTGGTGATCGGTCAACTCATGGGCGCGCTAGCGTTCTTCTTCGCCGTCTCGCCCGACACCGCCCTGATCACCGAACTGCATACCGTCTTCAATCTGAGTAATCGCGGGTTGGTCTACCCGGAAATCCACACGACCGCCCGCTTCGCCGAGTGGTTCCTGTTCGTCGTGATCGGCATTACGGTCGCGGTCGCGCTCTATTTCTATCTCGGTCGCCTGACCGAGCAGACCGGTCAGCCGCATCCGCGCGTTCGCTACGGGTTGGCGAGCATCGTGCTGTTCGCGGTGATCGGCTGGATCGTCATCGCCGCCGAACCGCTGCCCGAAACCATCCCGGTCGATCAGAACGGCACGGTGACCAGCATGGCGCTGAGCGATGCCCGCGATCAGGGCTTGCTCACGACGGCGGATGAACTCCAGTACAGCACCGAGCCGGTGATCATCGCGCTGCCGGAACGCGCCGGACTGCGCTTCAAAACCGGCACCCTGCTCGACCAACGCTATATCGCTCTGCTGCTGGCGCTGGTGACTTACACGGCAGCCTTCATCGCCGAAATCGTCCGCGCGGGTATTCAAGCCGTACCGCACGGACAGCTGGAAGCGGCGCGCGCGCTCGGCTTGAAAAACACGCAGACGTTATACATGGTCGTGCTGCCGCAGGCGCTCCGCGTGATCATCCCGCCGCTGGGCAACCAGTATCTCAATTTATCGAAAAACTCCAGCCTCGCCCTCGCCATCGCCTATTCCGACATCTACGCGGTCATGTACACCGTGATCAACCAGTCCGGGCAGGCGGTGACGGGCATCCTGATTATCATGTTCTCGTACCTCGTCATCAGCCTACTCATCGCGGGCATGATGAACTGGGTCAACGGGCGTTTCCAACTGGTCACAAGGTAAGCGCGCATGGCAACTACAATGGACCCCAACGATCGAGCCGTCGTCAATTACGATGAGCCGCCAGTCAAACCGCCGCCGATTCTCGCGGTCGGTCCGCTGGCATGGATGCGCGAAAATCTCTTCAAATCCACCTTTGACACCATCGTCACCATCGTCAGCGCGATCGCGATCGTCTCCGCCGTGATCGGCTTGCTAGAGTGGGTGATCAGCGGCGCGAACTGGTTCGTCGTCACCACCAATCTGCGCTTGTTTTTGGCGGGGTCATTCCCGCTAGAGGCGATCTGGCGGCTCGAATGGGTGGTGCGGTTTGTTGCCTTCGTGGTCGGCTTCACGCTGATGGCTTACGTCCGCGTGAGCCGCGTGCTGGTCGGGGTGATCGTGGTGCTGCTGGTACTGCTGTTCCTCGTCCCCGTGCTGGTCGCGGCGACGGCGCCGCCGGTCACGTCGTACTTGGCAGCGGGCGATATGCCGATCGTCTCCGGGACGGTCACCGAACTGCCGCAGGAATACGTCGCTTTCGTCGCCAAGGCAGGCGAAACGGTCACGGCGCAGGTCGCGGACGTCGGGAGCAGCGATGCCGCGCTCACGAAAGCCGCCGGGTTCACCGACCGCGCCAGCGCCGCGCTGATCAACGCGGCGGACAACCGGCTCGAACTTCAGCAGGAACAGGTCAGCGCCCAAGATCGGCTCGATCACGCGCTGCTGACCGACGCCCAGCGCACCGACCTGACCGATCAAATCGCCAAAACCGACGTGCCGCCTCCGTTCACCGAGACCTACAGCGTCAACGCGGCTCCGGTGCAGGTGGCGCTGATCGACGGCACGACCGGGGAAACGCTCGACAGCGCGACCCTCACCGCCGATTCGCCGCTGTTCAGCGTAACGCTGCCAGAGGATGGCTGGTACGTGCTGCATAAGACCGTCGAGGGCAGCGATCAAACGGTGCTGCTGGCGACCACCGGCGTCTATCCGCTCACGGTACGCAACACGACGCGCAACAGCACGCAGATCGAGCAGTACGAGCGCATGGTTGACGGCTTCACCGTCGACCACGCCCGCCCGGAGATCGACGGCGATCAAGTGCCGATGATGCAGATCACCGATAACCAATATCAAGGGGCGCGTCCGACCAGCGATTTCATGCGCATGTTCGTCGCGCCGTTCTTCAACGATTTGAGCTTCCCCGTGCTTCAGTTGGTGCTCGCCGGCGTGCTCGGCTACTACGCCGCCTTCGGGATCGCGCGCGTGCTGCCGCCCGTTTCCAGCGCGCCGCGCAATTTGGGACTGCGCGTGCGCGGTATGGTGACGTCGCTGTGGCTGTTGTGGCTGATCGCGCTGTTCGTACTGGCTTACGGCATCCAAGGCTTGAGCGCGATCGGCGCTGGTTTGCTGCTCTCGCGCTTCATGTGGGTTGGCTGGATGTACTTCACCGGCATGAACCTCGACCGTCCATGGGGGCGTCCGCTGTTAGGGTTGGTGACCGTGCTCGGCGTCGTCGAGTCGGTGATCGGCGAGGGGTTGTTCCCCAAACTCGGTCAAGGTGTGGGCAGCGCGATCGTCCCGCTGATCAGCATCGTCATCTGGCTGGCGATTGGCTTGTACGCCGCCCGCGTGGGACGCGGCGCGCGGACGCGCTGGGGCGACAGTTTGCGCTTGCGCGCGCTGATCGGTGCGGCGGTGCTCTGGCTGATCCTGTTCATCGCGCCCCCGCTGCTGATTCAAGCCACCAGCGCGAATACCGAGAATGTCCTACCGCTCACCGAGACGCGGCTGTGGGGCGGGTTTCTGCTCACCGCCGTGCTGACGATCGTCGCGCTGCTGGCTTCGTTCCCGTTGGGCGTCCTGTTGGCACTGGGGCGGCGCAGCAGTTTGCCGGTCGTGCGCGGCACCTGCATCGTCTACATTGAATTGGTGCGCGGCGTCCCGCTGATCACGGTGCTGTTCATGGCGCAGTTACTCGTGCCGCTGGTCAACCCGGCGCTGGTGAACGTCGATAACGTCTTCCGCGCGATGGTCGGTATGACCTTGTTCAGCGCCGCCTACCTCGCCGAGAACGTGCGCGGCGGCTTGCAGTCGATCCCCGGCGGGCAGGAAGAAGCCGCCAAAGCGCTCGGCTTGGGCGGCTGGCAGGTGACGCTGTTGATCACGCTGCCGCAGGCGCTGCGCGCGGTGATCCCGGCGCTGGTCGGTCAAGCGATTGCCCTGTTCAAGGATACGTCGCTGGTCTCGCTAGTCGGCTTGGTCGATTTGCTCGGTCAGTCCAACAGCGTGATCGCGCAGCCGGAGTACATCGGCTTGCGCAGCGAAGCCTACATGTTCATCGGCATCATCTATTTCATCTTCAGCTACCTGATGGCGTGGGTCAGCCGTCGCATCGAGGCGAGCGGCTCCGGCGCAGCGAGAAGAGTTTGAGATCCCCTCTCCCCCGACCCCTCTCCCACGCAAGCGGGGAGAGGGGAGACAAACGGTGGTTTGAGAGGAAATAAAGCCCGGCGTAATTGATTGAAGTGCAATCGTGCTTCGTCCAGTAAATTTCTCAATAGGGCACAGCACGCTGTGCCCCTACAAAAGCCGGCACCTAGATTGGATTACTTGCCGGATGAAGCAATTAGACGGCTTGAATTTCTAGCCGGATGCTTTGAGCGTCCGGCGGCACAATAGATAAGACTAGGGTTCGAGGTTACATTATGGCGACAGCAGCAGTACCCACCGGCGAAGAACAAGGCGCGGTCATCCAAGAACCGATCATCGTCTGCCACAACGTCAACAAGTGGTTCGGTGAGTTTCACGTCCTGCGCGACGTGAGCGTCGAGATCATGCCGCAGGAAGTGATCGTGATCATCGGTCCGTCCGGGTCGGGGAAATCGACTTTCATCCGCTGCATCAATCGCCTTGAGGAGCATCAGGAAGGCGAGATCATCGTCGATGACATGGTGCTCTCGCACGACGTTCGCAATATCGCCGCCATTCGCCGCGAGATCGGCATGGTGTTTCAGCAGTTCAACCTGTTCCCGCACCTGACCGTGCTCCAGAACATCACGTTGGCGCCGATGAACGTGCGCCACCAGCCGAAGGAGCAAGCCGAGGCGAAAGCGCGCGAGCTGCTCCAGCGCGTTGGCATCCCGGAGCAGGCGGACAAGTATCCGGGGCAGCTTTCCGGCGGGCAGCAGCAGCGCGTCGCCATCGCCCGCGCGCTGGCAATGGAGCCGAAGATCATGCTCTTTGACGAGCCGACCTCGGCGCTCGACCCGGAGATGATCAAGGAAGTGCTGGACGTGATGCAGGAACTGGCGCAGAGCGGCATGACCATGATCTGCGTCACGCACGAGATGGGCTTCGCCCGCGAGGTCGCCGACCGGGTGCTGTTCTTCGATCAGGGGCGGATCGTCGAGCAGGGCACGCCGGAACACTTCTTCGAGAATCCGCAGCACCCGCGCACGCAGTTGTTCCTGTCGCAGATTTTGTAGAACCGACCCCACCCCCGACCCCTCTCCCCGAATTCGGGGCGAGGGGAGATGCCTTCGCTGACGGGGCGCGCAAATTTCAGATTGGGCAAAACCAAACAGGTATCGATATTGTAGGGGCACGGCGCGCCGTGCCCCTACAGGTCTAAAGTCGACGTGAGTCATTGTAGGGGCGGGTTTGAAACCCGCCCCTACGAACGCTGTTTTCGGCGGGTGGGTGCGGTAAAATACGCCGCATGAGTACACACGGCTGGAACGTATACGGGCACGACTGGGCGGTCGATCACCTGCGCAAGAGTCTCGCGCATGGGCGGATTCGGCAAGCGTATTTGATCGTCGGGGCGGAGTCGGTCGGCAAGGAGACGCTGGCGCGCGCCTTCGCCATGACGCTCAACTGCACCCACCCCGACCCGGAGCAGCGACCGTGCGGCGAATGCTCGTCCTGCAAGCGGATCGTCAGCGGCAATCATCCCGACATCCTGTATTCCGAGCGCGATTCCGAGACGAGTCCGCTCAAGATCGAGGAGATGCGCACGGTGATGCAGCGCTTGGCGCTCAAGCCGTTTGAGGCGCGTTATCGCATCGCCATCTTCCGCGATTTCGACAGCGCTCAGCCGCGCGCGCAGGATGCGCTGCTCAAGACGCTGGAAGAACCCGCCCCGCACGCGATTTTGATCCTGCTGGCGCGCGCGCTCGATCAAATCCTGCCGACCATCACCAGCCGCAGCCAAGTGATCCACCTGCGCCCGACGGCGCGCGCGGTAGTCGATCAAGTGCTGCGCGAGCGCTACGGCGTCGAGGACGAAACTGCGACGCTTTTGGCGCACGTCAGCGGCGGGCGGATCGGCTGGGCGCTGCGGGCGATCCACGATCCCGATCTACTGGCGCAGCGCGACCAAGCCTTGGCGCTCTTCGAAGAAGTGCTGACGATGAACCGCGCCGAGCGCTTCAGCCTCGCCGCCGACCTCAGCAAAGATAAAGCCGCGCTGCTGGATCTGCTTCAGTTGTGGCAGACCTATTGGCGCGACGCGCTGTTGGTGGCGACGCACAGCGGCTTGGAGCCGACCAACCTCGATCACGCGCTGGCGCTGGAACAACTCGCCGACCGCTACTCCGCCGAGGTGATGCTGGCGGCGCTCAACGCGACGCGCGGCACGCTCCAGACGCTCAACACCAACGCCAACACCCGCCTGACGCTGGAAGTCATGTTCTTGGATTATCCGCTGACGTAGAAACGCTGTAGGCTCAAAGCCTACAGCTAGCAAAAACAAGCCCGCTGAAGCGGGCTGTGTGGATTTGATTCTGTATGCAGCCTGCTTGAGCAGGCTTGAATTTCTAGTCAGATGCTTTGAGCAGCTGGCGGCGCGGTCAAGCGTACTGCTGCGCCGCCTGCTTGAGCGCGGCGACCGCGCCTTCGGGCGGCGTGACCATGCCCATTTGGATGTCCGGCTTGACCTTCTCGCCGTGAAAGTCGGAGCCGCCGGTCATGATCAGGTGATTGGTGGTCGCGATGGCGCGCAGATCGAGGCGCACGGCTTCAGAATTCGAGGGATGATTGACCTCGACGCCATCCAAGCCGACCGGGATCAGCCGCTCGATCATAGCGCGATAGTCCTTGAGCAGCCCCGGATGCGCCAGCACGGCTGCGCCGCCCGCGCTGTGGATCAGTTCGACCAATTCTTCCGGCGAGAGCCGCGTCCGCGCCACGTAAGCCGGTCCATCGTTGGCGATGTAGCGGTTGAAGGCATCCTTGACCAACTCGACGTAGCCCTGTTCGAGCAGCGCCCGCGCGACGTGGGGGCGACCAATCGACCCGCCGCCGGCGATCTCGACGACGCGATCCCATTCCAGCGGCATACCGAGCGCCGCCAGCTTTTCGAGCATTTTTTGAGCGCGGGTGTAGCGGTTGGCGCGGAAATGCTCCAACGTCGCTTGAAACGCCGGGTCGTCGATGCTGACGTAATAGCCCAAAACGTGAACATCGCCCGCGCTGTCCTCGGCACTCAGTTCAATGCCGGGGATCACGACGGGCGATCCTTGTTGCCGAGCCGCTTGTTGGGCTTCGGCGACACCCCCGGTCGTATCATGATCGGTGATGGCGATGACGTCGAAGCCGCGCGCCAAAGCGACTAACTCCGATGGACGATATTGCCCATCGGAGGCGTTAGTATGCACATGAAGGTCAACACGCATAATGGGTTAGGGGCGCGGTTCGACCGTGAAGCGAACGGCAGTCCGTTCTTGCCCTTCAATGTCGACTTCGGTGAAATAGGGCGTACATATAATGTCGATTTGATCGCCTTCAAGATAACCACGCGCAATCGCCAGCGCCTTGACCGCCTGATTGACTGCGCCCGCGCCGATTGCCTGAACTTCAGCGTAGCGATGTTCCCGCATGACCGCCGCGATCGCCCCAGCCACTGCCGTCGAACGTGATTTCGCAGATACCTTGATTATGTCGGCTTTCCCGGAAGGTTCTGAGCTGATCTCGTGGTTAAAATCTTCTGGTTCGCTCTGTTGGTAGTACGTTGTGCGGTCGTCACGAAAATCTGACATCGCTCTACCTCTGGCATCATCGAAAGGTGAAGTTTAACTAATATGAATTCTACACAGAAAAAGTTTTAAAGTCCATCCTGTTTAACGTTTTCCGTCATATTTGCCAGTTTTCCTCTTCAAAGACTCACTTTTTACTCATTTTGACAGGACGAATTACCCGGCGTGGTAGAAATTATCCCAATGTTAAAAGATTCACATTTTCATCAGCGCTTAATATTTTGTGGTTGCGTTATTGGGGATATATCGTCGGCTTCTCTGCGATCAAGGCGATATATCGCAGATCGCTGCTTAGCGCTTGGATGACTCGCCCAACTCAAGATTACAGTTATGTCCCAAATGCGCGGAGGGATTCGGGGCTTATATCCCAACCTTAAAATATTCCGGTTTTTAAGGTTGAGTCGTTGATCCGCGACGGTCCGATCCGCTATACTGAGAGCACGGTAAGCTAACATAAGCTTCACGTCTTTGACCCGTCGTACCAGCCTACTCGACGGGCAAAAACCAGCCTAAAACAACCGCATATCGCCTTAAAACCCGGCTGTCGTGACCGAGTTAGCTTTGTTTTCTCAATTTACGTCGGATTAGGCAGCCATGTCTCCAAAGGACTTGTCTTCCAGACAGCGCCGGCAAAGACAGTGCCTAATAAATCGAATAGGATTATTCAGTGAACCCGCAAGACGCATGGAATGCCGCTTTTCATCAACTCGAGATGCAGCTCGACCGCGCTAGCTTTGATACATGGTTACGGGGTGCGGTGCTGCTCGGCGTCGAAGACGGGGTGTTCGTAGTAGGCGTTCGCAACAGCTACGCCCGTGATATGCTTCAGCATCGCCTGTACCGTAACGTTCGCCGCGTGCTCGGCGACGTTTACGGCACCAGCGCCGAACTTCGTTTCGAGATCAACAAGCCTACTGCATCCCTCATAACGAACGACGAGCCGGAAATGCCGTTGTTCCGTTTGCTCGCCCAGCAAGACCCGGTCGCGCCGGTCATCCCGCTGCACGAACAGGTCGCCCGCCCGCAGCGCCCCGACCTCCCGGAGAGCGAACTCAACCCCCGTTTCACCTTCGACCGTTTCGTCGCCGGGATGGAGAACGCGACGATCTTCGCTGCCGCCCAAGCCGTCGCTGAATGCCCGGCAGGTGCCTACAATCCTTTTTTTATTTACGGCGGAGTCGGCTTAGGCAAGACGCATCTGCTGCAAGCGATCGCCCACGCCTGCCAAGCCCGTAACCTGCGCGCGATTTATATCCCGTCGGAAGTCTTCACCAACGATCTGGTCGATGCCATTCGCCAGCGCACCACCGCCATGTTCCGCGACAAGTATCGCTCGGTGGACGTGCTGCTGGTCGACGACATCCAGTTCATCTCCGGCAAGGAGAGCACGCAGGAAGAATTCTTCCACACCTTCAACGCGCTCTACACCTTCAATAAGCAAATCGTGCTCGCGTCGGATCGGCACCCGCGCGAGCTGCAAACGCTCGAAGACCGGCTGCGCTCGCGCTTCGAGGGCGGGCTGGTGATGGACATCCAGCCGCCGAGCTACGAAACGCGCGTCGCCATCCTCAACAACTGGGCGAAAGAGCGCCAGATCACGCTGCCGCACCACGTCTGCGAGTTGATCGCCGGGCGCGCCAAGCTGAACGTGCGCGAACTCGAAGGCATCTTCAATCAGGTGATCGTCACCACGCAGATCACGCGGACGCCGCTCGACACCGAAACCGCCGAGGAGATCCTTGACGGCTATCGTCGCCCGCGCAACCACGTCACGCTGAATCAGGTGCTCGACCTGACCGCTCGGCATCACGGGCTGAGCATCGCCGACTTGAAGGGCAAGCGACGCACCGGCGCGATCAACCAAGCCCGGCAGATCGCCATGTACCTCGCCCGCGAAGTCACGTCGTCGTCGCTGCCGCAGATCGGCGACGCCTTCGGCGGACGCAAGCACAGCACCGTGCTGCACAGCTGCAACAAGATCGCCGAAGACATGGAGCGCGACCCGCAGGTGCGCACCATCGTCAAGGACATCCGCGAACGGCTGATGAAGGCGGACGAGTAAACAACTACCCCACCCCCGCTTCCTTCGGAAGCCTCCCCTCCCCGACTTCAGGGAGGGGCGAGGACAAAGAACACGCAGGTTCGCGTCACGAATGGGGCTAACAAGGTCATCTAAAGGCGGTGGGTTGAGAAACCCGCCGCTTTGCTTTTAACGGAGTAGTCGGCAACATGAAGCCAGCGGCGTTTTCGCTGAAGGACTATAAAGCCGAGTTTTTGCCGCTGATCGACGGCGTGAGTCAAAAAACGCTGGCGATCTGGGCGCGGGACTGCGCCGCGCGCTCGCTGCCCTATTTCGAGGCTGCCCGCCCGGACGATCCGCGCCCGCGTCAAGCGCTGGCAACGCTGCAAACGTGGATCGAGACCGGCGTATTCAAGATGGCGGTGATCCGCAAGGCGTCGCTGGATGCTCATGCTGCCGCCCGCGAGGTCGGCGCGGATAACGCGGCGCGCTCGGCGGCGCGGGCTGCCGGTCAAGCGGTGGCGACGGCACACGTCCCCACTCACGCGATTGGCGGAGCGATCTACACCTTGCAAGCGATCTACCGGCTCAACACTCCAGCAGTAGTCGCTGCCGCCGTCGCGCGAGAACGCGACTGGCAGAGGCAGCATTTGCTCGAATTACGCGAACAGCAGACGTAAACCGATGACTAATCCACAACCGACGTCAATTAGGGACAAGTGGCGGCGAAGGTGATCAAGCTGCCGCCGCGCTCAGCATCCGGCGTGACGACCCAAAGCGGGGTTTGCTCGACATCGTTGAAATTGCCGCTGGTCACTGCCGCCCGCATCTTCGCGGCTTGCTGGCTGGTGTACCAGCGATTGACCGTGTCGGCGCTGTCGTCGCTGTGATAAATCGCGCGCTGTAAGCCGAGGAAATTCGACTGCTGCTCGATCAGGGTCGCGCCGGGGTAAACGCTGGTGGCAGACCCAGAAATCATCGGTGCAGCGGGTATTCAGAAACAGCGCCAGCGCGCCCACGGTCACGATCACCGCCAGCACGATCACGCCCAGTCCAGCGAAGATGGTGCGGTTGTTCCGAAACTGCGGTGCCATATCATCCCCTAATCGACTTTTCAGGATGACATTAACATGCCGCCAAGCCAACCCATACCCTAAGTTCTAGGGCATAAAACCACCGCTTCGCGCTGTCTTTAGCTCCCCCTCTCCATTGAAATGGAGAGGGGGTTGGGGGGTGAGGTGTTCTACGCTTGCTCGATCTGCTGGACGCGATCCACGCCGATGCTGTAGTACTTGGCGTCGGGATGATGCACGATGATCGCCGCCGTGCTCTGCTCCGGGATCCACTGGAACGACGGCGTAAGTTCCATGCCGATCTCGCTGGCGGCTTGCGGCAGCAGCTTGAGCAGCACCGCGTGATCGCTCAAGTCGGGGCACGCCGGGTAGCCCCAGCTATAACGCTTGCCGCGCTGCTCCGGGATGCCCAGCGAGCGGTTGACGACAACCTGATTAACGTAGTTGGCGGTCGCCTCGGCGGTCTGCACCGCCAGCCCGTGATAGAAGTAGGCTTCGCTGTAGTTGTCGCTCCCTTGGAGCTTATCGAAGTGCTCGCTGGCTCCCTGCCCGACGGTCACGACTTGCAGCGCCACCGTATCGACTTGCCCGCTGGGATCGTCGGCAGCCATGAAGTAGTCGCTGATGCAGAGGTACTCGCCATACGGCTGGCGCGGGAAATGGAATCTAGCAATTTCCGTCTTTTGTAGGGGCACGATATATCGTGCCCCTACGCCATCATTTCCCGTTGCGGCGTCCAATGCCGCTTGGAACGGCGCAGGGTCGTAGATCACGAGGTCGTCGCCGTCGCGGTTGGCGGGGAAGAAGCCGTAAACCGCCTGCGGCTTGAGCGTCCCCTCGCGCGATGCCTGCCGCGCCATCCGGTCGAGCCGCGCCTCGAACTCGGCTTCGAGCTTGGTCCACTCCGCGCCGTGCGTGTTCTTCGCGCCCCACGACAGGCGGTAGAGTTCGTTCTTCTCCAGATATTGCAGCACGATCTCCAGCGGCATCTCGCGGATTACCTTCGCGCCCCAGAAGGGCGGCGTCGGGATGTCCGGTGCGGGCTGCACGCTGCTGGCGCGGTCGTAATGCCGCGTCCGCTTGACCGGCACGGGTTTCTCTAACTCGTGATAGGCTTCGTCGCGCGTCTTGTCGAGGAACGGCAGCCGCTTCTCCGCGTTGATCAGCGTGTCCATCACTTCCAAGCCCTCGAAAGCGTCCTTGCAGTAGAACACGCCGGGATCATAGGGCTGGTCGTTCTCCTCAAGGAACAGGATGCGCCGCCCAAACTTGCGGTTGATCGCCGCCCCGCCGATCAGTACCGGGAATTTCAAGTTGCGCCGTGCCAACTCGTTGACGATCAGCGGCATCTGCTTGCTGGTGCTGACCAGCAGCGCGCTCAAGCCGATGGCGTCGGCGTTGTACTCGACCGCCTTCTCGATGATCGTGTTCGCCGGAACCTGCTTGCCGAGGTCATAGACGGTGTAGCCATTGTTCGACAGGATCGTCTTGACCAAGTTCTTGCCGATGTCGTGGACGTCGCCGTAGACCGTCGCTAGGACGACCGTGCCTTTGGTCGAACCTTCGACCTTCTCCATGAACTGCTCAAGGTAGGCGACCGTTTTCTTCATCACTTCGGCGCTCTGGAGCACGAACGGCAGAATCAACTCGCCCGCGCCAAATTTGTCGCCGACTTCCTTCATCGCCGGGAGCAGCACGTTATTGAGCACGCCGACCGCATCCTGACGGGTCAGGCATTCGTCGATCAGCGCCTCGACGCCGTCCTTCTTGCGATGGACGATCTGCCAGTGGATCGCTTGCTCGGCGGTCATGTCGGCGACCGGATCGGTATCTTGCTGCTGCGCCATCTTGACGTCGTTCTCTTGGAAGTACTGGATGAAGCGCGGCAGCGCGTCCTGATCCGTGTTGAAGATCAGGTCATCTGCCAGCTTGCGCTGCTCCTCCGGGATTTCGGCATACGGGGTGATGTGAACCGGATTGACGATTGCCATGTCCAGCCCCGCCGCCACCGCGTGATACAGGAACACGCTGTTGAGCACGCCGCGCGCCGCCGGGGTGATGCCGAAACTGACGTTACTGACGCCGAGCGCCGTCGCCACGCCGGGGATGTTCTGCTTGATCAGGCGGATGCCTTCCAGCGTCTCGATGGCATCGTTGCGTAAATCTTCCTGCCCGGTCGTGAGCGGAAAGGTCAGCGTATCGAAGACGAGGTCTTCCGGCGCGAGTCCGTAGTCGTTGACGGCGATCTCGGTGATCCGCTGGGCGATTGCCAGCTTCTTGTCGCGGGTGTGCGCCATCCCTTCCTCATCGATGGTCATCGAGAGCACGCCCGACCCGTATTTCTTGGCGATCGGCAGCACCTTGTCGATCCGCTCGCGCCCGTTTTCGAGGTTATTGCCGTTGATGATGGCGCGACCGGGATAGACCGAGAGCGCCGCCTCCGCCACCGCCGGATCGGTCACGTCGATGATCAGCGGCACTTCGACCGCCATCGACAGCTTCTTGACCAGCGTCTTCATCTGTTCGGCTTCGTCGCCGCGCTCGGTCAGCGCGACCTGCACGTCGAGCATGTGCGCGCCGCGCTCGACCTGCTGCGTCGCAATCGGGATCACGCTGTCGTAGTCGTCGTTAAGCAGCAGTTGCTTGACCTTGCGGCTGCCCTGCGTGTTGACCCGCTCGCCGATCATGGTCGGACCGGGGTTCTGGACGATGGGGGTCGAGTGCATGTTGCTCGACACACTGCTGGCGACTTCCGGCTGGCGCACAACCGGTTTTGCTCTGTAGGGGCGCACGGCTGTGCGCCACCTTCGTCGCCCCTACGCGCTTCCAATTCCTCTTGATACGAATGCCCGTTGACCTTGCGATAGAGCTGGTCGAGGTGCTCCGGGCGCGTGCCGCAGCAGCCCCCGACCACGCCGACCCCCCAGCGCGCGAACTCGGACACCATCTCGCTGAACGGGTCCGGCTCCATCGGGTAAACCGCTTCGCCATCGACGTTGATCGGCAAACCGGCGTTGGGCAGAATGCTGATCGGCAGCGGGCTGTGTTCGACCAGATAGCGCACCGGCTCGCGCATGTATTCGGGTCCGGTCGAGCAGTTCAGCCCGACCACGTCGATTTGCAGCGCTTCGAGCGTCGTCACCGCGCTGGCGATGTCGGTGCCGAACAACATCCGCCCGCTGGTATCGAGTGTCACCTGCACCTGTAAGGGGATGCGCTGCTGCAAGTCCTCGAACAGCCGGTTGATACCCCAGACCGCCGCCTTGACTTCGAGGATGTCCTGACTGGTCTCGACCAGCAGCACGTCCGCGCCGCCTTCGACCAAGCCTTTCGCCTGATCGTAGAAGACCTGCGCCAGCTCATCGAAGGTGATGTTGCTCAGATCGGGGTCGTTGCCGCTCGGCAGCTTGCCCGACGGTCCGATGCTCCCGGCGACGAAGCGCGGGATGCCGGTCTCTGCCTCGAAGCGGTCGCAGACGCCGCGCGCCAACTGCGCCGCCGCGTAGTTGATCTCGTAGACCTTGTCCTGTAAGCCGAATTCCTTGAGCGTCAGCGGGTTCGAGCGGAAGCTGTCGGTTTCGACCGCCTCGCTGCCGACGGCGAGGAAGGAGGCGTGAATCTCCGCGATCACATCCGGGCGGGTGATCACGAGGTAGTCGTTGAACCCGTTGTACTGCTCGCCGCCGAAGTCGTCGGCGGTCAGGTTGTAGCGCTGGATGTTGGTGCCCATCGCGCCGTCGAAGATCACGACGTGATCCTCAATCGCATCCAGATAGCGTCTATTCGTATAGGTTCGGTTCGCGTAGCGCTTGGTCATGCGGGTTTTACTCCAGACGTGATTTTGACTGTACTTTCAGGTAGCTTCTTCATCCCCACTTTGCTACAGAGTGCCCCAGCGTAGTGGTTGAGGACAATGTAATTGTGTTGTCCGTTTCACTATCCACTTTCCATTCATTATTTTGCGCGACTTCCTTTAGATATTTCTTTGACGAACCTCTAGGAATTTTTAAGCGCTCGTCCAACGTGAAATATCTGATTGGATTCTTCTGAAAACGTCATGCTTCAAATACGCCAGTAGCAAAGCTTTTATCTCTTGCTCCGAGAAATTCTCCTGACGTGGATACTCCGGCGAATTACGCGCCATTTCTATCAGCTTTTCGACATCGGCATTTTGGGGAACACCAGAACTAAACTGCCCACTTAGCTTTTGGAAGAAATTCTCAACGTCTTCTCTGCTATCAAGATACTTCGCTTGATGCTCGCTTAACGGATGCGGTATTTCCTGAGCGCGAGAAATCGCTAACGGATAGATAAATCGCTTTTCGTCAGTTGCAGTTCTTGCCCATACGTAGCCGATTTCGAACCATACCCAGCGTCGATCTATCGATGCAGATGTGAGAAGCACGACCAATGCATTGCATCTGTCAAGCGCTTCTTGAATGGCTGGAAACCACGTATCACCAGCTCGATTGTTGATACAAAAGGCTGTATCTTTGCCTAAAACCGCCTCAATTTGGTTGCCGATAAATTTCGCTAATGCCTCATCAGGCGAAGCATAGCTGACGAAAACTAGCGGTTTCTCAGTCATCGCAAGATGCCTCCCTAACTGGGAATTCCGCTTCGATTGCCTGTTCCATCAACTCCAAATCGGCGAGATCAGCGTGCATTCCTTGCATTCGCTTGAGAAATTCTTTGCCGGATACTCCCTCAGGATGGCTGAGGCTGCGTGCGAATTCCAACACCTGCCGCTGTGCTTCGGGATCAAGCGTGCGAATTTGATCAAGAATTTCCTGTTCAGCAATCATTGCACCACTCCAAGCGCTTAACGTTCGCCGGATTTTCGTTGTCTTCCGCCCAACATGCGGGATTGGTCTGGATATAGAGTCGGATGTCATTGAGTGACGATTCATTACGGATCACGTGTTCGTGATAGTTCCGTTGCCAGACCGGTGCGCCGGGTGTTTCGCGCGATTCGTTGATGCGTTTCGTCACGGCGGATTTGAAACCGGCGATCAACGCGCCCAATGATTTCGGCGGACGGTACAACGACGGGCGTTGTAGGGGCGCACGGCCGTGCGCCCCTACGTTCGCATTGTCCATGGGTTTGGCATCATCATTCGTCCCCACAATGCATCACAATCGCATGAAAATGATTCGGCATCACCATAAATTCATCGATTTCGACCTCGGCACGGATCTCCGGCGTTCGCAACCATTCCTCGCGGACGATTTCGCCGAAGGTGCTCAACTGCATGACACCTTCGCCATCCACCTGACCGAAAATGCACGCCCGTTTCGCGGTGCAAATCGTGACGAAATAGACACCATCGCCCGCGTAATCGTATTCCGGCAGCCGGATCGACCGGCGGTGACGAACGGGATCAACCGCATCATCGATCATCCCTCACGCGATCTCCACGCGCTCCAACGTGACGTACCATCCCGCCTCGTTCTCGAAATGCAGGAACTCCTCGTACTCTTCCTCGCTGTAATCGAGCGCCGCGATCTCGCGGTCGGACAAGCTCCCGGCGTTGGTCATGCGGATCTTTCTGACCCGCGCATAGCCGACCAACGTATCATGGGGCAATCCGCCAGCCGCGTAAAAGGCGACCATCTGCCCGACGCGCAAGCCGGTCTGCTCGACACCGGCATGGCGAAAGGCTTCGACCGCTTCGTCGTGGGTCCAGCTGCGCCAATCGGAGACCGTATACCACGCCCCCTCGATCTGGTAAGTGTCCTCAAGGCAGGCATAGCCGAGCAGCGCGTGCGGCGGGCGACGCAGCGGCGATCCGGTCGGCAGGGCAATCGACTTGATCTTGTTCACGGCTTTGGCTCGTCTCCGTTGGTCGGCTGGGACGCAACTGATTCATCACCGGTATGCCGGATTTGCTTGACCCGTGCCTGTAAATGGCGGAAATAGTCGCTTTCGGTGATCTCCTCGACCTGCTGGCTCTGTTTCTCCGTGTCGATCTGAATCCGCAGCGATTGAATCTGCTGCTTCATCTTCTGCTCGCGGGCGTAGATTTCGTCCGCCATCCGCTTGAGCACCTGCGCCGTCGATCCGAGTTCGTCGCTGCGCCGGGCGACGCCGCTGACGGCTGCCAGTTCGGGCGATTCCGGCGTCAGCGTGTCCGCCTGAATCAGTTGAGCGAGGTGCGCGATCTGCACAACCGGGCGGACGACGACCCGCCGCAGCAGAATATTCGTCACCAGCACCACCAGCGCAAACAGGATCACGATGATGCCCATAACCACGCCCATCGCGTTCTGCGCCTCGGCGAACACGTCGCTCGCCGGGAGATAGAGCGTCTGCGCGGCGATCACGTCGCCCATCTTCCAGCCGAACCCATGTTCCGAGCCGTAGGTGTTGATCAAGCTGGCGGGCGCGTCTTTCGGGTCGCCGTGACAGGTAAGGCAGTTCTCCGAGGCGATCCGCATCGGGCGCGAGTTGTAAAAGACCTGCTGCCCGTTCAGCGTCGTGAAGCCGCTGAGTTCTTTCAGCGACGGATCGGCGCGGAAGGTATCGACCATCTGCATTTCCATCGGGTTGGCGAGGTTTTCGAGATTGGTCGGGTTCGGTGCAGCTTCCTTGTAGTCGAAATGCTGGTACTGAGTCGCGCTGCGAAACCGGGTGAAGACCTCACGCGCCGAAAACGCCGGAACCGATGCCGAGATGAAGTCATGTTCGGTTTGCAGATCGGCAGCCAGCAGCGGGTTGACTTCCTCGTTGGTATAGGAACGCACCGCGTTCAGCATCGTCATCAATTCTCCGGCTTGCTCGCTAATCTGCGTCTCCGCGCGCTGCTGCAGAACTCGTGAGAAGACCGCCCACGCGGCGACAATGGCGACGACGAAAATGATGGACAAGATCAGCGTGAAGCGAGTCCGAATACCCAGCTTTGGCATTGAAACCTCATCTCTATCGCATTATTTCTAAGTAGCTCCCTCCTCATTATAAAGGCAAACCACTTCATAACTGGATGCAGGCTTCGACCGCCAGCCAAAACAGCCGCTCGCGGGTCGAGGTCCGCCGCGCCCAATCGCGGTGATCCCAAGCGTCGCCGCTGACGTCGTCGCCGCCGTAGAGGATTTGCCCGAAGGTCACGTCGCGAAACTGCGCGACCGCAAAAAAGGCGGAAGCTTCCATCTCGACGGTGACGCAGCCCTCGGCGCGCCGCCGCGCGATCTTCGCCGGAGTCTCGCGGTAGATCGCGTCGGTCGTCCACGTCTTGCCGGTGATGTAGGCGATGTTTTGCGCGTCGAGCGTCGCCCGAATGGCGCTGATCGCCTGCGCGTTGGCGCTGACTTCGCGGCTCGGCGGCAGATAGTGATACGACGTGCCTTCATCGCGGACGGCTGACGTGGGAATCACCAGATGCCCGACGGCGATCTCGCGGTCGAGCACGCCCGCGCCACCACAGGCGATGAATTTGCGACAGCCCAGCGCGATCACTTCTTCGAGGAAGGCGGCTGCCAGCGGCGCACCGACACCCGGATGAACCACCGTGATCTGCTCGCCTTCGTGCTCGATGACGTAGACCGGGTTCGCGCCGATCTCGCTGTTGACGCTGTAAACGGGATCGGTGTCGGCACATACGCTGCCGATCACGTCGTTGAAGAAGCAAAAGACGCAGCGTTCCGGCAGCGCCGGGCGCGAGTTATGGAGTAAATGCGGTTCGATGATGGCGGTACGCGCGTCGTCGAATTCGAGGATCGGATAGGTCGTCATCAACACTCCCCTAGCAGGAAAACAAAAAGCGCCGCTCCGGCAGGGAGAGGCGCGTGTTGGCGGCATTAGGAATACTTGTCGCTTACGCTCATCTCTCAGGTTGGCTTGCGCCCTCTGCCTGACGGACTTAGCACCTTCCCGGCGCTCCGGGGGTTGCTGCGCGGTCAACATGCCGTAACACTCGCGCGCTCTTGATGAGATGAATCGCATCCTATCATAATCGCTCAGCAGCGTCAAGTTGACGAACACCGCGCTAGATAACTTAATGTTGCCCGTAGTATAATGGGGGCGCGATCATACTCGACGAAGGAGTTGCAGCATGTCCGAAGTGGTGATGGTAATATTCCCTTCGCGCGGGACCCTATTAGACGCGGTGGATCGGATCAGGACTCTTGGTTACGCGAAACTGAAGCACTCCGCCGTGATTGCCAAGGCGGAAGATGGTGAAACCACCGTCTACGAAGACGACATTACCCCCGATGAAGGCAGTATCGCCGGTGGTACGCTCGGCGCGCTGATGGGCGCGCTCGGCATTGCCGGGTTGGGCGCCTTCCTGCTGCCGGGCGTCGGACCGATCATTGCCGTGGGCGCGGGCGCGCTGGTCGGCGGACTCGTCGGCGGCGCGACCGGCGGTATCAGCGCCGGGTTGATGGATATGGGCATCGACAACGAACAACTCGACCTGCTGGCGCAGCATCTCAACGCCGGTCGGGTAGCACTGGTCGTCGAACTGGAAGGCGATTTCGGCATTCATGCCGAAGCTAGCCGAAGACCTAAAGCCTTATAACGCCGAAATTGTGCAACAGTAGAGAGACTTCGGACAGGAGACAAGGCGATGGTCGAAGAATATATCGTGGCGGTTTTTCCGTCGCGCCGGATGCTGACGAAAGCACTCGATCATTTGACCGAGGCGACCGACTTTGACATTCAACATGCTGCCATCGTCGCCAAAGCCCGCAACGGCGAAGTCGTCGTCCTCGGCGACGATCTCGGTCCCGACGAAGGCGGGATCACCGGCGGCACGCTCGGCGCGGCGATCGCGGCGCTGGGGATGGTGCAGTTCGGAGCGCTGGCGCTGCCCGGCATCGGCGCGATCATCGCCGTCGGCGCGGGCGCGCTGGTCGGTGGGCTGCTGGGTCGCATGACCGGACGCTTCGCCGCCAACCTGCTCGATTCGGGCTTTCGCACCGAAGAAGTCGAACTGCTGGCAACCCGCTTACAGTCGGGACATCCCGCGCTGGTGCTGGAAGTCGTCAATCCCACTGAAGCGCTGCCGCTGATCCGCGCCGCGCTTTCTTCCTACCGCGTCGAACTCGTCGAGCAGGTGGACGCAAAATCGGCAGGTTCAGTCGGTTAAGGCGTCACCGCTATCCGCAGCAAGTCAACTTGATCGGCAGTCGCACCCGCTCCCCCGACCACCGGCAAGCGAACCAACGTCGTGAAGTTATACAAACCGATCCGGATCACGTAGGTTCCGGGCGTCATGTCGTCGGGTAGATCAATGCGGATGTCCGGGCTGATCAGCGTCTCCGACGGATTGACCCACAGCAGCGTTGACCGCCCCGGCACCGCCGGATCGCCGTCATACTGAGCGATCG
Source organism: uncultured Chloroflexia bacterium (assembly GCA_963727545.1). GTDB lineage: Bacteria > Chloroflexota > Anaerolineae > Aggregatilineales > Phototrophicaceae > Flexifilum. The sequence continues at coordinate 188,158 of CAVSGS010000011.1, forward strand.
GCTGATCGCTATTTTCCGGCGTGAGGTGGACGAACAACGAATAGTTGTCGTGCGGCGTCGTTTGCGCGCGCCAATAGAAGCGAAACGTCAACGCGCCGCCGGGATGAGCATCGAAGTTCACCCGGTCGTAGCCCAATAAGCTGATCCCATCGGCGAAATCGACCCGCTGTTCGACCTCCATCCGCCAGAGTCGGTACATCGCCGTGATCGGACCCCGCCGGGTATCCGCTGCCGGGAATTCGCGTAAGAGCAGCAGTTGATCGAGATAGCTTCGCCCGGCTTCAGTTTGCAGCAGCGCATCCCGCTGATCCAACGGCAGCAGCATGTAGCTCATCCCACGATCGCGCCATTCTGCCGGTGAATACTCCATGAAGTTGTCGGTCGTCCACCACGCGAACCAATGCTGGTTCGGGATGCCACCCCAATCGGGGTTGAAGGTGTTGGCATTCTCCCGACTGACGATCACCGTGCCGGGAGTCAAATTCTCGTCCGCCCACTGGCGGATGAGCACGTGCGAACTCTCCAGCCGGTTAAACTTCACAAAATCGACCGTTTGGCTGATCTGCGGTACGAACAGCAGCAGACAAATCCCCGCGCCGTAGAGCACGCGCAGCCGCCGATCTGTCCAGAGGCGCAGGCTGTGAACGAACAGCGCCGAGAACAGGATGACCGCGATACTCAGCGCCGGAATCACCAGCTTGACGCGAACGCCTTGATCGCCCGCCCAAACGACGGAGCTTGAGATCCAGCAGCTGGCAAGGATCATGAGCACGCCGAGCAGCAAGCCCAACCCCTGCTCGCGCGCTAAACCCTGCCGTCGCCACGCCAACAGCCCCAGCGCAGCAACGATCAAGACCAGCAGCAGATTCAGCGGCTCGATTGCCGCCGACAAGTACGCCCCCAACGCCGAGAAATTCCACAGACTGCTGGTCAAAATCTGAAGCAGCCAGCCCCGGCGCAGCGGCACGAGGACGTAGAGCGCGAGGATCGCCAGCGCGCCCGCTAAGACAGAGCCAACGCCGAGCTTCAGCCACGTCAGCGGACGCCAATGCTGACCGCGATTCGCCAGCAGCACGAAGATCGCCGGAAGCCCGAAAACGAGATAGCGGTATTCAAACAGGCTGATCAGCGCCGCGATCGGCAGTCCCCAATACCAAGGACCGCGTTGGTATAAGCCGCGCAGCGCGAGATAGATCACCGCTGCCGCCAGCGGATAGGTGAACGTCTCCGGGATGGCGTAAATCGAGTATTCGACCGGAAGCTGCGCGACCGCCCAGAACAGCGCCGCGAGCCAACCTGCCCAATCTCCCGCTAACAGGCGTGCCGACAAACCGATCAACAGGATCGTAAAGAGATTGGCGAGCACCCCCATGACGCGCAGCACGCGCACGGCTGCCGCCAGCCCGCCGTTGCCCAGCCATTCGTTGACGATTTGGACACCGGCATTCAGCTCGATGAACGCCGGTGGATAGCCGGCATTATAAGTTGGATCGTACTGCCCGCGCAGGCTTTGAGCCGTCCAGTAGAGGTGAGCCTCATCCGAGTATTCGACGTAGGGAAGCGTAGCGTTGTAGCTAAGGAGACGGGGAAGGGCACCGAGGCAGATAATCAAGCCCAGAACAAGCAGAAACGGGTCAGCTCTGAGCCGATTCTTCGTAATAAATTGTAATCTATCGGTCATACAGTGTCCTTAACGCAGGGCGTCTCGATTCTAGAGAGCGTTCATCCGCGTGTCAAGAGCGGGATCAAGCCACAGTGAGTTGAGCGTCGGAAGTGATACAATGGTCGTCACTTCGAAGCGCGTTGAACTCACGAAGCAGATGCCCGCCGACGCTGCGTCAGCAGGCTGCGCCAAAGGAAATTTGTGGAAGTGCGATCCGGATTATCAAAACGCGGATGGTGGCTCACACTGATCGTGATCTTGATCGTCGCCGCCGCGTTCCGCGTGACCGGCTATAACTTCAGCCTGCCCTACATCGATCATCCCGATGAACCGAACTTCAACATCGCCGCCCAAATGATCATCGATAGCGGCACGTCCAAATCACTCAATTATCAGGGTTACCCACCCGGCATCATCACCATCAATTATCTTTTGCTGCGCTTTTTGCACGATCCAACCCAGCCATCAGCAACCGTAATCGGCTGGATTCGCCTGCTCTCAATCGCCGCGAGCCTTGCCTTGTTGGTCGTGATCGCCCTGCTCGCGCGGCAGTTGGCGTCACCGACTGCCGGATTGTTGGCGGCGACATTGTGGGCGGTCAACCCGGCGGCGGTCGAGCGCGCCCGCTATGCTACTGCCGACACGTTCGTCGCGCTGTTCACGGTGCTGGCAGTCTACTTAGTCCTCAAGGGGGTCAGCGAGCACCGCGACAACCGGGTAACCGGGGGCATCATTGCTAATCTATTCGGCATCGTCTTCAAGTATCAATCCGGTTTCGTGCTGCCGCTTTTGCTGCTCGTCTCGCTGGCTCCCTTGCGCGACCGAAGCGCCGATCGCCGCCGTATCCGTGACAAGTTCATCCTGCACACGCTGATCGTTGGCGCTTTCGCCTTCTGGCTGGTGCTGATTTATCCAGCGCTGGATGCTAACCAGATTCCCAACTGGGTTGCACCAACTGATCACATGAGCTTGCCATCACCGGCGCAGTTACTCGACGGCATCAGCCTGATCGCCAGCACGAGCGCCAGCGGCATGCTCCTGCTGGTCGCTGCGCTCGGCGGATTGCTGCTCTCACGTCGTCACATCGGGCGGGTTGCCGTCGTCGGTGGCGCGCTGCTGTGCTGGTTGATCGGTGTCGGCTTGTTCGGAGACTACACCATCCGCCAACTGGTCGGCGCGCTGGCGCTGCTCACGGTGCTGGTCGGCGCAGGCTTATCGGGTTGGGTCGATTTCACCGCGCGGTTTGTGAAGCCGCGCTGGGCGCTAAGCACCGGCGTAATCATCTTGATGGCGCTGCTACTGCGCCCGGACTTAAACGCCGTCCTTGCCGACGCCCGTAACCGCACCCTGCCGGATCGCCGCAACGATCTGGCGACGTGGATGGACACCTCGCAGCAACCGGGCGCATACATCGCCGAGGCGGCGAATCACAAGACCTTCAACCGCGAATGGGGTGGCTATCCCGGAATCAACGCATTCCCGCTGTATGCCGTCGCCGACCTAAGTGACCGTAGCATTGAGGAATGGCGCGCCGCCAACGTGACTTACGCGATCATCAGCACCAGCCAATACCAAGCACTGCAAGCGACGCCGGATGGTCGGGCAGAACTCGCACAAACGCTGCTGCTCAAGTCCTATCCGCCATCAGATGCCGATCGCGGACCCGACATGGTCGTGCTGCGCCTCTACCCGATCCAGCACCCCGCCGACGGTCAGCTTGGCACGATCCACCTGATCGGCTACGACTTGAACACAACTGATCCGACGGCAGGTGAAACGCTCGATTTCACGCTCTACTGGCAGGCTGAGCAGCCGACCGGCGCCAGCTACGTCGTCTACAACCATCTGATCGATGCCGAGACCGGCGAAGTCGTCGCGCAAATCGATGGCGACCCGCTCCCCGATCTGCGCCGCCCGACTATGATGTGGGATGATCCGGCGGAAATTCTCGTTAGCCGTCCGTTCTCCCTGTCACTGGCGGACGTACCACCGGGAACGTATCGCCTCGTCACCGGCTTCTATGACCGCGACACCGGGCAGCGCTTGCGCTCCCCTGACGGTGCAGACTCGCTCACAGTTGCCACCATTCACGTTCACTGAGCATGTTATAATCCTCTAAACAGTTGATACATTTAGGGCGGGAGGCAGCATGGCAACCCCCGATTTACAAATGCAAACCCTTAGACACGAACCGCGCGAACGCAATGCGGGCATCCCGCTCGATTTGGGCTGGGTCAACCGCGCGCGCGTCAACCTGAGCGCGACCGAACGCCGCGCCGCGACCCTCGGCACGCGCCGCTCGGTCAAGAAGGACTGGCAAGCGGCGTGGCTGCTGCGAGCGATCACCTGCATCGACCTGACGACGCTCTCCGGCGACGACACTCCCGGCAACGTCAAGCGGCTGTGCGCCAAAGCCCGCCAGCCGGTGCGCCAAGATTTGCTCGACGCGCTCGGCGTTGGCGATCTGGGCATCACGACCGGCGCGGTCTGCGTCTATCACACGCGCATCGCCGACGCGGTGCAGGCGCTCGAAGGCACGGACATCCCGGTCGCGGCGGTCTCGACCGGTTTTCCGGCGGGGTTGAATCCCTTCCGCCTGCGCGTCGAAGAAATTCGCGAGTTGGTGGCGGCGGGCGCGCGCGAGATCGACATCGTCATCAGCCGCGAACACGCGCTCACCGGCAACTGGGGGGCGCTCTACGACGAAATCCAGCAGTTCCGCGCCGCCTGCGGCGACGCTCATCTGAAGACGATCCTCGCCACCGGCGAACTGGGCACACTGCGCAACGTCGCCAAAGCCAGCCTCGTCTGCATGATGGCGGGCGCGGACTTCATCAAGACCTCGACCGGCAAGGAGTCGGTCAACGCGACGCTCGAAGTCGGGCTGGTGATGACCCGCATGATCCGCGCCTATCAGGAGCGCACCGGCTACAAGGTCGGCTTCAAACCGGCGGGCGGCATCCGCACCGCGAAGCAGGCGCTCAACTTCCAGATTTTGATGAAGGAAGAACTCGGCGACGAGTGGCTGTTCCCGGATTTGTTCCGGCTCGGTGCGAGTTCGCTGCTGACCGACATCGAGCGCCAGCTTTCGCATCACGTCACCGGGCGCTACGCCGCCGAGAACTACATGCCGATGGGGTGAGAAAATAAGCTGTCAGCGATGAGCGGTCAGCTTTCAGCTAAAGGATGAAACAGCGTATGCGAAACGTACTGCTCTACACCGACGAGGACGGCAACTGGATCGCCGACGTGCCTTCACTGCCGGGCTGCCACAGCGACGGCAGAACCCGCGAAGAAGCGATTGAGCGCGTCAAAGAAGCCATCGAGGTCTACGTCGAAGCGCTGGTCGAGGATGGCTTGCCAGTGCCGGAAGAAACAGCACATTATGAGCTAGTTTCGGTGGAAGCAGCAGTTTAGTGCCGAAGCTGCCGCGCATTTCCAGCCGTGAATGTATTCGCGCACTCGAACAAGTCGGCTTTTATATCGTTCGGCAGAAGGGCAGTCACATGGTCATGCGTCGCAATGATCCTTTCGCGCAGACGGTCGTGCCTGAAAACAAAGACGATGCCAGTCGGCACACTCCGCTCAATTCTGCGCGACGCGGATTTGACCGTCGAGGAATTTATCGAACTGCTGTAAATGAGCACTTGAGGGACAGTGACGATGGTCGTCCAGAAAACCGTCAACCCGATCACCGAAACTATCGACACCACCGACCTGTTGCTGGGGCTGGCGCTCACCGTCGGCGAATCTTCGCTTTGCCGGAGTTGAGTAATGGCTTCTAGAAAAACTGAGAACTTACCTGAAGTAACGGTGGCTTTTCGTATTTTCGCGCCGGGTCTCGATCCTGAAGACGTAACACGGAATATAGGACTAACGCCTGATCATCAGCACCATCAGGGCGATTATCGTCGCAATAATCCGAAGTCACCCGCCTATAAACACGGGATGTGGCTTATAAATTCCAAACTGGATCAGCAGCAATTGCTTGAAGCTCACCTTCAATCTATCCTTCATGCGCTTGATGGAAAACGGTCTTACATTAAAGCCCTTTCTGAAACAGCTACCGTTGATTTCTACTGTGTTGTTTACGATACCTATGCTTATCAGCTTTCGCCTCAAGTGCTGGAAGGAATCACAAAACTTGGGGCAACCTTCGGAATGAGTTTTGAGCCGCCTGTCGACGAAATTAAGGAGGCATAAAAGATTATGTCAGTAGCCGAGATTTTTCAAACCATGACCTACGGACCTGCGCCGGAAGCGGCGGATACCGCTTACGCATGGCTCGACGCGCACGAGCGCAAGTTCGGGCTGTTCGTCAACAATCACTGGACGGAGCCGAAATCCGGCAGCTATCTGCCCAGCGTCAACCCCGCCACCGGCGATCCGCTGGCGCAGTACGCCGACGCCGACAACGCCGAGGACGTCGATAACGCCGTCGCTGCCGCCCGCTCCGCCTTCGCCTCGTGGAGCAAGCTGAGCGGGCACGCCCGCGCCCGCTATCTCTACGCCATCGCCCGCAACATCCAGAAGCACTATCGCCTGCTGGCGGTGCTGGAGTCGCTCGACAACGGCAAGCCGATCCGCGAATCGCGCGACATCGACATCCCGCTGGTGGCGCGCCACTTCTACTATCACGCCGGTTGGGCGCAGTTGATGGAGCGCGAACTGGCGGACTATCAGCCGGTCGGCGTCGTCGGGCAGGTGATCCCGTGGAACTTCCCGCTGCTGATGCTGGCGTGGAAGATCGCCCCGGCGCTGGCGATGGGCAACACCGTCGTCATCAAGCCCGCGCCGCAGACCAGCCTGACCGCCCTGCTGTTTGGCGAGATCGTCGCCGAAGCCGGACTGCCGCCCGGCGTGGTCAACGTCGTCACCGGCGGCGACGCGACCGGCGCGCTGATCACCGAGCATCCCGATCTCGACAAGATCGCCTTCACCGGATCGACCAACGTCGGGCGCATCATCCGCCGCGCGACCGCCGGATCGGGCAAGCGGCTCTCGCTCGAACTGGGCGGCAAATCGCCCTTCATCGTCTTCGACGACGCCGATCAGGATGGCGCGGTCGAGGGCTTGGTCGATGCCATCTGGTTCAATCAGGGGCAGGTCTGCTGCGCCGGATCGCGCCTCTTGGTTCAGGAGAGCATCGCCGCCGAGTTCTTGGCGAAGGTGCGCCGCCGCATGAGCCTGCTGCGCGTCGGCGACTCGCTCGACAAGGGGATCGACGTCGGCGCGATTGTCTCGCCGGTGCAGCGCGAAACCATCGACTCGTGGGTGCAGCGCGGCATCGCCGAAGGCGCGGAGCTTTATCAGCCGGAGGGCGCGCTGCCCGTCGACCGGCTGCTGGTATCCGCCCACGCTGCTGACCAACGTCAGTTCGGCGTCGGTCGTCGTGCAGGAGGAGATTTTCGGACCGGTCGTGGTGGCGATGACTTTCCGCACGCCCGACGAAGCGATCAAGCTGGCGAACAACACCCGCTACGGACTGGCGGCGAGCATCTGGAGCGAGGACGTCAACCTCGTGCTCGACGTGGCGCGCAAGGTCAAAGCCGGATCGGTCTGGATCAACTCGACCAACCTGTTCGACGCGGCGTCGGGCTTCGGCGGCTACCGCGAGAGCGGCTTCGGGCGCGAAGGCGGGCGCGAGGGCTTGTTCGAGTACGTCCGCCCCAAGTGGCAGGATCGACCAAGACCGGATTTAACCGCCAAGGACGCCGTGCAACCGAAGGTTGCCAGCGCCAAGAAAAATGGATCGGCTACAGCATCTGCTATTGCGAGCATCCCCGCGCCGCTCAACGGTCACGAGAATGCCAGCAGCTCATTGCCGAGCATCGACCGGACGGCGAAGCTGTTTATCGGCGGCGCGCAGAAGCGACCGGACGGCAACTACACCCGCCCGGTGTTCGGATCGAACGGCGAGGAAGTCGGGCAGGTGAGCGAAGCCAATCGCAAGGACATCCGCGACGCGGTGGAAGCCGCCCGCAAAGCCGAAAGTTGGGGACTCAAGCCGGGACACACCCGCGCGCAGATCCTCTACTACATCGCCGAGAATTTGGGCGCGCGATCCGACGAGTTCGCCCGCCGCCTGGTCGCCATGACCGGCGCGAAGCTCAAGGACGCGCAAGCGGAGGTCGAAGCCAGCATCGAGCGGCTGTTCACCTACGCCGCCTACTGCGACAAATACGGCGGCGACGTGCAGGAGACACCCCTGCGCGGCGTGACCATCGGCTTGCGCGAGCCGGTCGGCGTGATCGGCATCGCCTGCCCGGACGAAGCGCCGCTGCTGGCGTTCGTCTCGCTGTTCGCCCCGGCGATCGCGCGCGGCAACCCGGTCGTCGTCATCCCGTCGGAGCGCTTCCCGCTCAGCGCCACCGACTTCTATCAGGTGCTCGAAACGTCCGACGTGCCGAACGGCGTGGTCAACATCGTCACCGGCGAGCGCGACACGCTGATCAAGACGCTGGCGGATCACGATAACGTCGATGCGGTCTGGTACTTCGGCACGGCGGCGGGGAGCAAGCTGGTCGAGGAGCGCTCGGCGGGCAACATGAAGCGGACGTGGGTCGATTACGGCAGCGCGCGCGACTGGTTCGCCGCCGATCAGGGCGCGGGCGAGGAGTTCCTGCAAGAAGCGACGCAGGTCAAAAACATCTGGGTGCCGTCAGGCGAATAACACCAACCGTCACCGCTGTAGGGGCGCACCGACGGGTGCGCCCCTCGGATCGTGCCGTTCATCCACGCAAAAATTTACGTTTCAAACCTCCATAAGGGTTCAGTCACAGGCGACTTTCTTTTAGGATAGACGCTGCGGATACTGCTTACTTGCTAATCTTATCGGAAAGGAGCCTTCATGCTTAAGCGAATTCTGAGTCGCTTACTGGTAGGACTGTTGATTCTGGGCGCGATCTCCGTCGCGAGTGTCGCCGCACAGGACGAGCCGGTCGTCGTCAGCGAGGGCGGCGGATTTTCGGTGCGACTGCCCGCCGGATATACTCACGCGAACCTCACCGTGCCCGGCTTCACCGAGGCGCTGGGGTTCGGCGACAGCGCCGAACACGAGGATGCTATCGTCAGCGAAATCTTTGACAATCTGAATACCTCGAACCTAGTGGGCGTCGGCGGCATCATCGCGCAGGTCGATCCGGCGGAAGTGCCGAGACTTACGAACAACGCCGAGTCGCCCGAGGAACAGGTTAGCGGGTTGATGAACTCGCTGCTCGGCAGCCTCAGCAACAACATCGGGATCACGGTATCCGACCCGGAGCCGTACAAGTTCGCCAATAACACAGGGCTGATCGCCGAGACTGAAGTCGGCTACGTCGGCGGGTTCAGCCACGAGCAGTCGCTGTTCGTCGTCGTCCTGATGGGCGATCAAGTTCTCAGCCAGCAAGACGAGGTCACGGCTATCCTCAAGAGCATCAGCGTCCCGCCGGAAGGCGGCATACCGCCGACGGTGGAGAGTATTATCGTGCCGACTGTTCAACCGTCGCCGACCGCGCAGTCGCTGACCCTGCACGATCTAACGACGAATGGTCTCACGATCAGTCTGCCGGAGTCGTGGAAGGTTGAGGATTATCTCGACTCGCTGGATTTGTTGGGCTTCGGCGACAGCCTCGAAGCGATGGATGCGCGCTATGCCGCCGTCCATCCCGACTGGTACGAGAACACCGAGATGAACGGCTTGGGCGGCATCATCCTCACCTATCCGCTGAGCCAGTTTGACCTCGATCCGCAGAACCCCGACCTGAGCAGCTTACAAGATCGCGTTGAGGCGCGGGCAAGCAGCTACACCTTCGGCGACTGGATGCAGGAGGAGGTCGGAGGCAGCATTTTCGTTCAGGTGACCAGTGATACGGAGCAGGGCTATATCGCGCTTGTGCCCTTCGGCGATCAGGTCGCCTACGTGACGGCAACGACAACGCCGGAGTTGTTCGCCGCGAATCAAGAACTGCTGTTGCAGATCGTGCAGTCGGTGCGCCCGGCAAGCAGCACCAACTTGAACGGTTTGGACGGCGCGCCCGCGACAGCCGAAGCCACCGCCGAGTCGTAGTCCGCTCGTGTGGATCCATCAGGGTGCAGCATCGTCTGCGCCCTTCAAGTGCCGGGTGAGCGATCACGCGGCACTTTTGATTTGGGGTACAATAACGGTTAGGTAACAGAACTCTCACCGGGGCGGGCAATGGCACACGTTTTTATCTCCTATAAACACGACGACGGCGACTCCGCCGAACTAATTAAGGATCGGCTAGAGAAAGAAGGTTTAGAAACGTGGATCGATAGCGACATACAAGGGGGCGAGAAATGGAGTCCCGCCATTGATCGCGCGATTGAGAATTCGTTTGCCTTGATCGTTGTCATGTCGCCAGAAGCGCGAAAATCCGAGTACATAACCTACGAATGGTCGTTCGCGCTTGGCATGGGAAAACCCATTATTCCAATCATGCTACGCCAGACGGACTTGCATCCGAAATTAGCAGAATTTCAATATATTGATTTTACAAACCGTGCGGCACGTCCTTGGAGCAAATTGTTTGACCGTTTAAAAAAGTCAAGTGAGCAGCAACAAGACTCGCCTGAACAGGTTGGGGCAGTTGATGATGGTCTTGAAGATGCCGCTATCCGCACTTTAGTGATGGAACGCGATAATTCTGCAATTCCAGCTTTGTTAGCGGGGCTGCTTGATCCTGAGGTATCCGTTCGAACAAATGCCATTGCAGGATTGGCGCGGATCGGCAACGAATCAGCAATTTTGGGGATTGTTGACGCAGCATTGAAAGATAGTGACCACGCGGTTCGAATTGTAGCGGTAGATGCACTCGGAAATTTCCACTCAAGTATTGCCGTATCTGGATTATTGCGCGCTCTGCAAGATAAGACAGGTTACGTTCGCGCTCATGCCGCTAAGTCTTTAGGGAATATTGGTGACGCACGCTCTATTTCTGCGCTTACTAAACGGCTTAATGACGATACAAAAACTGTACGACGTTTTGCGGCTAATGCACTTGAAAAAATCGGTACGCCCAAAGCTCTTGCTGCCCTTGAACAAGATCATGAACAGCAAGATTCGTCGAATTCCACTCAAACGATTCCGCAATTACTCGAAAATACCAAAGATCTTATATTAGCGCTCGGTGATGATGTTCAGTTGGTACAACAAAAGCGCTATATCGCCTGCAAACGAAATGAGAATTTCGTATCTATCGTACCGACAGCTAAAAACTTAAAGTTATACTTGAAGCTGAATCCGGATGACATTGCTCTAGAAAATGATTTCACACGAGATGTACGTAGCATTGGGCATTGGGGTACAGGCGATGTCGAACTCACGATCAAAAATAATCACGATCTTAAACGAGCTAAACTCCTTATATTCCAGAGCTATAACTTGAACTGAGGTGATCTGATGGCGCAGACCATGTTAGAGATCAAGGAAATCATCTCCGACCCCAATGTACGCGACGGGCGTCCCGTGATCAAGGGGACAGGGATCAAAGTCACGGATATCATGTTCACGCATACGACCGGGGATAAGCTGTCGGCGGAAGAAATTGCGGAGCATTTCCAACTCGACGTTGGGCAGGTTCACGCGGCGCTGGCGTACTATTATCTGCACAAAGCTGAGCTTGACGAAGAGATTCGCCGTGACGAAGAAACCGCAACCAGCTTAATCGCGGAATTGGAGCAGCAAGGGAAGCAGCCACGCTTTGAGTAAAATCCGCTTCTACTTTGATGAAAACGTTGATCCTGAAGTGGCAAAACAACTCCGGCAAAAAGGTGTCGAAGCAGTCTCAGCACATGATTTACAGCTACGCGGCGATACCGATCCGAATCATTTGCAGCGCGCGCTTGAAGGTGGTTACGTGCTGTGTACTCACGATCAAGACTTCCTGATCATGAATGCGCAAGGGGTACAACATGCTGGTATCATCTTTGCTCAGCACAATGGCGCAACAATTGGCGGTTGGGTTCGAGAATTGCTCAAGCTTCAGGATGCGTTGACCGCTGAAGCGATGATCGGTCAGGTGAAGTTCGTCAGCGTCAAATAGCAATCACCGCGTCAGCCGCCGCCCGCATCCCCTTTCCAGCCGTAGAGCGTATAGCGCAGACCGTCCGTCCAGACCGGGATCATCGCCTCGTCGAGCGCCGCCGGGAACGCGCGGTCGATCTCCGGGTAGGTCGAGAAGGGCAGGTACAGGTCATAGATGCTCTGCGCCAGCAGCAGATAGTCGTAACCCTCCGCTTGGTAGCGCGCCAGCACCGCGTCCGGCGTCAGCCCCTCGGCGAAGATCGGCAGCTTCCAGTGATCGAACAGCACGTCCGCCGTGCAGGTCACGCTCGGCGGGCAGTCGTAGCCGCGCGGCTCCCACATCAGCAGCACCTTGGATCCCTCCGGCAGTCCGCTGATCGCGCCGTAGTAGGCTTGCGTGTTGGCGTACATGTAGTCGTCGAGCGTCGCCTCGCCGAGCAGGTACGCCCCCGCCCGGTCGGCTGCCACCGTCCGCAGCGCGTCGATCAGCGTTAGGGCGATCGTCAGCGCCAGCGCCGCCCGCACGATGAAGCCGATGTCGAGCGGCTTCTTGGGGAAGTTTGCCAGTCCGTGCAGCCCGATCGCCCCGGCAGCGGCGAAGGCGGGCAGCGCCATCACCATCAGGCGCGTCTGGATGCCGACCGAGTTGAGCGCCGCCATCGCCGCCCAGTAGACGACCAGCGGCGCAGCGAAGATCAGCACGAGGCGCGCCAACTCACGCGCCCGCGCATCCAGCCACGTCCAAACGACCGGCAGCAGCAAAAACAGCGTCAGCAGCCACGGACCGACGGTGAAGCCGAAGCCATCGGCGTTGTCGCGCCCGAAGATGGTCGCGGAGATCGGCAGAATCGGCAGCTGCCACGCCTCGCCTCGCTTCACCAGATCGTAAGCGGAATACTGGAAGGCGTGCATCCGGTCGGGATTCCAGTTCAGCCCGCCGAAGGCAAACGGATAGATCGGGTTGCCGTAGAGCGCGATCCCCTTGATCGCCCACGGCGCGAAGACGATTAACGCCGTGACGCCGACGATCAGCCCATTGCGGAGGACCCGGCGCGGCTGCTGGATCAGGATGACCAGCCCCGCCGCAACGCCGATCATGCCCGCCGCGTACTTGACGCCGACCGCCAGCCCGACGATCGCGCCGATCACGACCAGCCAAGCGTCGGATGGGTTTTCTCGCCATGCCGTCAGCGCGACCAGCGCCAGCGCGCCGTAGAGCATCGTCGCCAAATCGACGTAAGCCCAGCCGAACAGCGCCCACAGGTTGTAGGCGCTGAGCAGCAGCAGCGCCGCCCACCAACCCGCCGACTTCCCGGCGAAGCGCCGCGCCAATCCAGCGGTCGCCAGCAGCGCCAGTACGCCGATCCCGAAATGCACCGGAGCAGCCGCTGTATCGCGCCCGAACGCGCCGATCACCAGCCCGAACAGCATTTCGACGTTTTCCGACAAGCCGAGGTAGAAGTTGTCCGGCTGCGCGCGGATGGCTGACGCTTCGAGGTAGCGCTGCGGCGCGACCAGATGATAAGTCAGCGAGTCCCAATGCGCAGGCGGCGCTAAGGCGATCACCAACGCCAGCAGCAGCATGATCGCGCAGTAGCCGGCGATCAGCTTCGCTCCAACCGACTCAATCCGCAGCGCCGAGCGCCCAACCGCGACCGCCTCGCTCAACCATGCCCGCAGCGAGCGCCGCAGCAGCAGCGCCGAGCCGATCAGCAGCGCCCACAGGATCAGCGGGCGGAACAAGCCGACCAAGCCGAGCAGCAGGGTCACCAGCGCGACGATCCCCAAGCCGATCCCGCCTTCCAGCGCGATCCGCTCGGCGCGCGAAAGCCGCGTCAGGTCGAGTCGCGCCAGCGCCGCCCGCCCGATCCCGCCCGCGATCGCGAACAGGACCGCCGCCGTCGCCCCGTCGAGCAGCGCGCCAGTGATCCGCAGCGCGACGGTGACGTCGAACGGATCGAGCGTGATGCCGAGCGGCTTGTGCACCCAGTAGTAGCCGATCAGCAGGGCGAACAAGCCGACGAAGATCAGCAGGGCACGGACGATCAGGCTGGCGCGTGAAGGACGTGGCATAGTGACTCCAGTTGAAGCGGTATTGTAGGGGCGGGTTTGAAAGGGTGTCTAAAAAGTCGCGCTTTTGACCCCACCCCCGACCCCTCCCCGACTTCAGGGAGGGGAGAGTACCGCGTCCGTTTTGGGTGGAATGATGCGGTTTGGCGATTTTTCGACACCACAGCAATGTTTTTCAACACGCTCTGAAACCCGCGCCTACGTGTTCGTAACATGCCTAGTGTAACGTGACGCCTCGTCGAAAAGCATAGACGTCTGCGTGGATCTCGTCTCGACGCCATTCGTGGATTACAATCAGCACCACAGTGGTAAGGCACTCTCAGCATGGCGTATTTGATCGACGGACACAACCTGATCGGGCAGCTTCCCGACATTTCGCTCACCGACCCGGATGACGAGGCGAAGCTCGTGCTCAAGCTGCTCAGCTTCGCCGCGCGTACCAAAAAGCGGATCGTCGTCATCTTTGACGGCGGTTTACCCGGCGGGAAGTCGCCCGCTTCGACGCACACGGTCGAGGTCGTGTTCGCCACCGCCCGCAGCACCGCCGACGCCGTGATCAAAGAACGCATCGGACGCACCCGCGATCCGGGGCAGTGGATCGTCGTCTCCAACGACCGCGAAGTCCTCGCCGCCGCCCACACCCGCAAGATGTCGACCCTCACCAGCGCCGAGTTCGCCGCCGAGATCAACCGCCCTCCCACCCGTAAAAAGAAACGGCGCGACACCGGCGAAGCTGCCGACGTCTACGTCTCGCCCGCCGAGGTCGAGGCGTGGCTGAAATTGTTCAACGCCGACGAGTAAACGCTGCACCCAGTAAATCTCATGAGCGGGCGCACAGCCGTGCGCCCCTACAAAACCCATACTTCACATTCGATTACTTGCCGATGAAGTATTCAATCGGAGCTTCTGCCGTTCTTTTCCAAATTCTGCGTATGCTGGTAAACTCTATCTCTATCCGTAACCGATTTATTATTGAGCGTACCAATGGCGCATCGTTACGATCATCTACGCGAAAAAGCCGTTCGACTGCGATCTGAGCAGCAGCTCTCGCTCGACGCGATCACCGAGCGGCTGAGCCTCCCCCGAACCACGATCTACTCGTGGATCAAAGACATTCCCATCCCGGAGAAACCCAAGACGCAGCATTGGGGTCAGCGGCAGGGAACCGAGGCGATGCAGGCGAAGTACGCCGCGCTCCGCGACGCTGCCTATCAGCAAGGACTCGCCGAAGCGCCCGACTTCCTGCGCGATCTCTCCTTCCGCGATTTCGTCGTCCTCTACATGGCGGAAGGCAGCAAACGCCAGCGCAATACCGTCGCGCTGGTGAACTCGAACGCCGATATCGTGAGACTGGCGCAGCGCTGGATTGTCCATTTCACCCATAACAAGGTCGATTATGCGCTTCAATATCACGTTGATCACGATGAAAATGAGTTAAAACAATACTGGGCTGGAATTTTGGGGATAGAAGTCGCTATAATAAAGACGTTGCGCAAATCGAACAGCAATAAACTGAGTGGTCGCCAGTTTCGCTCACGCTATGGATTGCTCACAGTGAGAGTAGGCGACACGCAGTTTAGAGCGCGATTGCAAGCTTGGATGGATTATGTCCAAGCGCAGTGGGAAAACGGGGTGTAGCGCAGTCTGGCAGCGCGCATCGTTTGGGACGATGAGGTCCCGGGTTCAAATCCCGGCACCCCGACTTGAAAGTGTGTCAGCGATTGCCTATAATGACGCACAAGATGCGGGTATGGTGTAGCGGTAGCACATGACCCTTCCAAGGTCCTAGCACCGGTTCGAATCCGGTTACCCGCTCACAGCAATGATCGAAACAGCGAGCGTGTGCTCGCTGTTTTTGTATCCGCAGATTAGAGCGTTAAACCAAGCTCAAAGCGTGTTGACGACTCCTCGGAACAGCGGCTCGACGAACTTCTGGAACCAATCCAGCTGACTCTGATCGTCCGGTGTGGACGTCAACGGCGGGAAGTAACCTGAGGTCTGGATAATCTGGTCGATACTGTCACAAGCCGCCCCTTGCCCCCCATTCCCATATGCCGAGATCAGCGCCGTATAGCCGCTGTCCAGCGAGGCGTAAGCACCACTACAAGAACTGCCTTCATAATGCCACTGAACGCCATCCAGAGTCGTGGCGGAAGTCTTCGTCTGTAGGATGGTTTGCCCGGCTTCGGTATTGGTACCAACCACTCCCAGAATAACAAAGGGACCATCCAAGTCCGGGGAGAGGTTGATCGGCAAGTTGGTCAATCCGTCAGGATAGTCAACCTTGCGGTAAAGCAAAATGTTGAAGTTGGGGTCGTCGGTGCAACCGGCGCAGGAACTCCCAACCCTCCGGTACGCGAATCTGCAAGCCGACGAGGTTCAGATTGACCGTTCCCACCGCGGTCGGGGATGGGGGTACGGGCGTCGGCGTCGGTGTTGGCGCATTCACGCTGCTGCAAGCTGAGACGATGAGCATCAAGAGCACGAAAAAGCCGATATTCAAACGAGTCCGCGAAGATTTCATCAGCGCATCCATCCTTGTCGGTCAAACACGGCATCATTAGAGCGCGCTTACAGATTCATTCTAGCCGACGAGTAAGCTTCAGCACAACTAGCTCAGGTTGACGAAGGGGATGCCGTCGAAGCTGCGGATTTTGTCGAGCGGCAGCCCGACCAGCCGACCGCCCTCGCGGTAGTCGAGCGCCAGCGTCGTGAACGACAGGATACGGTCGGCGAAGGGGTTAATCGTCGGCGAGATTTCGATCAAGTTAGTCAACAGCGTCGAGCGCGTCGCTAACAGCAACAGACACGCCTCGACAAACTGCCAGCCCTTCGGCGTATAGGGGTAGGCGAGCAGCGTCTGCGGCTTGAGGATCGACTTCGGCTTCTTGGCGTCGCGGTACTTCTTGAACAGCAGTTCCCACTCATGCGAGGTCAATTTGCGTTCGGCTTCGGCGACGGTCGCAGCGGGCAGCGAGCCTAGGCGATCGAGCAAATGCGCTTGATATTCGCGGGCGGTCAGGATGCGGATCGTCGCCTCGCGGATGCCCTGCCGCCCGACTTCATCGACCAAGTCGGTGACCGCTACTTCGCAGATCGCCGCCTCGCCGCTGTCGAGCGGAAAGCATTTGAGCGACGGCGTCGCCGGGTACTGATCCCAGCCCTGACCGCGCGGCATCGCACCGCGCCAGATCGCCTTGAGCGTCACCGAGTCGATGCCGTCGGTCGGCGTGGTGAAGTTGTAGCCGCGCCGCGCGCCGTCCAGCAGGTAACTGATGGTGAGCTCACGCATCAGCGGCGCTCAACTGGACGAGATAGAGATAGCGTTTGTGCTCACCCGCCTCAATCGAGTAACGGATACCGCCCGCGTCGCCCATGCGGTTTTCGTAGACGAAGCCTAAGCCGTCCGCCTCGAAGCGCGCGCGCAGTTCCGGTAAAACCTGCTGGCGCAGCAGCGCGAGGCGAAGGTCGTCGGCAGTGAAGTCGGTGACAGTGTAGGTTAGCCCGTTAGCGGTGAGCGCGTCCGCCAGCGGCGTTCGATCCGCCGCTAGCGTCGCCGGATCAAACGGATCGGGACCAATCCAGCCAGCGCGCCCGTGCGCGAAGAAAATGCCCATCCGCCCGCCGGGACGCAGCGCCCGCTGCCACTCGGCGAGGGTGCGGGCATAGTCGGCGCTGAAGTAGATCGAGTTCAATCGAGATGATCGCGTCGAGCGAGGCAGGAGCCAGATCGAGCGCGTTGATGTCGCCAACTCGAAACGTCAGCCGATCCGCTTTGCCGCTGGTGCGTTCCTGCGCCTGCCGGATCGCTTCCGGGATGAAATCGATCCCGGTGACGTGTGCGCCGGTGGTGTCGGCGATGTACTCGGCGATCATGCCATTGCCACAGCCGAGATCGAGCGCGCTCTCACCCGGTTGGAGCCGCAGCGCCGCGATCAAGGCATCCAACTGCCCCATGTCGGCGAAGCCATGCTGAGCAGAGATTGCGCCCAAACACCCGCCGGCAAAACTCGGCGTGTGCGGTACTGTGAGCGGTCAAGCGGTAGAAGTCTTCGTAGAAGTCGCGCATATTCACAAGCCTTCAGCTTTCAGCGGTCAGCCCTCAGCTAAAAACTTGGCACAACGTGCCTACACAGCAACGCGAGAGCCATCTTTAGCTGAAAGCTGACAAGCTAATTGCTGACAGCCTCTTACCCTTTCGGCTGCGGGCGGAGATGATTGAAGAAGGTACGCATAGCGTCGCGGACGCCGACGCCGGTCGCGATGCTGCTCGACTGGATCGTCGCCTGATAGCCCAGCCGCTCCGCCTGATTGTGCAGGCGCTTGACCTCGTTGCCGTAGTTCGCCATCAACTGGTCGAGCGTCGTATTGGGCAGCCACAGATCGCTCTTATTGACGAGGATCAGGAACGACTTCAAGTTGCGCTTGGCGTCGGCTTCTTCCTCGATCATGTTCATGACGAAATTGAGCGCGTCCTTGTGCTTGAGCACGTCGGTGTGGTCGATCAGGAAGATGATTCCGCGCGGCTTGGCGTCGCGGAACAGTTCGAGCCAGTCGGTCTCCCACATTTCGTACTCGCCGCCGACATCGCGCGTCGGTTTGAGGCGCATCATCTCGTCGCCGATGTACGAACTGAACATGCTGACGTTATCGCCACCGGGCGCGGTCGGCTCCGGCTGAAATTCGCTCAGCGAGGCGACGTTCTGGCGCAGCCACTCGATCAAGGTGGTCTTGCCAGTCTGCCGCGCTCCGAGTACGATAAATGGCAGTCCCAACACCTTGACGTAGACGAAATCATAAATCCGGTCGGCGCTTTGCGTCAGCGAGTTGACAAGTTTGCTGCTGCTCACCGAGCCGAAAATGGCACTGAAAAATTGATCGATCAGGTTGGTCATTTTGCCCTTCCAACAACCCTCATCTGCTGACATTGTATACGGGAATTGTCGAAAAAAGTCGCAGAATCACCCTAAGCGCGTGTAAGATTACGTTTGTAAACAGTTTCAAACGTGAATTCAAAGACTCACGACTGCGAGTAGAGCATGAAAGAAACCGAAGCTATTATCGAGCGCGTGCGCCGCGTGAATGAGACTCATCAGCATTTGTACGTCGCCGTCGATCCGTCGCTCACGGGGATCAAACCGGGGCAGTCCGTTCTTGCCCGCGTCGGCGACTCGTGGGAGCCGTACTTGCGCGAGCAGTGGCTGCCGGTCGCCGTGCAGAAAAACATGCTGGTGATCGAGCGCCCGAACACGACGCGCTACGAACCCGGCACCATCGTCAGCTTGATCGGCGCGGTCGGGCAGCCGTTTCGCTTCCGGCGGACGCTGCGCAACGTGCTGCTGGTCGCCTATAACACCGAGCCAACGCCGCTGATGATGACGATCCCGGCGCTGCTGGCGAACAACGTCAGTGTGACGCTGCTGCTGCTCGACGCGAACTACAATACGGAGCATCTCCCGCCCGAAGTCGAAGTAATTCAGGGCGAAGTCAAGCCGGATCAGGAAGTCGCCGCCGAAAAACTGGACTGGGCGAACCGGGTCACGACCGTCGGTTGGGCGGATCAGGTTTTCGTGACCGTCAGTCAAGACGACGAGTTGAGCGGTTTCCGCGAAATTTGGAGCCTGTTCAGCGCCCTGCGTGCCGATATCCCCGCGAACTATCTGTTCGGCGTCTTTCGCCCCTTGCAGCCCTGCGGCGTCGGTGCCTGCTGCGCCTGCATGGTCAAGCTGAGAGAGGGTACGGCGTTGATGTGCATGGACGGTCCCGCGCTCGATTTGACCAAAGTCCCACTTGGTTGACGACGTGACCGCGCGCAATTCCTGACACAAGCTGTCAGGAAGTCCCTGCTATGGTGGTGATCAACAGCATGATCACAGCAGGGAAAACGATGATCACCATCGACCTCAAGCGAGAACTGAAAACCGTCTATACGGCAGCGAAACAGCCAACCCTGATCGACGTGCCGCCGCTGTCCGCCCTGATGATCGACGGCAGCGGCGACCCCAACACCGCGCAGCGCTATCAGGACGCCGTCCAAGCGATCTTCAGCGCTGCCTACAACCTGCGCTTCAGCTTCAAGAAACGCGGCATCGACTTCAAGGTCATGCCGCTGGAGGGCTGGTGGTGGGTGGACGACCGCGCCGACTTCAGCTACGGCGACAAATCCAACTGGCAGTGGACGCTGCTGATCGTCCAGCCGGACGCCGTGACACCCGCCGACTTCGAGCGCGCGCGGGACGAGGTGCGGCGCAAGAAGAATCCGCCCGCCCTCGCCGACCTGCGACTCGGACGGATCGACGAGGGGCGGTCGGCGCAGATTTTGCACGTCGGTCCGTTTGCCGACGAACCGGCGACCATCGAGCGGCTGCACACTTTCATTGAAGCGGAAGGCATGAGCATCGCAGGGAAGCATCACGAAATCTACCTGAACGACTTCAAGCGCACCGCACCGGAGAAGCTCAAAACGATCATTCGCTACCCGGTGCGTGCGACTTAATCAGCGCCCGCCGGTGATCAGCACCGTCTGCCCATTGATCTGCTGGTTGGCGCGCGACCCGAGAAAGACAATCAAGCGAGCGATGTCTTCCGGCGTGGTCAGTTGATGCGTCGGCGTCTGATTGCGGATCAGGTCGAGATAGTCCTTCTGGATTTCCAGATTGTGCTCGGTGCCGATGAAGCCCGGCATGACAACGTTGGTCAGAATGTTCTCTGGTCCCAACTCGGCGCCAGCGTGATCGTCAAACCGCCGAGCGCCGCTTTTGCCGAAGCGTAGGGTGCGAGTCCGGCGTGCCGCGGATCGCGCCATCCGAGGAAATGTTGACGATGCGTCCCCAATCGCTTTGACGCAGCAGCGGCAGCGCCGCCTGAATCATCAGATACGTGCCTTCAAGCGCCGCGTTGATCACGCCCTGCCAGCGTTCGAGCGGCACATCCTCGAATTTGGTGCCCCGCATCGGCGCGATATTTCCGCCACCGCATTGTTGATCAGGACATGCAGCCCACCCCACTGCTGGCGAATTGTCTCGACGACGGCAGTGCTCGAGAGCTGGATCGCCCAGCGTAAAGGGCGTCACCAATGCCTCGCCGCCTGCCGCGCGCACCTGTTCCGCCGTTTCGTTGGCGCCGTCGCGGTCGCTGTGATAGGTCACGGCGACCCGCGCGCCCTCCGCGCCGTAAGCGACCGCCGTCGCTCGCCCCAAACCGGATGAACTGCCCGTCACCAGCACAACTTGATCTCTTAATCCGAAATCCATCGCTGCATCTCTCCATATCTGAATGGCGTTCAAACCCAGACTACGGCGGCGTAAGGCGAATTGCAATCCTAAAAGGATCAGATCCTACCTGTCTGAAATGGCTAGGGATCGCCGGATCGAAGCTGTGAATTCGTTCACAATTGGGCGGGGCGGCGCATTATAAAGGAGCGACGCAAACCGGAAGGACAACCTGATGATCAGCTTCAAGCTCGCCCGCCCCGCCGACGCCGAGGCGCTAACCGAAGTTCAGACGCACACCTTTGACGACGACAGCCGCCAGCACGGTCAGGGCGAGCGCGGCGGTCCGCCGGGGTACGACTCGGTAGGGTGGCAGCGCCGGATCATGAAGCAAGGCAGCTACTATAAAATCCTCGACGACGATCGCATCATCGGCGGGATCATCGTCTTCAAAATCGGCGAGAGCTGCTACAACCTCGGCAGAATTTACCTCGCGCCGGAGTACCAGAATCGCGGCATCGGCGCGCAGGCGCTCGCCTTCATCGAGCAGGCGATTCCGGCGCGGCGCTGGACGCTCGATACGCCGTCGTGGGCGATCCGCAACCAGCACTTCTACGAAAAATACGGCTACGTAAAAGTCGGCGAGGAAAAGATTCCCGGCGTGGACTTCACGGGCGTCCTCTACGAAAAGATGATGCCCGCCTGATGAACGCTCAAGATTACGCGCGTAATTTTGCGTAATCTTGGGATAAGTTGGGTTATCTCTCCCGTAAGCTTTGGGATATATCGATCAGCAGCACCGAGGCGCGCATTGACCCCACCCCCAGGGGTAGGTTTTTAATGGTAGAAGCAGGCACCTAAAAATGGGCGAGGCAATGCCTCGCCCCTACAGCAATGGGTTCAGGTTCAGTGATGGTTCCGGGCAGCTAAAATCGGGCGCACACGTAGGTGCGCCCTTGCGCCTCTCACCGCGAGGGCAGCGAGTCGCAGCCGCTGCCGACCAGCATGTACTGACCGTCGAGCCAGCCCTCCAGATCGTCGTAATGGGCGTACCACCACTGCCCACCGTTTTCGCTCGCGCCGCCTTTGCCGTAAAGTTCGACCGTCGTCCCGTAGTCGATCACCGCCAGCGTCTCGCTATCGGTGTCGGGCGCGGCGCGCAGGCGCAAGTTGTACTCGACCGAGGCGAGGCAGGGCGTGACCGCCGTGAAAGTCGGCGTCGGGCGTGCGCGTGCTGTAATGGAAGCGCGTCGCCGAAGGCGTCGGCGTGACATTGGGCGTGCTGGTGCGCGTCGCCGAGGCGGTCGGCGTCGGCGCTTGCTTGGGCGGGCGGGTCGCGCTTGCCGACGGCGTCACTGGGATAGCCCCTTCGGTCGCAAAGGCGAACAGTGCGGTGGGCGTCGAATTCGGGTCGGGGGTCGAGCCGTTCAAGCGCGCGGCGAAGGCGTTGAGATCGCTGTTCGCCGCCAAGCGGATCAAGGTCGGCATCTGGCTGAGCGCCAGCGCCGCTTGAAAGGCGCTGATCTCGCCGCGCGCCGCCGATTCGCGAATGCTGGCGCGCATGATCTCGGTGATGGCGTCGATCACGTGGTCGACGCTGCCGCCGTTCTCGCTGACGATCTGCGCCAGCGGCGTGCCGTTTTGCAGCGCATTGGTGACCACCGCCGGATCAACGTCGATCTCGTCAACGACGGCGGCGCTGATCGCCTTGAACAACTGCGCCGTCTGCCCGTCCGCCTCCGGTTCGGCTGTCGCCGCGCCGACCTCGGCGGTCGTCGCCATCGTCGGGGAGGCGAGCGCAGTCGGCAGGGCAGCGATCTCCTGCACCGAAACATAAGCCCCCATGAACGGCACCGCAAACGCAGCGACCATCAGCAGCAAACCGCTGTACAACCCTAAAATCCCCCGCGATCCGCGCAGCCGCTGCGGACGGAACAGTTCGGCAATCAGGACGATCAGACTGAAGACCGCCAGCCCACCGCCGATCAGCAGCACTGCCTGCGCGATCCGAGCATCCGGCTCGCCGTCCACCGCCGCAGCGGGCAGATGTGCCAGCACCAAGCCGATCAGCAGGATCAGCGCGGTCAGGAACGTCAGCAGCAGGTCGACAAAGCCGATCCGCTGGCGGCGCAAAATCGTCTTGATCAGGTTGTTGAGGGCGAACAGCACAGCGAAAAGCGCGCCCGCGCCGATTAGTAAATAAGCGCTCAAGGGCATTTCCTACCAATTGATTAACCTGATCATTGTAGTCTGATTGTGGCAGAATTCGAGGTAAACGTTGTGTTATAATCTCTGCCATATTGGTCGAACGTAATCAGGAGAGAAATCCTTTGTCAGCCAACCTGCAAGAACTCGCCGTCAATACCATTCGCACCTTATCGATTGACGCCGTCCAGAAGGCAAACAGCGGGCATCCCGGCTTGCCGATGGGCGCCGCACCGATGGCTTACGCGCTCTGGATGCGTCACCTACACTTCAATCCGCGCAACCCAAACTGGGTCAACCGTGACCGCTTCATCCTCAGCGCCGGACACGGGTCAATGCTGCTCTACTCACTGCTCTACCTGACCGGCTTCGACGTCTCGCTGGACGACCTCAAGAACTTCCGGCAGTGGGGCAGCAAAACGCCGGGACATCCCGAATATGGCTTAACCCCCGGCGTCGAGACGACCACCGGTCCGCTCGGTCAGGGCGCATCGAACGCGGTCGGTTTCGCCGTCGCGGAAGCCTACCTCGCCAAGCACTTCAACCGCCCCGGTCACGAGATCGTCGATCACTACACCTATGCGCTGGTCGGCGACGGCGACTTGATGGAAGGCGTCGCCTCGGAAGCCGCATCGCTGGCGGGTCACTGGGGGCTGGGCAAGCTGATCTATCTCTACGACAGCAACAATATCACCCTCGACGGCTCGGCGGACATGACCTTCACCGAGGACGTCGCCGCCCGCTTCCGCGCTTACGGCTGGCAGACGCTCGAAGTCGAAGACGGCAACGACATCGACGGCATCGATCAGGCGATCACGGCGGCGAAAGAGACCCGCGACCGCCCGACGCTGATCGTGATCAAGACGGTGATCGGCTACGGCAGCCCGAACAAGGGCGGCACCAGCGAGGCGCACGGTTCGCCGCTGGGCAAGGACGAGGTCAAGCTGGTCAAGGAATTCTACGGCTGGACCCAAGAGGATTTCTACGTCCCCGGCGAGGCGCTCGAACACTTCCGCGAGTCGGTCGAGAAGGGCATGAATGAAGAAGCCGCATGGAACGAGAAGTTCGCGGAATGGCGCGCTGCTTTCCCTGAACTCGCCGCCGAGTGGGATCAGGCGCAGGCGGGCGAACTCCCGGCGGGCTGGGATGCCGACATCCCGGTCTACGGCACGGAGAAGCAGATCGCCACGCGCAATGCGTCCGGTGAAGTCCTCAACGCGATTGCCAAGCACATCCCGACCATGATCGGCGGCGACGCCGACCTCGCGGGCAGCACCAAGACGCTGATCAAGGGCGAGGCGAACACCGGTCAGCGCGACGCGGCGGAGCGTAACCTGCGCTTCGGCGTCCGCGAGCACGGCATGGGCGCGATCGTCAACGGCTTGGCGCTGCACGGCGGCATCATCAAGCCCTACAGCGCGACGTTCCTGACTTTCAGCGATTACATGCGCCCGACGATCCGGCTCGGCGCGCTGATGGAAATCCCGACGATCTACGTCTTCACGCACGACAGCATCGGCTTGGGCGAGGACGGTCCCACGCACCAGCCGATTGAGCAGGTCATGTCGCTGCGGCTGATCCCGCATCTCTACGTCTTCCGTCCCGCCGACGCCAACGAAACGGCGGCAGCGTGGCGCTCGGCGATGACGCTGGATAAACCGGCAACGTTGATCTTCACGCGGCAGAATCTGCCGGTGCTGGAAGCGACCGACGCCTTGAAGGAAGGCGCGGCGCGCGGCGGTTACGTCCTCGCCGACTGCGAAGGCACGCCGGACGTGATCCTGCTGGGCAGCGGCAGCGAAGTCCACATCGCTCACGCCGCCTACAAGACGCTGACGGCAGAAGGTGTCAAAGCGCGCTTGGTCTCGCTGCCGTGCTGGGAACTGTTCGAAGATCAGCCGCAGAGCTACCGCGATCAAGTGCTGCCGCCGGAAGTCAGCGCGCGCGTCAGCATCGAGGCGGTGGTCACGCTGGGCTGGCAGAAGTGGGTCGGCACGCAGGGCGTCGCCATCGGCATCGACAAGTTCGGCGCGAGCGCGCCCTACGAGAAGATTTACGAGGAATACGGCTTGACGCCGGAAGCAGTCGTCAACGCCGCGAAGGGGCTGATCGGGTAGTTGCAGCTTCGTAGGGGCGCAGCGCGCTGCGCCCCCTACCCACCTCCTCGTGAAAGGCAGCCCACCATCGAACCAAATCCACCACGCAAGATCACGTTCACAGATCGCCAACTACAGAAGAAGTTCAAACATGCTTCTGTTTTAGGGGTTGAAGGAACCTACAATAAACAAAATGCTGAAGCATTCAGAGAAGCGATTCTCGCTTATGTCGAAGACCCGACAGTGCAACAGATCGTTGGTACATTTCGCCGTCGTCCCATGATACACTACTTGAAAGAATCGGCGTTAATCGACGTAATGACTGAACCTGACGGTGCGTTCGCCAGTGTGTGGGAACTCACCGACGCACAGTTCACGAATCTGAATGAGCGAGGGAGCTTGTAATGGAGAGTATAATAATCCAATTCATCAAGCTGGTGCAGCGCTTCGTCTCCGGCGAGATCGATGCCGAGCAGTTTGCGGATCTGGCGGTTGATTTCTGGATTCATCACGACGATTTACGCCGGGGAAGTGACCACGCAACCACGATTATCAGCGAGCTTTGCCTCGAAGCTGACGCGCTCTCGAACCAACCACCCTATAACTCCACGCCCGATGAACTGCTTGACATGGCGCGCAAAGCCTTGAGCGAACTCCTCGAATTGCAAACCGAACGAAACTGAGTACATTTTGCAGCCGGGAGGATAAGCCTCCGGTGGGAACTAGGAGCACAACTAGAACCATGAAAATTGCCCTCGCAGCGGACCACGCGGGTTACCCGCTCAAGCAGCACCTCGTCGATTACCTCGCCAAGCAGGGACACGAAGTGATCGACCTCGGCACAGAACGACCCCACCGTTCCCGACGACTACCCCGACTTCGCCGAAGCGCTGGCACTCGCCGTGCGCGACGGTCGCGCCGAGCGCGGGATTCTCGCCTGCGGCAGCGGCGTCGGCGCGTCGATTGCCGCTAACAAGGTCAAGGGGATTTACGCCGCCGTCTGTCACGATCACTACAGCGCGCATCAAGGCGTCGAGCACGACCGCATGAACATCCTGACCCTCGGCGCGCGGATCATTGGACCGACGCTGGCGGAGGAACTCGCCGACGCTTTCATCGCCGCGCAGCCGAGCAGCGAGGAGCGCCACTTGCGCCGCTTCGGCAAGGTGCAGGCAATCGAAGCACGGGGTGAGTAAACGCGAAGGAAGCGCTCATATATCAAGCAATCTAACGCAATATCGACGTGCGTTCGGTACAATAGTTAGGCATATGGTCATTTTTCAGGAGATGAACTCATGGCAGGAAATCCCCCTGTAGACGTACAGCAATTTGGGCAAAGTATTTGGTACGACAACATCCGCCGCAGCATGTTGGAGAACGGCGACCTGCAGCGCTTGCTGGACGAGGATGGCGTGCTCGGCATCACCTCGAACCCGACCATCTTCCAGAAAGCGATCGGCGGATCGGACGACTACGACGCCGCGCTGGAGCACATGCTCGACCTCGATCCCTATGCGATCTTCGAGGCGCTGGCGATCGACGACATCCAGCACGCGCTCGACCTGCTGCGCCCGATCTACGACCGCACCGGCGGGCGTGACGGTTACGTCAGCCTCGAAGTCTCGCCACTGATCGCCAACGACACCGAGACGACGACCAACGAGGCGAAGCGGCTGTTCAAACTGCTCGACCGCCCCAACGCCATGATCAAAATCCCGGCGACCGAAGCCGGTTTGCCCGCCATCGAAGAAGCGATTGCTTCCGGCGTCAACGTCAACGTGACGCTGATCTTCGGCGTCGATAACTACGTGGACGTCGCCAACGCCTTCATTCGCGGGTTGGAGCGGCGCAAAGCCGAAGGTAAAGACGTGAGCAAAATCGCGTCGGTGGCGAGCTTCTTCCTCAGCCGCATCGACGTCGCCGTCGACCGAATGCTCGACAACAACATCCGGGCGGCGCAGACGCGCGGCGACATTGGTCGCGTCTCGCTCAACAACAAGCTCAAGGGCAAGACCGCCATCGCCAACGCGAAGGTCGCCTACGAGCGCTTCAAGGAACTGTTCTACGGTGACCGCTTCGCCGATCTGCGCGAAGCCGGCGCGATGCCGCAGCGCGTGTTGTGGGCATCCACCAGCACCAAAAATCCCGCCTATCCCGATACCATGTACGTCGACGCGCTGATCGGCAAGGACACGGTCAACACCGTCCCGCCGGAGACGCTCAAGCTGTTCAAGGATCACGGCACGGTGGGCAATACGCTCGAAGAAGGGACCGACGAAGCCCATCAGATGCTCGACATGCTCGCCGAAGTCGGCGTCAACCTCGACGACGTGACGCGCCAGCTTCAGGTCGATGGCGTCAATTCGTTCTCGGATTCGTTCCACAGCCTGCTGGAACAGGTCGCCGCCAAGCGCGACGTGCTCAAAACCGGCGTGATGAGCCAGCAGGAACTCACGCTCGGCGTGCACGCGCAAGCCGTGCAGCAGACGCTCAAAGACCTCGCTTCGCATCACACCAACGTCCGCATCTGGGAGCACGACGGCGCGCTCTGGAAAGATAACCCGCAGATCGTCGCCAAGATCAAGAACCGCCTCGGCTGGCTCGACGTGACCAAAACTATCGACATCGACCGCTTGATCACGCTGCAAACGAAGCCAATCGACGCCGATCACGTCGTTCTGCTCGGCATGGGCGGCAGCAGCCTCGCGCCGGAAGTCCTGTTCCGCACCTTCGGCGCAGCAGCAGGACGTCCCACGCTGTTAATGCTCGACAGCACCGACCCGGCGAATATCAAGCGCGTTGAGGATGCGATCGACGTCAACCGCACCATCTTCATCGTCTCCAGCAAATCCGGCGGGACGATCGAAACGTGGTCGTTCTACAAGTATTTCTACGAGAAAACCGGCGGCAAGGGCGATCGCTTCATCGCCATCACCGACGCGGGCAGCAAGCTCGAATTCGAAGCCAAGGAAAAAGGTTTCCGCGACCTGTTCCTCAACCCGGACGACATCGGCGGGCGTTACAGCGCCCTCAGCTACTTCGGCTTGGTTCCCGCCGCGCTGATCGGCGTGGACATCAAGCGCCTGTGGGCGAGCGCCGAGCGGATGATGACCGCTTGCAGTTCGAGTATGCCCGCCACCGATCACCCCGGCATGTGGCTGGGCGCGACCATGGGCGCGCTGGCTGCCGACGCCCACGATAAGGTCACGATCCAGACCAGCCCGTCGATCGCCAGCTTCGGCAGTTGGGTCGAGCAGTTGATCGCCGAGAGCACCGGCAAAGAAGGCAAGGGACTCGTCCCGGTGGTCGGCGCAACGGTCGGCAAGCCGCACGATTACTCGACTGACCGGCTGTTCGTCTATCTGCGCGTCGAGGGCGACGACAACGAAGAAACCGACGCCGGTATGACCGCGCTGCAGCAGGCGGGGCAGCCGTTCGTGACGCTCAAGCTGGACGACATCTACGCGCTCGGCGGCGAGTTCTTCCGCTGGGAGTTTGCGACGGCGGTCGTCGGCAAGATCCTCGACATCAACCCGTTTGACGAGCCGAACGTCACCGAAAGCAAGAACAATACCAACCGTCTGCTCGACTACTACAAGGAAAACGGGCATCTGCCGGAGACGAAGCCGCTGCTCGTCACCGACCACGCCGCGCTCTATGCCGATAGCAAGATGGAGCAGATGATCTACGACCTGTGCACGCAGCACCAGTACGAGCACAACACGCTCTCCGGCTTGATCGCCGCGCAGTTGAACGCGACGCAAGCAGGTGACTACTTCGCGCTGCTCGCCTACCTGCCCATGACCGACGAAGTGAGCGCCAAGCTGGAGGAAATTCAGCGGCGGCTGCGCCACGTCACCCGACGGGCGGTCACGCTCGGTTTCGGTCCGCGCTTCCTGCACAGCACCGGTCAACTGCACAAGGGCGGTCCCAATAACGGCGTCTTCTTCCAGATCACGCACGAGAGCAGCCTCGACCTGCCGATCCCGGAGGCACCTTACACCTTCGGCGTGCTCGAAACGGCGCAAGCCGCCGGTGATCTCGAAGCGCTGCAAGGCAAGAACCGCCGCGCGCTGCGACTGCACCTCGACGGCGATTTGGTCGCCGGACTGCAAAAGCTGCTCGACGCGGTCGATCTCGCGGGCGAACGGCGGCAGTAGGTTTGAGCCGCTAAGCTGAAATGCGATCCGCGCACAGGATCGCCACCGAAAAAAGCAAATGCCGCCCTGTATGAGGGCGGCATTTTGTTTAGTGTCAGTTATCGATAACGAATCTGAGCAAGATTTTTCATCGTAGGGGCGCACAGCCGTGCGCCCTATAGACACTAAGTTAAGGAAACACGCGCTTTTTGAGAGAGTGTTCGCGGAGTGTCGCCAGAGGCTCGAAGCCTCTGGCTAAGCATTCAAGCCGTCTGAAGACGGCTAAAACCCATTTCAACTCATCTTGCAGCTCGCTTTAGCGAGCTTGATTTGATAGCCGGGGGATTTGATCCCCCGGCGGCACGAGCAAAAACGTCGGACAAATCGCTTAAGTTGGTACGTGTAGGGGCGCAGCGTGCTGCGCCCCTACGATGAAAACGCATTCTCAGGTTTCTTGGGCAAGCGCGCAGTTACGGTGCGGCGTAGGGTTTGACCCGTTTCCACAGCATCAGGGCGAAGGTGGCGACTGCGCTCAGTTCCAGCGCGCGCCCGACGAAGGGCAGCCAATCGATGCTCAGCCACGAGTTGAGCACGACCACCGCCAAGCCGCTGTTCAGCAGCAGATAAGCGACCCAGCCCAAGCCTTCACGCCCGTAACGCGGCGCTTTGGTGAAGCGCGGCAGAATCCAGAAGGCGATGCCCATAGCGAGCTGCATCGTCCAGCCGAACAGCACAATATCGACGTGCGCCGGACGCAGCCGCCAGATCAGCGGGTCGAAGGGGATGCCCTTGTTGAACAGGATCAGCGCGCCGAAGGTAAAGCCGATCCCCAATTCGAGCAGGGCAGTGCGCACCATGGTGACGGTCAAGCGCGGCATGTCATCGCTCCTTGATCCGCCGCCACGTGTTGATGACGAAGCCCCACCCGGCGATCAACTGGAGCACCGCCGAGAGCGCCAGTACCCAGCCGAGATTCCACTCCGGCTTGACCACGACCAGCGGCTCGCTGAGGGCGCGCAGGACTAAGCCCACGTTGAGCAGGATGAAGGTCGCCCAACCGAGTCGCTCGCTGCCGCGCGGCGTCTCCTTGGTCAGCTTGGGGAACATCCAGTAACCGACGCCCATGATCAACTGCGTCACCCACCCGACCATTAACAGATGCAGGTAGACCGGGTAGAGCAGCGAGATCGTCGGCGGCAGGCTGGTGATCACCGGGCGCGCGACCGTCAGCGCCCCGGCGATCAGCGCGAGGATGAAATCGATCAGTCCGGCTTTGATGAATGCCCGTGATAACGGTGGCACAGCGGGAAATCCTCAGGGTCACAATATAGGGTGATTAGCCTAACGCGCGCGGCGCGCCGAGTCGAGGTCGATTGCGACATTTTCGGCGTGATGGAAATCAGTGCAGCCATACGATTTTTGCGCTCGTAGGGGCGTTACTTTGACCCCTCAACCCCCTAGCCCCCTTCTCCCACACAAGCGGGGAGAAGGGGGAACGTCGCCCCTCGCCCCGTTTACGTGGGAGAGGGGAGGACGCTTTGCGTCCGGGGTGAGGGGTTCTTAAACCCCCTCATGTAACGCTCCTACTACTGCTCGATCTCAGCCCGCCGTTGAGCGCGTGTTCAGCGCGGCTAGTTCTTGCGCGAGTTGGTCGCGATCCTTGTAGTGCGTCGGTGCAGCGATAGCACGGCGCAGATAATCGGCGTCGCGCAGCGATCTATCGTAGAAGGCGCGGAACATCTCCAGCGCGAGGATCGTCTCGCCTTGATAGGGTTCCAGCGTCACCGGATCGCCCGCCTGCACTGCGCCGGTTTCGATCACGCGGCAGTAAATGCCGGGACGCTCGGCGTAGCGGAACTTTTTGACCCACTGCGGATCGTCCATGCGGTAAGCGAAAGTCGCGCAGGGGATGCGCGGCGCGGTCACTTCGAGCAGGACTGCCCCCACGCGCAGCCGATCCCCGATGCGGAGGTCGGCGCTCGCCAGTTCGCTGATAGTCAGGTTCTCGCCGAAGGTGCCGGGGTCGAGCGCGCGACCCAACTCCGCCGCCCACCAGTCATAATCGGCGGTGCCGTAGACGTAGACCGCTTGATCGACGCCGCCGTGATTCTCGACGTCGCAGATGGCATCGTCCGCCAGACCGAGCGTACCGATTTGCACCGGATCGCTCGCGGGCTGCTTGAAAATGCCGGTCGTGCCGTGTTGTTTGACCGTCGGCGGCATGGCTCTGACCGCGCCGACATTCACGCTGAGTAGCTGCATCATGAGTTCAGTTTCCTAATTGTGAGATAACAATTCTGGATAGTCGTAGGGGCACGATATATCGTGCCCCTACACGGGAAAATTAGGGGGTGATCGCGTTCAGCCAGCCATAGCAGCACTCAGGGTATGATGCCCAGTTCGCGGGCTTCTTCGTAAGACAGCGGACCCCGTTCACGGCGCGTTTCGTTGGCGATCTCCGCCAACTTTTCGGGATCGAACAGATCGTCAGCAGCGGACTCGTCGAGATTGTCCAGCGCCATGTGATCGAACAGGCTCAGGTCGAGATTTTGAATCGGCTCAAGGTGCAGCGGTTCCGGCTCCGGCAGCAGTTCGGGTTCGAGGCTGCTCCATTCCTCGGCACGCTCGATCAGCGGCTCCGGCTCCTCGGTGATCTCCTCATTCTCCACGTCGAGCGGCTCCGCCTCATCCACCGGCGGCGCGGTGAAAGCGAAGGCGCTCATGCCGAGGATGGCGACCAAGTCTTCCGCGCTGCGCCGCCCGAAGCGATTGACCGCTCCGAACTGGCGACTGCCGATCTGTCCGTCGAAGATCAGGCACATGAAGTGGTGAAACCCGACCGAAAGCACGTACACGTCGAAGGTCTCGCCGTCGTAGAAATGCAGCGACGAGGGATGCCCGCCGATCAACTGCCCCATGTCGAAGGTCGTCTTGGCGGTCGGCAGCAGCGCTTGCGCCAGCGCATCGCGGTCAAGGTAGCCGATCGTGCCGCGTTCCAGCACGATTTCCCCGGCGCGAGTCGCCAGCACGATCGCCAACGCGCCGATGTCGGTCAGCAGCGTGTCAATCACGTGAGCGGCGGCTTTGATGTCCAGCGGCGGAATCAGCCCCAAGTCGGCAGAATGGTTGATCTCGACGGCGGGGGGTGCAGCCGGGACGTAAGCAGCGGCGAGATCGCTGCCGTCGAGTCCGGCTTTGAAAAAGCGCATGAATTGGGCGGGGTCGAGCGGGCGATGCAGGTAGACGAACGGTGCTTCGCGGCGGAAATTGTCGTCCAGTTCAGCGGGGTCGTTCGGCTCGGCGAGGACGATGACTGCCATTTCCGGCAAGGCTTGCTTGACCGTCAGCGCGAGACTGATGCCGTCCATGCCGTCACGCAAACCCAACGTCGTAATCAGCAGGTCAGGCGCTTTACCCTCAATTTCGGTGAGCGCTTCCGTACTGCCGGGAACGTCGATTTGAATAATCGGTTGAGCGGTGAGATCGACTGCCGAGCGCACAATCTGCGCAATTACGCCCGTCGGATCAACCGTGACGACACGCGCTAAAGAAACCATTTCCCTTACCCATAAACTGGTGAAGCCGAGGCACTACTCCCCAATTATAACGGCAATCGGGGCGACCGATTCATCAAGAGCCTTAAGTTTCGAGTTGAGCGCTAGGCGAGCATGTGGATGACGGTGAAGGCGTAACGACTGTGCGCGTTGTAGTGCTGGTACAGGCGGGGCTGGCGGCGAGCACGTTCGTAGATGCTGGAATCGACGATCAACAGGCTCAGCAAGCGGCGCGTCCCGTGGCTGATCGTCTGAGCGTGATCGCGCAGTCCGGGGGAAGCGGTGACGGCTGGCAGCGGCGGCAGCATCGGCTGTTCGGCGGCACGACTCAGCAGTAGTTCTTTAGCGGCTTGCTGGCGCGCGGGGGGAACGAGGGTGTCAAAGCGCAAGCTGCGGGTGATGTCAGCGTCGAGCTGCTCTTCACGTAATTCCTGCATAACCGTGTGCGACCTCGCTGATTCGGTGACTTTCATCTAAGCGGCGGCGCAGATTTTCGCGCGCATAGTACAAGCGGCTTTTGACCGTCCCTACCGGGCAGTCCAGAATTTCGGCGATCTCGTCCAAATTCAAGCTGCTCAGGTAGTGAAGCACGATCACGACCCGCTGGTTAAACGGCAGTTCGCTGATCGCCTGACGCACCTGCTGCTGCACCTCGCTGTACTCCGCCAATTGATCCGGGGCGTGCCACGAGGGGGACATCAGGTGATCGACCAGCGCTTCCAGCGAAATTCGGCGTTTCTGCCGCCGCGAAATCCAAGTATAGCTCAAGTTGACGGTGACGCGGTACAGCCACGGGGCGAGCGGGAGAGTTACGTCGATACGATGAGCGTACTGGTGCAGCTTCAAGAAGCAGTCCTGCGCAATGTCTTCAGCGACAGCGCTGTCGCGCGTGATGGCGGCGGCAGTACGGTAAACTTGAGGATAGTAACGGTCAAACAGCGCGCCGAGAGCGTCCAAATCGCTCGCCCGCAGGCGCTCAATAAGGTCAGCATCGCTCAATTCGTCGTTGATCACGTTCATCGGGGACTCCAAATCTTAAGCTGTGCGCGACAGCTCCTAAATATTATGAAACCCAACGCCATATTTATTTAATTTAGCAAGGTTTAGCGAAATTGATAGCCAACTTAGTTATACAATTTTGAGGCAGTTTAAACAAGGTTTGCTCATTTTGGGGGCGTAAAACCGGGTTTTGAGGGAGCAGCAGGCGATACCACCGCGATCTATACGCCCTTCATTAAGGGATGCGGCGGGCAACGCAACAAAAAAGCGGCGAACTCAGGCGAGTCCGCCGCTTTAATTTATTCGGGGGTACCGGGGCTAATTTCCGCTTTCGGCGGGAACGGGCACCACGTTGAGCTGCTCCGTCTGCACCGTCCCGTCAGCGGCTTGAGCGCGCAGCGTGTAGGAGACGCTGGGGGCATCCGGCGGCAGCGGAATGCTCAGCGATCCGCTCGGCGGCAGTTGAGTGAACAGCGTTTTCGGACCGTCCTCGACGTTGGCGAGCAATTGCACGTCGGCAGCGTCCCCTGCCTGCCAGTTGAGCACGATGTTGCCCGGCTCGGCAGATTGGGTGTCGGCGCTGAAGCCCATGCCGGGGCTGTCGCTGCTGCTCTGGGCGCTGCTCGAATCCGGCGCAGCTTCGTTCGCCGGCGCGACACTCTGGGGCGCGACACTGAGCGGCTGAACACTCAGCGGCTCGACGGTGCCGGGTCCTCGCAGCACCGGGCGCGAGACGATCAAAAGCTGCCCGATCACCGGGATGGTGATGTCCGCCCAATCGTAGCGGGTGCCGTCGGTCGCGCTGACGAGGTCCAAGCGATAGTGCAAAGCGGCTTTCGAGAGCGTCGAGCGCGGAATGATCGCGCCTTCGCCGGTCGAAGGCAGCCATGTCCCGTAGCCGGTGATGTCAACTTGAAAGCCATCTTCGTTCGGGTCGAATAACTGCTCAAAAATGAGCTGCGTATCGGGGCGC
This sequence comes from uncultured Chloroflexia bacterium, assembly GCA_963727545.1. GTDB lineage: Bacteria > Chloroflexota > Anaerolineae > Aggregatilineales > Phototrophicaceae > Flexifilum. Next base: position 223,095 of record CAVSGS010000011.1, read on the forward strand.
CGGTTGGCGATCTCCCACGAGACGATGATTTTGGCGTTGCTGAAGACCAGCAGGTGCGTGTCCACGCCCTGCACCGGCGTCGTGAACGAGACGATGCTGGGCGCATCCGCCGAATTATCCTCAGCGTAAGGGATCGTCAAATACTGCCGTCCGACGATTACGCCGCGACTGGTCTTGAGCGTCAGGCGGAAGGTCGGCGCGCCAAAATCGTCCGGCGCGACCACCGTGATCAGCTTGGAGCCGTTCATTTGCAGCGCTTCGTGCGGATCGAGCACCGAGACCCACTGGTTTTGGTGATAGGTGTCGATGTCGATACGGTACTGCGCGTTGCCGTTGATCGTGCCCCACGTCAGCGTAACCTGAGCCGTGCCCGCTTCGACGGCAGCATAGTCGAGCGCGGCAGCATCGGCGGTGAATTGCACAATCGCCGGGGTCAGCGATCCGGTTTGGCGATCAGGCGCGGCGGCAGCGCCAAATGCGGTCAACACGATTACAGCGATGAAAAGTAGCCTGCCTGCCGCTCGCACCATAACCCACTCCTTGAGGTTGACTGGTCATACTGCTTAATATCATAGTGAACCACGCCAACTTATGCAACGCGATGATGACCCTTTGCGTATAAATTTACAAAGGAAAGAGGTGAATCATGAACTCTGGCGACCGGCTTAAGGCAATTTTCTTCATTTGGGCAGCATTCGCGGTAGCGACGACCGTCACCTTCTTTGGGCATAGCCCGGACGTCATCACGCTGTTTCTCGGCTTGATCTATGGGGCAGCAGCCGCCGGATCGACGGTCGCGGTGATGCTGGCACCGCCGGAGGGGATCAGCGCGGCGCAGATGGCAGCAGCGGGCAAGCAGAAGCGCGGCAATGTCGAGCGGCTGCTGAACTCGCTCAACGACGACGAACTCGATAGCCTGCGCGAGCGCCTGTCGCTCGATGACGGCGACGGCGAGATGGTCTCGCTCGATCAACTGATGCGCGAGCGCAAATCGCGGCGGTGATTTGGCTGCGCTGCCGATCCCATGCGCGAACTGGTGTGTCAGTAAACGTTTTTGCCTAAGGATATTGACCTACAGTGAGCAGGGCTTCACGTTCAAGCAGGCGTTCGGGGTCATTCAACTGCAACAATCGAACCGTGACCCGACCGATTGGCGTCAGCGGTACGATTTGCGCTCCTTCAAGGCGAAAGTGGTCTGCCCATAGGTCGCGGCGCGGATTGAATAGGCGTACTACGTCGCCAATATCCTCATCGTAGGAAGCAATGTCACTCCCTTTATGACGGTTGCACTCAAAGCAGCTCAAGCAGAGGTTTTCATCCTCCGTTTTGCCTCCATGTTTTTCCGCAATGATGTGATCAACTTCATAGGGCAGATAAGCATAGCGAATCGAGAGCAAGCAGTATTCGCAGTGCCCGTCGGCACGCTCGTACACAGAGCGACGCAAGGTTTCGGAGATATAGCTCACGTTAGGCTGACAGTTTTTGCTGCGCGCGAATCTTCAGCATCCGCACAAAATGCTCGACACTGGAAAACTCGTCGAGTTCGGCTTGCTCGACGCTCGTTAGCATACCGCTGCGATTCGCTTCGAGCAGATCGTGCACGCGGGATTGGGTTTCCTCGGAGGGGCGAAAAGCGATTACTGCCTCCGGTGAAGGCGCGGAGAGCAGGAAATCGTAGACCTCATCGTAAGCGGAATAACGGGTTGCATCCATCCATCAAGCCTTAACCTATCCTATCAAGATTATACTCCAGCAAATAGGCGATACGCTTTATCTCTCCTGACCCGTTAAATAACTTTAAAGAACCTCACCGTTGCCGTGCGTTCGCTCGTCTGTTATAATGACGCCGATCATTTCGACAAGTGAAGATTTCCCCTGAATGAACGAAAAAGTTATCCAGACGCTCGAACTCCACAAAATCCTTGACCGTCTGGCACAGTACACCACTTTCTCCGCCGGAGCCGACCTCGCCCGCGACCTGATCCCGACGCTCGACCTCGACGAGGCGCGCACGTGGCAGCAGGAAACCGCCGAAGCCCGACTGATGTTCGCCAACCAGTTCCACGCCTCGCTCGGTGGCGCGCGCGACGTGCGCGAACCGGCGCTGCTGGCGGAGCGCGGCATCATGATCGAGGCGCAAGTGCTGCTCGACATCCGGCTGACGCTGCGCCGCGCGACCACGCTCAAGCGCACGCTGGGGCGGATGGCGGGCGTCTATCCGCTGCTGGCGGACATTTCCAACGAGCTAGAGGAATGTACCGGGCTGCAAAATGAAATCGAGCGCGTGCTCGACGAAAACGCGCAGGTCAAAGACAGCGCCAGTCCGCAGTTGGCGGTCATCCGGCGCGACCTCAAGCTCGCCTTTGATCGGCTGCAAACCAAGCTGCACCGCATGGTCAGTTCCAGCAGCAACCAGACGGTGCTGCAAGAGCCGCTGTTCACCATGCGTAACGGTCGCTACGTGATCCCGCTGAAAGCCGATTACAAGGGCAAAATCCCCGGCATCGTCCACGACTCGTCATCCAGCGGCGCGACGCTCTGGATCGAGCCGTTGGAAACGGTCGAACTCAACAATCGCTGGCGCGAACTGCAACTGGACGAAGAAAAGGAAGTCCGGCGGATTTTGCTGGCGCTGACCGACATGGTCGCGCACGAGGCGGAGTACATCGTGCGGACGGTCGAGGTGCTCGGCTATCTCGACCTCGTCTTCGCCAAAGCGCATTATGCCGACGACATCAAAGCGGTCGCGCCGGAACTGCTGCCGTTTCAGCCGCGCCCGGAGAACCCGGATCATCCCGGCAGCACGATCTATTTGCAAGGCGCGCGCCATCCGCTGCTGAGCGGCAACGTCGTCCCGATCGACGTCGAGTTTGACGAGAACACGTGGGTGCTGGTCGTGACCGGACCGAACACCGGCGGCAAGACCGTCTCGCTCAAGACGGTCGGCTTGCTGGTGCTGATGGCGCAGATCGGGCTGCACCTGCCCGCCGAGCAAGCCAAGCTGACCGTTTTTGACGGCGTCTACGCCGACATCGGCGACGAACAGAGCATCGAGCAGTCCCTCAGCACCTTTTCCTCCCACATGACCAACACCATCCACATCTTACGCGAAGGCGACGAGCACTCGCTGGTGCTGCTGGACGAACTCGGCGCGGGCACCGACCCGGCGGAAGGCTCGGCGCTGGCGCGGGCGATCCTCAACTATCTGCGCAACCGTCATGTCACCACTATGGTGACCACGCACCATCCCGAACTCAAGGTCTACAGCGTCGAGACGCCCGGCGTCCGCAACGCCAGCGTTGAATTCAACCTCGAAACGCTCGCGCCGACTTACCGCTTGATCGTCGGCTTGCCCGGTCGCTCGAATGCGTTGGCAATCGCCCAGCGGCTCGGCTTGAACGAGACGATCATCGAGGATGCGCGCGGGATGGTCGCGACCGAAGATTTGGTCGCCGACGACCTGCTCGACGAAATCCACCGCACCCGCGAGGACATCCGCCATCAGCAAGAAGTGATCTCGCTGATGCGCGAGGAAGTCGAAGCCGAGCGCGCCGAACTGCACGCCAACCTCAGCGGTGTCGAGGACGAGCGCCGCGACATCATCGCGGCGGCGCGGCGCAACATGCAGGGCGAAATGGAAGAATTCAAGCGCGAACTGCGCCGCCTGCGTAACGATCTGCGCGACGCCTCCCTGCCGCTGGATAATCTGCGCAAAGTGCAGCAGACCGCCGATAACGTCGATAGTTACCTGCGCCAGCCGCTCGAAAGCGGCGAAAAAGCACCCGCCCCGCTGGATGACTGGACGCCGCGCCTCGGCGATGCCGTCTGGCTGGAAGCGCTCAAGGCGGAAGGCACGATCATCGAACTCGATAAAGACGAGGCAATGGTGCAGATCGGTTCGCTGAAGATTCGCGCCAACCTGCGCGACCTCAAGAAGCCGACCCGCGCCGAGCGCAAGGTCAACAAGCGCCGCCGCGTCACGGCTTACGCGCCCAGCAACGACCTGAGCATCCCTAAAGGGCAGTCGCCGGGGCTGGAACTCGATTTGCGCGGCGCGCGCGTCGATGAGGCGCTGGAAAAGCTCGACAACTACATCGACGCCGCCTATCTCTCCGGCATCCCCTTCGGGCGGATCATTCACGGCAAAGGGACGGGGGCGCTGCGCAAAGCAGTGCAGGATCGCGTCAGCCAACATCCGCTGATCTCGAAGGCGATCGCTGCGCCACCCAAAGAAGGCGGCGACGGCGTGACCATCATCTACATGGTGCCGACAGTTTAACCTCACCCCTGCTCACCGCCGCTTCGCTTTGGGTGAGCCGTCCCCTCTCCCTGAGAGAGGGGACAAGCACAACGCGCAGCAGGTTTTTCGCGTAGAGCACGATAATGCCCTTCTCCAAATTAAGACGGGGAGGCTCAACCTCATATCGGCATTTTCGCCACCACTCCTAGGGAGCGGGGTGGGCGTGAAGTTCGTAGGGGCGCAGCGTGCTGCGCCCGTTCTCACTGTATACGGTCAGCCGGAGTGAGGTTTATTGCACCGGGCTGGCGATCTCCCACAGATTCCCCTCAGGATCGCGGAAATAGGCGGCGCGAATGCCCCAATAGCGGTCTTCCGGCGCTTTGGTGAACTCGACCCCGTTCGCCTTGAACTGCCTCGTAAGCCGCGTCCACGTCTTCGACTTGGGTGCAGAGCATGACCCGGTCGGTGTTCGCCGATGGAGTCGGCAGCGCGCCGAACAATTCGACCGCTTTGGACATCCCTTGCAGGGCGAAGTTCTGATCGGCGAACTTGAACGCCGCGAAATCCGGCTCCTGTAGGACAACCTCTAACCCAAGCTGATCCCGGTAGAACGCCAAGCAGGTTTCAAAGTCCTGTACAAACAATACGACCGCCGTGACCCGGTTGAACATGATAATTTGCCTCGCTTATCTGGTTGGATGTGGTTTCGCTTCAATCCCTGAATGATACATTTGTTCGGTTTGTGATGCCAATCAGGGCGATCGGTTGGGCGATTGACTCCCATCACTACAATTTTCCTACCTTGGGCTTTTCCGCCAGCCTCAACGGGCACGTTATCCCAAAACGGGTCTATACTATGCTGGATACTGCGTGATTTATCCAAAGATGGTTGATGTCCCGTTTCCGCTTCTTCTTCCTGCTTACCATGATCGCCGCCACGTTCGGCTGTCGCCCCCAGCGACAGGCAGCCGTCCCGGTGCCGACTAAGGCGGCGCTGCCCTCGGTTTATCAACTGGAGGACGCCGAGCGCGTCGCGCGCGACTTCCTCACCAACTGGCAGGCGGGCGATTTCGACGCCATGTACCGCGACCTCAGCTTCGCCAGCCAAGAAGCCAATCCCTTTGACAGCTTCCAAGCGCTCTACACCGATGCGCAGGACACCATGACCTTCGACAGCCTCGACGTGCAGCCCAACACCATCCTGCGCGAGCGCGACGAGGTGGCAGTTTTCAACTACGACGTGACCTTTCACACCCGGCGCGTCGGCGATTTCACCGACCCCGACCGCGACCTGACGCTGGTCGTCGACGACCGCGCGCAGGATTGGCGGGTCGCGTGGTCGCCTGACGATCTGTTCCCCGACATGTCGTCCGGCGCACGCTTGCAGTTGAGCGAGACGATCCCCAACCGCGCCAACATCTACGACAGCAACGGCACCGTCCTCGCCGACCAGAACGGGCGCGTCGTCCGCGTGCAGATCATCCGCCAGCAGATCCCGGCGTACGCCGACTGTCTAAGCGCGCTGGCGGTGGCGCTCAATGAGCCGGTCGCCGACGTGCAGACCGCGCTCGAAGCGCATCCGGCGAATTGGCTGCTCGACGTCGGCGAGATCGAGCCGCAAACTTACACCGATACCCACGTCGCGCTGGAGCAGTCCTGCAACGCCAGCTTCAAGGAGCAGCAGACCCGGCGCTACCCGACGGCATCAGTGGCAGCGCACATCCTCGGTTACGTCGGCTACCCGGACGAAGCCGACCTGCCGTCGATCGAAGCGGCGGGCTTCAACCAAGAGTCGATCCTCGGTCGCAGCGGCGTCGAACTGACGTGGGACTCGACCTTACGCGGTCAGCCGGGCGGGAGTTTGTCGCTGGTGACCCCGGCGGGCAGCGTCGTCCGCGAACTCGCGCACAGCCAAGCCCAACCGGGCGAAAGCCTCTGGCTGACCATCGACGCGACCCTGCAAGCCAAGGTGCAGCAGATCGTCGCCGATCACTACGCGGCGGCGAAAGACAGTTGGGCACCGGACTCGAAAGGCGCGTCGGTTGTGGTGATGAACCCGAACACCGGCGAAATCTACGCCATGGTCGGCTATCCGAGCTACGACGACAACGCCTTCAACCCGTACCCCAGCATGGGGCACGCCGCCGCCCAGCAGTTGATCGCCCAGTATGGGACCGACCCGCGCAACCCCGAAATCTACCGCCCGACGATGGGCTTGTACCCGCTCGGCTCGGCGATGAAGACGGTCACAGCGACCGCCGCCGCCGACAGCGGCGTCTACGCGCTCAACCAGTCCTACGTTTGCACCGGCAGTTGGAACCGCGACATCACCCGCTACGACTGGTATCGACAGGGACACGGGCGCGTTACGCTGGCGCAGGCGCTCACGGTGAGCTGCAACCCCTACTTCTACGAGGCGGGCTACCAGCTTGACCAGTCCGACCCCTACATCCTGCCCCATTACATGCACTTGGCGGGTTTCGGCGGACCGACCGGGATGACCGATCTGCCGGAGCAAGAGGGCTTTATTCCCGATCCCGATTGGTTCCGCACCACCTACGGCGAAGACTGGCGCTTCTCCGAGTCGGTCAACATGGCGATTGGGCAGGGTGAGGTGCAGGTCACACCGCTGCAAGTCGCGCGCTGGTACTCGGCGCTCGCCAACGGCGGGTCGCTGCCGACGCCCTACGTCGTCGCCAAGTACGGCTTGATCGGCGAAGACCTGACCCCCGCCCACGAGCCGCAGCTAACCGATCTCGGCATCAAGCCGGAAGTGATCGAGACCATTCGCAGCGGTATCTGCGCGGTGACGACCTCCAGCGTCGGCACGGCGGAATTCGTCTTCCGCAACTCGCAGTTGCAGACCATCGGCGTCTGCGGCAAGACCGGCACGGCGCAAACCGGCAGCAGCGACACCAACTCGCACGCTTGGTTTGCCGCCTATGCCCCGCGCGAAAACCCGCAGATCGTCGTCGTGGCGATGGTCGAGACGGCGGGCGAAGGCTCCGAAGTCGCCGCGCCGATTGTCCGCGAAGTCATGGAAAACTACTTCGGCATGACGCAGTAGCTCTCACCCCCGCCACCCCTGACCTTGATGACGTACTTTTGGTGATTATCCCTTCAGATCATGGGCACGGCGCGCCGTGCCCCTACAATACGTGACCTGCGGGTGCAATCACCTACTTTTTACACTCCGGTTACATACCGGGTATATGCTGAGACTCAGTCCACGAAGAACACGAACGCCGCCCCGAGGACCCGCATCCCCAATTTCAGTCTACGAGGTACTTCAAAATGAAAACCGAACCTCTCCCCGATCAATCGATGCAAGCCGAGCAAATCCGCGAGGCGCTCAATTCACACTGGCGGGCGTCGGCGGCTGGCGATGCCAACGCCGAGCACGAGATTTACGCCGACGATGCCATTTGCGACTATCCCCAGTCCGGCGAGCGCATCTTCGGGCGCAGCAATTTGCAGGCACTCCGGAGTCATCATCCCGGCAAACCGTCCGGTTTCAAGGTCCGGCGAATGCTCGGACAAGGCGATCTCTGGATTACGGAATACACCATCACTTACCAAGGGCGATCCGCCTACACCGTGAGCATTATGGAGTTCCGCGACGGCAAGGTCGTGCACGAGACGCAGTATTTTGCCGACCCCTTCGAGGCTCCGGCTTGGCGGAGTCAATGGGTTCAGGTGATCGGGTGAGGCGGCATCACACCACCGGCACGCCCTCGTGAGCGGTGAGTTCCTTGTACAACCCTGACAACCGTTCCGTCATCGGGTGAGCGTCGCCGCCGATGCGCCGCCCGTCGAGTTCGACTACCGGCACGAGTTCGCCCATCGTCCCGGTGCAGAACATCTCGTCGGCGCGGTAGACCTCGGTCAGCGAAATGTCGCCGACCACGTGCGGGATGTCGTGGGCGGCGCACAGTTCCAGCACCGTCGCCCGCGTGATCCCTTCGGGGCAGGAGACCGTCCGCGAGGTATAGACCACGCCCTTATGGACGATGAAGACGTGCGTCGCGTTGGTCTCGGCGACGAAGCCGTCGCGGTCGAGCATCAGCGCGTCGTCGACCCCGGCGGTGTTCGCCTGAATTTTCGCCAAAATCGAGTTGAGCATGTTGCAGGAGTGGATGTTCTGGTCGAGGCAGTCCGGCGGGATGCGGCGGATGCCCGACGTGATCAGCCGGATGCCGCTCTTGTCGTAGACCGGCGGCTTGAACTCCGCCAGCACGATCAGCGTCGATCCGGCGGTGTTTATTCGCGGATCCATGCCGCTGGTGTACTTGACGCCGCGCGTCAGAGTCAGGCGAATGTGGACGCCGTCGGTCATGCCGTTGGCTGCGAGCGTCTGGCGCAGCGCGTCGATGATCGCCGCGTGCGGCGGGATGTCGGCGTAAGCCAGCGCCAGCGCCGACGACCGCAGCCGGTCGAGGTGCTCGGTCAGCTTGAAGATGCGCCCGTTGTAGAGCCGCAAGCCTTCCCAAACCGCGTCGCCGTTCTGCACGGACGAGTCGAACGGGCTGATCGCCGCCGCGTCGCGGTGGGTCAGCTTGCCGTTGATCCACACCTGAAGGTCTTTGTTGCGCTCGTCGTAGGTTTGTTTCATGGATTGCATTCCTTTATCGTTATCGTAGGGGCGCAGCGCGCTGCGCCCCTACCAGCGTCCATGTTAATGGTGGCGGGCGCACCGCCGTGCGCCCCGACAAAATGAGGTCTACTGTAGGCGGTACGCTGCCATCTGCTCGTACAACGCTTGGCATTCTTCCCAAATCCCGCGCAGATGATCCGGCACGGCGGCTTCGCGCGACTCGTAGGGCATAAATCCAGTCGATGCCTCGACGCTGGCGTACCAGTACTGCGCCCAGATGCCGTCGCTGGCACGCTTACCGGCTGACCAGCGCAGCATCGACTCGCTGAACGGTACGCCGATCCGCTGGCAGAGCGCGCTCAACGTCGCGCGCGGGTCGATCAGCACGTCCCGCGCGTCGATCACCGGCGGCGTGATCCCGGTGTGCTGGCGGATGTAGTCGAAGATTTCGACTTGCTTGGGAAAGCCGGTCTGATCGATCTCCGGGTCAGGCAGCACCTTCGCCAGCGAGACGATCACCTCCGCCGGGTCGCGGATCAAGAAGCAGTTGGTCAAGTCGAGCAGCCACGCGAGGTCGATCTCGTCGAGCATGTGGTGCGTCATCTGCTTCTGGTAGTAGATCGCTTTGTCGTCGGGGATCGGATCGCGCGTCAACGCCGCCGCGACCGCGCGCCAGTCGTTCTGGTAGTGGGCGATGATCGCCGCCGCGCCGGGATGCTCGATGCCGGTGCGCCGCAGATAGTAAGCGTAAAACGGCTCGTCCACGACCGCCGTATCGGGGCGGTTTTCCCACGCGCGCAGCATCGCCGTCGAAATGTTGCGCGGTCCTGACCACATCGCAATGCGCTGCACTTGGCTTCCTTGCTAGCTTCGGCTTTCTCCCACGATCCGCCAAATTCTAGCGCAAACGGATCGTCCTCACGAGGCTATTTCCACCACCCCTAGGGCAAACGCAGCAAATTTATAAATACAATCCTTAACCGACAAAGTAGAATCAAGCCAAAGAATTGAAAAAGAAAATCAACCGCCAAAGTAGGATCAAGGCGAAGAATTGAAAAAGAGAATAACCGCCAAGACGCCGTGCAACCTTCGGTTGCCATCGCCAAGTAAAGATTCTTTCTTGGTGTCCTTGGCGTCTTGGCGGTTCAGATCGATTTCGATGCAACAGCCCTGTCACGACCCGCGTAAATTGAACGCCACCCCCGCGTTCGCGGTAGAATTATTGAGGCATAATTTTGCTGCGAAAGGATTTCTTACTTTGAAGAAGATTGCGTTATGGATCGGCTTGTTGGTGCTGCTGATCGGTGTGCCCGTCGCGGCGCAGGAGGGCACGCCCGAAGCGACCCCGGAACCGACGATCGAAGTGACCCCTGAAGCGAGGTCAGAACCAACCGCCGAAGTACCCGTCGAAACAACTCCCGAAGTCACGAGCGAAGCGACCGCCGAAGCGACCGCGCCGGAGCAGACGCTCGAACCCGGTCAGATGCTCAGCTTTCCGGGTCCCGGCAGCTACACCGTCCACATGCCCTACGACGACGGCGACCGCACCTATCACGTCTACATCCCGATTGGCTATCACGACGATGGCGATCCGCTGCCGCTGGTGCTTGTCCTGCACGGAGCGGGCGGCAACGGTGATGACATGGCGATCGCTGACCGGCTTCAACACGCTCGCCGACGGCGAGAATTTCATCGTCGTCTACCCGAACGGCGTTAACGGCGCATGGAACGATGGACGCGCACCCGGTGCGACCACCAATCACGATGACGTGCAGTTTCTCACCGACATCGTGACCTTCATGAGCAATCAACTCCACGTCGATGCCGCGCGCGTCTACGCGACCGGCTACTCGATGGGCGGCATGATGTCCTATCGCCTCGGCTGCGAGCGCGGCGACATCTTCGCGGCGGTCGGCTCGGTCGCCTCGACCATGCCTTACTACCTGATCGCCACCTGTGACGCCGCGCCGCCCGTCCCGCTGATCGTTATTCAGGGCACCGACGATCCAATTGTCCCATGGATGGGGGTCAGCGGCGCGTATCTCTCGGCGACGCAAACGCTCGGCTATTGGGGGCTGCACAACGAGTGCACGGCACGCTTTGAACTCGAAATGCTGCCGGACGTCGTCCCTGCCGACTACACCCGCGTTGTGCGGCAAGCACTGCCCGGATGTACCGCCGATTTCGTCCTCTACGGCGTCTATTTTGGTGGGCACACGTGGCCCGCCCACTCGACCGGCAACGCGCGTCAGCTTGGCGCGACGACGCAGGACATCGACGCGACCGCCGTCATCTGGGATTTCTTCAAAGCGCAGTCGCTGCCGGGGGATTAACGACGGCTGAGCCATAAGGAGAGGCGCAGCGATTTGGTTTGCAGTAAAGAGGATCAACTGCAAGATTTGAAAGAGAAATTGAACCGCCATGACGCCGTGCAACCTTCGGTTGCCATCGCCAAGCTAAGGCGCGTAGGGGCACGGCGCGCCGTGCCCCTACAAATGATGAGTGATCTGTTTTTCAAGCAATAAACTTGAATCGACGATGACGCCGAGCGACCTTCGGCTGCCATTGCCAAGACTCAATCAATAATCTCTTCTTGGCGCACTTGGCGTCTTGGCGGTTCAAATCTGTTTCCCTCAAGATGTCCCAATTATACAACCCCTCCCGGCAGATATGTTACAATCTCCCCTCAGTGATGCGGTTGAATGATCAGGACAACTCCATGAGCGATTGGACGCCAATTGTCGGCTTGGAAATTCACGCCGAACTGATGACACACAGCAAGATGTTCAGCGCCTGCCCGGTGGTGGACAGCGTGACCGCGCCGCCCAACACCGCCGTCGATCCGGTCTCGCTGGGCTTGCCGGGGACGCTGCCGGTGATCAACGAGGCGGCGGTCGAGATGGCGATGATGGTCGGGCTGGCGCTCAACTGCGAAATCCCGCCGGTCAACCAGTTCGCGCGCAAGAGCTACTTCTATCCCGACCTGCCCAAAGGCTACCAGATCAGCCAGTACGACCGCCCGATCTGCGTCAACGGCTATCTCGACGTGGAATTGAGCGACGGCTCGACCGAGCGGATCCGCGTCCGCCGCGCCCATCTGGAAGAAGACACCGGCAAGTCGATCCACACCGACGGCAGCAGCCTGATCGACCTCAACCGGGCGGGCGTGCCGCTGCTCGAAATCGTCACCGAGCCGGACATCCACAGCGCCGAAGCCGCCGAAGTCTTCGCCCGCAAGCTGCGCGCGATTTTGCAGTATCTCGGCGTCAACAACGGCGACATGTCGAAGGGCGTCATGCGCGTCGAGCCGAACATCAGCGTGCAGCACAAGGACGATACCGGCTATCGCACCCGCACCGAGGTCAAGAACCTGAACAGTATCCGCAGCCTGTTCCGCTCGATTGAGTACGAAGTCGACCGGCAGATCAAGGCGTGGGAGAATCACGAAGGCGTGCGTCAAGCGACAATGGGCTGGGACGAGCAGCGCCAGCACACGGTCGTCCAGCGCTTCAAGGAGAGCGCCGAGGAGTATCGCTATTTCCCGGAACCCGACCTGCCGATCCTCGAAATGAGCCGCGAGTGGGTCGAGGACGTCCGCAGCCGTCTGCCCGAACTGCCCGACGCCAAGCGTGACCGCTTCACCGCCGACCTCGGCTTGAGCGCTTACGATGCCTCCGTGCTGGTGGCGGATCAAGCCGTCGCCCAGTATTACGAGGACGTGATCGCGGGCGGCGCGAACCCCAAAGCCGCCGCCAACTGGATCATCGGCAATCTGTTCAGCCTGACCAACCGCGACGGCATCGAGCGCGAAGCCGTCGGCGAGCGCGTCTCGGCGGCGAACATGGCGGCGTTCGTCAAACTGGTCGACGGCGGCACGATCAACAAGGCGACCGGCGTCGAGGTGCTCACCGAAATGTGGGAAACCGGCGGCTGATCCGGCGCAGATCGTCGAGGCGAAGGGCTTGGCGCAGGTCTCCGACGAAGCAGCGATTGAGTCGGCGGTCGCCGGAGTGCTGGCGGATAACGCGGCGATGGTACAGCAGTATCTCGACGGCAAGGATAAACTGTTCGGCGCGCTAATGGGCAAGGCAATGGGGTCGCTCAAGGGCAAAGGCAACCCCGCCGTCGTCAAGGACGTGCTCACGCGCTTGCTGGAAGCGAAACGCGGCTAGCAATTCAGATTACATCGGCTTGGTAGGGGCGGGTCTGCCGATCATTGAGCGCACACGGGCACGCCCCTACCGAGAACGATCTTTGTAAATGCGGTAAGATTAAAACTAAAAATTCGCACTCGAATTTTTGTTCTGAATCGTAGTATAATTAATCAAGCAATAGAGTACGGAATCCAACGAGAATAGACAGAACGAAGGGGATGGCAAATGGCGGGTTATCAACAGGTCATAATCGTGGGAAATTTGGGGCGAGACCCGGAAATGCGCTATCTCCAATCCGGGGTCGCCGTGTGCAACTTCACCGTCGCCGTGAATCAGATCACCGGCAGCGCCGAGAACCGCTCGGAAAAGACGGTCTGGTTTCGGGTCGCGGCGTGGCGTGAACTGGGCGAACGCTGCGCGCAGTATCTCTCCAAAGGGCGTCAGGTGATGGTGATCGGCACGATTGATGCCCGCGCCTACACCGATAACAGCGGTCAGCCCCAAGCGACGCTCGAACTCACGGCGCGGGACGTGCGCTTCCTCGGCTCGCGCGACGACGGCGGCGGTTCGTCGGGCGGCTACGACGACAGCGGGATGTCGCAGTCGAGCGACGTCAACGAAATCCCCTTCTAGACCAAACAGCCGGTGGCGGGGCGCTGTAGATTGCATAGCAAGTCTCAGCGCCCCGTTAATTTTCCAAAATACTTGACATGTCACGTAATCTGCCTAGAATAGATGATGTGTCACGCATTTTAAGGAGTCTGTCATGAACATCCATTTGATTTCGACCGGGCACGTCAAAGTCACTCAGAATTTTCGCGCCGGGAAGGGACGCGGCGTGCTGCGTCTCGTCAATGCCGTCAGCGACCGCCGCTTGACCGACTGGCTGCCGATCTACTGCGCGGTGATCGAGCATCCGGAAGGCTTGATCGTCGTCGATACCGGGATTCCCGCCAATGCCAGCGATCCGGTCTACTTTCCGCCGCACATTCGCCTGCTGCAAGCCGTCGCTCCCTTCGAGATGTCGCCCGATCAGGAGATCGCGGTGCAGATGCGGGCACGTGGGTTCGACCCACGCGACGTGCGCTGGCTGATCGAGACGCATCTCCATCAGGATCATGACGGCGGGATGCGCAGCTTCCCCAACGCCGAAATTCTGGTATCGCGCGCCGAATGGTCGCATGGGCTGGGCTGGATAGGGCGCATGAACGGCTATTTCAACTGGCGCTGGTCGGATCTGACACCGCGCTTGATCGACTTCAGCAGCGGCGCTTACCACAGTTTCGCCGCCAGCGAGGTCGTGACGCGAGCGGGTGACGTGCGCCTCGTGCCGACGCCGGGGCACACGCACGGGCATCTGTCGGTCGTGCTTGAACGCGGCGACGACGTGGTTTTGGTCGCCGGGGACGTCGCCTACACCCAAGACCTGCTGATCGCGGACGTGGTCGACGGCGTGGGACCGGATCCCGCCGCGCAGCACGACAGCCACCGCCGGATCATGGAACTCGCCGCCCGAACGCCGACGATTTTTCTGCCCAGCCACGATCCCGAAAGCGAACAGCGCTTGCAGCAGGGCGCCATCATTCCCCAACGGGATGAACCTGTTTTGGCGTTCGCAGATAGATGATGTATCATGGATTTCGAGGGCATAGACCGTCAGGAGCGTTCTTTGTAGGGGCGTTATATATAACGCCCCTACGGACGTATGTTCCTTAATGCTGTTGCGATTATCTGACCGTCATACACGAAACACAGTTCTATGGACAAAGCCGAAGAACTCCGTTACCTGATCCTCGCGGTGCAGCGTGAAGGCAATCGCCTGCTGACCGACGCCCTCGCGCCGCTCGACCTGACCCCCGCGCAGGCGGAAGTCTTGCAGGTCGTCGAGCAGTTCGCGCCGCTGTCGCTGCTCGAATTGGGCGACCGGCTGGTCTGTGAGAGTGGCAGCCCCAGCCGACTGGTCAAGAGCATGGTCGAAAAGGGGCTGATCGAAAAGACCGTCTCCGCCACCGACCGCCGCGCCAGCCAGATCGCGCTGACCGACCGCGCCCGCGCTCTGATGCCGCGCCTCAACCAGATCGAGGCGGAATTCAGCCAGATGCCGCGTCAGGTGCTCGACGAGGCGACGCTGGCGCAGGCGGTCGAGCTGCTTTGGCAGTTCGCGCAAGACAGCGACGGCGGGCGGGCGCTCAAGCGGCGCATCGCTGGACGTTGATCCGAGCGCTGCGGCTCTATAGGGCGAGCAGTTGTAGCGCGATAATCAGGATGAAGATAACGATCTGGGGCAGCGTGATTTTCAGCAAATCCCGGTGGATCAACAGGGTGATCGCCAAAAAGGTGCCGAAGTCCAGTAAGACGATGCCAACCGGAAAATAGCGCGCGACGCCGACCAATTCAATCGCGCCCGTCGAGGCTAAAATCTGAACGATACCAACGGCAAGCAGTAAGATACCGCCTTGAAAGATCATGACCCGCAGTGACCCCACTATAACCGGGTCATCGGTGATCTTTTTCAGGTCGGGAATTTGCTTTTTCTCGCCATAAACGTTGTGTGCGATGCTCAGCAGCACGAGTAGAATCCCTGCGATGATGCCCACGTTATTGATCCTTGCTGCCGTAGCAAATAAAAGCCGACGCAAAAGCCGCTGCGAACCGCCGCGCTGATCCTCAGGATAACAGAAATTTCCCATCACGCGCGGTCTTGACGATTTTCAAAGACGCGGGCGGTATAATCGATCGCAAAACCGGAAAGGATGTCACATGACCCAGCCTCAACCGCAACCGCCGAACCGCCAGCTCCGGCTGGAAATTCCCAACAACCTCAGCGCGACCTACGCCAACGCCGCTATCGTCAGCCAGACGACCAGCGAGATCGTGCTCGACTTCTTGCAGATCATGCCCAACGATCCGCGGGCGCGCGTGCAGACGCGCGTCGTCATGACGCCGACCAACGCCAAGCTGTTCTTGAAAGCATTGGAGAACAATCTCGCCAAGTTCGAGGAGAAATACGGCGAAATCGCAGTGCCGTCCCAGCCCGGTTCGCTGGCGGATCAACTATTTGGCGGTTTGAAGTCGGAAGGTGAGCCGGACAATGAGTGATCTCGGCAGCGGCGTTCTGACGAACGTATCCAGCGACATCCGGGCGAGCTTCGTCGCCAAGAACAGCGCCCGCGACAGCGCGATCGCCGCCTCGCGCGAACTGATCCGCCACTGCTCCGAGGCGATCCGCGCCGTGCATCGCCGTGAGTGGGACAACGCCGCCGCGAAGCTGGAAACCGCGCGGGCGGCGGCGGCGGATTTGCAAGCGGGCGTCGCCGATTTCCCCGATCTCAACTACGCCGGTTACACCCGCGACGCGCTCAAGGAAGTGGTCGAAGCCTTCGCCACTTACGCCATCATCCGCGACGAGGACCTGCCGACGCCGGAGTCGCTCAGCGTGACCGGCGACATCTACCTCAACGGACTCGCCGAGGCAGCGACCGAGCTGCGCCGGTTCATCCTCGATATTCTGCGCCGCGAAAATGGCAATAGTGCCGAAGCCGAGCGGCTGCTCAACTGGATGGACGCGATCTACGACGAGCTGGTGACCTTCGACTTCCCCGACGCGATCACCGGCGACCTGCGCCGCCGCACCGACGTCGTGCGCGGTGTGCTCGAACGCACGCGCGGCGACCTGACGACGACGCTCCAGCAGCAGCGCTTGCAGGAAGCGCTCAAGCAGTTCGAGGCGCGCACGCTCGGCGATTCGTGATGACCCTCTACGCAGCGGAAACCGGAAGCCATGACGCGCCGAGTGTGGTTTTTCTGCACGGCATCGGCACGAGCGGCTGGATGTGGGAGCGGCAAACCGCCGCGCTCGCCGATTTCCACTGCCTGACCGTCGATTTGCCCGGTCACGGCAAGAGCAATCAGGTCGAGTGGCGGTCGCTGGACGATAGCGCCGATCGGGTCGCTGCGCTGATCCAGCAGCGGACGGCAAATGGTCGCGCTCACGTGGTCGGACTGTCGCTCGGCGGCTATATCGCGCTGAAACTGCTGGAACGTCACACCGATTTGCTGGATCGCGTGGTCATCAGCGGCGTGACGGCGGCACCGATGCCCAATCGCGCGTGGTTACAACCCCAATTAGCGCTGATGTCGCTCATCATGCGGCGGCGCTGGTTCATAAATATGCAAGCGAAAGCGCTGCCGCTCACCACCGACGAGCGCCGCGCCTTCACCGAAAATTGGCTGGCGATGTCGATGCCGACCTATCGCCGGATTTACGAGGAAGGCGTCGATTTTGCCGTCTCCTCGGCACTTGGTCAGGTGAGCACCCCGACACTGGTCACAGCGGGCGGCAACGAGACGGCGATCATCACGCAAGCCGTCAAGACGATCGCCAAGCTGATGCCAAACGCCGAGGGTCGGCTCGCGCCCGGCTGCGGGCACGGCTGGAACGTCGAAGCGCCGGAACTGTTCAACGCGATGCTGCGCGCATGGATCAACGATGCCCTGCTCCCCCGAGAGCTACAAGTAGTTGCCTGAGGGCTGCCCCAACAGCACGCGGATTCAGGTTGCCTGAGGGCTGCCCCAACAGCACGCGGATTTCAGGTGCTACGAATAATCACCCTTGCCCCTGAGAATGCCATCCACTACAATGATCTTGACTTTGCCGCAGACAGCAGGCGTCTGCCCGAATGAATTCGGGTTGGCTTAATCTCCTGCCGAGGTGAGGGAACCGACCATGACTCAATGGACGACCCTTGCTGAATTGCGGGGTCGTTTTGTTTTGCAAGCGATCAGCCGTCAGCGGTCAGCCATCAGCTTTTTTCTCTAGCTGAGGGCTGAAAGCTGAAAGCTAACCGCTAAAAAACCTCTGAGGAAAGGAGGAAAAAGCGCTTGGCAATCACACGAGAGCGCAAGGAAGAACTCGTCGCCGAGTATGCGAGACTGCTGGCGAACACCGATGGCTTCATCGTCACCGAGTATCGCGGTCTGTCCGTCGAGAAGTTGGACGATCTGCGTGACCGTTTGCGGGAAGCAGCGGGCGTCTACACGGTGACCAAGAACACGCTGTTCAGCATCGCACTGAAGGAGAACGGCTGGGCAGTTCCGGCTGACCTGCTGCTCGGACCGACCGCGATCGCGTTCGGTAACGGCAATCTCCCGGCGGTGGCGAAGGCGATTCAGGCATTCGTTAAAGACAATCCCGAACTGTTCGTCGTCAAGGGCGGCGTGCTGGCGGGCGAAGTCTTCAGCGCGAAAGAGGTCGAGGCGATCTCCAACCTGCCGACGCTGGACGAAATTCACGCCCAGCTTGCCGGTCTTATCGTGCAGCCTGCTTCGCAACTGGCGGGTCTGCTCAACGCGGCGACTTCGCAAGTCGTCAACGTGCTGCAAGCTTACGTGCAGGAAAACTCATCCGAAGACGCCGCATAAAATGCGGTTCGCCGCATAACTGCGGTTCGCCGCATAAAATGCGGTTCGCCGCTTAAGGCGCGTCTGTTTACACCTGATAAACCAAGAAAGGACTCTCAAATCTCATGGCTGATTTGAACCAACTGGTCGAAGACCTGAGCGCACTGACCATTCTCGAAGCTTCCGAACTCAAGACCCTGCTCGAAGAAAAGTGGGGCGTCACCGCTGCTTCCGGCGGCGGCATGATGATGATGGCTGCGCCCGGCGCGGCAGCTGCCCCTGCCGAAGAGCAGGAAGAGCAGACCGAATTCAACCTGATCCTGACCGAAGTTGGTCCCAAGAAGATCAACGTCATCAAGGCAGTCCGTCAGGTCACCAACCTCGGTCTGAAGGAAGCCAAGGACCTCGTCGAAAGCGACAAGCCGACCGTTCTCGAAGCGGTGGGCAAGGATCGCGCGAACGAAGCCAAGGGCATCCTCGAAGCCGAAGGCGCCAAGGTCGAAATCAAGTAATTTCCCCTTTCCTCAAAAAAACGCAGGGACGAGTTATCTCAGCCCTGCGTTTTTGATTCCTAATCGCCCCTCTCCCCTAACCCTCTCCCACGCAAGCGGGGCGAGGGGGAAATAAGCTCCACCCGTTTCGGATCCATCCCTACGCTCACGCGATGTTTACTACATCGGCGGGTACGTCGTGTTATAGTTTTTCCTAAATCTGTTTCGTCTTCTTGCGTCGCCGTGTAATTTGGAAGTAGGTTGTTTTGCTCAGCACTCAGCACTCAGCACTCAGCACTTTGTCCTTGCGCCTGCTGCTGGCGCTACTGCTCGGCTTCGCGTCCGAGGTGCTGCTCTGGACGCAGCCGACCCGCCCGCTGATCGACTGGGCGCTGCTGGCGCTCGGCTATCTGGCGCTGAGCGGACTGCTGTTGGAGATCGCCGCGCGCTACCGCCTGCGCGACGCTTTCGGGCTGCTGACGCTGGCGGGCATCTATGGCATGGTGAACGGGCTGATCCTCAACCCGGCGACCGCGCTGATCGACGTGCCGCGCACGCTGATCACGCGGGCGATGGGCGGGCACGCCGCTGCCGGGTTAGTCGCGCTGGCGCTGTTCTTGGCACTGACGCGCGGCGGATTGCGTCGGCGCGGGGGCTTGATCGCTGCGCTGCTGCTGGCGCTGATCGTCGGCGTTGCTTGGGGGACGTGGGCGCATTGGTCGCCGGTCGAGTTCAGCGGCGAGGCTGCCAGTTCGCCGGAATCGCTGGCGCTGTTCGCGGGAATCGGCATCGTCCTGATCGCGTTGGCGTCAGTCTACGCGGGGCGAACAGGCGCGCCGCTCGATCTACGGCTGGGCGCGCCCGGCTGGGCGTTCACGCTGATCGTGCTGATCGGCTTGCTGTCGATCCACGCGGCGCAGGGCGAGATCGACGCGCTGGCGCTGGTGATCATCGTCACACTAACGGTCTTTTCGATCATGATATTGTGGTTTCAACAGCGCAAAAAAGGGAGTACCCTGCTGGATGCGGTCGGCAGCGAGCCACCGTCGCTGCGGCGCTTGGCTCCGCTGGTGATCGCCTTCGCGCTGGCGGGCGCGGTTGGGTATGGGCTGCCGCGCGGCGAACTCGACAGCGACCCGATCACGCTGATCGGCGCGCTGTTCACGGCTTACGGCTTGGTCTGGCTGCCGGCGGTGTCGATCGTGCTAGGGGCACGCGCGTTCTCGCGGCAGGCACGGGCGATGAAGCTCTAGATCGAGCGGTGGTTGCTCGGCAGCGTGACCCGTTGTAAACTCTAAAGGTCTTTTAAGCAGCGAGTGGAGCGGCAATGTCTGAACAGTCGCATGATTCGGAGTCTTTCAACCGATTTTTCGAGTTCATTAACAGCCAGCTCGACCTGAGCACGCTGGACGATCCCGCCCCCGGCTTGACCGACGACGAGATCGAGCGGGTGATCCTGCCGCTGATCCGCGAGGACATCGTGCAGGAGACGCTGCGCGCCGTCGCCCAGTTGGTGCGCAACCCGCAGCGCGATCACTGGCGGGCGCAGCTTGCGCCGCTGCACCGGGAAGTGCGCGAATGTTTGGCGACGACCGTCGGCGGCATCCTCGACCGACGCTATCCCGATCGCCTGAGCGCCGACGAGTGGCGCGACGTGGCGACGCTGGTCATCACGGTCGCGTGGCTCGTCCGCAAGCAGATCGACGGCGACGACTCCCTTTCGACTGACAACTGAATTGGCGCTAGGTTATAATGGCGGACAGCATTTAGCACGTTAGCGCTTAGCGTTTAGCTAAAAACTAACAGCTAATTGCTAATTACTCAACTGTTGTTAAAGGCTGCCTACCTATGTCCGCTTGAACCGATTACCCTGCTCGACCAGAAACGAATCCTGCTCGGCGTGACCGGCAGCATCGCCGCCTATAAAGCGGTCGATCTCGCCAGCAAGCTGACTCAATCCGGCGCGCACGTCGACGTGATCCTGACCGAGTCGGCGCAGCGCTTCGTCACGCCGCTGACCTTTCAAGCCGTGACCGGACGTGCCGTCTACACCTCGATGTGGGCAGCGCCCAGCGGCAGCGACCTGCCGACTCACGTTGCTCATATCGGCTTGGCGGAAAGCGCCGACCTGCTGATCGTCGCTCCGGCGACCGCCAACACCATCGCGCGCTTGGCGCAGGGCATGGCAGACGATCTGCTAGCGGTCACGGCGCTGGCGGCGCGCTGTCCGGTGCTGGTCGCTCCGGCGATGGACGGCGGCATGTACGCCCACCCGGCGACGCAGGCGAACGTCGCGCTGCTGGCGGCGCGCGGCGTCGTGATCGTGCCGCCGGAAGTCGGGCGCTTCGCTTCCGGGCTGGTCGGTCAGGGGCGCTTGCCGGAGACACCGGCGCTGATCGGCGCGATCCGGCAGGCACTCGGACGCGAGGGCGTACTCAAAGGACGGCGGATCGTCGTGACGGCGGGCGGCACCCGCGAACCGCTCGACCCGGTGCGCTTCATCACCAACCGATCCAGCGGCAAGCAGGGCTACGCGCTGGCACAAGCTGCGCTCGACGCGGGCGCGTCAGTCACGCTGATCTCGGCGGCGCGCGGGCTGGCAGCGCCCACCGGCGCGGAACTGATCGCGGTCGAGTTGGCGCGCGAGCTGCAAGCCGCGGTCATGGATCGCGTCGGGCTCGACCGACGCGCTGATCATGGCGGCGGCGGTCGCGGATTTCCGCCCGCAGGAATCCGCCGAACACAAGATCAAGAAATCCGGCGACGCGCTGACGCTGAGCCTCGTCCAGAATCCCGATATTCTGCTGGGCGTCGCCGAGCAGCGGCAGACGACCGGGATGCCGCGCATCGTTGTCGGCTTCGCGGCGGAGAGCCAAAATCTGGAGACTTACGCCCGCGACAAGCTCGAACGCAAAGGGCTGGACTTGCTGGTCGCCAACGACATCAGCGCGCCGGATGCCGGGTTCGACGTCGATACCAACCGCGTCCTGCTGTTCGACAGGGGAGGCGCGCGCACTGAAGCCGCCGGGAGCAAAGGACAGGTCGCCGAGGTCGTGATCGAGCGGGTCGCGGCGCTGATCGCAGCAGCAACCTGATCGACTTCGCAGAGGATACGCAGATGAACATTTCGATTGAAATCGTCGCCCGGGATGCGGAACAAATCGCCGCCGAGCTGCTTCAGGTCAGCGATTTTTGCCCGTCGGTCAACACCATCAACGTGCCGGACATCGTCCGTTACAAGCTGCGCAGTTGGGACGCCGTGCCGCTGGTCAATGCGCGCTTCCCGCACGTGATCCCGCACATCCGCGCGGTCGATTTCGACCTGCACCAGCCCTTTCCGCTGCTGGAGCAGATCGAGCGCGACGGCATCAGCGAAATTCTGGTCATCTCCGGCGACATCAACAAGAACTCGCTGCACACCGTCTACCCCACCACGACGATCCCGCTGATTCGCAAGCTCAAGCAGGAGCTGCCCGGTTTGACCGTCTACGCCGGGCTGGACCCCTACCGCGACAGCTTCCAGAACGAACTCAACTACACGCTTGAGAAGCTCGAAGCGGGCGCGGACGGGCTTGTTCACGCAGCCATTCTTCGACCTGCGCTTGATGGAATTCTACGCTCAAATTCTGCCCCAAGTGCCGATCTACTGGGGTGTTTCGCCAGTGCTGACTGAGAAATCGCGCAACTACTGGGAAACGGTCAACCGGGTAGTCTTCCCGCGCGACTACGCCCTCACGCTGGAGAACAATCGCCAATTCGCGCAAGCCGCGCTCGATTTCGCGCGGGCGAGTGAGGGGCACATCTACTTCATGCCGATCCGCGCCGACATCAAGGCGTACCTGCACGGGATTCTGTAGGGCTATCGTATAATGAGATTGTCGTCGATCAGCTAGGGCGAACCATGGCAGTTCGAGAACAGTACCTCAACGCGGATGCCTTTTGGGAAGTGGCGCATTTGCCGGAGAATGCCGACAAGCGCCTCGACCTGATCGAAGGAGTGATCTACGAGATGCCGCCAGCAGGGATGGAACACGGGGTCAGCGGTGGGAATCTGTTTGGCTTCATCTGGACACACGTCCGCACCCACGATTTGGGCATGGTAACGGCTGCCGAGACCGGTTTCGTCGTCCATCGCAATCCTGATGGCAAAGACACGATCCTCGCGCCGGACGTGGGCTTCATCGCTAAAGCGCGCATTCCGGCGGAGCCGGTCAAGCAGTACGTCCCGCTCGCGCCCGACCTCGCGGTCGAGGTCGTCTCGCCCAACGACAGCGCCAGCGACGTGCACGTCAAGGTCAACAAGTATTTGCAATATGGCACGCCGGTGGTCTGGGTCGTCTACCCGACCACGCGAACGGTCGTCGTCCATAGGGCGGCGGGCGCGCAGACGCTCGGCGCGGACGATCAACTCGACGGCGGCAGCATCCTGCCCGGTTTCGCGCTGCGCGTTGGCGAGATTTTCACTTTTTCATCCTCATCCCCAGATCAACCGTAACTCACGGCGGCGCAGCTGAGTTGAGCCTGATCGCGTGCCTGCTAAGGCAAGGAGACGCCGTTGGCAGTGAAACAGTTGGTGAGGCTGGCGCGGTCCTCCGGCGTTCGAACGTCGTACTGAGCGAGACAGGCAAGCGCCGCGCTCCGCTGCTGAGCGATAACCTCGTTCGCCCACGTCAGGCAGACTGCCGCGCCGGTGCCATACGTCGGCGTGCAGTATTGGACCAACTGCGTCCGCAACTGCTCCTCGGCGGCGAGTTGGGATTGCGCGCTGGTCTGGTCCTGCGATTGCGTCTGGATCCGGTTGATCAGCGTCGGCGTCAGCAGCAGCATGATCACCAGCGCGACAATCCCGATCACGACCGCCAGCGCGATCAACAGCGGCAGCGACAGCCGTCGCCGATCCGCTTTGCGGACGCGCTTGTTGGCATTCAACTGGCTCAGCCACAGGCGCGCGGTCGGGTCGTCGAGGGTTTGCAGCAGTTGACGCGCCTCGTCGATGCGCCCGCGTTCAATCAGGGCGTGGGCTGTCCGTAATTGGTCTTGAGCCATCAAATCCACCATTGCCTTCAACGTCGAGCCGCTTCGCTCGACGTTTTCATTGTACCGGTAGACGCGGGCGGACTCGATAAAGGCGTAGGCGATCCGTCGCTAGGCACGCTATCCCGATTCCAGTATAATCGCGCACGAGTAACGAAGGATTGGTTAAGACGCATGAGTTATTCGATTGACGATACGCAGCCCCGGTCGCCGTTCGGCGACGACCCGGCGAACTTGAAACCGACCATCAACCCGGACGACGAAGGTCCGCGCCGGGGCGGATGTTTGCTCCCCGGCGTGATCGGCGCGATGCTGCTGCTGGTCGCCGTCGCCATCGTCGCGCTGGCGGGCGCCGCCGGCTGGACTTCCGGTCAGCGCGAGGCGGGCATCCACGCGACCGCCACCCAAAACGCAGCGATCGACGAGCAGGTGCAGCGCATCCCCGACGACGTTGAGAGCGGCAACACCGTACTGCTCGACGCGCGCGTGCGCTGGCTGGCGACCCAGACGCCGGGAATCGCCGGAGTAGACGGCTACATGATGACGGCGACAGCGCTCTACTTCAACACGCTGCCGACGGCGACGCCAACGCCCTCGCCGACCGTGGACAGCCTGAACGCCGCCCCGGAAGCGACTGAAGACATCGTGATCACGCCGTCGAGCGGGGGCGGCTACGACCTCGCCTCGATCCTCGCGCAAGCGCAGAGCGCCGCCGCCTCGAGCCAGTGGAAAGATGCCGCCGACCTGCTCGACGTGGTCATCGGCGCCGACCCGAACTTCGAACGCACGACCGTGCGCACGCTGATGCAGCAGGTGCTCACCGCCTACGCCCGCGAACTCTACAACGCCAACCAACCGGCGCAGGCGAATTTCGTCGTCGATCAAGCCGAGCAGTACGGTCCACTCGCCGAAGGGCTGGAATATGAGCGTTACGCCGCCTCGCTTTACCTCAAGGCGAGCGCAGCCGTCGGCACCGGCAGCCCGGTGGCGATTCAAGCGCTGCAAGAGGTGATCAACCTCGGTCCCGGTCGCTATTACGATCAGGCGCAGCAGCAGTTGTACAATCTCTACGTGACGCGCGGCGACGCTTACATGGCTCAGGGCGATAGCTGCACGGCAGTTTACCAGTACCAGAATGCGATCAATTTGTTTGCCAGCGGCGTCGCCAACGGCAAACGATCGGCAGCGCAGTCGGCGTGCGCCAACGCCACGCCGACGACCGATCCGAACCTTGTCATCCCATCCGACGGCTCAGTTGCGCCGGTGGGGGTGGTCCAGCCGCCGGGAGGTTGACCCTAGAGGGAGCAAAAAAGGGTTCTCATATGGTGCTCATGATGGGTTAATTCCCATTTCAGCCGCCAATCCTAGTCTTTAAGCGTAACGAGCCTGACGGTAGGTTTTCAAACCTAAGTGATCAGAGTCGTATTGGTAGTGTCAGGTTCGCTGGGCTAGGGTCATGTAAAACCCTTTGGTATGCCCTTCCCTCTAGTCGCCCGGTGTGTCCCCCCTCACACCGGGCGACTCCGCTTTTAGGCACAAACTCATGCCCGGAAAATACTACGAAGACCTTGAACCCGGTCAAACCATCCGCCATCGCGCTCGGACGCACGATCAGCGAAGCCGACAACGTCCTGTTTTGCAGCCTGACCATGAACACACAGCCGCTCCACCTGAACGAAGTCTACGCCGCACAGACCGAGTTCGGGCAGCGGATCGTCAATGGCTTGCTGACGCTCAGCCTCGTGATCGGCATCAGCGTTAACGACCTGACCGACGGGACGATCGTCGCCAACCTCGGTTACGAGAACGTCAAGCACCCTAAGCCGGTCTTTCACGGCGACACGATCACCGTCGAGACGACCGTCGTCGCCAAGCGTGAGAGTAAATCGCGCCCGAACTGCGGGATCGTCACACTGACGCACGTCGGGCGCAATCAGCACGGCGACGTGGTGGTTGAGGTCACGCGCTCGGCGCTGTTCTTGAAACGACCGAATGTTTGAACCACAAAGATCACAAAGGGTGTGCTTTGGTACGCCTAGAGGTCAGCTAGAATTTCCAAATTCACGCGAGGTAGGGGCGCAGCGCGCTGCGCCCCATAGACACCAAGTTAAGGCAGTTCTATTCGCCCCTCTCCCCGACCCCTCTCCCACGCAGGCGGGGAGAGGGGCGAATCGTTGCCGACCACGTCGTGTTTTTGTTCGCGCCCTTCCCTGAAGTCGGGGAAGGGAGGCGACCGAAGGTCGCGGGGATGGGGTGAAAAAGGCATTCATTTTCTTAAGTTGGTGCATATAGGGCGCAGTGCGCTGCGCCCCTACCAGAACTTTGTGCTCTTTGTGAACTTTGTGGTTCAGTTTGTTTTTCTCAAAGGGATTCCAACGCGTGAACCCGATCCACGAACTACCCGCCGATTACGAAGAAGTCCGCTACGTCCTGCTGACCGAGGAGAAGCTGCTCCTGCGGCTCAACCTGTACGCCGTGATCCCGACGGTGCTGTCGATCCTGTTGATGGCGTGGTGGTGGACCGTCGCCTCGGCGGGGCGCGATGCGAGCGGTGAGACCGGGATCGTCTGGTGGATCGCCCTGATCCTGATCATCGTGACCGTGCTGCCGTTCCACGAACTGATTCACGGCATCACCATCACCCTGCTAGGGCATCACGCCAGCTATGGGGCGAAGCTCTCCAAAGGCGTGCTCTACGCCACCGCCGAAAACGCACTGTTCCGGCGGGACGAATACTTGGCGGTCGCGCTGGCGCCGCTGATCGTGATCACGCTGCTGGCAATGGGCTTGATGCTGGTGCTCAGTCAGGGATGGGCGTATTACGCCGCGATCGCGGTGATGATCAACGCGGGCGGGGCGATTGGCGATTTGTGGGCGGCGGGAGTTGTCGCTCGCTATCCGGCGACCGCGCTCATCCGCGACGAAGCCGACGGCTTCCGCGTCTTTGCGTCGGTGGGCTTCGTCGCCCGCGCGGGCGATCTGCCGGGGACGGTCGGAAGTTCGACCCAGAAGATCGAGCCGCCCCCCTCGCGCTGATCGACGCCGACCCTACCGCCTTGTAGTTCGGTCAGCGACTTGACGATCCACAAGCCCAAGCCGGTGCTGCTCTCGCCATCGGTCGGACGCACGCTCAACTTCGAGAACATCGTGAACAACTGCCCGTACTCGTCATGGGGGATGCCGGGACCTTGATCGGCGACACAGAAGCGGATCACGTCGTCGTGCTGCTCGGTCCAGAGCGTCGTTTGCGTCTGATGCGGGCTGAATTTGATGGCGTTGCTGACCAGATTGCACAACACCTGCCGCAGCAGGCGATGATCTGCCAGCACGACGCCGGAGCATTCGGTCATGCGCAGGTCGATCTCTTTGCGCTCGGCGCTCATGCGATACTGCTCGATGACGTTGTAGACCAGTTCCAGCGCGTCCTGCGGTGCAAGCACCGGATCAAGCTGCTGTGAGTCCATCGCATCGAGAAACACGCGGATCATCTCGACCATACCGTCGAGCGTCACGTCCATGTTGTCGAGGATGCTGCGCGCCTGCTCATTGCCCTGCATGATGTCGCGGAGCATGAACTGTGCCATGCGGATGTTGGTCAGCGGTCCCTTGAGGTCGTGCGAGACGATGCGGGTGAAGTTTTCCTGCATCTCTTGGGTGAAGCGCAGTTGGGCGATCGTCTGCTTGCGCTCGTCGGCGGCGCGCTTGAGCGCGATCTGCGTTTCGATGCGCGCGCGCACGACTTCAGTGTCGAGCGGCTTGACCAAGCAGTCGTTCGCACCGGCACGCAAGCCTTCCACGACACAGGTATTGTTGGCGGTGATCATCATTACGGGGAGGTCGGCAGTGGTGGGTTCCGCCCGCAACCGACGCAGCAGATCGAAAGCGTTCACGCCGGGCGCATCGACGTTGAGCAGGACGAGATCGAAGGTCTGTCGTTCGAGTTCCACCAGCGCAAGCGTGCTGTTTTCGACGAGCGTCAGCCGGAAATCTTGCTGGAACAACTGGTTCAGCAGCAGCCGAACCGCTTGATCGTCATCGACAACCAACAGCGACGTGGTTTCAGAGAGAGGTTGCTCCGACTGATACGATGCAAACAACATGCTGGACTCCGCACAGTATTCTTATCCACTACTGTAAAGCCATAATGGTTGTGGAATCCTAAACGTTTCTTTAACGGAGCGTCAATCGCCAACTATTGACGTGGACGATCACCCCTCCCTCACGGATGTAGAGCACCGGCATGACCGGTGTTTCCCCGGAAACGAAGCTGAGCGTCGAGCCGACCTGCTCATTATTGACGAAAACCGCGATCGTGTTAGCACTTAAGTCCCGCACCAGCCGGATCCGCGCGATCTGCGCGCCGACCGATCGCTGCAGGTTGGTGGTGACGTTGCTGCCGGTACGCTGCCCGATGTTGAAGATCCCCGCTTCCGGCACTTGAATCTGCGCGCCGACCGCTTGTGTCGGGTCGTCCACCGGTTGCAGCATCATGCCGAAGTAGACCTGATTGTCGATCAGCAGCGGCGGATTGAAGGTGATCAGTTCGAGTTCGGCGTCAATGCTGATGATCCGGGTGGCGGCATCCGCGCCGTAGACGCTTTCAAGTAACTGCGGCGGCAGCGCGATCTCGATCACTGAGGCGTTGGGAACTTCCGAGCCGATCCCCAAGCGCCAGTAATCGCCCTCCTGCCCCGGCAAAAAGGCGTCGGTGCGCCACGTCGGGAAAGCCGCGCCGTTCGCCAGCCGCAGCAGATTTTGCTCGCCATGCAAGCCGCCCGGCGGGACGGTCGGCAGCGGCGTATTGGTCGGCGGCGGCGTGCTCGACGGTGTCCACGTCGCGCTAGGCGTCCACGTCGAAGTCGGGGTGAGCGTCGCCGTCGCCGAGGGGAGCGGCGTCGCCGATGGCGTCAAGGTCGGCGTCACCGTCTCGCTACCGCGCACCGGCACGGTCGCCAGCACGACCGGCGCGGCGGTGGTCGGGAGCACGGTCGGCTCGTCGGTGGCTTCATCCGTGACTGCCATCGCCACAACTTCCGGCGTCGCATCTCCGCCCGCTGCGCTGGCGGGTGTCGGCGTGGCGCTGTCGCCAATCCCCGCACCGCTGATCAGCACGACGGCGATGAGGATCAACAGCAGTACCCCACCGCCTGCCAGCACAATCACGCCGGAACTGATTCGGCGGCGCGGTGGTTGGTCGTCGTCATCGTCGTCATCGTCGTCCGGTGCGTCCGGCGACTCGATGCGGACGAAGGGACGAAACTCGTCGGCTTCGGCTTCCTCCTCGGTGATGCGCGGCGTCGGCTCCGTGGTCGGCGGCGGCGGGAACTCCGGCGATTGTTCGGTCAGGTTGTACCAATGCCGGTAAAGCGGATACGCCGGATGCCGGTCGATGAACATGGCGCGGAACAGATCGTTGAAGCGGGTCAGCTTGGCGCTGCGGCGCAGCGTTTGATCGGCATAGACGGCGAGGAACTGCTCGTAAGTCTCCTGCCACAGCCGCAGATTGCCCGCATAAGCCGCGCCGAGCAGCCGCGTCGTCACCTCGACCTGATGCCGGTGAGTCTGCAAGACGAGGTCGTCGGGCGCGGTCGGCTTGGAGTCGATCACCTGCGCCATGCGGCGGGCGTTGGCGTGGAGTTCCGCCCCTGCCGTCAGCAGATTCATCAGGAAAGCGCGGTAAGCGGTCAGCGTGACCCCGGCGGCGGTCTCGATCTCGTCGACCGAGCGGACGGCGTTTTCGAGCTTGGTCCCGGCGGCGCGGAATTCGCCATCCGACCAATCGCGGGTGGCGGCTTCGAGTTCGCGCAGGCTGAACAGGGCGGGCGCGAGCGTGCGCGCCTGTGGATTCTGCTCCAGCGCCTTGCGCGAGCTTTCCAGCGTCGGCAGCGCGTGGAGTCCATTGATGCTGTTGAGCAGATCAGCGGCAGCGGCGAGGTCGCGACGGCGCTGGACGTATTCTTCGAGCGTGTGGGTGGTCGGGTGCTTGACGCCGAGGTCGCCCAGCGTCTTGACGGCAGCGTCGCGCCAGAACAACGCATCATCCAGCTTGTCGTCGTGCGCGTCGAGCACGCCGAGCAGAATGTAATTCAGGAACAGCAGCCGCAGCCCGGCGGTGCTCTCGCGGGCGAACTGGTCGGTCAGCCCCTTGTTCATCGCCTTGAGGAAGGTATCTTTGCTCGGCATTTGGGCGGCGAAATTGTCGCGCGCGGCGATCTCGTCCGGCTGGTAGAGCAGCTCGATTTTGGTCAGCATCGACTGCGTCCGGTTGACGTCGTTGACGCCGTTACGCTCGACCCAATCGCGCACCAGTTCGGCGAAGTCGCGCAGACGACGCGCGGCGAAGCGCTCGCGGTCGCTGCGGGCGATCTCGTAGGCTTGCTTGCCCAAGCGCTCGGCATCCGCCAAGCGCCCGCGGTCGAAATGCTCCCAGCCGTCGGCAAGTGCCCTGCCGAGCACGCCGTAGAGCGCGTGCCGTTCGACGTAAGGCGCATTGTTGATCACGGTGCGAGTTTGGTTGAGCCAGCCCGCCAGTGTCGGGCTGATCGTGCTGACGGCGTCGACCGCCTGCGTCAGCGCGGTCAGCGCGCCGACGCGGTTTCCGGCGATGGTCATATCGGCGAAGGTCGCCCATGACTCCCCGGCAATCTTCAAGCCGAGGATCATGCCGACCAGCATCTCATCAAACAGGCGCTCGGCGAAGGGCTGCAAGTCGCTCTGCGCGGTTTTCAGCCAGCCTTCGAGATCCGCGCCGTCGGCGGCGGGGACGTAGGTCTGATAGCCGCCGAGCAGTTCGTACAGATTGTTGAGCACCCGCTGCACCGAGTCCCACGCCCGGTTGAGCGGATCAATGGCGCGGCTGTGATCGAGGGCGGCGGTTGCGTCACGCGGGCTGCTGGTCGCCTGCTTGCCGATCACGTGCATGTTGTCCGCCAGCGCCATCGCCGCATTGGTGGCGCGTTCCAGCGATGACAGCGGCAGCTTGCGGTTGTTCAATTGATGCTGCGCCCGCACCGTACCGAGGAAGGTGTGCAGCGCGGTCATCTGATCGACGACGGCGCGATAGCCATCGCGCAGTTCGATCAGGCTGCCGCCGTTAGCGCGAGCGAGTTCGTCCAGCGCGTGGGTGATGTCGACCAGAAAGGCGCGCGGCTCGGCGATGGACACGCCCTCAGCTTCGAGGTGGCGCAGCGCCACGTCCAACCGGTAGAGGTTCGGTCGCAGCAGCAGCACATCGGGCAGATGCGCCGTGATCCGCTCGGCGAGTAGGTATTGCAGCGAACGCAGTTCGTCGTCGTCGACGTTTTCGGTCAGCAGACGGCGCGCCGCGCCCTCCGGCTGTCCCTCGAACATCAGGATGATGGCGTCGTAGACGACCGGCGGCAGCGGATGGACGCGCGTATCGACCAGAATCCGCGCCCAGTCGAGCATCAAGCCGATCAGGGCGGCGTGATCGCCGCGCGCCCGCGAGCGCAGTTCCTCGAACACGCTGATCGCCCGCGTCCAATTGCCGCTCTCCATGTAGATGCGGGCGGCGTCGAGGTCGGCGTCAACTTCAAGGTCGTTGAGGCGATTTTGGATCTCTTGCAGCGCTTGGCGCGATGCCGGATAGCCGGGATCGTTCGCCAGCGCCGGTTCGAGCGCCTTCAGCAGTCCGTTGAGTTCGTCGCGGCTGAGGTCACGGCGTAGGCGCTCCATCACCCGCCCGATCACGGCGTTGCGCTCGCGTTCCAGCGGGACACGATAATCATTCAGGTCTTTGCGCAGCTCAGCGATTGAGCCGTAGCGCAGGCGTAGATTCGGATGCACCGCCCGGCTGACGATCGCCTGCAAGCGCGAGTGAATCCGCTCGCTGTCGTGCCCGAAGCTGACGCGGAAATCCTCGCCCGCCTCGCGCGGGATGTCGATCCGTCCGCCGCCGGTCAGGATGAAGTAGAGCAGCTCGCCGACCTGAAAAATGTCGGTCTGGCGGCTGATGCCCTGCGCGGTCACCTCGTCGCCTTCGAGGAAGATGGCGTTGCCCCAGTCGATCAGCTTGAGGCGGTAATGCTCCCGATCCCAGAACAGGTGCTTAGCATCGACGTCGTTGTAGACGATGTCGTGAGCGTGGGCGTTGTAGAGCAGGTCGAGCAGGCTGTCGATGGCGACCAGCATCTCTAATTCGGGCATTCGCTCGCCGCGCTGCGCCAGTTCGAGCACCAAATCGGCGATGATCGTGCCCTCGGCACGCTCCATCACGATGTACTGGTGCATGGTGCCGCTGACTGCGAACTGTCCGCCGCCGAGCAGCGCCGTCAGCACGGCATGACCCGCCAGCCGCGTCAGCGCTTTGCGCTCGTTGAGGATGCTCACTTCCTGCCCGGCACGGATCGGCGGCGCGTCTTGCGGCGCGGGGCGCTTGATCACGACCGGACGGTCATCCGCCTGCGTATCGACGGCGCGCAGCGTCTCACCGGAGCGTCCGCGCGGGTAAATGTAATCATAGCGATAACGATTATCAAAAAGGCTGTCAGCCATCGTTCATATTCTCCCAATGGCTTTTAATTGTACGCATTGGGCGGCTTGGCGCAACGCGAATTTGGGAAAATTGGCGGCGAATTTGGGATATATGCCCCCGACACTTGCGAAATCCTGCTGCTCGCGTCGGTTGACGGCTCGCCATGAAAATCGTAAGATACTGACAAGAAGCATAGGGAATGAGCGACGATGGATTCAGAAGTCAGTCGAGATTTCCGGTATCTCGATACCGAAGGGGATCGCCAAGAACTCGCTGCTGACATCCGGCGCGTGCGCCAGTCGGTGATTCAACTGGCGGAAAGTGTTCCCCAAGATCGCATTTACGAGCCGCGTTATCACGGCTGGTCACTGGCGGCGCTGATGGCGCACCTGCACACCATGGACAACCTCGCCTTGTTCGGCATCAAGTTGGCGCTGTTGGGCGTTCGCGTGCCGATCAGCAGCGGGGCGCTCGACGCCTTCAACGACACGACGGCGCGCCTCTTTCAACATCGGGTGCTGGCGACGACCATCCGGGGACTCAACCAGAACGAAAACCGGATCATCGACTTCATGATGACGCTGCCGCTGGAACGCTTCTCGCGGACGATCTATCACCCGCAGGGCGGCGAGTACTTGACCGTCGAAAAAGCGCTGCAGCAGTACTTCTTATTCCACTGGCAGGAACATCTGCAAACGCTCCAACGCGGTGAGGGCATCTACTACGAGCCGCCGTCGAGCACGGAAGCGTAAAAGCAGGACCGAGGACTGAGCAAAAAACGAAAGTGGGATTTCGTAGGGGCGCACGGTTGTGCGCCCTTTTCGTTGCGTGCTGACTAAGCCAATAGCCGAAGGTTGTCAAAACGGGCGAGGCGCGCCTCGCCCCTACAATGACGTTGGCGCAAGAGCACTTAGGCTTCGACCGGATTCGCTGCCATGAACGCCTCGATCTGCGCGATCTCGTCGGCGTTGAGGCGGAAGTCCATTGCGCCGATGATGCCGTCGATCTGCCCCGGATGGCGCGCGCCGACAATCGCGGCGGTCACGGCGGGCTGCCGCAGCGTCCACGCGACCGCGACTTCCCCGGCGGTGCGTCCATGCCCCGCGCCAATCTGCTTGAGCAAGTCCGCCAGCGCCAGATTACGCGAGAGGCGCGGCTCCTTGAAGTTGTCATTGCCCCGCCGCCAGTCGCCTTCCGGTAGATTCTGGACGCGCTCCTTGGTCATCGCGCCGGTGAGCAGCCCGGACTGCATCGGCGAGTAGACCAGCGTGCCGATGTTGTGCTGCTGGCAGAACGGCAAAAGCTCGTCCTCGATCTCGCGGCGCAGGATCGAGTAGGGCGGTTGGAGTGTCGCAATCGGGGCAATCGACAGCAGGCGCTCCATCTGCTCGACGCTGTAATTGCTGACGCCGATCGCGCGCACTTTACCGGCTTGACGCAGTTTCTCCAGCGCTGCCCAACCTTCCTCAAGCTGATCCGCCGGGAAGGGCCAGTGCATCTGATACAGGTCGATCACGTCGATGTCCAGCCGGCGCAGGCTGTTTTCGACCTGCTGGCGAATCCCTGCCGCCGACTGATCGTCGATCACGTTGCGATCCGCGTCCCAGACGCGCGCCCCCTTCGAGAAGACGTAAGGCTTGTCCGCGAGTCCCTTGAGCGCCCGCCCGACCACCTCCTCCGAATGCCCAAGACCATAGATCGACGCCGTGTCGATCCAGTTGATGCCCGCGTCGAGGGCGCGGTGCAGCGTATTGATCGAGTCCTGATCGTCCTGCGGACCCCAGCCGTACTTGTAACCGCCCCCACCAATTGCCCATGCGCCGAAGCCGATGGGCGTAATTTCGAGATCGGTCTTGCCGAGCTTGCGCAGCTCCATGTTGGTTGTCCTTCCCTAAAGCGAATGCGAGCGGTGACGAAAAATGAGTCACCGAAATGATGGGTCTAGGCTATAATAGGCGTGCTATTCGACTTGACATGAGATCGACGACGATGAGCGGAAAACAGACCCAATATATCGGTACGGGGATCGCGCTGGGGGCAGCGTTTGGGATCATCCTCGGTTTGCTGCTGTTTCCCGAAAACATCGCGCTAGGCATCCCGATCGGGATCGTCGTCGGGCTGGCGATTGGCATGATGCTGGCGCAGCAGTCCGGCGACGACGAATAAATTACCAGACGCGCCCCCGCGCCGCTACCGACCATTCGACCGCAATGGACTGGTCGCGCACGCCGTAGATCACGTTATGCAGGTTGGTCACAACGCAGGCGTGCACCGGAATGATACTGACTTCCTCGCCCACTTCCGGCTTATCCTCGCACGCCGACAGGTCAACGTAGCCGTGTTCCTCATTCAGCTTGTAGATGCGCGCATCCGGGTATTCGAGGATGTGCCCATAGCCGCCGTCAAAGATGTCGCTCGATAGGGTTTTGCTGCCGCTGTCGAGGATCGCGCGCCCCTCCGCTGGTCGGCTGACGACCGTCGCCCGCACGGTCATGGCGCAGTCGTCGAGCGTGCACCAACCCCGTGAGACCGTCGTCCAGTCGTTGAAAACGTAAGTCCCCACCCGAATTTCGGTCAGTTCCGGCACGTCGGCGGCGCTCAAAACCGCGCCGGTCCCGCCTCCGCTGACCATATCCACCCCGATCCCCGCCTGATCGAGCCGCGCGAGCGCTTCTTGCAGCACCGGGCGGATCGTCGGATAGCTCGGATAGACCATCAACCCGGCGAAATGCAGATGCTCGTTGGCTTCGATCGCTTCCGCCAGCCGCACCGCGTCGTCGATTGACGCGCCCGTCCGCTCGATCTCGGTTGCCAGATCGACCAGCACGCGCAGGCGAATATCGAGCGGCTCGGCGGCGGCTGCCAGCCCATCGACCACCGTCAGGTTGTCGGCGGCGACGGTGATGCGATTGTAGAGCGCCAAATCTGCCAAGCGCTGCGTCTTGCGCGCGCCGAGGATGTTGTAGGGGATCATGATGTCGTTCAGCCCGGCTTCGGCGAACACTTCCGCCTCGCTGACCTTCTGGCAGGCGATGCCAATCGCGCCCGCCTCGATCTGCATCCGCGCGATGTCGGGGATTTTGTGGGTCTTGATGTGCGGGCGCAGCTTGACTCCGGCATCGTCGCAGCGCGCCTGCATCCGCGTGATGTTGCGCTCCATCCGGTCAAGGTCAATCAGAACGCTGGGAGTTTCCAAGTCGTAAGGGTTCATCGGCGGGCGGCTCTCGTCAGTTGGCGAAAGCCCTATTATAGCGCGGCGGGAAAAACACCTCACCCCCTAACCCCTCTCCACTTTGGAGAGGGGCGCCAAGCTAGTTCGTGGAGTGGTTTTAAGTCCCCTCGCTCAGGGAGAGGCACGGCTTCCGGCGAATCGGAGGTGCGCGGAAGCAGGGGTGAGGTCAGTTTTAATCCGCGCCCGCTGCTGTCATCGACACGCCGGTGCGATCCGCCCCCATCCACTCATACGGTTGGTTGGCGATGAAGGCTTCCAGCAGCTCGCGGGCGATGGCGTCGTTCGGCTGGATCGGCGGCGACTTGAAGAAGTAGCTGCTCGGCGCTTCCAGCGATCCGCTAATGCCCCGATCCAGCGCGATCTTCGGCGCAGCGCGTCGATCACGACTCCGGCGCTGTTGGGGCTATCCACAACTTCTAGCTTGAGTTCGACCGTCAGCGGCACGTCACCGAAGTCGTATTTGATTGCCCACGTCGACCACACTCCTTAATTAGCGAAAGGTTTCGGACTTCATAACACGAGCGGCATCAGGTTAGATACGCGAAACGCGCGAATTCGGGCGAAAGTTCGTCTAAACAGGGTTCTAAGCGTTGTGTTAGAATGCCGTTTCGCCTATATACAGAATCAAAAAGTCGTTTTATCCTTAGTATTGACACAGCCATATGAAGGGGCTACAATGCGCGCTCTGAGGGGGCCTATAGCTCAGCTGGGAGAGCGCTTCAATGGCATTGAAGAGGTCAGGGGTTCGAATCCCCTTAGGTCCACAAACCAACCTCCTCGCCCTTCGTTAGCTGCCTGCGGATGAAGGGTTTTTTATTTCCACCCGCTCCGCGTTTCCGAAGCGACTTGTAGGAAAGGCAAACGGTCGTGGCAAAGCAAAAGCGGAACATGCTTGATGATTTGGC
Organism: uncultured Chloroflexia bacterium; assembly: GCA_963727545.1. Lineage (GTDB taxonomy): Bacteria > Chloroflexota > Anaerolineae > Aggregatilineales > Phototrophicaceae > Flexifilum. Next base: position 259,639 of record CAVSGS010000011.1, read on the forward strand.
AGCGCGCTTACGTGGGTTGCTTGACGACCTTGATCGACTTATGAACCCACAATCGCCAGCGAAGCCCGTCCGCGTACCGGTCCCTGTGCCGGTGCGCCCGCAGCAGCGCCCGCCGAGATACGATGATCCGTACAACTGGGGATAACTCCCCCGCCTAAAAACTGGATCAAAGTCATCCAAAGACACAAGCGCAGCGCCGGAGACGGTGCCCGTGCTTGTGTCTTTTTGTTATTATTAGTACCGAGTGCTGAGTACCGAGTACTGAGTAAAAACATTTGGGAATGCTAGCTACCGTAGGGGCGCAGCGTGCTGCGTCCGCTGTCACGAAATAAGCCCCCAAACATTTCTCACAGTTGCTCGTGCGCGGCAGTTTTTTCACTCGGTACTCAGCACTCAGTACTCGGTACTACGATTTGAGGAAATTATGACCGACCAACCCAAATACGATCCACAAGCGATTGAATCCAAATGGCAGCAGAAGTGGGCGGATGACGAGCTGTACCGCTCCAAAGTTGATTGGAGCAAGCCCAAGTATTACGCCCTGACGATGCTGCCCTATCCCAGCGGCGACCTGCACATCGGGCACTGGTTCGCCATGACGCCGAGCGACGCCCGCGCCCGCTTCAAGCGGATGCAGGGCTACAACGTCCTGTTCCCGATGGGCTTCGACGCCTTCGGGCTGCCCGCCGAGAACGCCGCCGTCCAGCGCGGCATCCACCCGGCGACGTGGACGCACGCCAACATCGAGCGGATGCGCGGTCAACTGCGCTCGATGGGCGCGATGTTCGACTGGCAGCGCGAAGCCGTCTCCTGCGAGCCGGAGTATTACCGCTGGACCGAGTGGTTCTTCAAGCAGTTCTACGAGAGCGGGCTGGCGTATCGCGGTGAGGCGCTGGTCAACTGGTCGCCGACGCTGCAAACCGTGCTGGCGAACGAGCAGGTGATCGACGGCAAGGACGAGCGCACCGGTCAGCCAGTGATCCAGAAGCTGCTGACGCAGTGGTTCTTCCGCATGACCAAGTACGCCGACGAACTGCTGGACTATCCTGATCTGGATTACCCGGAACCGATCAAGATCATGCAGACCAACTGGATCGGGCGCAGCGAGGGCGCGAAGGTCGTCTTCCACACCGAGAAGGGCAATCACACGATCGAGATTTTCACGACCCGACCGGATACGCTGTGGGGCGCGACCTTTATGGTGCTGGCGCCTGAACACGCGCTGGTCGAGCAGATCACCACGCCGGAGCAGCATGACGCAGTCGCCGAGTACGTCGCCGAAGCCGCCCGCGCCACCGAGATCGAGCGCACCAGCGAGGACCGCGAGAAAACCGGCGTCTTCACCGGCGCTTACGCGATCAACCCGGTCAACGGCGAGCGCATCCCGATCTGGATCGCCGACTACGTCATGATCAGTTACGGCAGCGGCGCGATCATGGCGGTTCCGGCGCACGACGAGCGCGACTTCGCCTTCGCCCGTAAGTACGATCTGGAAATCCGCCCGGTGATCAAGCCGGACGACGCGGGCGACGATTTCTGCGTCGACGAGGCTTACGCCGGTGCGGGCAACATGATCCACAGCGGCAAGTTCGACGGCACCTTCTCCAATGGCGAGAAAGGACGCAAGAACCCGGCGATCGGTACGGTGCTCGACTGGCTGAAACAGCAGGGCTACGGCGATGAATCGGTCAACTATCGCCTGCGCGACTGGCTGATCAGCCGCCAGCGCTACTGGGGGTCGCCGATCCCAATCCTATACAGTGAAGATGGCACAGCCGAGTCCGTCCCCGATAGTCAACTGCCGGTCACGCTGCCGGAGAACGTCAAGATGACCGGCGCGGGCAATCCGCTGGCGCAAAACGCGGACTTCGTCAACACAACCGACGCGAAGGGCAAGCCCGCGCGGCGCGAAACCGACACGATGGATACCTTCATGTGCTCGTCGTGGTACTGGTATCGCTACCTGAGTCCGCATTACGACGGCTTCCCCTTCGATCCTGAGGAAGCAGCTTACTGGCTGCCGGTCGATCTGTACACCGGCGGCGCGGAGCACGCGACCATGCACCTGCTCTATGCGCGCTTCTTCGCCAAGTCGATGCGCGACTTGGGTATGTTCGAGGAAACGCAGGCGATCATGAGCGACCACGGGCGCGACCCCGAAATCCTGAACGAGGGCGAGCCGTGGCGGATGCTGCGCAATCAGGGGCAGATTCTAGGCGAGGAGCGGCAGGGCGACTTCATCCGCGCGACCGGGCGTTGGGACGGTGCGACCAAGCTGTTCGCCGACCGGGTCGACGTGATTGACTCGCGCGACGTGGTCGACCCCGATCCGGTGGCGCAAGCGGAGCTAAGCGGCAGCACGCCGACCGCCGAGGACGCCGCGGCGGGGGTGGTCGTCGGCGAGATCGTCAAGCGCACGGAAAATCTGCTGACAGTCGATACCGGCAGCGGCGACCTGAAGACCGTCGAGGTCGTGCCGGACGGTCAGGTCAACATCCCCGGCATCCCCGGCGAGAACACGGTCAGCCAACTGAAGCATCATCTGGAAATTCAGCGGATGAGCAAGAGCAAGGGCAACGTGATCAACCCCGACGATTGGGTGCAGAGCGTCGGCGCGGATACGGTGCGCGCCTACCTGATGTTCGGCTTCGACTGGTCGAAGGGCGGTCCGTGGGATAGTCAGGGCATCAAAGGACCGCGTCGCTGGCTGGACGACGTGTGGAGCTTGGTGGTCGCCGGCGCGCCGGAGGGCAAAGGCGATCCCAAGACTGAGCGGCAGGTCGAGCGCGAAGTCCACCAGACGATCCTGAAGGTCACGACCGACTTGGAGAATCTGAGCTTCAACACCGCCATCGCCGCGCAGATGGCGCTGCGCAACACGGTGCAGGCGGCCGTCCGCGACGGCAAGCTGAGCAACGCCGTGTGGCGCGAAACGATGCGCGTCATGCTGCTGCTGATGGCTCCGGTCGCGCCGCACATCAGCGAGGAACTGTGGTCACGGCTGGGCTTCGCCTACAGCATCCATCAGCAGGCATTCCCGGAATACGATGCCGCCAAAGCCGCCGAGGACGTGACCACACTGGTGGTGATGCGCAACGGCAAGCCGATTGACCGGATCGAGGTCGCCATCGACATCGGCGAGGACGAGGCGAAAGAAATCGCGCTGGCGAGCGGTGGGGCGCAGCGCGTGCTGGACGGCAAGCAGCCTAAGCGCGTGATCTTCATCGCCGGTCGCGGCGCGCAAAACGTCGAGCCGAAGGTGAATATCGTCATCTAGAACGAACGTTCACGCTCGTAGGGGCGCACGGCGTGCGCCCTTTTTGATTCCCTCACGGACGCCACAGTGGATATTCATTATCCGCAGGAGCGTTGGTGAGATTGCGAATATCTGAGCCGTCAGCATTCATCACGAAAATGTCGTAGAGTTCATTCTGAACAGATGCAAAAACAATCTGTGTTCCATCGGGTGACCACATTGGATCGAAGCTGTAGCTTAGATCGGATGTAAGGTTGTGTGTGTCGGTTCCATCGGCATTCATGACGTAGATGTCACCGAGTTCATCACAGTAAACAATTTTTGCGCTATCCGGTGACCATACAAAAGGTTCACGGTCGCTCACATGAGTATGACTGACGCGATGAAGATTTCGAGCCATCAACATTCATCGCATATATCTCAAAACCCCCATTTCGATTCGACAAAAACGTGAACTGAGTTCCATCCGGTGACCACGATGGATACATATCCCACGCTGGATTATCGCTTACGTTGTGGAGCATCCCGGTGGCTACATCCACAACGTAAGCTTCAGGAATTCCATCTTCCGGGTGAAGCGTAAAAGCAATCAGTTCCCCATCAGGTGACCAAGCAAGCGGATAAGTATTCCTGACTGCTTCAGGTACTGTGAGCTGCCGTTGTTCAGAGCCATCAGTATTCACGACGTAGATCGAAGCAATTCCGTTGTTGTATTCAGTGAATGCGATTTTTTGCCCATCGGGTGACCACGTGGGATCAGAAAAGTTCCCGTTCGTCAGGCGACGATGAGAAGTACCATCCGCGTTCATCATAAGGTCAATCCCTCTTCCAAGAGGCAAAGGCGATTTGCATTCCGTCGGGTGACCATGCCGGAGAAACTGATATGTCATTTATATTCTGAAGATGACTGCCATCCGCGTTCATCAGGTAAATTTCGAAATTCTGCTGATCCGTGTATTCTCCGGCTATAAACGTAATCTGCCCATGCCCGCCGCCGAGCGGCGTCGGCGAGGGTGTGATCGTTGCTTGCGCCGCGCTGGTTGTGCTTGTGCCGATGCGGGTAAAAGCGAACATTGCGGTGGTAAGAAACAGCATTATCGAGATTACTTGGATATGCGCGCGGCGCGTTGGGCGTGTCATTGGTGCTGCTCCGCAAATTAGACTGAATTAAGTCTATTGTAGGGCATCTACGGGCAGCAAAAACGCACGGCAACGCTACGACCGCTGTACAATGCCCCTATGCGCACAGTGATCGCGTTCATCAAGTTAGGGCGGCTGCACTTCCTCGTCGGGCGGCGTGATCCTCCACCTGCTCGGCGTGAGCATGGCGCTGCTCAGCGGCGCGAGCTTCAGCCTCGCCGCGCTGATCTGGGGGCAGATCGCCATCACGTCGATCCAGTTGATGACCCACTACGCCAACGACTACTTCGACCTCGCCGCCGACCGCGCCAACACGACGCCGACCAACTGGTCAGGCGGCAGTCGCGTGCTGATCTCCGGCGCAGTTCCGCCGCGCGCCGCGCTGATCGCCGCGCTCATGCTCGCCGCGATTGCCCTGATCGCCAACCTGATCCTGAGCACAACCATCCGCCCCGGCGTCGGGACGTTCGCGCTGCTGCTGATCGCTCAAGGCGCTGGCGTGGTTCTACAGCGCCCCGCCGATCCGCCTGCACTCGCGCGGCGTCGGCGAGATCAGCACGGCGATCACGGTGACGCTGCTGACGCCGCTGGTCGGTTTTTACTTGCAAATGGGTGCGATCACGCCGCTGCCGCTGCTGGCGGCGGCTCCCCTGTGCTGTTTACAGTTTGCCATGCTGCTGGCGATTGAGTTTCCCGACGCCGAAGGGGATCGGCGGGTGGGCAAGCGCACGCTGGTCGTCCGCTTCGGCGCGCCGCTGCTGGCGCGGCTTTACGTGTCGATCAACTTGATCGCTTACGCGCTGCTGCCGATCTTGCTTGTGCTCGGCTTGCCGCTCTTGGTGGTCATCGCGGTCGCGGCGCTGAGTCCGCTGGCGCTGGCGCAGATCGGGCGGATCGCGCGCGGCGACTGGCGCAATCCAGCGCGCTGGAATGGCTTAGCCTTTTACAGTATCGTGCTGCTGATCGCCAGCGCCGCCGCCGAGTTGGTCGCGTTCGTGTTGGTGTTGGGGATGATGCCGTAGGGGCGTTATATATAACGCCCCTACAATGCCATTTCACGAGGTTGATTTACCCGGTCACCGAGACGGTGAGCGTGTAGCTGGTGACGCTTGTCGGGCTGCTGCCGAGCGTCATCACCTGAAGCTGATAGTCACCGTTGATCGGCAGATTGCCGCTGAAACCCTGCGCGCCCGCTTGAGCGCGTGCCAGCGGCGAGCCGTCCGGCGTGATCACGTTCAGATAGGCGGCTCCGGTCGGCGAGGCGAGGCTAACCTGCATGGACTGACCCGCCCGCGCTTCCAGCAAATAGGTATCGACCGCCGAATTACTCACCTCACCGCTGATACTCGTGCCGGTGCCGCCCGCCGGGAAGTGAATCCGCTGATTGACGCCACCCGCCGAAGCGCTGCCCGTGACCGTCACCGTCATGGTGAAGGTGGTGTTGACGTTGGCGCTGGGGTTTGAAACCGTCAGGCGATAATCACCGGTTTCCGGTAGTTGACCGCTGAAGGCTTGCGCGCCCGCTTGTGCCCGTGCCAATGGCGATCCCTGCGGCGAGACGACCGTCAGGTAAGCCTGACCACTCGGCGAAGCAACCGTAATGTTCATATACTGTCCGGCGTTGGCTGCCAGCAGATAGTTGGCAAAGTTCGGTCCGCTAAATGAGCCGTTAACCGTTGCCGACGTGCCCCCCGCCGGGAAGGTGATCCGCGTGATCGGTCCGCTGGGCAGCCCGCCATTCCCGGTCACCGAAGCGGTGAGCGTGTAGCTGGTCTGCGCCGTGTTACCGAGCAGCATCACCTGAAGCTGATAATCGCCGCTGCTAGGCAGATCGCCGCTGAAACTCTGCGCGCCCGCCTGCGCCCGCGCCAAGGGTGAGCCATCCGGCGCGATCACGTTGAGGTACGCCGTCCCGGACGGCGAGGTGAGCGTCACCTGCATGTGTTGACCGATGAAGGCGTTGAGCAGATAGGTATCGACGTTCGATCCGGCGACCTGCCCATTGACCGTCGCCGAAGTCGCACCCGCCGCGAAGCGGATCCGCTGGGTGATGCCGCTGGGTGATCCGTTGGTCACCGAGACGACCAGCGTGTAGTAGGTCGTCGGCGTTCCGGCAGGAGCAGAAACTTGCAGCGTATAGTCGCCGCTTTCCGGCAGATCGTTGTCGAAACTCTGCGCGCCCGCCTGTGCCCGCGCTAAGGGCGTCCCGCCCGGCGAGACGACCGTCAGGTAGAGCGGATTGCTCGACGAAATGATGTTGACCTGCATGTGCTGACCGGACCGCGCTTCCAGCAGGTAGCCTTGATAGATGTTGCCATCCACTTCCCCATTGATGCTGGCGGAGGTTGCGCCGCTGGCGAAGCGAATCCGCTGATTGCCCGGCTGCCCCGGCGGTGTCGTCGGTGCTGCGCCGCCGGTCACGGAGACGTTCAGGACGTAGGTCGTCGTGGCGGTGCCCGCCGGTGCGCTGATTTGCAGGGTATAGTCGCCGCTTTCCGGCAGATTACCGGTAAAACTCTGCGCGCCCGCCTGTGCTCGCGCCAGTGGCGATCCCTGCGGCGAGACGATGGTCAGGTAAGCGTTGCCATACGGGGATGAGAGCAGCGCGCGCATCTGCTGACCGGATCGTGCTTCCAGCAGATAAGTATCGACGCTCGTTCCATTGATTTGCCCGCTGACCTGCGCTGAGGTCGCGCCCGCTGCGAAGCGGATCCGCTGAGTGATGCCCCCGATCTGTGCTTGGGGGATACTGGTCGGCGTCCCTTGTACGATGATCACGCCTTGATCGCTCGCATGGGCGATCAACGACAGAAATCCTTGGTCAAGCGTACATGATGTGATCAGTAATGCCACGCACAGAAGAGGAATCCCAATACTTGCGCGAAGTAATCGGCTCATGATGACTCCTATTTCTTATGCTTATCAATCTCCCCTTCATTGTGTTACGTATCACATTAAACGTCAAGCGTAATTTCCCGATTTTAGCGAACGCTTACCCACCGCTTAGGAGACGGTCGCAGCTTCTCGTTTCTGCGCTGTCGATCAACCCTGCCTCTGACCGAACGTTATCCCGGCAAATCCCACCCGCTTCGTTGGAAAAATCGGCAAGCACGGGGCTTTTGCTATATAATGACTTTGTTAAAAACTTCAAACCCCAGCCATCCCTGAGTTCATGAAGGATCAGGTTCATGTCCGACCGCCCAAACAACCGGCAACCCGACGATCAGGAAAATCGCTCTGGCTGGCGAACACCGGAATCGCCCGGCGGTTGGCGCGAGCCACAGCAGGCGAACGCGCCCGGTGAACGTCATGCGTGGCGCGCCCCTGAGGAATCCGAAGCAGCCAAACCGGAAGGTTGGCGCGTGCCGACGCTGCCGCGCGACCTCGACGTCTCTCCGGATAATCAGGGCGCGTGGCATCTCCCGCAGCCCAACGATACAACCTATACACCCGAAGACGAGAGCGTAATCGCCCCGGACGAGGCTCCCGCCGAAGCAGAGACACCGGCGGAAGCAGAAACGCCAGTCGATGCTGAAGCACCGGCTGAAGGAGCCGCGCCGGAAGCCTCCGCCGAAGCCGCATCACCGACCGACGAACAGGCGACCGCCGCCGGTACGATCAGTCCGGCGGAAGTGCTGCCCTTCGAGGGCGAATCGACCAACGTGCTGCCGACCGACGAAGCCTCGACTCAGTTGGAACCGATCGACGAGGACGAAGACGACAGCTTCAGCATGAGCGAGTTGGTCGCACTGGCGAGCCTCGTCGATAACGTGCCCAGCGTCGAGGTCAAGCCCTCGGTTGCAACGTCGGAAGTACCGGCGGTCACCGCCGACGAAGCGGCGGGTGCCGCAGCGTCAGCCGCAGCGTCAGCCGATGCCACGCCCGCCAGCGAAGCTGAAGGTGAAGCCGCCGGCACCAGCGATCAACCGCTCGACCCGGCGGAGTACGCCCGCCAGCAGTTAGCGCGCTTGCAGAACGTCCAGACCGCCGAACCCGAACAGGCTTCGACTGAAGCGGAAGCGCCAGCGCAGCCCGCCGCGACCGTCTCGCCGGAAGAATACGCGCGGCAGCAGCTCGCCAAGCTGAGCGCGCCCGCCGCCCAAACGCCGGTCGAAGTCCCCGCTGCGCCGTCTGCCGCACCCTCTGCCGAAACCAACAAATTCCGCGCCGCCGAGGAGAAAATCCGCAAGCTGCGCGAGCAGTACCAGCAAGGCGCGATCACCCGCGACCAGTTCCAAGCCGACCTGCGCCAGTCGATGGTGCTGGACGACGATAACGTCTGGTGGATGATGGGCGTCGAGTCCGACCGCTGGTACAAGCACGACAATGGGACGTGGATTCCGGCGACACCGCCCAGTTTAGCGGATCAATCACCAGCGCTCGCAGCGCCAGCCGATATGGGCGACGAAGGCGACCGCACCGTCCCCACCACGCCGATTCAGCAGGAGTGGGTGCCGCGCGCCGTCCCGGTGCAAGACCTCGATTACACCGTCCCCGGCACCGGGGGCATTTTCCTTGAAAATGACAATACGGCGGCGACCGTCCCGATCAACTCGCAGGCGACGGTTCCGTCGTCGCCTTACACCAGCAATACCGTGCCCAGCGCCGCCGTCCAGAACCAATACGAGTTGGTGGCAGGCGCGCTCCCCGGCGCTGCCGATCAACCGCCGGATTACGACGTTCAGGACGTCTCGCCGACTTACGAGACCGCCGTCGCCCGCCAGCGCCAGCGCCTAATGCGCACGGCAGCGATCATCGCCGCCATTATCGCGGCGCTGCTGTTCCTGCTCGGCGCGGTCGGCGCGATCGGAATCGTCCTCTACTACAACAATCTGGCGGATCCGTGGCGCGGCGCGATTGCCGGACTCGCCAACTATCAGCCGCAGTTCCGCACCGCGCGGATTCTCGCCGCCGACGGCAGCCTGATCGCCAACCTGACCAGTCCACAGGGCGGCGCGCGCACTGTCGTCCCGCTGAGCGAGATCTCACCGGAAATGATCCACGCGGTCGTCTCGATCGAGAACGAGCGCTATTTCGAGGACCCCGGTTTCGACCCGATTGCGATCGGGCGGGCTTTCCTGCAAAACCTCAGTTCGGGCGCGGTCGTCTCCGGTGCAAGCACGATCACGCAGGAGGTCGCGCGCACGCTGATCTTGCAGGATACGACCGTCTCGGCGAGCCGTAAGTTGCAAGAGATCGTCGTCGCCGCCGAAATCGCCCGCACCTACGACAAGAATTTCATCCTCCAGTTGTATTTGAACGAGGTCTATTTCGGTAACCAGTCCTACGGCGTCGAAGCCGCCTCGCAGTTCTACTTCGGTCACGGGGCGGATAGTCTCAACCTCGCCGAAGCGGCGATGCTGGCAGGTTTGATCCAAGCGCCCGCTCAATACGATCCGGTCATTAACCGCACCGATGCCTTCGCGCGGATGGACACGGTCCTCAATCAGATGGCGTCAGTCGGCTGCTTGCAGTTCACCTTCGCGCCTTACGATCAGCAGCCCTTCTGCGTGACTCCAGCCGACATCGACCCCAAAACCGCCTCGCGCTTCGTCTTTGAGAAAGCACAGGTGGTATCGCGCACCTATCAACCGCGCACCTACACGGTCAAGTACCCCCATTTCGTCAACTTTATCCAGCAGCAGATCGAGGATAACTTCGGCACCAGCGAGATGTTCCGGCGCGGCTTCGAGATCAAGACCACGCTGATCCCGCGCATTCAGGACACGGCGCAGAATGCGCTGGAGCAGCAGGTCAACGCGCTGGCGAATAACGGCGTCAATACCGGCGCGGTGATGGTCACCGACCCGCGCGACGGCGCGATCCGCGCGATGGTCGGCAGCCCCGATTTCAGCGACGACTCAATTGACGGGCAGGTCAACAACGCCTTCACGTGGCAGCAGCCCGGCTCGTCGATCAAGATCGTCGAGTACACCGCCGCGCTCGAAGGCGTCGACCGCAACGGCACCCGCGATTACTACACCCCGGCGACCATCCTCTGGGATGTACCGACCAGCTTCCAGAACCCGTCGTACACGCCGGTCAACTACGACCGCAACTTCCACGGACCGGTCGCGCTGCGCTACGCGCTCGCCAACAGCTACAACGTCCCGGCGGTGAAGACGCTCAACTTCATCGGGCTGGACAAGTTCCTCGACACGGCACAGCGGATGGGCTTGCGCTTCCTGCCCGAAGCGCAGTTCGGTCTGCCGACGGCGCTGGGCGCGAACGAAGTCCGCCTCTACGACATGATGCAAGCCTACGGCACGCTCGCCAACGACGGCACGCGCGTGCAGGAATACGCCATCACCGGGATCACCGACGGCGACGGCAACCCGGTTGAGCTGGCGGAACGGGCGCAGCCCGCGCTGGCGGTGCAGCCGCAGGTCGCCTTCCTGATGCAGAGCATCCTCAGCGACAACTCGGCGCGGACGCCCGCGTTCGGCTCGAACTCGCCGCTCAACATCCCCGGCTATGACGGTCGCGTTGCCGCCAAGACCGGCACCAGCAACGACAATCGCGACCTGTGGACGATGGGCTTCAGCAGTAATTTCGTGGTCGGCGTGTGGATCGGGCGAGTCGACAACAACCCGACGGTCAACACCAGCGGACTCGCCGCCGCGCCGATCTGGAACGCGGTCATGCAGGCGGCGCTGCAAGGCACCAATCCGGAGCCGTTCAACCCGCCGCAGGGGATCGTCCAGCAGCAGATTTGCGCCGACACCGGCACGGTCTACGACGCGAGTGTCGCCTGCTCGAGCGTTCGCAGCGAATACTTCGTCCAGAACTCGCCGCCGCCCGCCGCCGGACAGGGCTTCGTCGTCCAACTGCCCATCGACACGTGGACGGGCTTGAAAGCCAACCAATTCTGCACCGAAAGCGTCGTCACCGACACCTTCGTCAACATCACCGACCCATCAGCGGTGGCGTGGCTCGGCACGGCTGCCGGTCAAGCGTGGGCGACGTCGGTGGGTATCCCCACGCCGATCAAGTCGGTGCCGACGACCGAGTGCTCGCCCAGCACGGTGCTGCCGCAGGTGCATTTGAGCAATCCGACCACCGGGCAGGCGATCAGCGGCTCGGTGCAGATCAGCGGTGTGGCGCAGGGTCCCAACTTCGCCCGCTACCAGATCGAACTCGCGCCGGCGACCGCGCCGAACAACTTCCAGCCGATCGCCGGTCCGTTCACCAATCAGGCGAACGGCACGCTGGCGACGTGGGACTCGACGACCGTGCCCAACGGCGCCTATAAGCTGCGGCTAGCGGCTTTCGCCAGCGACGGCGGCTATCGCTACGACACGATCGACATCGGCATCAACAACGTCATCCCAACCGAGCCGCCGCCGACCGTCCCGCCGATTGTCGTGCCGACCGACATCAACGCCACGCCAATCCCGTTCTCGGTGCCCACGCCAACGATTTTCCTCGGCGGCTGAGGTCGAAACCACCAAGATCAAGCTCCGCTCGGCGACCCGATCATACCCGTGATCGGGTCGCTTTTTTTCGATAGTTTCCACCGAAACCGATGGCTATATAGACATCAAAAAATAATCCACATAAGATGCCATTCTCGATCAGTGTGTATGTGTAGCAGAGGATGAAACTCTTGTCCCGTAATCGGCGTATCGAAATTGGCTTTGGTACACTGGTTTTACTGCTCGTGATGGGAAGTTGGCTGGTTTCGGCTCAGCAAGGAGATGGACGGATCAACACCCAAGCGCTGCTCGGCGGCGCGGCGATCTACTGTATCGGCAGCACTAACCAGCCCGCCGCGAACTATGCAGGCGGCGGCATTCGCGTTTTAGAGGCGGAAGGCTTGCCGATGGGTGGCGAGGAACTGCTGTTCGTCCCCGACACGCGCATCGACGAAGTGGACGTGCCGCTCGTCAACACACTGCTGGGCGAAGGCACGGGACCCTACGGTTCGATGCAGTTGTATCGCCTCACGTCCGGCGAGTTCTCGCTCGTTGGCTACGAGGAACCGGGTAAGGCGTTCCAGTTCATCTGGAAAGGCTGCGGTCAGGTGAACGCGGCAGTCGATAGCATCAGCCTGCCGACGAATACGCTCCCGTCAGTGGGGTCAACCAGCGAGCCAAGCAGCACGGCGGGCGGTCCGACGGCGACGCCGACCAATACGTCAACCGCGACCGACACCTTCACTCCCACCAACACACCCACCGCGACCGATACCTTCACCCCCACCAATACGCCGACCGCGACCGACACTTTTACACCCACCGCCACCGATCTGCCGAGCTGATCTGGTGAAAATCGGTAGCAAGACCGGGTATCATCTCGCCAACTCCGGGAGGATACCCGGTTTTTATTGTCCGTTTTGAGCCAGCTACAGGATCAGCGCCGATGAGCCTTCAGCCGCAAACCAAGCGGGCGACCAATGCCGCACCGGATTACATCGCCCCGGACGGCTCCGAGATCCGCACGCTGCCCACCTCCGGTCGGCGTGACGCCGGTCTCAGCGGGCGTCAGCCTGACCATCCCGCCGTGGTCAGGCGCGGACGAAGCCTACCGCGTCGTGGATTTCTGGTCACCGACGACGTAGGCTGTCCCGAAAATGGGTTGATTCACTTTTATCATGCTGGTTGCAGAGTAGGGGCAGGACTAAGTCCTGCCCCTGCGTACCAACTTAAGCGATTTGACCGACGTTTTTGCTGGTGCCGCCGGGGGATCAAATCCCCCGGCTACCAAATCAAGCTCGCTGAAGCGAGCTGCAAGGCAGGTTGACATCGGTTTTAGCCGTCTTCAGACGGCTTGAATGCTTAGCCAGAGGCTTCGAGCCTCTGGCAGTGCCCAGCGAATAGGTGAGCGTTTTCTTAAATTCGTGTCTACCGGAGGATGACTTACCGCTGCGTCATTGCCGGGAGCAGCAAGGGCTGGTTGTTGACCCAGACGTACCAGTACGGCACCCACGCGACCCCGAACAGATCGACGTTGATGTCCTTCTTGTACGGCGTGATCGTGTACTCCTCGACGCTGGTCGCGACTGCCGCCCAACGCTCGTTGATCTCGCGGGTCTTGGCTTGGAACTCCTGCACGGTGTCGGCTTTTTCTTCCTCAAGCTGCTGGACGTCGAGTTCCGCCATGTTGAGCTGGCTCTCGCCGCGCTGCTTGTAGACCGCCGAGCGGCTCATGCGCGAGAGCGTAAACGCCGTCCGCCCCTTGAGCAAGCCGAGCACCGCCTCGCCGGTGGTGAACAACTGCTCGCGCTTGATGTCGGCGAGTTCCTTCTTCTCGTTCTTGAGCCGCTGCGCCTTGCGCTGCTGCTGATCGTCGATGCGGTCGAGCGCCTTGTCGTACTTGGCGGTCAGCGCGTCCATTTCGGCGTCACGCCGCTCGCGGGCAGTCTGCTGAAGCTGCGAGCGGAAGGTCGCAAAGTCGCCATCCGGGTCGCCGTAGAGGTCGAGCGTCGAGTTGTAAGGCACGCGCAGCTGCTTGGTCGTGTAGATCACGTCGGTGATCTCGCGCTTGAGCGCTGTCATCCGCTTGCTGTCGGTCATACCGGGCGAGGGATCGCCGTAGAAGGCATCGCCGAGCGGCTCGCCGGAGACGTGACGGGGATCGAGCGGCTGGGTCTCGAAATCCGCCCAATGGATCATCCCGGCGCGCTCGACGCTGGGCACGAGATAGGCGTACTGGCGCGGCGCGTAGACTTGCGTTTTGCGATCCTGATAACGGACAGATGACTGCGCGATCAGCACCGGGCGATAAGTCAGCATCGCCCCGCCCAATGATGCCGCCGTGAAGTTGGTCCGCTGCTCCCATGTGCTGATCGCCTGCTGGCTCGATAACTCGTTGGGCAGGAAATACTGGGCGATGGTCGAGGGGATCGGCGGCTGGTTGCGATTGAAACCGGGCGGCACCTGTAAACCGCCGCCGCTCGAACTCACCGGCTGCGAGACCACCGTGCTGCCGACCGGCGCGGCTGGCTGTGCCGGATACTCCGGCAGCGAAGCGGGCGTTTCCGGGAAGCCTGACGGCGGCGGGGGCGCGAACGTGTTCGTATTGGCGGGCTGGGCAACCTGCGCGGCTGCGATCTGCGCCGCGTAGTTCGACCCGGCATTAGCGGTAGGGACGCTCGCCGGGCGGGGCGGCTGCGGCTGCTGCGCTGCCAGCTGCGCCCGCTGATCCGCCATGAGCGTCTGCACCTGCTGGCGTGTCAGCGGACCGCGTAGATAGCTCATCGCCCAGCGGGTGTGCACCATCACCGGACCGCCGCGATCGTGGACGTTGTGCATCAGGAAGACGCGCGGCGGCACGTCGGAGACCATCTGCTCGACTTCATCGAGATCCATCTCGTCGTCGACCGACGCCATCGACTTCAAGCCGCTCATGACGCGATCTTTGTCGTTCTGCGATTGCAGGCGTCCAATGAACCACGTCCCGGCATTGCTCAAGCCCTTGTAGTCGAGGTCGCCGGGGTTCTGCGTCGCCAAGATCATGCCCAAGCCGAAAGCCCGCGCCTGCTTGAGCATCCGCAGCAGCGGCTCTTTGGTCGGTGGATTGCGCGGATAGGGTGGGAAATAGCCGTACATCTCGTCGATGTAGAGCAGCGCCCGCAGGCTGGTCGTGCCGCTGAGCGTCCGCATCCAGCCAAGCATGTTTTCGAGGATCAGCGTGGTGATAAACTGGCGCTCGCTCTCGCTCAGGTGGGCGACGTAGAAGATCGACACGCGCGGGCGTCCATCCGGTTGATAGAGCAAGCTCTGAATGTCGAGCGGCTTACCGGTCAGCCACGACTGGAACGAGGGCGAGGCGATGATGTTGTTCAGGTCGAGCGCCAGCTTTTGCCGGTCGCGCTCGCTGATGTAGTCGTCAATCGGGAAGACGCCCAGCTTGTCGAAGGGCGGCTTCTGCACCTGCAAAATGATGTCTTCGAGCGTCAAATCCTGCCCGCGCGACCACGCCGTCTCGAAGATGTTGGCGACCAGCACGTGCTCCTTGTCCTGTACCGGCTGGACGTCGCGCCCGACCAGCGCCAGCAGCGCCGTGACGATGCCGTTGATCTTCTCGCGGTTGGCTTCGACGTTCTGCTCCCAGCCATCGGCTGGCGCTTTCAGCGAGGCGAGGATGCTGACCGGCAAACCGGCATCCGACCCCGGCGTGTAGATGCTGTACTTCGACGCCAGCTTGAGCCAGCGCATCCGGTCGGGGACGATGCTCCAACTCGCTAACCCCTGCTGCCACTGGTGCGCGACGTCGGCGGCGTACTGGGGTAGATCCACCCCGGCGCGCTGCGCGTCATCGACGTTGACCCACGGCAGGAAATCCTCCGGGCGCAGGTCGGGGAAGTCGAGCAGCAGGTTGGTGATGTCGCCCTTCGGGTCGATGATGATGGCGGGGATGTTGTCGAGGATCGCTTCTTCCAGCAGGTTGATGCACAAGCCGGTCTTGCCGCTGCCGGTCATGCCGACGACGACGGCGTGAGTGGTCAGGTCGCGCAAGTCGTAGTAGACCACGTCGTCGGTCAGGCGCTTCGAGTCCGGGTCGTAGCGGCGACCGAGATAAAATGTCGTAGGCGCTTCGATAAACGGCATTTAAAAACCCCCTCAAAACAAGTACCGAGTACTGAGTACCGGGTACTGAGTAAGAGCCAATGCCAAAGGGGATGTTTATGCTCAGAAAATGCGCGCGGTAGGGGCGTTATATATAACGCCCCTACGACACACGCTTAATCGCAACCCGTTTTTGACTTGGTACTCGGTACTCAGCACTCGGTACTATCTTAGCACACCTGTCCTAGTTGCACGACAAGCCGCTTGGCGTGGTCGCTTCTGCCCACCGACGGTCGAACTCGGCAAGATACTGCTGCGCGAGGTCCGGATCGCTGATGATGACGAGGTTCTCGTCGTTCGAGTCGTTGGCGCTGGCGGAGTAGTTGTACGATCCGGTCAGCACGGTCGTGTCGTCGACGATGAAGACCTTGTGATGCAGCACGAACGGATTGCCGTCCTGACGCACCGGCAGCCCGGCGCAGAACAACGGCGTCAGTTCGGCGAAGCGGGTCTCGCTGCCGGTGGTCTCGAAGATGCCGGAGACGTCCACGCCCGCGCTTGCCTTGTCGAGCAAAACCTGCCCCACGTCATCGAGTGTGAATGAGAAGGTCATGAAGCGGATCGAGTGCTGGGCGGTTTGCAGCGCGGCGTCGACGTCGGTCTTGACGTCTTCCTCCGAGGCGAAATAGATGCTGATCGGCGTGCCGTCCTGCGTGAACTGCTCGCGCGGCGTGTTGACCGGCGATTTCGGACCGAACTGCCCATCGACGAACATTTCATTGAACTCAGCTTGGTAATCCTGCACTGCCGGCTGCGAGTGCAGCACCAGCGCATTGTTGTTGTTGCGATAAGTGCCGTTGACCGTGTAGTTCCACGATCCCGTCCAGACGGTCGCGCTGTCGAGGATCATGAATTTGTCGTGCATCAGCGCCGAGCGATCGTCGTTGACGATCGGGATTCCGGCTTGCTGTAACTGGGTCAGGGTCGTCTCGGCGTCGTTGATCCCGGCGTCGTCGTCGGTGACGACGCGCACGCGCACGCCGCGTCCTTTTGCCGCCAGCACCGCCGTCGTCAGCGCCGGGTCGTTGAACTCATAGGCGGCGATGTCGAGCGTCTGGGTCACGTTGGCGAGGTCAGCGGCGAGCACCTGATCGATGCCGCCGGTATAGGTCGAGGCATCGCGGCTGCCGGTCGGGGCGGTGAAGTAGACTTCCCAGAACCCTTTTTTCGCGCCGAAGCCCTGCGCGATTTGGACTTGGGTGACGCCACCCGCTGCGGTCGTTGCCGTTGGCGGGACGACGGTCGCGGTCGGCGGGATCGGGGTCACCGTCGGGGGCACGGGAGTCGGCGTCGGCTGGGCGACGCACCCCGCGATCAGCAGGATAGCAGACAGGATCAGGACGATTCGGTGTAGGGGCACACGGCCGTGTGCCCCTACGTGGTTGTGATCGATTTCAGGTTTCGTCGGTTGGATCGTCAACGTCATCTCCAAAGGTGTCGAGCGGTAGATAGTCAATCATCGGGGCGGCATCAACCGGCGGATCGGGCTGATCCGCTGGCGGTGCGGGTTGTGGCTCCGACGGCGCGTCGTGGGGGATCGGCTCGGCGGCTTGGGGCGCGTTAGCTGTCGTTGCGGCAGTTTCCGGCGCGCTGAACAGCGCCGTCAGCGCTTGCACCGTGCCCAGCGGATCGCCGGTACTGGCGGCGCTGATCTGGGCGGCATCCGTCCCGTGACCGAGTTCCTGCGCCAGCCCCGCGATCTGCTGGGGTGTCTCGTCCACCCCCTGCGCGGAGAACTGCCCCTGTCGTCCGGCGTAGCGATTCATCTGCTTGAGCAGGCGCATCAGGGTCTCGACTCGCCCGTCAAAGGCATCGTCGTCAGCGCCAGACTCGTCCAGCCGCACCACCTCGTCCTCTGCCCATTTGAGCAGTTGTTTCGCCTCGTCGTCGGTCAGTTCGTCGCGCAGACTGGCGCTCTCATAGAGGCGCATCAGCGCGTCTTCGGCACGGCTCATGCTCACTCCGCCGCTTCGAAGTAGGGTTCGAGCAGGGCGACGACTTCCGCGTGTCCGTTCTCACGGGCGCGGTCGAGCGGCGTCTTGCCTTCATAGTCTTTGGCGTAGGGGTCGGCGTCGTGCTCCAGCAGCCACTTGACCATGGGCACTTGTCCGAAGATCGCCGCGCCATGCAGCGGACTCATCACGCCTTCCTCGACGTTCACCGGCGATCCGGCATGGTGCAGAATTTCGGCGACTTCAATGCTGCCGCCGATCGCCGCGAAGTACAGCACCGGAATGTTGTGCGATCCGGTCGCCTGTGCTTCCTCCGGATTGTCGGCGAGGAACTCGCGGACGGCGTCGGCATTGCCGAACATCGCCGCCGTGCAGATGTCGAGCGGCGCGCCCTGTCCGAGCAGGTAATCGGCGATCTCGCGGTTGCCGACATGGCTTGCCGCCTGCAGCGGCGTTTCGATCCATTCAGCGTTTTCGTTGAGCAGCTCCGGCTGCTCGGCGAGCAGTTCCTTAACGCGCGGCAGATCATGATGCGCCGCGACGACCAGTTCGTTGATCGTTTCCTGACTCAGTTCGGTTGCCATGATAAAACTAGCCTCGTTGTATAAGTAAGCCTACTTGTAATGGTAGGCTAAATACTCGCCGCCGTCAACGAAGCGGACAGCAGCGGCGCGTTAGAACTCGATTAGCGCATTCCAAAGCCCGCAAATTTCTCCGTCGGCGTGAACCAATGGGCGTCTACCCACTCGACGCGAGCGAAGGCGGGACCCTCGTTCAAGAAAGCAAGAAAGCGTTCCAGCGTCGCTTTGTCGCCGACAGCGACCGTCTCAACGGTGTTGTCCGGGCGGTTTTGCACCCAGCCGGTCACGCCCAACGATTGCGCCATGCGGACGGTCGCGTCGCGGAAACCGACGCCCTGCACGCGCCCATGCACGACGGCGTGCAGCTTTTTCTGATTCAATTCAGTCATGAACTCGCTCGTTTCGTTGGGCGGCGCGCCCGCTGGATTTGGGGCTGCGCCGGTAGGCTATTGCGCAAAATGCAGTTCCAGAAACAGCGCCTCGTCGACTAACCCGTGCGCGCGATAAAAGCGCTGCGCTCCGGCGTTATCCGGCATCGTCGTCACCGAGACCTCGGCGCTGCCGCTCGCTTCCGCCCGCGCCAGCAGTTCGGCGAGCAGCGCGCTGCCGATGCCGCCGCCGCGATAGGGCGCGCTGACGATCAACTCGTCGATCAGCACCGAGGGCGCGGCGTGATACAAGTCGGGACGGGTCGAATAGCTCAGCAGTCCGGCGACCTCGCCATCGACCAGCGCCAGCAGCAAGCCGCAGCGCGGCGCGCGCTAAGTAATCACCGACGAAGGCTTCGCTCAGCGGGCTGGAATCGCCTTCCGCTTGGGCTAGCTCGCCGATCAGCCGCACCACGTCCGGCGCGTCGGCGGGTTGAGCGTCACGAATGGACACCATCAGCAGTTTACTCGTCTTTCCCGGATTGATCGCGTTCCGATTTGCGGGTCAGCGGCTTAATTTTACGTCCCGCCGCCGAGTCGTCAATGAGCGTCGCCAGCCGCTTGAGCCGGGTCGCCTCTTGCTTGGCGCTGATCACCCACCAGATCGCCGGTTTGCGATACGACGGTGGGAATTGCTGAAAATTCTCCCAAGCAGCAGCATTCGCGCGGAACTGCGCCTCGAACTCCGGCGGCAGTTCGTGCAACTCCTGCTCGAAGGAATACTGCTTCTCCATGCGGAGATCGCGCTCGTTGAAGGCTTTCAAGCCCGCCTCGTGCATCAAGCCCTGTTCGGTCAGCCGCGCGACGTGCTCGATATTCACCTGACTCCAATGGCTGCGCGGCTTGCGCGGCGTGAAGCGATTGGCGTAGCTCTCGGCGTCGATGCCGCGCCGCACGCCGTCGATCCAGCCGAAGCACAGCGCCTGCTCGACCGCTTCGGGGTAGGTGATGCTCGGCTTGCCGGTGCCCTTCTTGTAGAAGCCGACCATCAATTCCGACACTTGATCGTGGTTGGCTTCGAGCCAAGCGCGAAAATCCGCCGGGGTTGCAAAGAACGTCGCTTCCATGCACCACCTCCTCGTTAGGGATCGAAACTGACCGCCGTTTTACGCTCTTAAATAGCACAATTGTTCACAAGAGTCAACATTTGCCGGGAGATCACCGGTAGGGGCACGGCGCGCCGTGCCCCTACGCATCCGCGATGTTCACCATTCTCTGAGCGATCTTCCCCTTTCGCCACTTCTCGATTTACGGTACAGTTTTTCGCATGACGCAAAATCAGAACACCTTTGAACTAACCATCGAATCAATCGCCAACGGCGGCGCGGGTGTCGGCTTTCATCGACGCAAGCCGGTGTTCGTGCCCTACACCATCCCCGGCGAGCGGCTGATCGCCCGTCCGGTCGAAGTCGGTGAGCGCCATACCATCGCCGAGGGCGTCACCCTGCTCGACGCCTCGGCGGATCGCGTTTACCCGATCTGCCCGCATTTCGGACCCGGTCGCTGCGGACGCTGCCAGTGGCAGCACATCGACTACGCCGCCCAACTGCTGCTCAAGCAGGACATTCTGGCGGATCAACTGGGGCGGCTCGGCAGCTTGAGCGACCGCGAGATCGAGGCGGCGCTTCAACCCACCATCGGCGCAGCCGAGCAGTGGAACTACAACACGCGCATGACCTTCAACGTCACCGATTCGCTGACGCTGGCGTTTCCCGCCGCCAACGGCGGGCTGTATCCGGTGGATATCTGCTACATCCTCAAGCCGGAACTACTCGCGCTCTACCAGCAGCTCGATCTGGAACTGGACGGCATCCGCCGGGTGACGCTTCAACTCGACAGCAACGGCGACCGGATGATCGTGCTGGCGCTGGCACAGGATGAAGCGCCGGAACTCGAAACCGATCTGCCCGCCAGCGTCAACGCGATTCTGCCCGACAACGAACCGATGAACCTGATCGGCGACTCGCATTCGCGCTACAGCGTCGGCGGGCGCAGCTTCCGCGTCACCGCCGGGAGCAGCTTCCGCGCCAATTTGTCCCAACTCGACACCCTCACCGCGACGGTCACGGCGCTGCTCGACCTCAAAGGCGGCGAGACTGTGCTCGACCTCTATGCCGGGGTGGGCGTGTTCAGCGCCTTCGCCGCGCCAACCGCCGGACTGGTGACGCTGGTCGAGAGCTACCCCCCGGCTGTCACCGACGCCGACGAGAATCTGGCAGATTTCGACAACGTGGACGTGATCGAGGGCGGCGTCGAGGACGTGCTGCCGACGCTCGAAGACGCCTACGACGTCGCGATGGTCGATCCACCGGCGCGCGGGTTGGGCAAGAACGCCATCGACGAGATCGTCGCGACGCAGGTCAGGCGCATCGTCTACGTCAGCGACGACCCGGCAGCGCTGGCCCGCGACGCCAAATTACTGACGCAGCGCGGTTTCCGCTTGGACCTCGCTCAGCCGATTGATCTTAATCCGCAAACTTACTACGTCGATACAATCGCCCGATTTGTTCAAAAGTAACAAAGCCGTAGACTATACACTTCTCCGATATTCTGCTTGACAAGTAATCCTGAATTGCACTAGACTTTCATTAGTCGCTGATCATTCCCACTTCCTAGTCGACTAGGGCGGGGGTCATGGGAGCGCAACTCATAAAATGCTTAGCAAGGTGGAGTTTCAACAGCAATGGCAGAACGAATTCAGGGTGTGGTGAAGTGGTTCAGTGCTGAAAAGGGCTACGGATTTATCACGCCGGACGATGGTCCCGACGTATTCGTGCACTATTCCGCGATCGAATCAACTGGCTATCGCAAGTTGGAAGCAGGAGAAAAGGTCGAGTTCGAAATAACGGAAGGTCCAAAGGGGAAACAAGCCAGCGGCGTGGTCTCCATCTGACCCTTATTTGCCAACCCCGGCAGCCCATTGGCGCTGTCGTGACCAAGCACCTCAAGTTGCCTTTTTCGAGCCTATCGCTAAGATAGGCTCTTCTTTTTCCACCGAGTAGGAGCAAGCCGAACATGGATCTTCAGGCGATTCGCGCTGCCGTCGAAGCGATTGCACGCGCGGCGGGCGCTGCCGCGATGCAGTTCTACGATCAGCCTCATCAAGAGACGCTCAAGGACACGATCTACGACGTCGTCACCGAAGGCGACAAAGCATCCGAAGCGGTGATCGTCCGCCTCCTGCGCGAGCAATTCCCGCAGTACCCGATTTTGAGCGAGGAAGGCGGCGGCGCGGGTGGCGCGCGCGACGGCGATTATTTCTGGCACGTCGATCCGATCGACGGGACGACCAACTACGCCAACAACATCCCCTTCTTCTCGATCAGCATCGCGCTGGCGGCGCGCAACCTCGCGCCGGTCGTCGGCGTGGTCTACAACCCGGTCTACGACGAGTTATACAGCGCGGCGCGCGGCTTCGGCGCGACCTTCAACGGACGCGCGATCCACGTGACCCAAACCGTCGATCTCAGCCGCGCGGTGCTCGGCAGCGGCTTCACGACGCACCGGCACGCCGTCGCGGACAACAACCTGCCTCAGTGGAGCACCATGCTGATGGAAGTGCGCGACCTGCGGCGCTTTGGCTCGGCGGCGCTCGATTTGGCGTTCGTCGCCGCCGGTAAGCTCGATGGTTTCTGGGAGACTCGGCTCAACTCGTGGGACTGCCTCGCCGGGATTCTCTTGGTGCAGGAGGCGGGCGGCACGACCACCGATTATCTCGGCGGCACAGCGCAGCTCTACAGCGGGCGCGAGGTCGTCGCCACCAACGGGCAGATCCACAACCGCGTGCTGAGCATCCTCAACCACCCGGACTAGATCGCATTTATGCTATAGTGAAGCTGTAGGGGCGGACGACTGTCCGCCCAGCAAAATCGAGAGGATCATCAGCATGTCGGCTATCGAAAAGCAGACGTGGACGGTCGAGCAATATCTCGAAATGGAGCGCGCCAGCGAGGAAAAGCACGAATTCCTCGACGGCGAGATCTACTTGATGTCCGGCGCGAGCCGCAAACATAATGCTATTCAGGTTGCCGTGACTGCAACTCTTTACCAGCAGCTTCGCCAGCGTCCGTGCTTTGTCTTCGGCAGCGATATGCGGGTCAAGGTCAGCGCAACCGGCATGTATACCTATCCTGATTTCAGCCTCGGCTGTGACGAGGCGCAAATCGAGGACAAGGAGCAGGATACGCTGCTCAACCCGACCGTGATCGTCGAAATCCTCTCGCCCTCAACCGAGCGCTATGATCGCGGCAAGAAGTTTCAACATTACCGGGCATTGGAGTCGCTGCGCGAATACGTGCTGATCGCGCAGGACAGCCCTCGCATCGAGCGTTACACCCGCCAAGCCGATAACCAATGGCTGCTCGCCGACGCCGTGGGACTCGACGCCACGATCGCGCTCGACTCGGTCGGCGCTGACGCTCGCCCTCGCCGACGTGTACGAGAAGGTTAGCTTCGAGGAAGAAACCTCATCGTAGGGGCGGAACTGAGTTCCGCCCCTACCCATGACATCATCAAGGCGCGAAGCGTTCCAGCGCTGCCGCCGTCTGCTCGACCATCTGCCCGAAGTCGAAGCGATCCATGCCTACGGCGCTGTTCGCCGCCAGTGAGTCGCGCACGCCGGGGCGCAGCGCCTCCGTAATCGCCGCCGTCAGCGCCTCGACGTCCACGTAGGGCACGAGCAAGCCGTTGATCCCGTGCTGGACGACTTCGGGATTGCCGCCCTTGTCGCTGGCGATCACCGGCGTTCCGGCGCGCAGACTCTCCAGCAGCGTATGCGACAGCCCCTCGTAGCCGGAGTAGAGCGCGAGGTAATCGGCGGCTTTCATGTAGACTGCCATCCGCTCCCGGCTGATATTTCCCAAAAACTGCACGCGATTTCCCAAATCCGCCGCTTGCGCCTTGAGCGCAGGCAGGATCGCCCCATCGCCCGCGACGATCAGCCGGACGTCGGGCACGCGCCGCACCGCCGCGATCAAGTGATCGACGCCCTTCCACGGCAGCAAGCGTCCCGCCGTCAAAATGATCGGCGCGTCGGGCAAATCAAGCTGCGCCCGCGCCTCCGCCAGTGTCAAATCGGGCGCGCCCGCATCCGGCGGCAGCGCGTTGTAGATCACCTGCACCTTGCTGGCGTCCACGCCCCAACCGACCACCATCCGCTTGAGATACTCGCTCGGCACGATCACGCCGTCCATCCCGCGCGCATCGCGGGATCGCCGCGCCCGATCCGCCATCACGCGGGGCGGATAATCGGCTTTGGTCTGGTAGGCGTCGATGTCCTCGGTCGGCGCGATCCAGCCCTTGCGCACTGCGCGCTCCCACGCCGCATCGCCGACGGTCTTGACGACGCGCGGCGCTCGGCGCGATCCATACAGCGGCAAGCCGAGCGTGTGGAGGTAAACCACGTCCGCCCACGCCAGCAGCGGACGCGCTGCCCGCGCATAATCGATCAACCGCAGCGGCAGCGCCCGCCGGAGAATCCGCGTCACCGGGTAGGGATAGCTGCGGTCGGCATAAGGCGCGTCGCTGTAGCTGACGACGCGCACGTCCCAACCGCGATCGACCAGTCGCGGCAGTAGTTCATTCAGATAAGTTGCCGGACCGCCCGGTTCGGGATGAAAGATGCCGGATGCGACGAACAGTTTCATGATCGGGTCGCCTGACGCTACAATAGACCGCGTACAGTACCGCAATTTGAAAAAGAATCAACGCAAAGACGCAAAGACGCGAAGCCGCAAAGAAGGGCGTCGCGTGCCGTGATGGAGCTAAACTCAATGGCTAAACTAAAACTCGACCTGCACGACATCTACAACAAGGGTGGTCAGATCGACGCCGAGTTGAATCGTATCATGCAAGAGGCGGTCGACAAGAAGATCGACCTCGTGGAGATCATCCCCGGCAAGGGCAGTGGGGCGCTCAAAAAGAAGGTGCTGCGCTTTCTCGATCAGAAGCACATCCGCGCGATGTATCACCGCGTCGAGAAGGACGACAAGAACTTCGGGCGCATCTTCGTGCACTTCCGGCACTGAAATGATTTCGAAATCGGTTTTTCTCGTGCAGGGCGCACGGCGGTGCGCCCCACGATGAGCACTGATTGAGGACTACGACCGGGGACGCAAATGCAGCCGACGGTTCTTCTCCGCCCGCCGTACCGACACCGGTCCCAGCCGCCGATTCAGGATCACTCCCGGCAGCAGCATCATGAACATGATCACCCCGCCGATCAGGAAAGGCAGCGACGGCGCGATGCCGTAGAAATTGCCGCCGAGCGACGTCCCGGCGATGATCCCCAAGCTGATCGCCGACTGGTAAATGCCCATGACCGCCCCGTTCTGGCTCTCGTCCTCGACCGAGACAGTCGCCATCGCTTGCAGGGACGGCATCAGCAGCCCCGACGCGCCCGCGAACAGCAGCAGCGCTAAGCCCGACATGAACGGCGTCGCCAGCAGGACGAAGATCAACATGCTCACGCCGCGCATGATCAAGCCGAAAACCACCAACCGCCGCTCGCCGAAGCGCTCGACCGAAGGTTTGATCAGCACCAGTTGGGTCAAGAACTGCCCGATGCCGATGCAGGTCAGCAGAATGCCGACGCCCAAGTTGACCGCGTCGGGCGTCTGACCGGCGAAAATCACGTCTTCGCCGAACAGGGTGATCATCGAGGTCAGCAGCGACAAGCCGAACTGCGTCCCGAAAGCGATCAGCAAGATCAGCGAGAGCGGGACGTTGGCGAGGATGTCGCGCGCTTTGAGCGACGCCTTCGTGACTGTTTTGAGCAGCGCGCGACGCTCCGCCGTCAGCGTTTCGTCGAGCAGCGTCCACGTCATCACCAGCGAGATCAGCGAAATTACGGCGCCGAGCATAAACGATGCCTGCTCGCTGAACGCTGCCGCGACGAACCCGCCAATCGCCGGACCGAGGATATAACCCAAGCCGAACGCCATCCAGACCAGCGAGAGCGATTGGGTGCGTTTCTCGCGCGGGCTGACGTCGGTGATGTAGGCTTGCACGACGATCACGTTGCCGCCGGTGATGCCGTCGAGGATACGGGCGGCGAACAGCATCGCCACACCCCCGGCAAAGCCGAGCATGATGAAACTGAGCACCGTCCCTAGCTGGCTGATGATCAGCACGGGGATGCGCCCAAAGCGATCCGACAGTTTGCCGATGAAGGGCGCGGCGATGAACTGGGCGATGAAATACGACGCCAGCAGCATCGAAATCGCTTCAGGCGACATACCGAAATTTCGCTGCGCGTAGAGCGGCAGCGTCGGCAGAACGATCGTCCCGCCGAGGAAGTTCGAAAACACAATCAGAAACAGGGTAACGGTTCGTCGCCGAGTCACACTAAAACCTCAACTAGCTTTGAACGAGCGCAACCGTAATTGTAGTCCCGCCCCGATAGTGCCAATTAGAGCCGAAATCACAAGGCTTGTGCATCCAAGCAACGTTGTAGGGGCGTTATATATAACGCCCCTACGGACTCTGCATCGAAATCAGGCGGCGCGGTGTTACAGCTTCCCGCCGACGAACAAGCCCGCCGCCGCGCCGATCAAGCAGAGCGCGTTCGTCCCCAACACGTTGACCAGCATCCCCGTCCAGTTGCCGTTCAGCGTCAAGCCGACGCTCTCGTTGGCGTAGGTCGAAAAGGTCGTGAACGCGCCGAAGAAGCCGACGGCAATGAAGAAGCGCACGCGCGGATCGAGGTCGATGTGCTGCGCCGCCCACGCCGTGAACACGCCGAGCAGAATCGACCCGACCAGATTGACGATCAGCGTGCCGTAGGGAAAGCCCGTACCGAGCCGCTCGACTGCCCAGACCGACACCAAGAACCGCATATTCGCCCCGACAAATCCGCCTAGTCCGATGATTAATGCTGTTTCCACGTAGCGCCTCATAGATTTCTGTCCATTGGTATCGAAACAAACGACAGCCTGCTGCACCGTCATCGGCGTCAGCTTTGCCCGGAACAACAAAAAGCTTCTACCGCTGCCGGTAGAAGCCATCAACCTGTCAAGGTATACGCGAGCTTCATCGCGGGCATCTGCTCGCACTCAGGTGAGCAAAACGCCGCCAGAACCATAGCACGATCCGCCGTCTCTGGCAACGGTGCATTCGTGTAGGCGAGCAATCAGCGGCTAGCGAGCCGCCTACGTCGATCTTTTTGCACTTGCGTCGGAAAACACTGTACTCTAAACTGAACAGGTTTTCCTAAGTTGGTGATTGGTTTGCTGCGCGCGGCACGACTGCGCGCACGAGAATTGAAAAACGTATCATGCCCCAAACGATGGTGGTGCTGCCCACCTATAACGAAGCTGAAAATTTGCCGCTCATGATCGATGCGCTGCAGGCGCTCCCGCTGGATCTGCGCATCCTCGTGGTCGACGACAACTCGCCCGACGGTACCGGCGACATCGCGGATCAACTCGCCTTAGCGCAACCGGATCACGTCGCCGTGCTGCATCGCAGTGAGAAAGCGGGCTTAGGACCCGCCTACATCGCCGGATTCCGCCGCGCCATTGATCTGGGCGCCGAATACATCATCCAGATGGATACCGATTTTTCGCACCAGCCCAAATACATCCCCGACTTGATCGCCAAACTCGAATCCGGCTACGATCTGGTGATCGGATCGCGCTTCGTGCGCGGCGGCGGCGTCGATCAGTCGTGGAGTCCCTATCGCAAGCTGCTGAGCTGGTTCGCCAATGCGATTTACGTCCGCGCGCTGCTCAACATCCCGGTCAGCGATTCGACCGGCGGTTATCGCATCTGGCGGCGTGAAACACTGATCGGCATGGATTTGAACCGGGTCGGCTCGAACGGTTACGTGTTTCAGGTCGAAATGGCGTACATCGCCAACCGGCTCGGTTTCAAGCTCACTGAAATTCCGATCTATTTCCCGGATCGCGCGCGGGGTCAGTCGAAAATGGGGTCGTGGATCGTGCTGGAAGCCGCCCTGCGCGTCTGGCAAGTCATGCTGCGCCATCACGCGCTCAACCCGCAGATGCGTTACGCCGAGGTCAGCCAAGCTCACTAAGCGAGGACTATGCAAAGTCTAGAAGAGCAGGCGCGAATCAAGCAGCTAACCAGTCCCTACAGCCCGCAAGAACCGCCGCGTTTGCCGCTTAGCTTTGGCGATTATCTGTCCCTGCTCTGGCGGCTCGACAGCAGCGAAACTTTCCCCGCCCGCGAGCGCTACTACCGCCAATGCGTACAGGCGCTCGGCGTCGCGCTCGGCTTGAAAGATCACCCGATTTATCGCATCGTCGAGACGACGCTGGCAGGCGAAATCTACGCCCAACTGCCTAACTTGCCCTATCGCAACCCCAAGCGCTTGGTCGATGCCGCCGATCACAAAGCTGCTATCGCGCAGTTGATCGATCTGCGGGCGGACATGCTGCGCATCGGCACCTATGAGGAAAATTGGAACGGCGCTTGGCCCGGCAGCGGCTTGATCGACAGCAACCTGCGCGAGCGGGTGTTCGCGGTGCTGTTCACGGCGCTGCAAGGGCAGTACAGCAGCTTTGGGCGGCTGCTGCTGGTGGTCGACATCGTGATCACGAACTTGATCGTCGGCTTCAACGAGCCGCCGGAGGTTTCCCTCAGCCAACTGGTCACGAAATACGGCTACCCCGATCCGCGCGACGACCGCGCCCGCACCGATTTCACCGCCGCCGCGTCAAGCTGAAACGGCAATAAACCTCACCCCTCCGACCCCCTCTCTATGATGAGCGGGGGCGAAACGACCAGAATTACGCCTTCAACTTGCGCCGCGACCCGCTGAAGGGGTCGCCATGATAAATGTCGGTTTGAGTCGCCCCTTTAGGCAAAACGAAGTTTTGCACGGTGACGAATTGCTTAGCCGAGGGTTTATGCAGATTAACGATTAAATACGGAGAACGGGCGCAGCGCGCTGCGCCCCTACAAACCTCACCCCCCGACCCCCTCTCCGTGGGGCGAGGGGGAGAAAAACACTGATTTGAGATTGTAGGTACTCCGTCTTAATTTGGAAAAGAGCATAAACCCTCGGCGATTTTGGCATGTGTGTAATGAAATTCTTTGCACCCACTCGCTCAGCACTCGGTACTCGGTACTCAGTACTGAGCACTCGGTACTGCTCTTACTCGAACTTGGTCACGACCTGCTGCACGCCCGCGATTTGCGCCACGTCGTTGACGACCTGCGCCGCCTCGACGCCCTCCGGCAGCGATCCGGTGAGGATCACGGTGCCGTAGCGCGCGTTGACAAAGACGCCGGTCGGGGTGCGCCGTCCAGCTTCGCGCCGGATGGTGTCCTCGTCGTAGAGTTCTTCACGAACGACGGCTTGCACGCCGCGCACCGCTTCCACCTTCTCGATCAGATAGGTGCGGCTCACCTGCGAGCGCGTGTGTCCGCTCAGGTCGACCACACCACCGTTGACGGCGATGTGCAGGTGATGCCAATCGCTTTGCAGCGGCGGGTAGTGGGCGATCACGTCTTGGATGTCGGCTTCAATGTCCACGTCGGGGCGGCTGATTTTCGTCAATTCGGTCATCGTTATCTCCGGCTCTCGCGCTCCTGCTCTAGGGCTTAATTTTGCCCCCGTCCCCCCCATTTGCCAAATCGAGAATCCGGATCGCTGCGCGCGGTCTTTTCGACAAAATGGGGCAAACGTGCGAAAATAACATCACAATGCGACAAATTCGTGTGTTTTGTGCCGAATGACTCCTCAAAAAGTGCGTTTTTCCGAATTTAGACCTTAACTGAAATCGTTGGCAATCCTGAGGAAGCATTAGCATTACAAGCCGAATCAGAACGCGAAAACCCGGTTCGGCAGAGGAGAGGCACAAATTGGATCTTTGCGTCATTGAAGGCGATGGCATCGGTCACGAGGTCATCCCGGCAGCCGTAAGCGTGCTGAAAATCGTCGCTCCGGACGTGAACGTGCGGACGGCGGAGGCAGGCTGGGACTGCTTCAATCAGACCGGCAGTTCGCTGCCAGAAGACACCCTGCGCTTGGCGCTGGAGTGTCGTGCGGTGTTGTTTGGTGCGGCAGCCTCGCCCTCTTACCCGGTCGAGGGGTACTACGTGCCGGTCGTCCGCTTGCGCCGCGAACTCAAGACCTTCGCCAGCCTGCGCCCGACGCGCTATCTGCCCGTGCCCACCGCCCGCGAAGGGGTCGATCTACTGGTCGTGCGCGAGACGACCGAGGACTTGTACATCGGTCACGAGCACACCGAGGATGAGGGACGCACCGGCATCTCCGAGAAAGTGATCACGCAGGAAGCAACCGAGAACGTCGCGCGTAAGACCTATGAGTTGGCGCAGCGCGGCGGGCGGAGCAAGGTGACGATCGTGCACAAGGCGAGCGTCATGCTTCAGAGCGACGGCTTGTTCCGGCGCGTCGCTTTGGAAGTTGGCGCTTCCTTCCCGGACATCATGACCGAGGAACTGCTGGTCGATACGGCGGCGTACTGGATGGTCAAGAATCCCTCGCGCTTCGACGTCATCCTGACGCCCAACCTCTACGGCGACATCTTGTCGGACATGGCGGCAGCATGGGGCGGTGGCTTGGGTCTAGCGCCATCGCTGAGTATCGGCAACGACGTGGCACTCGCCGAACCGGTGCATGGCTGCGCGCCCGACATCGCCGGGAAAGGCATCGCCAACCCGACGGCAGCGATTTTGAGCGTCGCGCTGCTGCTGCGTCATCATTGGCAGCGTCACGAAGCTGCCCAACAGGTCGAGGACGCCGTCCGCGCGACGCTCAAAGCGGGCGCACACACCGCCGACATCTACCCGGATGACGCCATTTCCACGTGGGCGTTCACCGAAAAAGTTTGCGAGTACTTACGGTAATGCCGGTGCTATTTCGTTACGGTAAAAAACGTAAATTTCATGTAAGCTGTAAATGAGATCGCAGGCACAACGCTAAACGATGTGAATCGGTCGTGGCTTTTAGGCGACCCGCTGGACTGATCGATGCCCCCCGAAGCACATCTTCTCGCCTTGCGCCGCTGTGTTGGTGATCCGGTCGTTGGGGTTTAAGCCTGAAGCTAAATGCTGTGACAGTCGTACTCGTGGTCGATGATGATCCTATCTCCACTCAGCTCCTAAGCCTGATTCTCAAGCGCGGCGGCTTCAAGGTCGTTGAGGCGAGGTCAGGGGAAATCGGGCTGGAGCGTCTTTACCAAGAGCCACCGGATGTCGTCATTGTCGACGACATGATGCCGGGTATGAGCGGCGGCGAAATGTGCCGTCACATTAAAGACGATTCGGTCATCAGTTACATCCCCGTGATCTTGGTTAGTGCCGGAACGCGCGTGCAGGATGATGACTACGTGCGCGCGTGTGGCGCGAATGCCGTACTCCTGAAACCGACGCTGATGCACGACGTGGTGGAAACCATCGCCGCCTGCCTTGAACCGCGCCCGTAACTTTCCCCCTTGCTGCTGCGTACAGACCTATAGGATTGGATGGGAGAGCCACTTATGCGTCGGTTGTTCAAAGAAATGATGATCATCGGGTTAGCGGTCATCGCGCTGGTTTATTTGCTGAACCCCACGCTCGGCGTCTTGGAATTGATCCCGGATAATCTGCCGCTGATCGGCAACCTCGACGAAGCCGGAGCGACGCTGATTCTGCTCAATACGCTGCGCTACTACGGGCTGGATCTCAACCGCCTGTACGGTCGCGCGCGCGACGACAAACGCCTGCCGCCACCGGGCGAGAGTCAGTAAACTATGCGCCCGGTTACGGTTGTTAACCCGCCGTTTCTCTTGTGCCTTTACGTGGGTTCACACGCTTTGAAGGTGGTTTAAGCTTAAGCTAGAGCCGCAACTAAATCCTCGACAGCTGGTTCGTCTAAGATACCCTCAGTTGCGCGAATAATTTCGCGGGCGATTGTGCGCTGTGTCTTCTCAAAACGGATCGTGAAATCCGGGAAGTCTTCGGGCGGAAGGTGTGTCTCATTTAGATGCCAGACTCGCCGCACCTCATCGTGGCTTTCCAAGAACGCCTGCTTAAAGGCCTCAACTTGAAAACCCACTACATTCATTGTCGCTGGGTCAACCAACAGCCCGACATCTCCATCAGCATAATAAACCATCGTTTCCGTTTCAGGCGAGAGCAAACATGATCAACACCATATCGGCGAGATCGTCATAACGCACAGAGTCCGCTGCGTTGTGACTTGTTCACGACGTCGAGCAGATAACCCCATTTCAATTCGCTTGGCGAAATCAGGCTGTCGAAATCCATCATATCAATTTCTCCCCTGCCTTCGGGTTCGCCGCCGGGAAAGCAGTCACAATCGATCCTTCGTTATTCCCTAATATCTGTACGACCACTTTAAGAAGCTGTCGTCGTTTGCCCTGTGTACGAAGTCCGTAATAGACATGTCGGTCATCAAAATCGACATCTTGATAGATACCCAAGGTTGGGTTTTCGACTGTCTGTTGGATAGCTTGGAGCCAATCTTCCGTATCCATATATGGACGATTTCCGACGATGTGATCCCACGCTTCTTCCGTACAGGTAATTTGCCGACCATGCGGATCGGTGGTTTCAAACTTGTTTGGCATTCCGTAGGTCGCTTAAGGAAAGAGGGTAATTTTCGAGTAAAACATAGTACCTTTTCGGTACCTTATATCTTCATTTTAAAGGACGATCCGCAAAGGTCAAGAAATCCTAAGGAAATACGCACTAAAAACACCAACAAAAACTGCAAAATAGTGGTCGCAAAACATGTGAGTGGATGTGAGATCGACCATCTTTATGCCAAGTTAGTCGTATTTAGCACGTGTTCTAGTTGCGATAAGTTAAAGGCTGGGTCTTAGCGTCGCTGCGCCTGTTGATGCGGCGCGGCTTCGTCTTCGTCGCCCGCCTCGCCTTGCTCGGCGAGCAGTTCGTCGAGGCTGAGCTTCTGGAGCCGGTTCTCCGCCATCATCGCCCGCACCTCGTTGTTGATCTCGCCGTCTTCGCTGATGTGGCGGCGAATGGCGCGGCTGGTGCTCTCCTGCCACTGGAAATCGTGCTCGGCGATCACCATGCCATCGGCGCTGATGCGAAGCTGCCAGCCCTTCTGCATGGCGTGGGCGTCGTGGATCGGCAAACGCGCCGCCGGGGTGATCAGGTTGCGCCCGCGCTGAAAGTCGTGGTCTTCCTCGTGAACGAACAAGACCTGATTATCGCTGTCCACGATCTCGAAGCGGATGCGTCCATGCGCGCGCGTCGGCAAGCGCAGTTGGACAAACGGCTGAATGTAGTCCACGTCGTCGGGGACGGGGCGGGTCCGGTAGATGGTCGGTTCTTGGTCGCCGCTGAACGCCATCACGCCGATGTCGGTCGGCAGGACGTGCGTTTCCGCCGGATCGAGTCCGGCGCGGCGCACGGCGTCGAGCGCGTGGGCATAGACCTGATCGGCGCGGGGCTGTGCCGGCAGCGGTTCTTCGAAAACGTAGTCATCCTCGCGTGAGGATCGCCGCGAATTCAGCTCAGTCTGAGCCGCTTGGTCGAAACGACGCGCCAGCAAGTACAACCCGGCGACGATCAAGATCAGCGTCAGCGCACTGTCGCCGCCGATCGCGGCAATGCCGCCGATCAGCAGGAACAAGCCGAGCATGATCTCACCGAACCGGCGATCTCGATTTCCACGTCTGCGCATGGGTATCTCCGCTTAACTGCCCCGGCTGCTGCGACGCTCGCTGTCGCCGCGGCTGCGCAGTAGTTCTTCGAGGCTCAGCGCGCGTTCGTCGGCGGGTTCGTCCGGCTGAGTCAGGCGCTCCTCGCGCCGGGCAGCGTCGCGCTCCTCGAAGCGCCGGAAGCGGTCGCTCAACGACGGCGCGAGCGTGAAGGTGTGCGCGCCAAGCAGCACGCCGTCAACGCTGATCCGCAAATCCCAGTCTCCCGCTTGCAGCGCGCGTAAATTCTCCGCCAACGGCAGTTGATCGTCGGCGAGGATGTTCATCTCACCGTCGCGCAGATAGGTGCGCATTTCGTGGACGTACTGCGGCTGTCCGTGACCGTCAATGATCTCGAAACGGATGCGCGCGATCTGTTCGGCGCTGTCCGGCTGAACGTAGAGCGTGACGAAAGGGCGCACGCCGTCGTCGTCGAGCGAGACGCTGCGCGTCCGCCGCATGACCATGCCTTCGCGGTTGGACTGCGCCGTGATCAAGCCGATGTCCAGCAGCGTGAGTCCGTCGTCGGGGTAGCTGCCGCGCCGCCGCGCCCGCTCGACGGCTTCGCGGGCTTCGCCGGTCATCCGCATCATCGTCAGCGACGAGCGCGACTTGTCGATCAACTGGGTCGGCTTGAAGTCGATCACGGTGGCGGCGACCGCGGCGAGATAAATGCCCACCAGCGTCACGGCGATCGGCGTCGATACGCCTGACAGCACCGCGATTCCGACCAACGCGCCGAGCACGGTCAGCCAAGCAAAATTCCGTCGTTTTAAACGCATGAACGCTAACTCTCAGAATGACTCATCATAGCAAGTATACGCTGAATCGGGGCGCTAAGTTGCGGATTCGGGTCGAACAGTGTAGGGGCGTTATATATAACGCCCCTACGAACGCGCATCATGGACGTTACGCCTCGTCGGTCGCAGCGGCACGCGCCAGCGCCGCCCACTCTTCCAAGCTGAGGGTTTCGGCGCGGCGACGCGGATCGATCCCCGCCGCTTCGAGCCAGACCGCGCCCATTTTGCCGAGCGAGTTCTTCAACTGCTTGCGCTTCTGCGAGAAGCCGAGCTTGACCACCCGAAAGAACGTCCGGGAGTCGGGCACGTCCACCGGCGGCTGCGCGTAAGTGTCGAGCCGGACGACGGCGCTGTCCACGTCGGGACGGGGCCAGAACATTTCCGCCTTCAACCGCGCCGCGATTTCGGTGCGCGCGTAGAATTGGGCGCTGACTGCCAGAATACTCATGTCACCCGGCGCGGCGGTCAGCCGCTCCGCGACTTCAAGCTGCATCGTCAGCACTAAGCGGCGCGGCGGCTGCTCGTTCTCTTGCAGAAAGCGCAAAATCGCGCTGGTGATGTAGTAGGGGACGTTGGCGACGACGACGTAATCGTCATCCCCGACCAAGGTCGAGATGCGCGTATCGAGGATATCGGCATAGACCACTTCAACGTTGGGATAGGGTGCCAGCGCCGCCGTGAGAATCGGCTCTAGGCGGGCGTCGAGTTCGATGGCGATCACGCGCCCGGCAACCTGTGCCAGCCGCTCGGTCAATACGCCGGTGCCGGGTCCGATCTCCAGCACCGTGTCGGTCGAACCGAGATCAGCAGCAGCCACGATCCGGTCGAGCGCGTGCGGGTCTTGGAGGAAATTTTGCCCTAAGCTTTTCTTCGGGGCGACTTGATAATAGTCGAGCAGCAATTTGGGGTTCATGCTTCTATTTTACCCCAAACCAACCACCTTACACCTTATCGACCGCGCAGCTCAAAGTAACGTTCCAGCGGTTGATCCAGCGTGAAGAAAGCAAGCACGACCACGCTCAAGATCAGCGGTATCCATTGGATCGTCAGCGCAGCAGCGATAGAAAGCAGGCACGCGACTATGCTCAGCAGCGCCACCAGCGCGGTCCGCGTGCGCGCGCCCGATTTGCGCGCGTAGAGTTCAATCGCGGTCACAACCATGATCGCGCCGACTGCCAACAAAACGATGCCGAACAGCACGATCAGACCGCTGGAAGAATCCAGCGTGACGCCCGTCGAGGAACCGCCACCCAACACCGCACCGGGTCCCTCGAAAGCGATGGCGACCGCACCGCTGAAGAACAAGGTAAAGCCAAAGTATAGATTGATCAGAGCCGCAACGAGCAGATAGATCGACGTGAGGGTAACAAGCCGTGAACGAAGGTTCATACTGTGGCGCAGAGTGCTTGTTCCCTTTCGGTTGGAGATGAGCGTGTTACTCAATGGACGTGTCCAGTCTTTTCAGCCTATGGTCAACCGCGTTAGTGTTCAAAAACGGCGTCAAAATCACACGACCGAAGCATAATGATAGTGATTCGCAAATACCGATAACTGCCTAAAAAGTATATACAGCCATTTTGACAAAATAACAATGGGGAAAATTTGAAAATTGTTATTACGGCTTACGAAGTCGGCAGGAAATAATCGATCTCGGCGGGAACCGGCGTCAAGATGTAGACGTCGGTGTAGCCGGACCAACCGCGCCAATCCGCATCGCTATAGCCGAGGTCGATCCACAGCGGCATACTGCGCTTGCCGCCGGTGTCCTCGATGTCGCCGACGCCGTAATTGCGGACGTAGATCAGGGTGCCGTAGGGCAGAATGTTCGGGTCGGAGCCGACGATTCCGTGTTCGAGCTTGCGCCCGGTCGCGGTGGTGTCGTCGCCGCCCAGCGCCGCCGGATGATAGCTGGTCGCGTACATACGCAGCTTGCGCCAGTATTGGAGCGGTCCGTCCGGCGTGTCAATCGTGCGGATGACGACGTTCGTCCCGTAGCCGATCACGTGATTGACCGGCGCGCGAGCGACCACCGCTTCTTCCTCGGAGCGCTTGACGGCGATCCCGTTCTCGTAGCGCACGCGAACGCGCGTCTCCTGAATGCCCTCCTGCCCCTGCTGAAGCGTCTGGCGCAGGTCAAGTTCGAGCGTCGGATCGGCTTGATAGACGGTCTCGAAGGGCAGCGGCTGCTGCGTGACCTCGATGTCCTCGCGCACGCGGATCACGCGGATCGAC
This sequence comes from uncultured Chloroflexia bacterium, assembly GCA_963727545.1. Taxonomy (GTDB): domain Bacteria; phylum Chloroflexota; class Anaerolineae; order Aggregatilineales; family Phototrophicaceae; genus Flexifilum. Next base: position 296,255 of record CAVSGS010000011.1, read on the forward strand.
ATGCCGGGGCGCAGCGGCGACAACTCGGCGGGAATGGCGTAATCCAGCCCGACCAGCGCGACGCCCGCATCCGCCAGTGCGTCAGCGACGGTCGATCCCTGCGATCGGGTGCGCACCGTCTCGCCGTCGGCGATGATCTCGACCGCGCTCGCCCGCGTGATGGTCACGTCGAGGTCGCCGGTCAGCGGCGTGTTCAGGTCAGGTTGAGTGGTATCGGAAAGATAGAGCGTGTAACCGGCGGCGAACAGCGCCTCGCCGACGGTCGCGCTGGTGGTTTGCAAGCTGCGGGTATCCTCGCCGTCGTGGATGCGCAGGGTTACGGCATGGCGCACGTCGATGCTGCTGATCGGCACCGACCACTGATCGAGCAGGGCGCTGCTCGTCTCGGTGCCGTTGATCAGGATACGATCGTTTGTGCCAACGTGGACGCCCGCCCCGGTGAGAATGTCCGCCGGGCTGACTGCCGCCGTCCAGAGCGGCGTCGTCGTGCCATCGACCGTCAGAAAGACGCTGCGCGCCCGGTCGATGCGCACGACCAGATCCGGCGACAACGACGTGTTGAGCGGCACGGAAACCTGATCGCCGTCGCCGAGCACGACCTGCGCCTCGTCGAGCAGTTGGGCGACGCTGGCGGCGTGAGTCTCCAGCTCGCGGGCGTCGCCGTTGACGACCAAGGTCACCGGAGTCGTGCGTGCCAGCGCAATCAGCGTCAGCACCCCGCCGATCACGGCGACGACCAGCAGCGCGCCCAGCGCGATCAAGGCGGGGGCGAACCACGCGGGCGGCGACGAATGAGTGGATTGTCGTTGCGGTTGGGTTGCTTCGGAACGGGGTGATTCGGGTTCCAACGGGCGTTTCCGGGGCTGTTCCGAAAGAGTAACGTTCCCTGACGGGTTATTTTCAGTCTGCTCAAGCCGGGTAGACCTGCGGCACCCAAGGTATATTCCTTAGTGCTGCTCCCTTCCGGGTCTGACACGGTTCGGAAGCCTTGCCGCGCAGGGCCCGGCATGAGCAAACTGCCAATAACCCATCGTTATTGCTATCAATGAGTCTAGCAAAGCCCATCACGAGAGTCAACGCTCACATCAGTACCGGGTACCGAGTGCAAAGTACCGAGTGCTGAGTGCAAAGTACCGAGTACCGAGTCGTTCTGCCGATGATTCGGGGAAACTCGAACTCGCTTTCACTCGGTACTCAGTACTCAGTACTTCTTTATACTATTCTTCGATCACTTTGCAGGGATTGGTGACCTCGCCGATGCCCTCGACGCTGACGGTCACGCTGTCGCCATCGGCGAGGAACTGCTGCGGCTTCATCCCCATGCCCACGCCCGACGGCGTGCCGGTCAGGATCATGTCGCCCGGCTCAAGCGTGAACATCTGCGAGATGTAGGCGATCAAGTACGGGATTTTGAAGACCATGTCCTTCGTGTTGGCGTCCTGCATCACCTTGCCGTTGACGGTCGTCTTGAGCGCCAAATTCTGCGGGTCGTCGATCTCGTCGCGAGTGATGATGAAGGGTCCCAGCGGGCAGAAGGTATCAAGGCTCTTCGCCCGCGTCCACTGACCATCGCCGAACTGCAAGTCGCGCGCGCTCACGTCGTTGGCGACGCAGTAGCCGTAGACATGCTCGTAAGCGTCGGCTTCGCTGACGTTCTTCGCCCGCTTGCCGATGATCACCGCGATTTCGACTTCCCAGTCCACCTGCTGCGTGATCGACTTGCGCCACGTGATCGGCTCGCTCTGCCCGATCACCGCGCTGGGAAACTTGGCGAAGATCAGCGGCGCTTTGGGCAGATCGCTGCCGGTCTCGGCGGCGTGATCGGCATAGTTGCGCCCGATAGCGATGATCTTGCCGGGGATCAGCGGTGCTTTGAGCGTCGCTTCCGCCAGCGGCACGCGCTCGTAAGTCCGGCTCGGCGTAATCCCACGCCGGATCAACTGGCGCATGTTGTCCTGCCACGCCATCACGTAAACCGTATCGCCCTCAATCGCGCCGATGCGCTGTCTGCCATTGTGAGTGAAAGTTGCAAGTTTCATAGGTCGTGCTGCTCTTTATCCAACTCAGCCATTTTTGCCTCAAGTGTGCCACGAATCGTTGAGATTGCCCAATCCATTTGCCGTCATGAGGCAGGTTTTACTAGAGATCAGCAATTAGCTATTAGCCGTTCGCTGTAAAGCCTAACAGCGAACGGCTAACAGTTAATCCGGCACGAGGTAAGAGGCACCATGAGCGAGCACTTTGTCGCTGGTGGGGCGCTACGGCTTCATCGATCAGGGGCAAGCGTAAAGGAACCTCACGCTATGACCCCACCCCCAGCCCCCTAACAAGGGTAGGTATTTAATTAACCTCACCCCCTGCCCCCTCTCCACGACGTAGAGAGGGGGTAAAGACAGCTCGCAGAAGGTTTTAAAAGTCCCCTCTCCATGCAATGGAGAGGGGATTTAGGGGTGAGGTCAGCACAAAATTTAAATACCTACCCCTGATAGCGACCCCTCTCCCACGCAGGCGGGGAGAGGGGAGAAAACTACGGATCGAGGGGGAAACAAACCTTAATCTGAAAAACTGTCGTGCCCTCAGCCGAATTCAGGGAGGGGAGCGTGCCTTTGTCCGTTTTGAGGGGCAGTGATCAAGTTTGATGACTTCTCGACACAGCAGCGGAGTTTTAAAACACCCTCATGCCGTGCTCCTACGAGAAAGCCATTTGTCTGTTTTGCCTTGCAGAAGTGAGCGCGGGTCTAACCGGCGGCGTCGCCATCCTGTTGGACGCCATCCTGTTGGAGCGTCGCCACGAAGTCGTGGATGAAGCCGCCTTGATTGGAGGCGATCAACACGCCGCTGACCTTGTTGACGACCAATTCCCCGAAGTGGTTCAGCACGCGGCTGATCTGGTCGCGCATGACCATCATCAAATCATCCCAGCGGATCAACTCAGGGAGCTGCGGCTCACGGATGGCGCGGGTGCTTTCGAGGTATGCCATCACCGGCTCGATGCTCGGAAACACCAGCGTGCTGGGCAGGTCGTGGCGGACGACGGCGTAAAAATGGCGGGCGAGCATCCGCGTGCCGTTTTCGAGCGCGAAGTTGATCTGCGCGGGCAGCGGTGGCTGGCTGTAGATTTGTCCCGGCGTGCTCAGGAGCAGCATCGCCCGGCGAAACAGCGCGTGAAATTCCGGCATCGACTGGACGCTGTTGGTCGCGGCGATCAGCACGCCGTCGGGCTTGAGCACGCGGCGAATCTCGCTCAGCGCCCGCTCGATGTCCGGGACGTGATAGAGCATGTGGTTCGCCATCACCACGTCGAAACTTTGATCGGCATAGGGTAAGCTCTGGGCGTCGCCGAGCACGAGGTCACCTTGCGCCGAGTGCAGCCGCAGCATCCCGATCGATTGATCGACAGCGTAGTAGTGAACGGCGGGGAGATCATGGTGCAGTTGGTTGTAGTAAACGCCCATGCCCGACCCCACGTCGAGCACCTGCTCATCGCCGCGCCACTGGATGCGGCTGAGCACCCATTCAGGGAAATTGATGCGTGGCACGCTGTACTGTTCGTGCGTTTCCTGCCGAATGCGCAGATAGATGTCGCTGGCGTACTGCTGCTGTACCACTTTGGGGTCGTTGCCAGAAGTCATAACCATCCAAGGGAGTGCCGGTTCAGATTATCTGAATTATACTCGAAATGTCGGCGGAACACTCCTAAATCGCTTAATTAAAACATAAATTTTAATTTTCCACACATGCTGACCGGGTTTTGCTGCCGCATCGAAAGGAGATCGCAGCACCATGCTGAGCTTTGCCGACCTGACGCTCGCCCGTTACCGACTGGCGCCTCATTTAAAGCCAACGCTGCTGGAAGCCGCGCCCGCTCTGGGCACCGACGTCTGGCTCAAGCTGGAAAACACCAATAAGACGCACGCTTTCAAGGTGCGCGGCGCGCTCAATGCCCTACTCGCGCTCGACCCGGCGGCGCGGGCGCGCGGTGTCGTCACCGTCTCGTCGGGCAATCACGCGCAAGGGATCGCCTATGCCGCGGGGCTGCTGGGGATCGAGGCGCGCGTGCTGATGCCGATCTACACGGCGAAGCGCAAAGTCGCCGGGGTCAAGCGCTACGGCGCTCAGGCGATCTTGATCGACGACAATTTCGCCGCGATCGAGCAAGAGGCGCATCGGATGGAGCGCGAAGAGGGATTGGTTTACGTCTCCGCCTACAACGATGCGAACGTGATCGCCGGGCAGGGCACCATCGGCTTGGAGATCTTCGACGCGCTGCCGACGGTCGAGCGCGTGATCGTGCCGGTCGGCGGCGGCGGGCTGATCTCCGGGATCGCGCTGGCGCTGAAGACGCTCAAGCCGTCAGTCGAGGTGATCGGCGTCAACGCCGCCGTCTCGCCGGACATGTACAACTTCTTCTACAACGCGCATGAACCGCTCGCCCACGAGACGCTGGCGGACGCGCTCCCCGGCGAAATCGAGGCGGGATCGCTGACCTTCGACCTCACCCGCCAGTACGTCGACCGGATCGTGCTGGTGAGCGAAGCCGAGATCGCGGCGGCGCTGCGCTGGATGGTGACCGATCAGGGTTGGCTGGCGGAGGGCGGCGGCGTGGTCGGCGTGGCGGCGCTGCAAAGCGGCGCGGTGGAACCGGGCGGCGCGACCGCCGTCGTCATCAGCGGCGGGAACATCGACGGCGAGCGGCTGGCGCAGGTGTTGGCGTGATGGCGGCGTCGAAGACCACTCTATACCCGCATAGTGGGGGCAATCCTCATGCCGGTGACCGTTGAGCGCTTCGGCGCGGACGCGATCCGCGCGCATTTAGCCGAGTTCGTCGATCTGCTGCGCGACGTGGTCGATCACGGGGCGTCGGTCAACTTCCTCGCGCCGCTCGATCCGGCGGAGGCGGAAGCCTTCTGGCTGAAAGTCGCGGCTTGGGTTGATGCGGACGAGCGCATCCTCGTCGCCGCGCTGGACGGCGATCGCGTGGTCGGCAGTGCGCAGTTGGTGCTAGCGACTCAGCCGAACGGACGGCATCGCGCCGAGGTGCAGAAGGTCTTCGTCCATTCAGCCGCGCCCGCCGTCAGGGGATCGGCATCAAGCTGATGTACGCGCTGGAAGACGAGGCGCGGTCGGCGGGGCGCTCGCTGCTGGTGCTCGACACCGAGCGCGGCAGCAGCGGCGAGCAGCTCTACGAGCGCGTCGGCTACACCCGCGTCGGCGTGATTCCGGGGTTCGCGCTCAACCACGACGGCAGCCAGTTGATCGACACGGTGCTGTTCTACAAGCAATTGAATTCACCTCACCCCTAAATCCCCTCTCCGTGAGAGAGGGGACTTAAAGACGCTGGTATGCGACAACACAGAGATAGGCGGGTCTCGTTTCCCCCTCTCCTAGGGAGAGGGGTGGCTGACCGTGGGTCAGCCGGGGTGAGGTTTACCCCTGCGGCATAGCGGCTTGGACGACTTCGAGGACGTGGTCGTGGTTCTGCCCGTTAGCTGACGACCATGCCCATGTTGTTGGTCAAAATCGCGCCGGTGGTGAAATCGAGCAGCGAGCCGTCGATGTCGGTGACGACACCGCCCGCCGCCAGCACCAGCGCCATCCCCGCCGCGTGATCCCACGCGCGGTGGCGCGGCTTGGCTTCGCGCGGCAGCCGCAGATAGAGATCGGCGTCGCCGCAGGCGAGCATGGCGTACTTGTCTTGGCTGTCGATGCCCTCGACCTGCTTGTCGGCGTTGATGCCCAGTTCGCCGTAAATCTTCGCCATCAGTTCCAGCGCGGCGTGATCGCGCTCGACACTCTGGACGACCTTAAGTTCCTTCGGCTTGCGGCGGGTCGAGACGGCGACCCGGTTGGGCTTGCCGCCCGCCATCGGCTCGACGAACGCCGCGCCGCGCTGGGCGTAGAACAGCAAACCCTTGCCGTCCGGCGACGGATAACCCGGCGATCCGAGCACCCCGGCGATCACCATGCCGCGATCCAGCAGCCCGACCGCGATCGAGTAGCGGCGCAGGGCGATGAAGCCCTTCGTCCCGTCGATCGGGTCGATCACCCACGTCCGCTCGGCGTCACGCCCGCGCCCGTGATCGAGCCAGCCGATCACGTCGGCTTCGCTGACATCCTCGCCCAGAATTTCGCCGACCAGCTTGACGATCTCGGCGCGCTGCTCGGCGGCGACCAACTCGCTGAACTGGCTGCCGTATTCTTCGGCGAGCACGGCGTCTTCCGGGTAAGCGAGGCTGATCGCGCGGCAGATCAACGCCTGCGAGCCGTAGTCGGCAATCGTGACCGGTTCCCTGCCAGCTTTCTCACTGTGGGCGAGGTGAATCTCCTGTACGCGGCGGGTCAGCCCGGCGGCTTGACGGACGGCGGTGAATATCGGCTGAAGGTCAATCAACGGGTATACTCCTGAGGAAAAGAACGCCACAAACGGCGCCAACTTTACATCAAGTGCGCCGCGTTGTACAACAGCAGAGGGCAAACGCATCAAACTCAATTTGAACCGCCAAGACCGCCAAGTTTTTCCTTTGTGTCCTTGGCGTCTTGGCGGTTGAAAGTCCTTGATGGTCATATACGCATGAGCATTCCGCGCAACATCCTCTTTATCACGACTTACGTCGGACTCGGCGGCGGCGAGACCTCGCTGCTGACGCTGGTCGAGGCGCTGACTCAAGAGCGACCCGACGATCCAGCCACACCTGCTGGTCCCGCACGAGGGGCAGTTGGCGGATCGCTGGCGCGCGAACGGCTGGATCGTCCACGTCGATGGCTGGCGCGGCGCGACGACCCTTTTCGTCCCGGCGATCTGGGCGCGCTTCCCGATCAGCGGGCGGATCGCGCGGCTGATCCGCGATCAAGCGATTACCGCCGTCCACAGCGACTATCACAGCCTGCCCTTCGCGCTCCCGGCGGCGCAGTCGGCGGGCGTGCCGCTGGTCTGGACCTGCTGGGGCTGGTGGTTCCAGCCGAAATCTGGCAGCGCGGCTTCTTTCGTCAGCCGGATGCGACGTTCGCGGCATCGTGGGCGATTAAAGAAGGATACTTAGGCGATCCGCCGTTTATGCCGCCGGATCGAGTCGAGGTGCTGCCGCCGGGGGTCGATACCGAGCGCTTCCAGCCGGGGATCGACGGCTCGGCGGTGCGCGCCGACGCCGGGATCGCACCCGACGCGCCACTGGTGGCGCTGATCGCTCGCTTTCAGGACGTGAAAGGGCACGACGTCTTTCAGGCGATGGCGCGCAAGGTCGCTGAAGCGATCCCGGCTGCGCGCTTCATCGTCGCCGGGGAGAACGTGCACGGGCAGTCGGCGGACGATGCCTACAAGCAGCGCATCCTCGCCGCCCACCAAGCCGATCCACTGCTGCGCGAGCGGCTGGTTTATCTCGGCTTTCGCCCCGACGCCGAGCGGGTCATGGCGGCGGCGGACGTGATCGTGTGCAGCTCGCAGTTCGAAAGCTACGGCATGGTCAACGTCGAGGCGATGGCATCGGGTAAGCCGGTCGTCAGCACCCGGCGCGGCGGTCCCAGCGAGACGGTCGTCGATGGCGAAACCGGCTATCTGGTCGATGCGGGCGACGCCGACGCGCTGGCGGATCGCGTGGTCACCCTGCTGCGCAATCCTAATCTGCGGCAGCGGATGGGGGCGGCGGGTCGCGCGCGGGTTGAGGCGCATTTCTCGGCGGCGGCGATGGCGGCTCAGTTCGCCGCCACCTTGCAGAAATTTTTGTAGGGACACAGCGTGCTGTGCCCTCTCCGAGCAATGCTATAATAAGCGCATCGGAGTAAAAGGATTTGCCGCATGGCTGTGCAAACCGAGATCGGAATGCCGCTTGATGAATTCATTCGCCAATACGACGAAGCCCCCTTTGAGCTGGTGAACGGCGAAAGGATTCCGCTGATGCCACCCGTCTTTGAACACGGTGAGATTATCCAACTCATCAATGAACTGCTGGTGCTGTACAAACAGACTTATCCCAACATCGCTATTCTCACAGAAACACCCGTGGTCTTAGAAGCTAAGCCGAATTGGGTTAAGGGTTCTCGCGTGCCCGATTTGATGGTTTACGACAAAGCGCGGTTGGACGAATACAGACGCCGTGTGCCCGACGCAGGGAAAAAGCCATTAGCGTTGATACCTGACCTTTGTGTCGAGGTAATCTCTACTAATGACGTTTACCTCGACGTCGAAGACAAGGTAAATGACTATTTGCACGATGGCGTTCGCCTCGTCTGGGTTTTCAATCCGCGTAACAAAACAATCGTCACCCGCACGCCTAGTTCAATCACGTTACTCACGATCGACGACACGCTCGATGGCGGCGACGTGCTGCCCGGTTTCAGCGCTCCGGTTCAAGCGCTCTTTCCCGAATAAGCGCCCGTGAACATTCTGCTGATCTCGCGCTGCCCACCGTATCCGCTCTATCTCGGCGATCGACTGATCGTCTATAACCTCGTCCGCCAGTTGGCGCGACGCGGACATCAGATCGACCTGCTCGCCTTCAGCGACCGCTTCGAGGACATCGCCGAGCGCGATCAGTACAGCGATCTGTTCCGCCAGATCACGATCGTCGCCGATCCGCCGCGCACGGGGTTCGACTACGCCCTGCGCCTGCTGCGACCGGGGGCGCGCTTCCCGCGCCGTGCCGAGCGATCATGGTCGCCGGCGATGTGGGAGGCGGTACACCACCACGTCACCACGCGCGAGTACGACCTCGTGCACCTGTTCGGCGGGGTTCAGGTTTACGAGTACGCTCACGCCGTCGAGCCGCTGCCCGCGATCATCACGCCCTACGAGAGCTACAGCCTGTATCTGCGGCGGGTGGTGGAAAGCAAATCGCCAACGAGTAAGGGCGGGTTTGAAACCCGCCCCTACGTGCAGAGATTCAGGGAGCGGCTCGAACTCCGCGTCGCGCGCAGTTTCGAGTCGTGGATGTTCACGCCCTATCGCCGCACGGTCGTCGTCTCCGAGCGCGACCGCGACGAACTGTGCACGCTCAATCCCGCGCTGCCGGTCGAGGTGATCCCCAACGGCGTCAATCTCGACTACTTTCAGGCGAGCACCAAGACGCGCGATCCTTACGCCCTGCTGTTCACCGGCAATTACGAGTACGCCCCCAACGTCGATGCCGCGCTGCACCTCGCCCGCGACCTGTTCCCGCGCATCCGCGCGCGCATCCCCGACGCCAAGCTGTGGATCGTCGGCAACGCGCCCACGCCGGAAATGGAAGCGCTGGCGTCCGATGCGATCACCGTGACCGGGCGCGTCCCTGACATGCGAACCTATCTGGAACGCGCCGCCGTCTTCGTCTGTCCGCTGCGGCTGGGCGCGGGTATCAAGAACAAAGTCTTGGAAGCGCTGGCACTGCGCCTGCCGGTGATCGCCACGCCGCTGAGCGTGGACGGCATCGCCGTGCGCGACGGTCAGGAAGCCTTGATCGCGGCGACCGACGACGAACTTGTCGCGGCAACGCTGCGCGTCTTGGCGGATCCGACGCTGGCGGCACGGTTGGGCGCCAATGGACGCGCGCTGATCGAGGCGCGCTACAGTTGGCAACAAGTTGCGGAACGCTACGAACAAATCTACGCCGAGGTCACTTCATGAGCGAATACGTCGTCAAAACTTTTACCGAGCGCTCCGACAAACTGGACGAGAACTGGCGCATCGTCGGCGAGGGTTGGGCGGAATTTGCGCTCAACGACACCATCGCCAACGTTTATTTCGAACAGCTATACGAGGCTTTCCCCGATTATCAGTTCATGCTTTACGACGGCGATACCGTCGTCGCCACCTGCAACAGCATCCCGGTGATCTGGGACTTGAATCCGGATCATCTGTTTGACGCCGGGTGGGATTGGGCGCTCGAAAGCGGCTTCCACAATCAGCAGTTGGGCTACGCGCCGACCACCCTCGCGGCGCTCTCGATCACGGTCGCGCAGGAATATCTTGGTCAGGGCGTGAGCGCGCAGGCGGTGCGGGCGATGACTGCCATCGCCGCCGAACACGATCTCAACGCGCTGATCGCGCCGGTGCGCCCCTCGCTCAAGCACCGCTATCCGCTGATCCCGATGGCGAATTACATTCGCTGGACGCAGCCCGACGGACTGCCCTTCGATCCGTGGCTGCGGACGCACGCGCGGCTCGGCGCGGCGCTGGTCAAAGTCGCGCCGCACTCGATGGTGATCCCCGGCACGGTCGCCCAGTGGGAGGAATGGACCGGGATGAAGTTCCCCGAAAGCGGCGATTACATCGTCCCCGGCGCGCTCAACCCGGCTTACGCCATGATCGAAGCCGACCTGATCAGCTACGTCGAGCCGAACGTGTGGATGCACCACCCGATCCCGCGATGAGACTGCTCTACCTCGCGGACGTGCGCCTGCCGACCGAAAAGGCGCACGGGCTGCAAATCGTCCAGAACTGCGAAGCCTTCGCCGAAGCGGGCGCGGATGTGACATTGTGGATCGCGCGGCGCGTCAACACGGCGGCGCTGCGCGGCATCGACGACGTGTGGACGCATTACGGTGTCAAACGTAATTTCAAGCTGCGGCACCTGCCCAGCCTCGATTTGATCTGGTTGGTGCCCAACCGCACCGGCAGACTCCCGCAAGTGGTCTTCTGGCTCCAATGGATGACATTTACGCTGGCGGCGCTGATCGGCGCGTTGTTCACGCGAGCGGACGTGTATTACAGCCGCGATCAACTGGTGCTGTTCGCGCTCAGCCTGATCAAGCCGCGCGCGGCGCTGGCATACGAGGCGCACACGCTGGCGGTCGGGCGCTTCGGACGCGGCTTACAGCGCCGGGTCGTGCGCCGGGTCGGGCGGGTCTTCGCCGTGACGCAGAAACTCGCCGACGACCTGATCGCGCTCGGCGCGGATCGCCGCGCACACTCACGTCGCCCACGACGGCATCCGTCGGGATCGGTTCGCCGACGTGCCCGATCAAGCGGCAGCGCGCCATGAGATCGGCTGGTCAGACGAAGCGTTCATCGTCGGTTACGTCGGTCGCCTGCAAACGATGGCGATGGACAAGGGCGTCGGGGTTTTAGTCGAGGCACTGGCGCAGGTCGCCAACGACAAGGTTGGCAGCTGCGCGCTCGCGCTCGTCGGCGGACCGGACGATCGGGCGGAGGAACTGCGCGCCCGCTGGCGCGAACTCGGTCAGCCGGATGCCGCCTTCCTCTATGCCGGACAAGTCGCGCCGGATCGCGTGCCCCGCTACCTGAGCGCCTTCGACGTCTGCGCGATGCCATTCCCCTTCACGACGCATTTCGCCTACTACGCCTCACCGATCAAGCTGTTCGAGTATATGGCGTCGGGACGGGCGCTGGTCGCCTCCGATTTGCCGAGCATTGCCGAAGTCGTCGCCGACGGCGAGTCGGCGCTGCTGACACCGCCGAGCGACGTTCAAGCCCTCGCCGCCGCGATCCGCCGCCTGCGCGACGATTCCGCGCTGCGCCAGCGGCTCGCCGCCAACGCACAGGCGATCGTCCTCGCGTCCTACACGTGGGACGCGCGCGCGCAAGCGATTCTCGCAGCAATGAGTGCCGGGCAATGAGCAATGAGCAGGATGCGGTGGACGTTGTAGGGGCGCAGCGCGCTGCGCCCCTACACATCGGCTTGTTGACGGCGGATCTGACGCACACTGATGGATGGGCACACTACTGCACCAGCCTCGCCACCGCGCTGCGACGCGCGGGGGTGACCCTGACGGTCGTCGCCGCGCGCAACAGCCCGCCGCTCGCTGGCGTCAACGTGCTGCCGATCTTGCCGACAACCGATCCGCTGGAAGGCGGGATGCTGGTCAAGCTGCTGCGGGCGCTGCCGGCGACTCGCGCCGCCCTGCGCAGCTGCGACCTGATCCACTGCGCAATTGAGCCTTACGCGCCGCTGGCGGCACTCGCGGCGGGCAGCCGCACCGCTGGTGCTCACCGGGCACGGCAGCTACGTGCTCACCCCGCAGCGCCGCCGCTTTCCGGTGGGGGCGCTTTACGGCTGGGCGTACCGGCGCGCGCTGATGGTCTGCGTCAGCCACTACACCGCCCGCGCCGCCGAGCGCGCCTTACCGGGGATCAAGACGGCGGTGGTCAACAACGGTGTCGATTACGAGCGCTTCGGCGCGGTCGAGCACGTGGGCGGCGGCGGTGTGCTGACGGTCGGCGCGGTCAAGTCACGCAAGGGCGTGATCGAGTTGGTGCGGGCGCTGGCGCAGGTTCCCGACGCGCGCTGCACCATCGTTGGCAGCCTAACGTTGGAACCGGACTACGTTGCCCGCGTTCGCGCCGAGATCGCGCGGCTGGGCTTAGGCGACCGCGTGATCCTGACCGGGCGTGTCGATGACGCCAACCTGATGCGGTACTATGCAAAAGCCGACCTGTTGGTGATGGCGTCGCTCAACGTCGGCTGGAAGTTCGAAGGCTTCGGCTTGACCCTGCTCGAAGCGAGCGCGGCGGGCTTGCCGGTGATCGGCACGCGCGACTGCGGCGCGGAAGACGCCGTGATCGAGGGCGAAACCGGACTGCTGGTCGATCAGAGCGATCTCGAACATGAGCTTGCCGCCGCGATCCGGGACTTGCTGGCGGATCCGGCGCGGGCGGCGAAGCTGGGCGCTGCCGGACGCGCCTATGCCCGCACGCAGACGTGGGATCACGCTGCCGCGCAGATGATCGGGCTGTACAAATCAGCGCTGGGCGAGTAGCTTTGTGCAGATCCACAACCTCACGACGGAGCCAGTCAACCATGCTCGATGCCCTGCTTCCCAAGCAGCTCAACAATGATTACCGGGGCAGCCGGATCGCGCTGTGGGTGTTCGCCTTCCTGACCGTCGTCACCCTCGCGCGCAGCTTGATCCACATGTTCGCGGCGGACGGCGGCGCGCAGAGCATCGCCACCATCCCGCTGGACAGCTTCAGCGCCAACGGTGCGGCGGCGGTGGTGCTGATCTTCGCGCTGTGGGGCTTGTCGCAGTTCTTGATCGGCGTGATTTATGCGGTCGTACTCTGGCGCTACCGGGCGCTGATCGCGTTCATGTATCTGCTGATGATCGTCGAGTACGTCATGCGGATCGTGCTAGGGCATTTGAAGCCGATTGAGACGGTCGGCACCGCTCCGGGCGGCGTCGGCGATTACGTGATCGTCCCGCTGGCGCTGGTGATGCTGGTATTGGCGCTGAGAAGAACAGCGGTTAGCAATTAGCTATTGGCGATTAGCTTTTAGCAGTTAGCAGTTAGCGAAAGGCGCGGCGAATGCGCGATTTCAAAACGCTACAAGTCTGGGAAAAAGCGCATCAGCTTGTGTTAGCTGTCTATCGCGCGACGGCGGATTTCCCGAAAGAGGAGCTGTACGGTCTGACCAGCCAAATGCGTCGGGCAGCCGTCTCCATTCCGGCGAATATCGCGGAAGGCTGCGGAAGGGGTGGCGATCCAGAACTTGCCCATTTTTTGCAGATCTCGATGGGGTCGGCAAGTGAACTCGAATACTATTTTCGCTTAGCCTATGATTTGAACTTTATCGATCAAGCGCTGGCAGCGCAGCTTCAGAGAGATTTAGTCGAAGTCAAGCGGATGCTAAACAGCTTTATCCAAAAAGTCAGGGCTTCGCGCTAATTGCTAAGAGCTAATCGCTAATTGCCAAGAGCTATCGTTCAACCATGATCCCACGCGCGCGTCAATTCCTGCAGCGAAAGTTCGTCCAAGACACGCTCATCTTGCAGGTGGGCAAGGTCGGGTCGGTGCTGCTCAGCTTCGTCTCGTCAGTGACGGTCTGGCGCTTGATGGGACCCGCCACTTTCGGGATTTTCGTCTGGGCGCAGTCGCTGCTGGCGATTTGGGGGTCGCTCGACCTGACGGGCGTCGGCACCAGCACCAGCATCCGCCTCGCCATCGCCATCGGCGCGCGCGACGAAGGCGCCATCCTTGACTTGATGGCGTTCTACGTCAAGATCAGCGCCGCCGTCAACGTGGCGCTGGCGGTCTCGCTGGCGCTGTTCGGTCCCCTCGTGGCGCAGCAGTTGTACAACGGCAACGCACAAGTCGGCGTGCTGGCGGCGTGGCTCGCGGTCGGCTCGATCGCCGACGGTTTCTACAACTTCGTGATCATCGCGCTGCAAAGCCGCCGCTCGATGCGCACGTTCATGATCATGCAGAACGTCAACCAGTTCGTGCTGACGACAGCGCTGATCGCCGCCGTGCTGATCAGCCCGACTCCGGAATCACTGGTGATCGCGCGGCTGGTCTACTCCTACTCGACCCTGCTGATCGCGCTGATGGTCTACTACCGGCTGCGCGAGCAGGGGCGAGTCAGCTACCCGCCCTTCAGCGCGGTGCTGCGCCGCGCGATCACGGTGTCGCCGCGTCCCTATTGGCGTTTCGGCGTCGCCAACGCCATCGACAAGAACATCGCCCAGCTGTTCACGCAGATTCCGCTGCAACTGGTCGGCATCGCCGCCGGAGCGCGTGCCGTCGGCTATTTGTCGCTGGCGATGAACGGGATCGTGCAAGCGGGGGTGTTCACTTCCGCCGTTTTTGATAATATGCAAGCGGTCGTACCGCAAGCCGTCGGGCGGGGCGATTTCGCGCGGCTGAAGCGCAATTTCACCCGCGTGCTGGTGGTGATGCTGCTGGGCAGCATCGCCTTTTACACCGCGCTGGCACTGCTGGCGCCGCCGTTCATCCCGCCGATTTTGGGCGCGCGCTGGATTCCGGCGATCCCGCCGCTGATCGCGCTGGCGCTCTACGGCGCGCTGACGACCACCGGGGGACTGTTCGCGCCGCTCTACCGTGCCTTCGACCAGATGCGCCAGATCATCGTCGTCAAGCTGATCGCGCTGGGCGTGGGGCTGCCGCTCGGTCTGCTGATCATGACGCGCATGGTGGCAGCGACGCCGGGGATCGAGCGGTTTGCCGGAGCAGGGGCGTTGATCCCCTATAAATTGTTCAGCGGCAGCGCCGGCGCACTGAGCGGAGCGCTGCTGATCGACCTCATTTTCTTCATCTCGATCACGCTAACGGCGGCGGTCACGCTGCCGGAGTTATGGAAGCGAGCACGATGACGTTCAAACAAAGCCTGCGCCAATCACCGCTGCGACCGGTTTACCTGTGGACGGCAAATCGCTATCGCGGGCTGCGCCGGTTGTTCGGCTACCCGGAAACGGCGCGGGTCGGCGTCGTCGATTACGACGAATATTGGGATAACAAGGCGCAGCGCGGGTTAGGGAAACTATCGCAGTGGCGGCTGCGGCGGGCGCAGGTCTTTGCGGGAATCGTCAAGCCCGGTGACCGCGTGCTCGACCTCGGCGTCGGCGACGGCGCGCTGCTGCAATACCTGATCGAACAGCGCGGCATCGACGGCTACGGGCTGGATATTTCGCCGAAAGCGGTCGATTTCTGCCGCGCGCACGGCTTGAACGTCGCGCTGTCCGACATCACCCGCCCGATGCGCGACAATCTGGCGGAGCATTTCCCAGAAGTTGACCAGTTCGACTACGTGATCCTATCCGAGATCATCGAGCACGTGCCCGACCCGGAGAGCTTGCTCGATAGTCTGCGTCCCTTTGTTCGTCAAGCGATCATCGTCTCGATCCCGAACACCGGCTTTCACCAGCATCGCCTGCGCTTGCTGCTGGGGCGCTTTCCGCTCCAGTGGGTGGTCACACCGGGCGAGCATTTACGCTTCTGGACGCTGGCGGATTTCCGCTGGTGGACGCGGCAGATCGGCTTCAAGATCAGCGCGGCGATCCCCTACGAAGGGACACCGGTGCTCAGGACGATCTATCCGAGCCTGTTCGCGGCGGCGTTCGTCTACGTCTTGCGCAATGCCTAAGCGCCGCGCCGCCGCCCGACGATCGCTTGTGCAATTCGTCCCATAATCGGCAAAAGCGACGACTAAAAAGTGGGTGAGATGGCTCGCATTTGTGAAAGATAGCCAAGGAAGGCGGTGAACATCTGATGAAAATCCGCGCCAAAATTGGCGTATAGTACACATAATACACGGATAGAATTTGAGAAATACTCTTTGTTTATGATCGCACTCGGCAGTTTTGGAAGTTTCGTTCTGGAAAGGAGCATAGCGTGCGCTCCGCACGCTTCCCGCTTATGAGAATTTTGGTTATCGGCGGAACGCGCAACATCGGGCACAAACTGGTGCATCGCCTCGTCAGTTTAGCGCATCAGGTGACCGTTCTAAATCGTGGCAAAACCCGTGATGAACTCCCGCCAGCCGTCGAGCGGCTGCGCGCTGATCGCACCGACGCGGCGCAGTTCGAACGCGCGCTGAGCGGACAGCAATTTGACGTCGTCGTCGACAGCACGCTCTATAAGGGCAGTGAAGTCAATTCGATCATCCGGCAGTTCAAAGATCGCGTGGGACAGTACATTTTCATCAGCACCGGACAAGTCTATCTCGTCCGCGAAGGGATCGAACGTCCCTTCCACGAGGGCGATTACGACGGGCGCTTGATGCCCTCGCCCAAGCCGAACACCTTCGGCTACGAGGAGTGGACTTACGGCATCGAGAAACGCCGCGCCGAGGACGCCCTCAAGCTGGCGTGGGAGCAGGACGGGTTCCCCTACACCTCGCTGCGCCTGCCGATGGTCAACAGCGAGCGCGATCATTTTCACCGGCTCTACAACTACATCCTGCGCCTCAAAGACGGCGGACCGATCCTCGCCCCATCGACGCCCAACTTCCCCCTGCGTCACGTCTACGCCGACGACGTCGTCAGCGCGATTCTGCGGCTGATCGAGACCGGCAAGGGCAAGGGCGAAGCCTACAACATCTCGCAGGACGAGACGCTGCCGCTGGACGATTTCCTCGCCATACTGGGCGACATTCTCGGCGTCAGTGCAGAAGTGGTGCGCATCCGCCGCGACCTGCTCGAAGCGAACGGCTTTTTGCCGGAATGCTCGCCGTTCAGCGAGCGCTGGATGTCGGAACTCGACAACACGCGCAGCAAAACCGAACTGGGCGTCGATTACACGCCGGTGCCTGATTATCTGGCGAAGATCGTCGCTTCGTATGAAGCCGATCCGCCCGCAACTCCGGCGAGCTATCGCCGTCGCCGCGCCGAACTGCTGCTGCTGGAACACAGCGACCTGCTGACGAGTCCGTGAACTTAGACGCGCATGAACGCTGAGACCGGGCGAGCACAATCGACTGCGCCGCTGCAGGAAGGACTGGAAGCCTACTATCACGATCTGGTTGACCCCGGCGTGCAGATCGTCGATCTCACGCCGATCAGCGACGGCTGGGAGACGATAGTCTACTCATTTGACGCGGTTTGGGCGGGTCAGCCCGATCCGGTCATTCTGCGGCTGTACCCGGCTGCCGATGCGGTCGAGAAATCAACCCGTGAGTTCCGGGGGATGCGGGCGCTCAAGGCGAACGGGTATCCGGTGCCGGGCGTCTACTATCACGAGACCGACGCGGCGCTGTTGGGCAAGCCCTTCATGATCATGGAGCGCATCAACGGGCTTCCGCTCGGTCGCGTCAGGTGGGAAGACCCGGCGCGCGAGCCGGAATACTTCACGCGATTGGTGCAGCTTCTGGTCGACCTGCACCGGCTCCCAACCGCGCCGTTCGCACCCCTCGACCCCGGCGATCCGGCGGACTTCCTGCGCAACAAGCTGGAGCTCGGTCGCGCGCTGATCGTTGAACAGACGGGGCAGCGCTGGGCGATCCCGGTGCTGGACTGGCTCGACGCGCGCGTCGACGATCTACTGCCCTCGCCGCTCGGCGTACTGCACGGCGACTTTCATCCCTATAACATCCTCGTGGATCGCTCCGACCAGCTCGCCGTGATCGACTGGGGCAGTATCGAGGTCGGCGACACGCGCTACGATCTCGCGTGGACGCTGCTGCTGATGGCGACGCAGCGGTATCCCGCCGATCACGACCGCTTTCTGCGCGAGTACGAGCAGTTATCAGGTCAGCCAGTCACGGGGATCGCCGAGTTCGAGGTGATCGCGGCGCTGCGGCGTTTGTTTGGCTTCGCCGTCACGCTGACCAGCGGATCGGAATCGGTGGGGATGCGTCCCGAAGCCGCCGACCTGATGCGAGCGCAAAAGCCGCACTTCGAGCGGGTCTACGCGGTTTTGCGACAGCACAGCGGTCTGGCGCTGCCGGAGATCGAGGCGCTGCTGCGCTAACCTCACTCAGCGGCGCTGAGGAGCTGGCGGCTGGTTCTTCGGCTTTTCCTTGAGCTTGCCCAGCAGCACCAGCGCGAACTGACCGGTCAGCATGGCGTTGACCGGCACCCATAGCGCCGCCCCCGCCGCCCAGCCGATCACCGGGATCACGCCGAGAATGGCAAAGACCACGCCAGCGACCAGCGCCGCCAGCCAAAACTGAATCACCTGATCGGTATGCTTGCGCAGCGTCTCGAACAGGGAAGCAACCTCGAAGAAGACGTCGATGCGCGGGTCATCGACGTAGCGTCCGATGCCTAAAGCGAGCATCGGTACGGTGACGATGCTGTAGACCAACAGCAGCGGAAACAGACAGCAGCTCAGCGCCAAGACGAGCGTGCTGCCGATGAAGCCGCCGCCCATGTTCTGCGCGAGGAAGCCGCCGACGCAGCCGAGCACCAAATTCGGCAGGCTGTAGACGATCACGGCGATCAGCACGTTGGTGCCGGTGGCGATGTAGCGATTGAAGTCGTCCCACGCCGGGAGCGGCGTCGAACTGCCCCGCCGCACGTTGCGCACCAACTCGACCGCGTAGCCCAGCAGCGCCGCCCAACCGAGCAGCCCGACGAAGACCGGCGTCAGCAGCGCCGAGATCGCCGTGATGATCAGCGTGATGCCGAGCTTGGTCACCCAATCGCGGTCGTCGAAAGCGTAGGTGAGCGCGCGCATAATATCCATTAGGGGCAGCCCTCATTTCAATGCGAGTTACTCAATTGAGGAGAATTGTACGCGATCACGCAGCGCACAGCGACCCTTCACCACAATCGCGGTGAAGGGTCGCTGGTAGGAGATCACGAAAACTGAGCGGGGTTAGTCGACGACGCGGGTCGGCAGCGGCGCACCATTCTGCGGCGCTTGGTAGCTCGGCTGCATCGCGTTCACCGGCACCCATAGATATTGGCACGACAGCACGATCTCGTAGTATTCGTGGGTCTCGTCCTGCCCGATCACCCAATAGGTGCCGGGGTTGAGGAAGACGTCCGGTGAAATCTTGCCGGGGCTGTAGAATGCCTGTGTCTGGAAGGGCAGGTCGCCGACGACCGACCCGTCGGGGATGGCGATGCAGACGTTCTCGGCGAGCGGCAGCTCACCGCAGGCGGGATCGAACGACGGATCGAAGGTGGTTCGCGCTACCTCCGTCCCGTTCGCCATAATCCAATTGGCGGCTTCGGGTGTATTTTCATCGCCCGGCGAGTAGGAAGGGATGTCATAAACGACGAAGGTGAAGGGGCGCGTGACCGGGTTGCTCAACGTCCCAATGCCGGGGTCAATCAAATCATAGATGGTATCGGTCGTGCTGACAGCAATGTAGTTCAGGTCGACGTCGATCACATTGCCGTTGCCATCGAAACTGATAGTGGCGAACTCATCGTAACCGCCACCGTCGTCGGTTGTCCCGGTGAGGGTGATGTCAACCCACTGGTAACTATTGCCGTCCGAGCAAGTATCAATCTCATATTCGTACTCGCCGGGAATCGAGATCGACACCCCCGAAATGGCGCTGACGGCAGCCGCCGAAATGCCTAAGATCAGCAAGAATGAAGTGAGCAGGAGCATTTTGGATTTAAGCACGGTGTTTGTCCTCGAGAGAAGCTATGCCGTCCGAACAAATTATGAGATGAAGAGGCGTTGTCTTTACCCATAATATAACAAGAACTGGTGATTCGTGAACACCGGGACAAGCTGGGCGTGCGGTGATCGACTTAGGCACAAAGCGCGAATCGATCTCAAAGCAAAAACCGGCGCGGCTGACTGTCGAAGCTGGTCAACCGCGCCGGTTCAAAACTCGAACGGCAGCGTTCCGATTGGGACGGGTTAGCCCGCATTGAGCGCGTCGAGATAGCTCTGCAAATCGGCGACGGTCATTCCGCCGAACTTGGGATAACGGACGGTGCCCTTCTGGTCGATGACGAAGGTCACCGGCAGATTATAAATGCCGTAGCTGTTGGCGACCGAGCTGTCGGTGTCAAGCAGCACGGTCAAGCCGCTGATGTCGTGGTCAGTCAGGAAGCTGCTCACCTGATCGGCGCCCTCCTGCACGTTGACGGCGAGGATCACCGCGCCATCGGGGGGCTGCTGCGCCTGAAACTGCTGGAATTCGGGCAGTTCTTTCTCGCAGGGGACGCACCACGTCGCCCAGAAGTTGAGAAAGACGACCCGCCCCTGATAATCGCTCAAGCTGACGGTCTGCCCCTCCAGCGACATGAGCGTGAAATCGATCATCGGCGAATCGGCGGCGGCTTTAGGTGGTGGCAGCGTGACCGGCTCCGGCGTCGAGACCGCGCCGCCCGCCGTCCCGCCGCTGGTCGCCATCACGATCCCGGCGGCGATCAAGCCGAGCAGCGGAAACACCAGAAACAGGATCAATGCCGGTGAGGGGCGACGGCGCCCAGTGGACGGCGCCGATTTCATCGTCGGCTGATCGACGGGCTGATCTTCAGTTGATGGCGTGGTCATGGTCATTCCTGTCTCACCGCGTCGCTGCTTCACGTAGGGGCGACGCATGCGTCGCCCCTACAAAAACACTCGCGGAAATACAACTTACGGTATCCAGCGCGGCAGGTAGCCGTTGGTCATTACCTGCGTCAGCGCCCCGCTGCTCAAATCATACGTCCAGATTTCCGGCAGTGCGTTCGAGTTCGGCTGCAGATTGTCGTCGAGTTCGGGCACGCGCTGGATCGCCAACTGCTCGCCGGTCGGACTCCACCAGAACGACAAATTAGCATACTGCGAATCATTCGTGAGCATGGTCGTCTGGTCCGTGCGCAGGTCGTAGAGCGCGATCTGAATGCCGCGCACCGGCGAGTCTTGGTTCTCCCGCGCCAGTGCGATTTTGGTGCCGTCGGGACTCCAGCGCGCCTGCCGGTCGCTGATCGGCGCGTCGTTATCGGTCAGCGAGAGAAATTCGCCCGAATCGAGCACGGCGAGGCGCTGTTTGGTGAACGCGCCCTCCGGCTGAAAGACGATGTCCGGGTAGATCAGCCGCGTACCATCGGGTGACAGCGCCCCCGACTCCCCGGCTTGACTGGCAATCGAGATGATCTTGCCGGTCGAGAAATCGTAGACGAGGATCGAGACCGAGGCGCTGTCCACCAGCGCGATCCGGTTGCCATCACCCGACCACTGGGCATCGTAGCCGAGAATCTGCGACTGCTGAAACAGTGGGCGGGTGGTCGCGGGCGTGGTCGTCAGATCGATCAACCAGATGCGCGGCGGTCCGCTGCCGAACTGCGCGTCGTACTCGGTGCGCTCGTAGGCGATCACCTTGCCGTCCGGTCGCCAAACCGGAGCGCGGCAGATCGCATTAGAGCAGTTCGTCAACTGCTGAAGCGCGCCAGCTGGCGAGCGTCAGCAGCTTGATGTCGCTGGTCGTGGCACCCGTGCCGTCATCGGGATTCTGCTCGACGAAGGCGATTTGCGTCCCGTCCGGGCTGACGCTGTAATCGTCGATCCCGGTGGGGCTGTCGGTCACCTGCTTGGCTTGATCGGGGTGCAGCGGATCGGTGATCCAGATGTTATGCGGCGCATCGTCCGCCGGGTAGAGATAGGCGAGCTGCGGCAGCCGGATGGTAAAACTGTAGCGATACTCGCCGAGCACCTGCCGCCCGCTGGTGCTGACCGCGCCCGGAGCAATCGAAACCGTATAGGTGTCGCCCGGTTGGAGCGCCACCGCCGGGCGGAAGTTCAGCGTCGAGCCGTTCCACGTCAGCGCCCCCTCAATCGCCGGATCGGTCTGGAAATGGGCGGCAACGCTGTCGTGATCCATCGCCTCGCTGAAGCGCAGCGTGATCGCGCTGGTGCTGTGGGCTTCCGCCTGCGGCGCGACCGTCACAATCTGCACGCCGACCCGGTCGCCGAGCGCAATCGTCCCGCCAATTAGGATCACCAGCACAACGATCACCACGGCGACGATCCGGTCGAAGTGAGATAAGTACCGAGTACGGAGTACCGAGTGCTGAGTCAAAGACTCGTGTTGTTCAGTTACAGCCATAACGGCTGATTGTCACCGTTCGTCAATATCTAACCAGAACCGACTAGTTGTAGGGGCAGGCTTGAAACCTGCCCCTACACAAAGTCTTCATTAGCCTACGGGTACAAATACGGGTGTTCCGGCTGATCGACCTGATCGACGCTGGTCGCTTGCAGCACCGGCATGGGACTGCCCTGAAAATCGGCGACGCTGAAGGTGCCTTTGACTTCCAGCCATTCGCCCTGTTTGAGCGTCGGCAGCTGATCCCAGACGACGGGCACGCCGATGGCAGTCGCGTCAGCAACGCAGCAGCTAATCGCAAAGCGCGCGACCATGAACTGATTGGTGCCGAAACTCGGCTCGATGTACATGAAGCCGATCACGTCGGCGGGCTGCCCCTCGAAGGTGCTCGCGTCGGCGGAGTTGAAGGCACGCACCCAGTCGAGCACGTTACGCTGCTCCGGCGCGACGTTGAAGGTCTGCGTATCGCTCAGCGCCACCGACGAGGTGCTGATACTGCCGCTGACCGCCTGCGCGCCGAGCGGCTGCGACGGCACCAGCGTGCCCAGCACCAGCGGCACGGCAATGATCGCCAGCGAGCGCCACGAAATCTGCTCGTGGACGTGATCGTGCTCATGTTCATCATGATCATGTTCGTGCTCATGGTGATCACGCAGCAGGTGGAGCGCGCTGAACAGAGCGATCAGCAGGAAGATCGCCGAGGCGACGTAGCTCAGCCACGCGAAACGCGCGTTGATGTAGTTGGTCAGGTTGCCGCTGACGATGTTGTAGGCGAAATAGATGCCCAATCCGAACAGCAGCGCCGTCTTGATCCACAACTGGATCGTCTCGGTGCGCTCGTCGTGATCATGCGTCGTAATCGCGGTCATTGTTACTCCGTCAAGGACTGAGGTTCGAGGACTGAGGACTGAGACAAGAAAAATCGCTGCGAAACGCGCACCGTAGGGGCGTAACATGTTACGCCCCTACAACCACGTCCCCATTTTTGTATTCTGCCCATTTGCCCTGTTCTTCCTCTCAGTCCTCAGTCCTGAAGTTCTCAGTCCTATTTTCTAAAACGCCACATTCAAATTCATCCAGATGCCGATCAGCATGGTCATCAGCAGCGGCAGCAGGATCAAGTACAAGACGGTGCGGCGCTTGAACACGCCGAGGAACATCAGCGTGCTCTTGATGTCCACCATCGGTCCGAAGGTCAGGAAGGCGAGGATCGAGCCGGTGGTGAAGGTCCCGGCGAAGGCGAGCGCCAAGAAGGCATCGACCGTCGAGCAGACGCTGAGCACGAAGGCGAGCAGCTGCATCACGATCACCGAGATCACCGGACCGCGACCGAGCGCCAGCAGCACGTCTTGGCTGATCAGCGTTTGCATCGCCGCCGCCAGCAGCGATCCGAGGATCAGGTAGCGCCCCATCTCGAAGAACTCGTCGCCCGCGTCGATGATCGAGTCGCGCAGCCCCAGCAGGATCGGCTTGCGCGGCGCGCTGGTGTAGAGCGGGATCACGCCGTCACGCCCGAAGTGATCGTCGAGACCGTCACCGCCCATGACCGGCGCGAACGAGGTCGGGCGCAGCACATCCTGCGGGCGGGCGGCGAAGGCGAAGACCAGCCCGACCGCCATCGCTACCACCGCCGTGATCACCAACCGCCCGATCAGCACGGGACCGAAGCCGAAGGCGACGTAGGTGCTGACCAGCACAATCGGGTTGATGGCGGGCGCTGCCAGCAGGAAGGTCACGCCGACCGACATCGGCAGCCCCTTCATGTACAGCCGCCGCACGACCGGCACGACGCCGCACTCGCAGACCGGGAAGACGAAGCCCATGAAGGTGCCGATCAGCGTGGCGAGGATCGGGTTGCGCGGCATCCAGCGGGCGATGTCGTCCGGGCTGACGAAGTTGTCGATCAAGCCGGACGCGACCGTGCCGAGCAGCAAGAACGGGATCGCCTCGATGAAGATGCCGAGAAAGCGCGTGCTGAAGATGCTCAGGATGGTGCTGAAGCTGTCGCCCGTGCCGATCAGCGCGAGCGCGAGGACGATCACGACCGCCAGCGCCACGACGATCAGCAGCGCGCGCACTGGCGTGAACTTGGCTTGAGCAGTCAACTTGAACCCTCATGCCCACTCATTTGCGAATGGGGCTATTGTAGTCAAAAACATGAATGCGGGGTGAGAAGGACGAGCGATTCAGCGGCTTTCGAGGATACGCAGGAAATCGAGCGCGTTCACGATTGCTGTATTCTCGTAACGCTCAAGCACAGAGTAAAGTCAGTTATATCAACTCATATGACGAGATTTAATCGACTATGATGCCTGCTTTGTGCGCAAGCGAGAAAGATATCGTCTTTAGGATCGCGTGCAGACTACGAAGAATATCTTCAGGCACTATCAGGCTTGAAATCGCGCTACGACATGCTGAAACTACTGTCAAGCAAGAATTCCTATAACCAGTACGCATTCGTAATGTGCGAGAATCTTAGCTCAGATTATTGGATACTTACCAAGCACAATTGAAAATCTCTGTCGATTCCATCAGTCTGACTGCAGATCATAGTTTGACGTTCATAGCTGCGAGCAACTTCCACAGTTCAAGAATTGGTCGACAAATTCAATGGCATCGCGTACGCTTCGATGCGAAGTTACCGAATTCTGAGACGGATGAGAACATCGACCTTGCACGGTAGAAGTCTGGGATCAGTCTCGTAATGCTGTCGAAAGGCTGCTGACATAAACCGTGCACAGATTAGCTTCTGTTATGAAATCCGTAGGATAAATCTGCGTATCGAAGACGACTTTAAGCTTGTCGCTCACGTCGAATGCTCGTCGAGCGCTTCGTCGCAAATCGATTCACTGTCCTCAGTCATACCTGTTGCGTTCGACCCAGCTCCGGATCTGGCTCAACAAGTCGTATCAACTTCGCGCATAAGCCGAGTCAGTAACTGTGATCTCTATTGAAAGTGCAGAAATTCGACAGTACTCAGCCTAAACGTTCGAGGCTCTTAGGGTGAAAGCTCGATCTATCAGCTTTAAAGAGCTGGTGCCTTTATCGACCATCGTCTGAATCCTCGTTTATTCGCCTTCATCGCTAGCATAAAATCTCAGTCCTTCGGCACGGTGATCGCCATCGCTTCGCCGACGTGGCGGACTTCGACCAGCTTAATCCCTTGCGGCACGTCTTCGAGCTTGCGGCGCAGCTTGGGGATCAGCGCGCGCTTGAAGCCGAGCTTCGCCGCCTCGTTCAGCCGCGCCGGTAGCTGCGACACCGCCCGCAGTTCGCCGCTCAAGCCGATCTCGCCGATGAAGACCATGTCGGGCGGGGCGGGCTTGTCGTAGTAGCTCGACGCCATCGCCAGCGCCATCGCCAAGTCGGACGCCGGTTCGTCGATCTTCATGCCGCCGATCACGTTGATGAAGATGTCGTGCTCGAACAGCTTCAGCCCCAGCCGCTTGATCAGCACCGCCGTGATCAGCAGCAGGCGGTTGTAATCGACGCCGTTGGGCGTCCGCCGCGCGTTGCCGAACGAGGTCGGGCTGGTCAGCGCTTGCAGTTCGACCAGCAGCGGGCGCGTCCCCTCCATCGTCACGGCGATGGTCGTGCCGGGCGCGTTGGCGACCCGCTCGGCGAGGAAGGCTTCCGACGGGTTGGCGACCTCGATCATGCCCAAGCCGGACATCTCGAAGACGCCGACCTCGCTGGTCGCGCCGAAGCGGTTCTTGACGCTCCGCAGCAGGCGATAGGCTTGAAACGGATCGCCCTCCAGATAGAGCACGGTATCGACGATGTGCTCCAGCACGCGCGGTCCGGCGATGCTGCCCTCTTTGGTCACGTGCCCGATCAGGAAGACGCTGACGCCGGTCGTCTTGGCGAGCATCTGCAAGCGCGAGGCGCACTCGCGCACCTGCGAGACGCTCCCCGGCGACGATTCGCTCTCCTCGGTGTAGACCGTCTGGATCGAGTCGATCACCAGCACGGTCGGATCGACCCGGTTGACCTGCTCGAAGATGTCGGCGAGGTTGGTCTCGGTCAGCAGGAACAACTCGTCGGAGCGCAAGCCCATCCGGTCGGCGCGCAGCTTGATCTGCTGGACGCTCTCCTCGCCGCTGACGTAGAGCACGCGCCCGACGTTCTCGGCGATGGCGGCGCAGGCTTGCGTCAGGAGAGTCGATTTCCCGATACCCGGCTCGCCACCGATCAAGGTGATGCTCCCCGGCACGATGCCACCGCCGAGCACGCGGTTGAACTCGCCAATCGGCACCAGCAGGCGCGTGCCCTGCTCGGCGCTGACCTCGGTGAGGCGCTGCGGCTGGCTGTGCGGCAGCACGACGCGCGGCTTCTCTCTGCCGCCCTTGCTGACCTCGACCACTTCCTCGACCATCGTATTGAATTCGCCGCACGCGGGACAGCGCCCGAAATAGCGCGGAGTTTGTCGCCCGCAGTTCTGGCAGACGTATTTGCTGCGTGTTTTTGCCATGAAATCAGCCTTTAGCTTTTAGCAGTTAGCGATTAGCTCTTGGCTCGTCGTTAGTTCTTAGTTTTTAGCTAATAGCCAAAAGCTAATCGCTAATCGCTTGTTTTTTACAGGAACGTGACCCCGTACTTTTCCGCAACCTGATCGCGCTCGGCTTTCGTCGCTGCGGCGTGGAACTCGCCCAGAAAAACGTCGAGCATCGCCGGGACGGTCATCATCAACAGCGTGGCTTCGTCGCCGATCACGTCCCACTCGTGCGGGATGCCGCGCGGCAGAAACACGAACGATCCCGCGCCCGCCTCGAAGGTATCGTCGCCCAAACGAACGGTCAGCGTCCCCGCCAGCACGTAGAAATACTCGTCTTCGCGGGTGTGAACGTGCAGCGGCGCGCCGCCATCCGTCCGCGACTCAATGACGGTGAACGCGCCGCCCGTTGAGGCGACACTCGCCTTCAGGCTGCTATCACCGCCAACGCCTTCGCCCGGACGCAAATGATAACCCGCTTTCGCGCTGCTCATGGCATTGATCCTCTGGTCTCAACGGCGAATCAGATGCCACCAGAATAGCACATTTGTTTTATTGCGCCAAGTTCGCGCTTACGGGGATGGATCGTGCTCCGCGAACGCCAGCACGCGGCGGGCGATGATGTCGTCGGGATCGGCGACGTTACCGTCGCTGGCGCGCTCGACCAGCAGACGCAGCAGCGGAACGTAACGCGGATCGCCGAGCGCGACCAGCAGCGCCGCGCCGGTTGAGATGCGCAGTTCAGCGTTGGCTTTCTCATTGGCGATGTCGAGGAATTCAGCCGTCGATTCCCAACCGGGGATGTCGTTCATCTGGGCATCGAGCGACTGCGCGAAAGTCAAATTCCATTGAGCGAGGACGGCTTCGCTGTCGGCGACCAGCGCCAGCAGCGCCGCATGGATCGCTTCAACTGTTGAGTCGGGTTCAGCGCGAGCAGCAATCGCTTGGGCGAGCGCGTCGGCATCAGCGTCGCTGATCGTGACGCCCTGACTCGCCAGCGGTCGCCGCAGCTGCCGCAGCAGAATCGCCAGCAGTTCGGTGAAAGGCGCGTCCTCAAACGCCGAGTGTCGCTCCGGGAGCATCGAGCTAACCCTCGTCGGGCTTTGCCGCCGGGGACTCGCCGGTCGTGATCTGCCGGTCGAGGTACTGCGTCACCGCCTCGTTGACGAGGTCGGTCACGCTCTGCCCGGTGCGCTGGGCGATTTTCTCAAGCTGGTAGAGCAGGTTGAAGTCGATTTCGACGTACATGAGCTTATCCCATGCCTGAAAACAGTTCCGCCGATTATGCCATTTTTGCGACTATTCCGGTAGAGACACGCAAAGCGGTTATTTGTCCGGCGACGCAGTCGGCGCGAGGTAAGGCTCCAGCCGCTCGGCGATCTGGTAGACGTCGTACTGCCCCTGCGCGATGGCGAGCAGCAGATCGTATTCTTCGGCATCGTTCCACGTCAAGCGATAGCCGTTGATCTGCAAGAACAGCGTGACTGCCAAGCGCGCGGTGCGCTTGTTGCCGTCGGCGAACAGGTGATGATAGGCGACCGAATGCAGCAGACTCGCCGCTTTGTCGACCAGCGTCGGGAACTGGACTTCGCCGAACAGCACCAGCGCCGGACGCTTCGCCGCCGACTCCAACAGATGCTTGTCGCGGACGTAGGTGTGCCCGTCGGTCACGGTGTCGTTAAGGTTGTAGAGGTCGGAGACAGTCAGGTAGCGGATCGGATCAGCGGCGTTTGAGTTCATCCAGCAGTCCTTTCTGCTCGGCGATGATTTCGGCGATCAAGCGCATGTCGGCGTCGGCGTCGGGCGGCGCGTCGTAAGGCGAGTCCGCCAGCGGCAGCCACGCCGCCAAGTCTTTCATGCCCGCGCGCCCCTCGGCGAGGTTGAGGATCATGGCGAGGGCGTCGTCCTGCGCCCACGTCACCACCTGCCCGTTGACGCGCAGGAAGAAGATCGCGCCGACGGTCGCCGTGCGCTTGTTGCCGTCGGTGAAGGGGTGATTACGCGCGACCGAATGGAGCAGCGCCGCCGCCTTCTCGCGCAAGGTCGGGTAGGCATCCGCGCCGAAAGCGCTGGCAGCCGGTCGCGCGACCGCCGCGTCGAGCAGTTCGATCTCGCGGATCTGCTGCGTCCCGGCGAGAATCTTCGGCTGGTTGATCACCGTGCCGTTGATGTAGATCAGTTCGGAAAGGGTCGGGTAACGGATAGCCAAATTAGATTTATCTCCGATCGTCAACCAACATATCGTCATTATGGCGTGTCAGTGCGCGCGTCGAATATCATTACGCCCCTACGCCCAGCGAATCACAGACTTGAGGAGTGATGAGAATTTCGCGCGCAGTGTAGGGGCACGGCGTCAGACCGTGCCCCTACAGACGATGCTACCCGCACCGACGTCTGAAACCCGTTACAGATTTGGCTGACCTACGAATCTTCCGCGATCCACGCCAGCAGCGCGAGGATGCCGCGCCGATTGCGGTTGAACTCGCTGTCGCCGTGCGTCGAAAGCTCCACATCCGCCGAAGGGATGCCGAGACCGTCGACCCAGTCCGACGCCGTGCCGGTGACCGGATAGGCGGAGAAGCCCGATCCGTAGCTGTAGCCGGTCGCGCTGCCGAGCACCGCCGCCATTGCCGCCGAGCCATGCTGACCGTCGCAGTCGCCCGCGTAGATCGCGCCCGCCGCGCTGTGATAAAACAGCACCACCGCCGGACGCTCCGCCTGAATCAGCGCCGCCAACGCCTGCGTCTCCGGTTCGGACATGGCTTGAGCACCGGGATTGACGCGCTGATCCCGCCAGAAGGCATCGTGCGACCAATTGCAATCCCAATTGCGATTGAGATCGACGCCGTCCGCGTTGACCCGACCGCCCAGATTTTCGCCTAGCGCCAGCCCATCCGGGTTGGCGACCGGGACGATCAGCAAGGCGGTATCGGGCGGGAGATCGTCAGGCTGTGCCGTGAAGTGGTCGATCAACTGCTGCATCAGCCTGACGGTGTTCGCCTCGTAGCCGCCGTGAATCCCGCCGACCAGCAGCAGGCGACGACTGCCCGTGCCGATCCGCTGCACGGTGAGGGCGCGTCCTTCCGCCGACCGACCGATCTCAGCGGTGGCGCTGAAGGTCAGCGTTGGCGTAGCGGTCGGTGCAGGCGGTGGTGTCGCGGTGGCGCTGGTCGGCGACGGCGTGACCGTCCACGCCGGGACGTCGCCGATGTGATGCGGCATCTGCGTCGGCGCGATCAGCAGCAGGGCAGGCGTCGGCGTGGCATCAGGCGTTGCGCTAGGAAGATCGTCCGCCTTAAGGCTCGGCGTCTGGCACGAGATGCCCGTCCACAGTATAGTTAAGCTGAGAATGAAACGAAG
This sequence comes from uncultured Chloroflexia bacterium, assembly GCA_963727545.1. GTDB lineage: Bacteria > Chloroflexota > Anaerolineae > Aggregatilineales > Phototrophicaceae > Flexifilum. The sequence goes on from CAVSGS010000011.1 coordinate 326,270, forward strand.
ACGGCTCATTCCAGCAGCTCCGCAGAGGGTGGGATGATGAAGATCAACACATCCAAGCTGATTATTCTCGTTCTGTTGTTCACTTTGACCGCCTATTCGTCTGCCTGCACGCAGACGCCAACGCCGGACTTCAGCCAAGTGCCGACGCTGGCGGTGCTGCCCAGCCCGGTACCGACGGATACGCCGTCGCCCACCGCCATCCCCACGGACACACCGATCCCGACGGAGACGTTGACGCCGACGCTAACCGATACGCCGACCGACACGCCTTCGCCGATCCCGACGGAGACGCTGACGCCATCGCCGACGTTTACCATCTCGCCGACCTTCACGCCAACCTTCACCGATACGCCCACACTGACCAACACGCCGATCCCATCGGCAACGCCGACCTTCACGATCACGCCCAGCCCGACGCGGACGTTCACCCCCTTACCGTCGAGCACACCGCTGCCCACGAGCACGCCAACCAGCGCCGGACCGGTGATCGTCTCCTTCGGCGCGGACATGACCAGCGTCCTGCCCAACACGACGATCCACTTGGCGTGGGTCGCCACCGCCGACAGCGCCCGCATCGAGCAGGTGGGTCAGCAAGGGACGCTGCTGCAGGTCTTCCCGGTCGCGCCGACCGGACAATATACGCTCGTCGTCCCCGGTGGCTTCGGTCGCGTGATCTCCTACCGCTTGGTCGCGCTGCGCAACGGCGTCGAGAGCCAGCAGACGATCCCGATCACGGTCTCATGCGCCTACACATGGTTCTTCGGCGATCAATACGTGCCGGCGGATGCGGGCTGCCCGGTGAGCGCCACCACTGCCGACGGTCGCTATCAGTCGTTCGAGCGCGGCGTGATGCTCTACGTCACTGCCAACGGACTGAATCGCATCTACGGCGTGCAGTACGATCAGTCGCTCTACATCGCCGTCTCGAACAGTTGGGACGGCTCGACGATCAACAGCAGCGCCGCGCCGAGTGGTCGCTTTATCCCGCAGGAAATGTTCAATTGGGCGTACTATAACACACTCGCGCCGATCGGCTCGTGGAGCAGCGCGCTCGGCTGGGCGACGGCTGACATCGTCAACGCGCCGCGCACCGTCCAGTTCGAAAACGCCGTCGGCGGCAGCAATCCGTTCGTGATCGACGCCCCGGACGGCGCGATCTACCGCTTCTCCGGCGGTGACAGCGGTACGTGGTCGCGGCTGCGCTAACAACCACGAATTTCATGTAGGGGCGGGCTTGCAGCCCGCCCCTACGGTATAAATCCCCCTCAGAAATTCCTTAACTATAATTTTTTGCTGCTCCGCATTAGGATTATTTCACCAGCCTATTACAAATTCCGGATAGCCCCAGTAATACAATGGCGTTTCGTTCCCCAAAGCAAGTTATGCTCACGTAGAAGTTCGTGTTGGAGTGTAAACTATGCATAAGTCATATCTAGGCAAAATGATTCTCGTTCTGTTATTGGTCGGGGTTATGCTGATCACGGCAAGCGCGATCTTGGCTGGCTCTGGTCAATATACCAGTACGAATGTCGGCGGTCCCGAATGGAACCGTCCGTTCGCGGATGGCACCTGCTGCAGTGGACTGGGACCCGTGCGCTATCAGGCGATGGAGTTTTATGTGGATACGGCTGGCAGCTACAGCGTCAGCAGCGCCCAAAGCGGATTTGATGGCTACATGTTCGTCTACGCCAGCCCCTTCGATCCGACGAATCAGACCGTTAATTTTCTGGCGGGCGATGACGATGGCAATGGCGGCATCGGAACCTCGGACATTGACGCGATCACGCTCGACGCCAATACGACCTATGTCGTCGTGACAACCGGATTTTCGAATGGCAATGAAGGCGGCTTCACCAACACCATCAAGGGACCGGGTGGGGTCTACTTCGGAGCCTTCGGAGCAGCCCCGGGCGCGGGTCCCGGCTGCCTGCTCGACGTGCCGGCAGGCAGTGTTGTCGGCGATACGCCGTTCCAAACACAGGTCTACTACGAACCCGGCAACGTTTCGCCCGGTGTCTTCCTCAACCCCGGCACCTACATTGTCATCGGGCAGGACGAGAGCGAGACCTACTACAAGATCATGCTCGCCTGCCAGTTCGTCTGGGTGCGCAAGGAAAACATGCAGCCGAGCTACCAGCCGCCGCAGAATGGCACGCCGCTGCCGACGAGAATTGTCGACTAAGTTAGCGTGAATGGCGGTTAAGCCTGCTGCTGGCGCGGGCTTTCCCGGGTAGGGGCGCACGGTTGTGCGTCCCTGCTTAAGCGATTTGAGCGACGTTTCTGCTGGCGCCGCCGGGGGATCAAATCCCCCGGCTACGAAATCAAGCCCGCTGAAGCGGGCTGCAAGACAAGTTGAAATGGTTCTTAGCCGTCTTCAGACGGCTTGAATGCTTAGCCAGCGGCTTCGAGCCGCTGGCGATACTCAGCGGGCGCTCCCTCAATAAGCGAGCGTTTCCATAACTTGGTGTCTAGGGGGCGGGTTTGCAACCCGCCCCTACGTCGATCCATTTTGCCATGTTCTACGACATCTTTTCGAAAATTGTCTAATAAGCCGCGCCAAACCCGTTTCCCGCGCAACTGCACGCACTCTACCGCGTATAATCCAATAAGCTATACTTGTGCAGCGTCCGACCCACTGAAAGGACTCGCTCGTGCTGCGTCTGTTGTCGATACTTCTGGTCGTGCTGTTGGTCGGCTGCTCAGGTTCACCCGGCGCGACCCAAACCCCTACCGCCACACCCGACCCGCTCGATCTCGTGAAGGAAGCGGCAGCCAAAATTCGCGCAGCCGATACGTTCCGCATCTCGGTCGACGAAACCGGACCGGAATACCAAATTTTCACCGATTACGCGACGGTGCTGTTTCGCAGCGCCAAAGCGCAGTACGTCGCGCCGAACGAGATGCAAGCCGACGTCAGCGTGATCGCCGCCGGACTGACAATTGAAGTTCAGGTCTTCTCGCGCGGGGCACAGCAGTGGTACCGCGCGATCTGGACGGGCAACCAGTGGTTCAACCAAGCCTTCGCGCCCGACTTCAACCCGGAGTCGCTGATCTCCGAGGATACCGGCATCGAAGCCGCCCTCAAGTCGCTGCTCGACCTGAGCTACAGTGGTGAAACTCAGCTTGAAAACGGCGCGGACGTCTATCACCTCGCCGCGACCGCCGACGGTCCCGACGTGGCGGCGCTGCTCGGCGGCTTGATCGAGCCGGTCGGCGTGGTCGGCGTGGACGTCTATATCGACCGGAACACGCTCTATCCCTCGCGCTTCGTGATCACCGAGCACGAAAGCCCCTACGCCGTCACCGCCGAGCCGGGGGCGCCCGGATCGGGCGGGGAAGCTGATCCGGTGGTGTGGACGATTGACGTCTACGACATCAATGCGCCCGCCGAACTCTCGACGCCGGAAGTCAGCGCCACCACTCAATCGGTCGCGCCGGTGCTGACGCCGCTGGGGGGCAACCGACCCGCCACCGGATCAGCAACAACGCCGGAAGCCACTCCTGAAGCGACAGCCACCGCTGAAACGACGCCGGAAGCCGCTCCATGACCAACCGCAGCAACAACCGGCGACCGTGGCTGATTCTGGCGCTGATCTGTATCCCGGTCTTCATCGGCTCGCTTGACCTGACCATCGTCTCGGCGTTCCTGCCGGAGATCATCGTCAAGCTGCAGCTGCCCGTGCAGAGCGTGATCGACGATGCCGCATGGGTCGTGACCGGCTATCTGCTGGCGTACACGATCAGCATGACGTTTATGGGGCGCGTCAGCGACCTGATCGGTCGGCGGCGCACCTACATTGCCTGCTTGATCATCTTCATGATCGGCTCGTTCCTCGTCGCCGAGGTCGATCCCAACGGGCGCAGCGGCGTCGCCGGAGCGATCTACAACCTGCTGTTCCGCTTGCAGGGCGTCCGTCCCGACGGCGGCAGCGTCGCGCTGCTGACGATCATCATCGGGCGGGTGGTGCAAGCCTTGGGCGCGGGCGCGCTCGTCCCGGTGAGCTTGGCGCTGGTCGGCGACTTGTTCCCGGCAGCCAAGCGCGCGCAGCCGCTCGGCGTGATCGGCGCGATCGACACGCTCGGCTGGGTGCTCGGTCACCTCTACGGCGGGATCATGGTGCGGCTGTTCAGCGAGTACAGCGCGCAGTTCGTCGCATTCTTTCAGTCGCTCGGCTTGAACTGGGCGGCTCCCGACTGGCGGGCGCTGTTCTGGATCAACCTGCCGGTGACGCTGATCGCGCTGATAGCGACGTGGTGGGCGCTCCGCGACGTGCCGCAGGAAAGAATCAAAGGGCGCTTCGACTTCTTGGGCACGCTGCTGATCGTCGGCGCGCTGACGGCGTTGGTGCTCGGCTTGGGCGCGAACATCGAAATCTCGTCTTCGGCGACCCAGTTCAGCGACGTCGGCGGACTGCCGCCCTATGCCGTGCCGGTGATCGGCGCGGCAGTGGTCATGTTTGCGCTGTTCCTGCTGGTCGAAAGCCGCGTGCGCGATCCGCTGTTCGACTTGAAGATTTTCCGGCGGCGCAGCCTCTCCGCCGGGCTGCTGACTAATCTATTCGTCGGCTTCTGCTTGATGATCGGCTTGGTCAGCGTGCCGATTCTGGTCAACATTCGCATGGAAGATACCAGTCAGCTCGCGGAAGCGGCGCTGCAGGTCGGCATTTTGCTCTCGGCGCTGACGGTGCCAATGGCGCTGGCAGCCGTCCCCGGCGGCTGGCTGAGCGACCGGATCGGCTACCGCTGGACGACCTTGATCGGCTTAGGGCTGGCGCTGATCGGCTTCGCGCTGATCTGGCAGACGTGGACGCTCGACATCGCCGACGGCAGCATCGCGCTGGAAATGGCGCTGGTCGGCGTCGGCTTGGGCTTGACCTTCTCGCCGATCAGCACGTCGGTGATCAACGCGGCGGATCAGGACAAGCTGGGCGTCGCCTCGGCGCTGGTGATCATCATGCGACTGCTCGGTATGACCATCGGCGTCTCGGCGCTGACGGCGTTCGCGTCGCAGCGGCTGGCAACGCTCGCCACCGCCGTGTTAGGTGCCAACGTGGTCGATCCCTACGCTGCGATCGACGTTTACGCCAAGCTGACGGTGCAGGTCTTGGGCGAAATCGGCTTGCTCGGCGCGATCATCTGCGCCATCGCGCTGATCCCGGCGCTGCTGCTCAAGCGAGAGGCTGCCAGCGAAGCGCTAATTGAGAACTGAACATCGCAACGGATTGAAACCCGTCGCTAGGAAAAAAACAGCGCTCACTTAAAGGAGCGCCAAAACAGATCGTTGGGAGGTTTTGCCGCCCCTTCAGTGGGCGGCGAATTCGTCAGCCGGGGGATTAATCTCCCGGAAGTATTGTAGGTTACCTTAGCCGCCGCACACCGCCGTGTAACCAAGCGCGCGCAGCACGTCGTAGACCACCGGCAGCTTATCCCACAGGCACATCTGATCGATGAAGACCAAGCCGAGCACGGTCGAGCAGCAGCAGAACAGGGACAGCCCCGCGCAGCCGATCAGCACCCAGCGGGTGGTGTTGCGCGGTTCTTCCTCGCGCACAGCGTAGGGATCGTACTCCTCGTAGCCGCCGGGAGCGGGCTGTGCCGGAGTCGCCGGGCTGTAAGCCGACTGCGGTTGTCCGTAAGGCGACGACTGCTGCGCCGCCGGTGATTGCGGCTGTTGCGGTGCTTGATAAGGTGAGGCGGGCGCTTGTTGTTGAGCAGGGTAGTTATTGTACTGCGGCGGCTGATAGGGTTGCGCGCCGCGCTGCGCGGGACCGGCGATGGTGCCTTGCGCGCCGCCCTCGCCCGCTGCTGAGCTAGCAAGCGCTTCGTAGGACAGGGTGACGGTCTCGCCCAAGCCGACCATATCGCCGGGGCGCAGCGGACGCGCGCCGGTCAAGCGCTGCCCGTTGACGAAGGTCCCGTTGGTCGAACCGAGGTCTTCAATCGTAAACCCGCCCGCACCGCGAGTCATCCGCAGGTGGTGGCGACTCACTTCCGGGTCGTTGATCACAATGTCGTTCGTGATGTCGCGCCCCAACGTCACTATGTCCTTATTCAGTTCATAGCTCTGATTGGGTTGGGGACCCCGCCGAACGATCAACTGGAAGCTGTCGCTGCCCTGCATCATACAAAAATCCTCCTGCGGTGGCACCTTTGGTGGGGCAAGTTCCCGTGATTACAGAATTACGCTGGAAGTATACGAGCATTGTAAACCCCTGTCAAATGACCTTAACGCCCCGTAGTTGAGGCGTAGATCACCCGTCATGCCCCCGTTTTAGGCGTCAGAATTCCGGCGAATTCAGCGTCGGTTTCGGCGGTGAAAACGATGAAGTTTTAGCCGTCTTGCCGGTTTCGTCGTAAAATCGGATTGTCGCCCCCCCGCGACACCCTTCGGTCGATTGAAATTGTGCTCCAGTGGGGAAATTCTATGGTCGCCTCGGATTTGCGGCAGATGCCGATCTTTGAACAATTCTCGGATGAGCAGCTTTCGTATCTTGAGCTGCAAGGGACGCAGCTCGCGCTCGATGCCGGGGCAACCTTGTTCGAGGAAGGCGACCCGGCACAAGGCTTGTACGTGATCGTCACCGGCGAAATCGAGATCAGCAAGCAGGTCGGCGGTCAGACGATGGTGATCGCCAACGTGCCGGGCGGCTCGTTCGTCGGCGAAATCTCGCTGCTCACCGGGCTGCCTCACAGCGCCACCGCACGCACGACCATGCCCAGCCGCTTCGTAAAATATGAAGTGTCCCTGTTCGAAGGCATTCAAGCCAACCCGGTCACGCAGTTGTTGGTCATGACGATGGTTCGGCGGCTGCGCGACACGGAATCGCAGGTGCAGCAGCACGAAAAACTCTCGGCGCTGGGTAAGATGGCGGCGGGCTTAGCCCACGAATTGAACAATCCGGCAGCCGCCAACCTGAGCGCCGCAACCGACCTGCTGCCCACGCTGGCGTCGCTCCAACAGCAGACGCTCAGCCTCTACGCCGCCCAGCTCAACAGCGAGCAGTTAGCGGTATTGGCGACGCTGCAAAGCGAGTGGATCGACCGCGCCGCTCACGCGATCGAACTCAGCCCGCTGGCGCAAAGCGACCGCGAAGAGGAACTGATGCTCTGGCTCGACAACGCCGAGCTTGAGGAAAGCTGGCGGATCGCGCCGGAGCTGGCATCGGCGGGCATCACTGCCGCCGAACTCGACCGCCTGCGCGACCAGATCGGCGACGACGTGTGCGCGCCCGCGCTCGACTGGCTCGCCAGCGCCCTGACGATCGCCAACCTCGCCCACACGCTCCAGCGCAGCGCGACGCGCATCTCTGACTTGATTCAGGCGGTCAAAGCCTACACTTATATGGATCAAGCCCCGGTGCAAGAGGTGGACATCCACGACGGCTTGGAAAGCACGCTGATCGTAACGCAGCACAAGCTCAAGGGAATCACGATCAACCGGCTCTACAATCGCAAGCTGCCACGCATCACGGCTTATGGCACCGAACTGAATCAGGTCTGGACGATCCTGCTCGACAATGCCGCCGATGCGCTCGCGGGCAGCGGCGTGATCTGCGTCCGCACCGACCGGGAGAACGATTATCTGGTCGTCGAAATCGCCGACGATGGTCCCGGCATCCCCACCGATCTACAACGGCGCTTGTTCGAACCCTTCTTCACCACCAAACCAGTCGGGCAGGGATCAGGTCTCGGCTTGAGCATCGCCCGGCGGATCGTGGTCGAGCGGCATCACGGCATGATCCACGCGCAGTCGAAACCCGGCGACACCCGCTTTCAGGTTTATCTACCGCTGCATTGATGGGCGCAGACGAGCCGTTCGTCAGCCCCCCAAATTAACCCGGTGAATTTTGTAGATTTCGCCCTCGTAATCTACAGCTTGGGTAGTGCGACCTGCTTGACAAAGCCCCGCGATTAGCATATTCTGCGAGTGGATATAAACAAAATTTAAATTAGATTTGGTTTCTTCGTGCTGCAAGTTAAAAGTCGACCTGAGTAAAGAGAAACCTCATGATGAGTGTAATGGACGTTCCAGAGCGCATCTGGATCGAAATGCAAGACAGCGTCGAGTCCGATGCGTGCGACGTGATCGTCAAAATGGAAAATGGCGAGTATTACACGGCGATCTTCGTCACGCTGCCCTATCTCTCCCGGCAGATGGATTTGAGCTACGAAGTCAGCACGCAGCTGCCTTACACGCCGCCCGTGCGCTATACGGCTCTGGAAACGCCCCACATCATCGTCGCCGATTTAAGCCGCGAGACGATCGAAGACACGATCGACAATCTGTTGGCGCTCGACATGTTCGAGAGCCTGTTCACGCAAGTGACGGATAACGAAGGCAACGAGTACGAACTCCCCGCCAAGCCGAAGGGCAAGCGCGCGACCGCCGAGGTTGCCGCCGTCGTCTTGACTGAGGTCCTCGTGGTTGAGGGCGATACTGTCGCCTGACGGCGACGATTAAACTTCCCCCCACTCAACAACTGATCGCCGCTCGGTGACCTACGCCACCGAACGGCACGCCCGCATCGGCGGGTTCGGTGCGTCCCCTTTCTTGGTGATGTGTAGGGCTGATTTGACGCCCCTCACCCCCTGACCCCCTCTCCCACGCAGTCGCTTCGCTTAGGGGGAGAGGGGGAAAGTCGCGGGTTTTTGTCCCTCTCTCCGTTTACGTGGGAGAGGGACGGCTTGCGGTAAGCGCAGCGGCGCAAGCAGGGTGAGGGGCAAAGTCCCTACGGGCGTCGTTTTTTCTGGCGTCTATCCGGAAGGGCTACGCTTCGGCTAATCCTTGCTATAATAGCGACGTTTTATCCCACATGGAGCAGTTGACACATGCCCGCAAACGACGAGTATCTGAACAGCCGGTTGTATCGCATCCGGCATTCCGTCTCTCACATTATGGCGGAAGCAGTCTTAGAGCGTTTCCCGGAGGCGAAGATCGCCATCGGTCCACCGATTGAAGACGGCTTCTACTATGATTTCGACCTGCCGCACCCGCCGACGGACGAGGATTTGCAGTGGATCGAGAACCGCATGAAGGAGATCATTCGCGGCAAGCACGAGTTTTCCGTCCGCGAAGTGACGCCCGACGAGGCGCTGGCTTACTTCAAAGACCAGCCCTATAAGCAGGAATTGATCCGCGACCTCGTGTCCGGTCGCGTCGACGAGAACGGTGAGGAGATCGCCGAGCCCGCCGACAAGATCACGTTCTACAATCAGGACACGTTCACGGATCTGTGCCGGGGTCCGCACGTCGCCAACACGAGCGAGATCAACCCGGACGCGATCAGCATCACGTACAAGAAACCGGCGGGCGCGTACTGGCGCGGCGACGAGAAGCGCGAGCAGTTGACGCGCATCTACGGCACGGCATGGGAGACGCCCGAAGACCTACAGGATTACCTTGATCTGCTCGAAGAAGCCAAGAAGCGCGATCACCGCGTCCTCGGCGAGAAGCTGAATCTGTTCACGTTCAGCCCGCTGGTGGGTAAGGGCTTGCCGCTCTGGAAACCCAACGGCGCGATGCTCCGCGACGCGCTGGAACGCTGGCTGCGGCAGGAGCAGTTGGATAACGGCTATCAGCCGGTGGTGACGCCGCACATCGGCAACCTGAATCTCTACCGCACGTCGGGGCATTATCCTTATTACAAGGACAGCCAGTACGCGCCGATCAAGGTGGACGAGGAAGAATTCCTGCTCAAGCCGATGAACTGCCCGCACCACATCATGATCTACAAGAGCGAGATGCGCTCGTATCGCGATCTGCCGGTGCGCTACGCCGAATTCGGCACGGTCTACCGCTACGAGCAGTCGGGCGAACTGCACGGCTTGACGCGCGTGCGCGGCTTCACGGTCGACGACGCTCACCTGTTCGTGACGCCGGAGCAGCTGCTCAGCGAGTTCAAGGACGTGGTACGGCTGATCCAGCACACGTTCACGACGCTCGGCTTGTCCGACTTCCGCGCCCGGGTCGGCACGCGCGATCCCAACAGCGAGAAGTACGTCGGCAGCGATGAGAATTGGGAAAAGGCGACGGCGGCGATCATCCAAGCCTGCGAGGAACTCGGACTGTCCTACAACGTCGAGGAAGGCGAAGCCGCCTTCTACGGTCCGAAACTCGACTTCATCGTCCGCGACGTGCTCAAGCGCGAATGGCAGTTGGGCACGGTGCAGGTCGATTACAACCTGCCGGAGCGCTTCGAACTGGAATACGTCGCCGAGGATGGCTCGCGCCAGCGCCCGATCATGATCCACCGCGCACCGTTCGGCAGCATGGAGCGCTTCATCGGCATCATCATCGAGCACTTCGCCGGGGCATTCCCGGCGTGGCTGGCTCCGGTGCAGGCAGTGATGATCCCGATCACGGATCGCAACGTCGAGTACGCCAAGGAGGTCGCGGCGAAGCTGCACGCCGCCGGAATCCGCGTCGAAATCGATGCCAGCAAGTCGCGGATGGGCGCGAAGATCGCCGTCAATCGCGAGAAGATGATCCCCTATCTGCTGATCGTGGGCGACCGCGATGCGGCAGCGGGCAACGTCAGCGTGCGGCTGCGCACGGACGAAGACCTCGGCGCGATGCCGGTCGAACAGTTCGTCGAACTGGCGACGAAGGTCATCGACGAGAAGTCCGCCGAGTTGCAGTAAATAACCTCACCCCTAAATCCCCTCTCCCTAGGAGAGGGGACTTAAAGTATGTTGCGGTGAGATCGCAGGGGCGCACGGCTGTGCGCCCTCGCCACAGCGATGATACAGGGATGCGCGATGTCCTCTGTAGGTAGATCGCGGGCGTTTTTTATCCGCTTAGCGCGCATCCCGGATCGCCCATGACCCCACAGCGCATCGCTTTGATCGTCGTCCTCACGCTCTGGATCGGCATCCTCGCCGCCGTGACCATCGGGCTGCGCGCTGACCCGGCGATCATGGCGATCGTCGGCGTCCTTGGCTGGCTGATGGTCAGCCGCCTGTTCCGCCCGCCTCAGCCGAGCGCGCGCCGGATCAACGCCATGCCCAAAACTCCCCTAGCTACGAACTCGTCGCCAGCAAAATCGACGCCATCGAAGCCGAGCTGAAGCGCATCGGCTACTGGCAGGAGACGCCGCTCGCGCCGGAGCAGTATCAGTTCCGGGCGGCGTTCGGTGCCGACACGATGGCGTTTTCGCAGTGGCTCCAGTTCGTCTTTATCCCCAACGTCCGCGCGATCATCGCCCAGCGCGGCACCTTCCCGGCATCCAGTCAAGTCGGAGCCTACGCCGTCCGCGAGTTCGACACCTACGGCGACGACGTCGGTCCGCTCACGACGCTGCTGGCGGAATTCGACCGGCTTTTCTGATCGATGTAACCTTCCGGTGCGGTTTCACGTATATAGAGGTGTACTGACGATCACCAAATGGGGAGTACACACCATGGAAACTAAACGACTGTATCGCTCGCGCACCGAGCGTCAACTGGCGGGGGTCTGCGGCGGGCTGGCTGAGTATTTCGGCGTCGATCCGACGATTGTTCGCATCCTGTTCGTCATACTGGCGCTGGCGGGCGGTCCCGGCTTGATCTTCTACATCATCCTCGCGCTGATCATCCCGGAAGAGCCGTAAACAAAACCGTACCGAGTGCAGAGTACCGAGTACGGAGTGTCGATCCGTGCTGAGCAATTTGGCTCAGTACTGAGCACTCGGTACTCGGTACTTCTTTTTCAGTCCTGTTTGTTTTCGATTTCGTGGATCAAGTCGAGCGAGAATTCGGTCAGCGACTTGACGCGGGCATCGGCGATTGCCAGCACGTCGTCGGGCGGCGGGAAATTCTGGCTGGGCACGGCGAGGGCGTACATCCCCGCCGCTTTGAGCGCCCGCAGCCCATTGACCGAGTCCTCGATGCCGAGGCACAATTTCGGATCGATGCCCAACTGCGCCGCCGTCTTGAGGTAGATTTCCGGGTCGGGTTTGCCGCGCTTCACCGTGTCGCCGCCGACGATGATCTGAAAGACCCGATCCAAGCCGGTCTCGCGCATCACCGCGCCGATGATCTCGGTCGCCGACCCCGACGCCAGCGCAACCGGATAGACGCTCGCCGCCGTCTTGACCGCCTCGACCGCTCCCGGCAGCACCGGCAGATGCGCCGCGACGCGGGCGTTGACCCGCGCGACCATCAAATCGCCGATTTCTTCCGGCGTCATGTCCAAGCCCATCCGCTCTTTCATGTAGAGCGCCCACTCGTGGGTGCTGGTGCCCATCGTGTGCCGCTGATCGTCGGGCACCCATTCAGCGCCGTACTGCTTGGCGAGCGCCGATCGCTCCTCCCACCAATACTCCTCGCTGTCCATGATCACGCCGTCCATGTCGAAAATTACTGCTGCTATTGGCATCCCTGCCCCTTTCTGCTGCGTGCTAGAGATTATCTACCGGCTTGCCAAGCCGCGCCAAATCGAGATAATAAAGTTAATAAAGTTCTGAATACAAAAGCCGAGGAACAGCGATGCGTCGTCTCATTCTGCTCAGTGCATTTGCGGTGCTCACGCTCTACGTAACCGTTGCCGCTGCCGCACAGGGGACCTGTTCGACCGTCGTCGATCAAGCACTCGCTGACTTGAGTAACAACTGTGGCAATCTCTCGCGCAATACGGCGTGCTACGGCTACAACAATGTCATTGCCTCATTCTTCGATAACGCCTTCATGCCTGCTGCCTTCAACCAGCCGAACGACCGGGTTGACCTTGCCGCGCTGCAAAGCATCACCACCTCGCCGCTGAACGTGGATACCTCCCAATGGGGGATCGCCGTGCTCAAGCTGCAAGCGGATCTGCCCGATGCGCTGCCCGGTCAAGCCGTGACCTTCCTGCTGCTCGGCGACGTGCAGCTCAAGTCCGGCGTCGTCCCCGGCAGCGACCAGAACCCGATGCAGGCGATCTACTTCACCACCGGCATCGCCGATACCAAGTGCAGCGAAGCGCCCGCCTCCTCGCTGATCATTCAGGGACCCGAAAACATCACGGTCAATCTACAGGTCAACGGGGCAAATGTCCAGTTCGGATCGACCTTACTGTTCCGTTCGACCGAGGACAGTTCGATGGAGTGCGGCGTGCTCGACGGATCGGCGGTCGTCGGCGGAGCGGACGGGCAGGTGATCCCGGCGGGCTTCGCCGCGCGCGTGCCGCTCGACCGCAACCTGAACATCGACGGCGATTGGGGCGCGAACCAGACCCTCGCCGACGCCGACGCGCAAGCGTTACAAGTGCTGCGTCAAGTGCCCGACGGCGTGCTCAACTACACGCCGAACGTGCCGACATCGGACGAAGTCGATCTGATGGGCGCGCTCGATCCGCGATTGGTCAGCGCGCTCGATCCGCATATGCTGCGGCAGATGGTACACCTGCTGACGCTCGAAGGTGCCGACTCGACGGTCGTCGCTGCGCTCGACACGCGCGGGCTGCGCCAATTCATCGTCGCGCATCACCTCCAACTCAGCGCTGCCGACCGGGCGACGTTCCCGGATAATTTCTACAGTGATCTACTTAAAGCACTTGATGATTACTTAAACCCGCAAGGAGGATAGGCAATGCAGCTTGAACTGGTTTCTCACATCCCGCGAACCGTCTCACACGAGACCCCGATCTTGTTCTTACATGGGGCATGGCATGGAGCGTGGTGTTGGGAAGCCAACTTCATGCCGTATTTCGCCGAACGTGGCTACGCCGCTTATGCCATGAGCCTGCGCGCTCACGGCAGCAGTGAGGGGCGCAGCCAATTACGCTGGTCGTCGGTGGCGGATTACGTCGCCGATCTGGTCATGATCGTCGACTCGCTGCCGCAGCCGCCCGTGATTGTCGCTCACTCACTGGGCGGTTTTGTTTTACAGAAGTACCTCGAAGACTACGACTCGCCCGCCGCCATTCTGATCGCCCCGGCGTCGCCGCGGGCGGGCTGGAAGTTCACCGCCCGGTCGCTGCGCCAGATGCCGCTGACGATGCTGCGCGCCTTGGCGACGCTCACGCTCTATCCGATCGTCGGCACGCCGGAGCGAGCGCAAAAAACCTTCTTCTCGGCGGGCGTCGAGATCGAGCCGTATTTCCCGCAGATACAGGATGAGTCCTACCGCGCCTACCTCGATTTTCTGCTGCTGGCGCTGCCGGACACGCGCCGTATCCGCGAGCGCCGGACGCCAATGCTGATCCTCGGTGCCGCCGACGATCACGTGTTCCCGGCGCCGGAAGTCGAAGCGCTCGGTCAGCTTTACGATGCGCCGGTGGTCGTCCTGCCGGACACGGCGCACGACGTCATGCTCGAACCGGGCTGGCAAGCCGCCGCCGAACAAATCTGCCACTGGCTGGAGGAACAACAGATCGCCTGAGCCGCGGCGCTAAGCGGATACGATTGTTTTTCTAATCAGATACTTTCCCGCTCGATCTGATCCGTGTATTCCATTTGGGGTTACAATGATCATAGATTATATCGAGAGGGATTACGATGACTCACACCATGTCTCGTCAAGACTATTTGACGTTCATGTCCAACACGTGGGACTTGTTCGATCCGGAACTCAACGATTTGCCTGACGCCGATCAGCAACGCTACGCGGAAGCCCACGGCTTCGCTAACTTGAAGGATTTGCTGGCGCACATCAATGATTGGTGGCGCGAAACGCTGCGCGTCGTCCCGGTCTGGGCGCGCGACGAATCGCCGGATTTCGACTACGAGGATTTTGACATCTTCAAGCAGCGCTCACTGCAGCGCCACGCTAACGTCACGCTTGCCCAAACTCAGCAGGATTTCGAGAATCTGCGCGGCGAGATTGCCGCGTTGATCGCCGAACTGCCGCCGGAGGCATTCGCGGATCAGCAGATCGCGCCGTGGCTCTACCGCACGATCGTGACGCATTACAATGACTACGATCCCCATGCCGATCCCGAAAATCCGGCGGAGAAATACGAGCGCGTCTACGACAACGATGAGCGCTGATAGCCCTACCCGCTGATCGGCGACATGGGCAGGTAGATGATCTGCCCGGTGTAGAGCGTATCCGGGTCGGCGAGGCAGTTGGCTTGAATAAGCGTTTGCAGGGTCGTGCCGGTGGCGTCCGCCAGCCCGCTGAGTGAATCGCCCGCTTCGACCTGATACTGCACCCAGCCATTCGGCGGCGGGCAGTTGGCGGGCGGCGCGCTGGTCACAATCACGCCGCCGGACGATCCGCCGCCGTTGACCAACGGCGTGATCGAGGCGAAGAGCGTCGGCGCGCCGGGGCGCGTCGCTGTCGGCGTTTCCGGGCGCGCGGTCGGCGTCGGCGGAGTCGTCGTCAAGTTGCAGGCGACGGCGAACAGCACCCCAATCAGAGCCAGCAGGATCAAATTAAGACGCCGCGAGCGTAAGCGCATGAACCGTGCCTTCCAGATTCGTTTCTTTCGATTGGGATTATAGCGCACTTTCAGATGAGGGCGTTAGGGAATGCGGAGAATTACGGAGTAACGAGCGGCTTCAGATTTTTTCGTAGGGGCGTTATATATAACGCCCCTACATTGACAGCACAGATGGCGCTAAATCCCGGTGGCGGTGACGCCGTAGGTCCCGGAACTGTAGACGTAAACCTGATTATTGATCTCGGTCTGACCTTCCGGCAGACCGGCGTGGAACCAGTCGAACAGCCATTTGGCATCGCTGATCGAGAGGTTGACGCAGCCGTGACTCTGGCGATAGCCGAACAGGTCGTGCCAGTAAGTCCCGTGCAGGCTGATGCCGCCGTTGAAGTACATCACCCACGGCACGCTCTGGAGCGCGTAGGCGCTCGGCGCGCCGGTTGCGCCCGCCATCGCGTCGCGCGGGAGGCTCGCCCAGACGTTGAACAAGCCCTCGGGCGTCTCGTGGGTCGGCAAGCCGGACGAGATCAGCGTGGCGAAGACCGGGGTATCGTCCTCGTAGGCGACCAACGTCTGCTCGTAGAGATCGACCGCGACCCAGCGTCCGCTGACCCCTTCCGGGCGCGCGATCTTCTGAACTTTGGCGACGAAGCGCTGCTCGACCCACTGATTCGGTCCGATCATGTACCAATGCCAGCCATCGGAGTCGGTGGCGGTGGCGAAGATGTTGACCAGCTCGTAGCGCTTGAGCCAGCGTCCATTCTCCTGCGAGCGCGGTCCGCCGGGATACGCCGAGACGAAAATCCGGCTCTTGTCGAGGATGAAGGCGAAGGGATAGTCGAGGTTGCTCAAGGTCTCGCCGGTGAAGTAGGACGCCTGCGAGTAAGTCGCATCGTCGCGGCGAATCCACCTGCCGCCTTCGATTTGAAGCCAGCCGTCCACGCTCAGGTCGATGGCGTTGACGAAGTTGAAACCCGCCGGGATTTCGCCGGTCGGGTCGGTGTTGGGCGCGTCGAAAGTCGGGATCGCGTCGGGACCCACCCGCCAAAAGCTGTAGCTGTCGAGCGTGTAGCGATCCTGCTCGACGGGCGTCAGGTTAGGCGGCACTGGATAGGCATCGATCATGGCGGCGCAGGCGGCATCGAGTTCGCTGCCGTCGGTGTGGTCGGCGCAGACCGTCGGGTCGAAAGCGGGCGCGTCGCTGGTCGCAGCCACTTCGGTTGCGCCGTCTTGCGCGCTGATCGGCGCAGCCACCACGCCGACGAGCACAGTCAAAATCACGAGAAGTAAAGCAATACGTCTCATTCGAAACCCTCAATTGCTTGGGAATGATGCGTGCATTTTAGCAGCAGGACGTCGAATCGTGAAGCGGAGGCGTAGAAACGCCGAGCAAGCGTAGGATTGGTATGATGTGGGGTATGCGGTTGTAGGGGCAGGTTTGAAACCTGCCCCTACGATGACTATCTAGGTTTGCGGCGCGAGTTCGGGCGACAGCGGTTCCCACGTTGCGCCGCCGTCAGACGTGGTCATGCAGTCCGCCCGCGTTGCGTGATTGCCCAGCCGTGATCGGCGTCGATGAAGCTGAAGCGCTGCCCGCCCGTCCCGTCGATCAGCATACCGAGTTCGGGCGGCAGCGGCGCGAGCGTCGTCCACGTCGCACCGCCGTCGCGCGTCTGCACCAAGCTGGGCGCCACCGAGTTGAGACAGGCGGAGGTGTCGTCGCTCGACAGCTCGCATTCGACCGCCCAGCCAGTCGCCGCATCGATCAGCATGACCTGCGGCACATTACCCAGATCGCCTAAGATCGGCATTCCATCGGGCAGGGCGCTGCTGTGCCACGTTGCGCCCGCGTCGTCGCTGTGATAGAGCCAGCTATGGCGAACGCCGCTATCGTAATCCCAGCAGAGCGCCAGAAACGTGACCGATCCGGGCGCGAAAGTCTGGGCGTTCGTCATGAAGCAGCTATTGTACTGACCGGGCAGGTGCGCGTCGTCGGGAATATCGACGTTGTGCCACGTCACGCCGCCATCGGTCGAATGCCGCAGCGTGCCGAAGCGCGGATCAAACGGCGACCACGTGATCCAGCCGCTCGCCTTCGAATCGAACGCCATGCCGGTGTGCTTGGCGTCGATGATGCCGGTTGCGGGATCGCTGATCGGGTCGGTGAGCGGGTTATAGTGCTGGTTGACGCCGTCGTCGGCGATCATCTGCCAGTGCAGCCCGCCGTCAGTCGTTTGGTACAGCGAAGACGGCGGTTCCAGATAGTAGGTGACCTGCGGCTGACCGCCAACCATCAGCCAGCCGTGCTGCGCGTCGAGAAAGTGCACCTCCAGCACCGTAATCGCGTCGAGCACGTTGGAAAGCTGCCACGACGCGCCGCCGTCGTCCGTCGCCCACACACTGATGCCGTTGTAGATCTGGTTGCCGGGAATCCCGAACTGATCGTTGACGATCCAAGCGTGCTGCGCGTCGAGCAAGGCGAATTTCAGCAGCCCGTTGTCGAAGCAGTCGCAGGGCAGATAGTGCATAACCGGAGCGTCGCCGTAGGGCGTCGGCGGCGAGACGTCGACCCACGTCTGCCCGCCGTCCTGCGTGCGCAGCAGATGGGCGTAGCTGCCCGCATAGACCTGACCGGGATGGGCATCGGGGTTAGGGTGCGGGATGCCGACCACCGCCCAGCCATTGGCGGCATCGATCATGTGAATTTGCTGGAACTTCGCCGCGTGATCGCCGGTGAGCGTCAGCGGCACGGGGGTGCTTTGTGCTTGGGCTGGTCGAGCCAGCCCAGCGGACGCAAGGATCAAGAGGAGGAGCGGGATCAGGGCACTGAATCGAAACGACGTTCGCGTTGGCATAGTGACAGCCGCCTGTATCAAATGTGAGTGCTACCCGTTAATGAGGGCATTCTAGCATGATTTCGTGGGGCGGCGGGCAAGCGCCAAACGCGCGGCGATTGAGCGTCGCCGGAGCGACGGCTAGAGCCGCAGCGCGGCGACGGTCGCGGCGCTGTAGAGCGCGATCTGCTGGTGGAGGTGTTCGCACACCGACTCGGCATCGTTAGCGCTGACCGCGCGGGCGATGGCTTCGTGCGCCTTGATCTGGGCGTCGAGTTCGCGCAGGGTGCGCGGCGCGCGCGCGTGACGCAGCGCTTCGAGCAAGCGAACTTGATTGTAGAGAGTCGTCAACACCTGCTGCGTGATCGGGCGATCCGCCAGCGCGCCGATCCGCTCGTGGAAGGCGATCAAGTGAGCGAATCCCGTCAGCAAGTCGCCTTTATCCGCCGCTTTGCGCGCCGTCGCGACCATCCCGGCGAGATCGGCGCGGGCGACTTTGTCGATCCGGCTCAGCGCCCAAGCTAGCGCCAGCGTCTCGACCGCCTCGATCAGCGCGCAGACTTCGGCGGCATCTTGGGGACTGAAGCTGCGCACGTAAACGCCGCGTCGCGCCTGCTTGACCACCCAACCCTCGGCTTCGAGGATGCGCAGCGCTTCGCGGACGGTGTTCTGGCTGACCTGAAATGACTGGGCAAGGCTGAGTTCGACCAAGCGCTCGCCGCTGAGGATTTTCCCCGCCAAAATGCTGGCGCGGATGGCTTCGGCGGTGGCTTCGGCGCGGGTGACGGCGGTCATGGCAGCCAGTTCGCGAACATGCCACCCAAATCGGTGACTTGGCGGATATTGGTGGCGTCGGCGTTCATCAGGTAGATTTCGTCGCGCCCGCTCACGTCCGAGTTAAAGGTGATCAAGTCGCCGGAGGGACTGTAGCTGACACCCCATTCGTAGCCGGTATCGTCGTAGATGACGCGCTGATTGCTCCCGTCGGCGTCCATGCGCGCAATGGCGGCGTGTCCCTCGCCTTCCGTCAGGTAGATCAAGCCGCCGTCGGGCGCGAGGCGCGGCTCCCAGTCTTTGACGTCGTTATGAGTCAGCGTCGTGGCGCTGCCGCTGACGCCGTTGAAGACATCCACCCGCTTGATCTCCCACGTCGAGGCGTCGTTGATCTCGCCGCCCATGAAGTAGATCGAGCTGCCGTCGGCGCTCCAAACCGGATCGCTGTTGCGCAGACCGTTGCCGAAAACCAGCGTTTGATCCGAGCCGTTGGGATGGATGCGGTAGAGGACATGGCTGCCATCGTTGCGGATGTCGGACGAGTAGGCGATCCACGTGCCATCGGGACTCCACGCGGGGGCGCGGTCGGTGACGGCATTGGTCGTCAGGTGGCGAACGTTGCTCCCGTCGATGCTCATCACGTAAATGTCGTAATCGCCGTCAGCGTCCGACATGTAAGCGATCAGCGTGCCATCGGGCGACACCGCCGGATAGATTTCGTTGGAGGGCGTATCCGTCAGTTGAGTTTCGCGGCGGGTCTGCAAATCGAGCCGGTAGAGGTCGAAGTTGTCGCCCCGCTCGGCGAAATAGACGATCGATCCGTTGGTCAGCGGCGGCAGCGTCGGACGCTGACCCACCGGGCTAAGGTCGGTCGCGGCGGACGTCGCAGCTCCAGCCGGGACGGTCGTCGCCGTGCCGCGCGTCAGCGGCGCGTTGGTATTGGTCGGCGCGGACGTCACCGCCGCGCCACCGCCGGGTGTCGGCGTCAAATCGGCGTGCAGGATGCCGTTGATCACGACGAAGGCGATCACGCCGAGCAGCGCCAGCAAGCCGCAGCCGATCGCGCCGCCGAGCAAAACGCTGACCAGCAGATTGTTGCCGCTGCGGCGCGGCAAGCGGCGGCGAACGCTGCTGCTCACCGGCGGGATGGTGTAAGACGAGGTCGCCGGTGGTGGCGGCGTATAGGCATTGTTGGGCGAATTCGATGACGCTGCCTCGGCGGTATCGACGATGCTCGGTGGCTGGCGCGGCGGCAGTTCGGGACGCGGGAACCCGCGCTGCGTATCCGAGCCGTTAGACTTGCGCTCGGCGGCGTCCTTGAGCACTTCCGCCAACTGCACCGCCGTCTCGTGGCGCTGCTCGCGGTTCTTGCTCAGCGCCTTGAGAATCACGTCCTCAACCGGAGCGGACAGATCCGGGTTGAGCGAGCGCGGCAGCGGCGGCGGCGCGGTCACCTGCAGCACGGCGATGCCGTAGGGCGTGTCGCTCTCGAAGGGGCGCTTACCGGTCGCCATCTCGAACAGGGTGACGCCGAGCGAGTAAATGTCGCTGCGGTTGTTGAGCGGCTGTCCCTGCGCCTGTTCGGGACTCATGTAGCTGGGCGTGCCGACGACGCCCTGTTTGGTGATGGTCGCGCCGCTGCCGACGTCGCTCATCAGCCGGGCGATGCCGAAATCGGTCAGGTAAGCACCGCCGTCGTCGTCCATCAAGATGTTGCTCGGCTTGAGGTCGCGGTGCAGGACGTTCTTACCGTGCGCGTAATCCAGCGCCGGGGCGATCTGCCCGATGATGCTGACGATCCGGTCGAGGTCGAGCGCGCCATCATGCAGCAAGTCATCGACCGACCCGCCCGACATGTAGCGCATGACAATGTAGGGCTGACCATCAGCTTCGCCGTAGTCGTGCACCGGCACAATGTTGCGGTGCTCCAACTGAGCGACGATCCGCACCTCGCGGTTGAAGCGCTGCATGTAGGTTTCGTCGTTGAGGTATTGGCGCGGCAGAATTTTGACGGCGACGATCCGGTTCATCGAGACCTGCTGAGCGCGGTAGACGCTCGCCATGCCGCCATGCCCGATCAGTTCGAGGATTTCATAGCCGCCAATTTTCTTACCGATCAGGTCGTCCGTCATACCCGTTCCAGCGCTGCGTCAGGCAATCACCGAGATTATACGTAAGCGGAGAGGTTCTCACAAACGGGGTGAACGATACGGGGAAATTGTCGGTTGTAGGGGCAGGTTTGAAACCTGCCCCTACGGCAATTATGGTATGATTCGGCGCACAACCTTCGCAACGATAGGATCAACCCTATGCGCTTGACCATCCTCACGCTGGCGCACGACGCCTACACCAGCGAACCGGGCAATCTGCTCAACCTGACCGGTATTTACACCGGCATCACGGCGCCGACGTTTCCCTTCACGGTCGCCAAGCTGCTGCTGGTCGCGCGCTTCACCGGCAGCCCGGTCGAATACGGGCGCGAGTTCGAGATCGTAGTCACGTTCGTGGACGAGGACGGCTTGCCCGGACCGATCCCCAGCGACCGCCAGATCGCGCGGATGACGACCGGACAGAGCGGCGAGGACGTCCACTGCGTCTACACCTACGAGTTATTCGACGTGACGTTTGCCCAACCGGGATGGTATCAATTTGCGATCATGGTCGATGGCACGCTGATCGAGGAACTGCCGGTCAACGTGTCGAAGTCGGTACGAAGATAACCTCACCCCCTGCCCCCTCTCCACTGCGTAGAGAGGGGGTAAAAACAGTTCGTGGGAGGTTGTTAAAGTCCCCTCTCTATGTAATGGAGAGGGGATGGCAACCGAAGGTTGCTTGGGGTGAGGTAGATATCACTTAGCGAACTGGTACGTTCGCCGGATCGCCTTCGACGACCTTGACGTAGCTCGACGCCACCCAGCCTGTCGTTCCCCTAAAGACGACCTGATACCAACCGCCATCGCCGGTCTTGCCGATCAGCGGCATGATCTCGCCCCACGGGATGCGCCCGATCTGGGTCGCCAGCACGGTCGGCTCGGCGCGCAGCTTCAGCCCCGCCTGTGACTGGACGACAACGCCGGTCATCGCCGCCGGATCGCCCGCCGTCGTGAAGGGACTGGCGACCGGCGCGTTGTACTCGTTGCCATTGACGTGGAAATAGTAATCCCAGACCCAACCCTGCTTGCCGTACATCTGGATCAAGAACCAGTGCGCCGTCTCGTCGCGCCCGACGACCGCATAGGTCTGCCCGCGCAGCACCCGGTCGACCGCTGGCGCGCCGATGAAGGGCGCGTTGTGAACGCGCAGCACCGCCGCGCGGATCACCGTGCCGGTGAGCGCGCCCGCCGGGATCGGCGGCAGCGACGTCGGCGGGATGCGTGAGGCGGTCGGCGGGATCAGCACGCCACCACCGACACCCGGCGTCAAACCGGGAGTCAAGCCGCCGCTGACTTGGAACCACTGGAACTGCACCGCCGCTTGGTCGATGAACTCGACGTACTCCACCGTGATCGAGTGCGTCCCCGCCGTCAGCGTCTGCTGGAAGCGGTCGGTCGTCAGCACCCGCCCGACAAAGCGATCCAACACCAGCACGCCGTCGATCAGCACGCGGATGCCGTCATCTGACGACGCGACGAACTCGTAAGTTCCCTGATTGAACAACTGCACCGAGGTGAAGCGAGCGGAGAAGTTGTCCACGTTGACCGCCGGATTAGGCGATCCCTGCCCCCAGTTGATGTTGATACCGTTGGGGAGCTGTTCGGTGTAGACGACCGAGCCGGACAGGTCGGTGCTGTTGTAGTAGCTCGCCGTCCAGTTCGTGCCAAAATCCTGCGCGCGGTCAGCACTGATCATCGTACTTAGGAAGAGCGCCGCCAGCAGCCCAACCAACACAAAAGCTAAACTCCGCTTGGTCATAAAATCGTCCTTCCCTGCATTTTCCAAAAGTATACATTGGTTAGGCTGATGCCGCATTGAGACAATACTCACAGTCAAGCTTTTAGCGGTCAGCTTTCAGCAAAAGCGCTGCGCGTCAATCCGGCAGGAGTGGCAGCATTTGCGCCGCGATTTCCTGATTTCCACGCACGCCGGGGTGTCCATCCGCCGGGCTAACGCGATCCGTCCCGCGCGCGATCAGGGCGACGTCGGGAAACTCAGCGGCGGTCATACGCCCGAAGGCATCGTCGAAGGCGACCAGCCGCACCCGACCATCGGCGCGGATCGCCCGCAGATCGGCGAAATAGCGCGCGATCTCGCCCCGCGCGATCAACTCATCCGCGCCGACCGGATGCAGATATTCCGGCAGATTGACGAGGTAGAGCGCCAGCCAACTGCCCAACTCCGGCGGCGATGGGTGCAAATCCGGGTAATTCTCCGGCTCGGCATCGTTGTTGACGATCAGGTAGACCAGCGCGTCCGCCGTGCGATCTCGCTCGACGTCCCGGCGCACGTTGGTCGAGTTATAGCCGCTCACGCCCGCGTTGACGACGTGCAAATCGGGACGCTGGCGCGCGACCAGATTGACCCACGTTTGCGCGTCATCGACGCCATAGCCGAAGGTCACGCTGTCGCCGACGAAAACCAGCGTCTTCGCCGCCGTTTGGTTGGTCGCAGGGACGGCGCGCGTGCCGTCGGGCAGCAGCGTGAACGTGAACTCCGATAAGACGTGCGTCCCGCGCTGAAAATTATAACCACGCGCGTCCGGCACGATCAGCGACGCCAGCGTCATTTGATCGCGGAAGTAGGCAAACCCCAGCGGATCGAGCCATGCCAGCAGCGCCTCGCCCAGCCCCAGCGCCAGCAACAGCCCCAGCAGCAGCGCGATCAGACTTCGGCGTGCGTATTTTCCCAAATCCGTTTATCCTCAAAGGTATCGACGGCAGCCAACATTGAGCGACGCGGAGCAAAATCATGCTCGATTTCAACCCGGAAGGCAAGAAAGCCATTCTCTCGATCGATGGCGGCGGGATGCGCGGCATGATCCCGATCGCCATGCTCGCCGAGTTGGAGCAAATGACCGGGAAGCCCTGCCAAGCATTATTCGATATGGTGGGCGGCACCAGCACCGGCGCGATCATCGCCGCCGGGTTGGGCATCGGCATGACCGCGAACGACCTGCTGGAGCAGGTCTACCGCGACCGGCTGCCTAACGCTTTTCCGAATGTCAGCGTGCTGACGTGGCTGCGCTATCTGCTCACCGGAATGCGCAATCTGTATCCGCTGGAAACCTTCATCGAGGCGCTAGCGCCGCTGGCGAGCGACATCACCATCGGCGACCTCACCCGCCCGATTGTCTTCATGACCACCAAAGACGTCCGGGTCGGCGACACCTACTATATCGTCAGCAAGGGACCGGGCTTAGCCGCCGTCGCCGACTGGCCCCTCGCCGGGGCGGTCGCTGCCAGCGGTGCCGCGCCGATCTACTTTCCGCCGGTCGCGGGCAACCTGATCGACGGCGGAGTCGGGGTCAATGCCAATCCCTGCCTCGCCGTCGCCATCGAAGCGATGGAGTACATCGGCGCAGACGAGGGCTTCGTCGCCGACAACGTGATGCTGGTCTCGCTGGGCACCGGCTACGTCCCGTTTCTGCACGGCGACGGCGACGCCGCCCGCTTTTGGCTGAAAGACTGGGTCGAGTACCTGATTCTCAAGGGGATGGACGACGCCGCGCTGCAGCAGGCGTACAGCACCCGCGCGATCTACGGCAGCCGCATGGACTTTCGACGCTACAACCCGCAGCTCACCCGCGACAATCTCGACGCCGCGCTGAACATCACGACCACGCTCGACCCGACCAAGCTGGCGCTCAATTCGCACGCCCCGGCGGAAGTCGCGCTGATGGAGGCGATTGGGCGCGCCTACGCCCACAAGATCGACTGGACGCAGCCCAACGTCATGCCGTGGGACACGCTCGGCGGGCACGGCAAGCCGAACATCAAGCGCGCAGCGGTCGATTGGTCGAAAACGCCGTTTCGCTAACCCGCTGCGGCGGACGTCCGCACGGCTTGTTCGCGCTCAGGATGTAGATCCGGTTAAGCTGGAAGGGATTGCTTCGAGGGAAAAGCCAGCGCTTGCCGTAAAAAACTACTCTCGAATTAAGGGCAAATCCACGACAAACGTCGTTCCTTCTCCGGCGGGGCTGACGACGCTGACGCGCCCATTATGGCATTCTACACATTGCTTGACGATACTCAGCCCCAGTCCAGTTCCCTTCACCGTTGCGACGTTTTCGGCACGATAAAATGGATCAAATACGTGCGGTAAGCTTTTTTCAGCGATACCGACGCCCCAATTATGGACGCGCAGATTGATTCTGTTGTCGTCGTGAGACAGGGTTAGGCTGACTTCAGAATGCACCGGGGAATACTTGAGCGCATTCGAGATCAAGTTCGATAGTATCTGACGCAAGAGTTTGGGATCGGCTTCCACGAGTCCTTCCAATGCGGAGTGAACCGTCAGGATATGGTCATCCTGATCAATCAATCGGAATTCTTCCGTAATGACGTCAACGAAAAGGCTGAAGTCAATCAGGTGAGGCACGTATTGGAACTGACCATCTTCGAGTTCTGCCACCGCCATCATGTCGTCGAGCATTTGAATCAGCAAATGGACTGATCCATCGATGCGATCAAGGTGCAGCACCTTACGCTCGGGCGATAGCTGCCCGCCATAGTTCCTGATGATATTCGAAGACGCCAGAACCGCTGCCAGAGGATTGCGAAAATCATGCGAGAACAGGGCGATCATACGCGATTTTAGCAGGCGTTTCTCGCGTTCTTCGGTAAAAGCGGTATTGAGCAGGTTGGTAAGATTCTGCGTCTGCCGGTCCTGCGTAGCTTGTTTGTACAGTCGCGACCGAATGGCGTTGACGACTTCCAGTTGGGTGACTGGCTTGCTGAGGTAGTCGTCCGCCCCCAAGTTCATCCCTTTACGCACATCATCGCGATCACCCGAAGCGGTCAGGAACACAAAAGGAATGTGATTGAGATTGCGGGTCGAGCGCACTTCGATGAGCACTTCGTGCCCACTCATCTCTGGCATGGCGATGTCGCAGACAATCAGGTCGGGGATTTCCTGATAGATGGCTTCTAGCCCAAGACGTCCATTGATCGCGCTCGTGACTTGATAGCCTTCCGCTTCAAGCCAAGTACCAACTCGATTGGCAATATCCGCTTCGTCTTCAATCACCACGATCTTAACCACGAGCGTGCTCCTGATTACCAATTCTTACCACGATACGCCGATTCTAGGGTGATATTGAATATGGATATCGAACTGACGGTGATTGAAGCCGCATAGAACGGGGGAAAAGTTTCGGAATAACGGCTGCGGATCAGCGGCGTTCAAGCAAACGCGAGATACTGACGCAGCAAGCACGCCCGGTCGTGAACCTTCTTTCCTCGAACGCTGTTTCAGAGAGGCGGCGACGGCGATGCTGCCGCCTGCCTCTCTGCTGTGATTGTTCGCGTCATCCTACCGTGTAGGAGCCGCCCGGATCGAGCACGATCGGCTGGGCGGTGGTTTCGCTGCTGACCCGGTTCGCCCACGCGCTGACGTCCTGCATCAGCGCCGGGAAGGTGTTGTAGTGCATCGGGACGACGAAGCGCGGCTGCACGTAAGCGATCGCCTTGATCGCGTCGTCCGGTCCCATCGTGTAGAAGTCGCCAATCGGCAGGAAAGCGAGGTCGATCCCGACCTCGCCGACCAACTGCATATCTGAAAACAGCGACGTATCGCCGGCGAAGTAGAGCTTCAAGCCACTGTCCCGCGTCGTGATCAGGTAACCACAGGAGAGACCGCCGTAAGTCCCATCCGGCAGCGATGAACTGTGAATCGCCGGGATCGACTTGACCGTCATGAAGCCGAAATCGTAACTCCCGCCGACGTTGAGTCCGTAGGTCGGCTTGATTCCTTTGGCGTCGAGCCAGTTGCCGATCTCGAAATTGGTCACAACGCCTGCTCCGGTGCGCTGGGCGATGCTGACCGTATCGCCAAGATGGTCGCCGTGCCCGTGCGAGAGCAGGATGACCTCCGCTGCGAGTTTATCGGGGGTAGTCGCCGCCAGCGGATTGCCGGTCAGGAACGGATCGACGACGACGGGATGGCTATCAACTTCCAGCGCAAAGGCGGAGTGTCCCAACCAAGTTAGCTTCACACTCATAATGGCTACTCCTCAGCATAAATTACGAAACCAGTTTCGCTACTGAAGCTTAGTATAGCCCATTCCGGCAGCTTGCAGCGGAAAGATTTCGGTCACGCTGCCAGCGGGATCACGATCGTGAAGGTCGAGCCGCCATGGATACCGGGGCTGGTGGCGAAAATTCGCCCGCCGTGCGCCTCGACCATCGCGCGGGCGATGCTCAAGCCGATCCCCAGCCCGCCCTGCGTCCGCGTCATGTGATCTTCAACCTGATAAAAACGCTCGAAGATCCGCTCAAGCTGATCGCTGCGCAGACCGATGCCGCTGTCGGTCACCTGAATCCAGACCTCGCGCCCGCCGTGCAGCTGCGTTTGGATCGTGATTCGTCCGTTTTCCGGCGTGAAGCGCAGCGCATTGTTGAGCACGTTGGTGACTGCCATGCCCATGCGGTTGCGATCCAGCGAGACGATCAGGTCAGGCGCGGGCGGCGTGTAGTCGAGTTGATGGCGCTGAGCATCGACCAGCGACCGGAAATCGCCGACGATCTCGTCGAGGAAAGTCGCCAGCGGCAGCGTCTCGCGCTTGAGTTCGCCGGGGTTTTGTTCGACATAACCCAAATTGGTCAAATCCTCGATGATGCCGCGAAGCTGGAGCGCGCTGCCGACCACTTTCGACGCCAGTTCGTGGACTTCGCCGTCCTGCATATCTTGCAAGAAGCTGGCGTAACCGAGGATTACGCCCAAGGGGGTGCGCAGCTCGTGCGAGGCGATGGCGATGAAGCTGCTCTTGAGCTTATCGAGCTGGCTCAGTTCGTCGTTGGCTTTTTGCAGTGCCGCGATCAACTGGGCGCTCTCGATGGCGACCGCCGCTTGCGCCGCGAGGATCGAAAGATAGTTGGCGTCGTCGTCGGTCCACGGAAGCTGACGCTTATTGACCGCCTCCAGTACGCCGATCACCCGGTTGCGCGAGCGCATCGGCACACCCAGCACCGAGCGGGTGTGAAAATCGGTCGCTTGGTCGATACCGGTGTAGTGACGGGCATCCTGATCGGCGTCGGCGACGGTCACGATCCGGTTCTCGCGCAGCACCGTTCCGGCGATGCTGCCTTCCAGCGGAACCGGCGTGCCGATCAGCGATTGCCCCTGCGGGCTGGTGGTGGTCGCGGCGAAGCGCAGATCGTCGGTGTGGTGATCCCACAACAGCACCGACGCCGCTTCGGAGCCGACCACCTCGACCGCCGCTTCCATGATCAGGTTAAGCAGCGGTTTGACCTTCAGGGTCGAGTTGAGGACGGCGCTGATTTCCGAGAGCCGCGTTAGGATCGCGACCTTGTGCGCAAGTTGGGCTGCCGATTCATTTGCTGACATCGCTTTATTCCCGGTCTCAGTTATTTGGTCAAAGTCATGCTGGCATCGCGCTGTGTTTTTAACAGAGCTTTTTCCCTGTTTTGATTGTTTTTATTTTAGTTGTTGTAGTAGGGCTGTAGAAACTGTCGATAACTTATCCCACTGTATCCCCAATCGCGGGGTTATCGCAAAATATATCCCTTTTATCCACGAAAAATCGCCGGGTTTGGGTAAAACTTGGGTTATGTCGAGCACTTGTTCTAAAAGTTATGAACACCGCGCTGTTCATAAGTCGGTTGAGTTATGAACAGTTTCGACAGGTGGTGGTGGAGTCGCTGTTAATGGGGTGCTGTTAGATCGCGAGTTGTGAACGTGACTCGGCAAGTTATGAACAGGCGCGCATCACTTGTGAACAGAGTTATGAACAGCTTTTGAACAGCCGTACACGGACCTTAATATAACGCTGATTTCGCTTGGGTTATGTTGGGTTAAAGCGGGCGGCGCGGCTTGGGATAAAGGGCAAAAACAGGACTGAGGTTCGAGGACTGAGGACTGAGAAAAGTACCGAGCGGTAAGTAAATACACCGCGATTTCAGAAGTGTCGAGGTTCTAAATTGTTCGTGGTCATTCGCGCCAGTATGAGCAAAAAAAGTAGGGGCAGGTTTTAAACCTGCCCCTACCCGGAACCTTCTGTCGAACCGCGAATTCGCTAGCGGTTGATGCTCATGGGCATGACGATGTAGACGTAGTCGCTGCGGTTTTCCGGGCGGATGACGCCCGCGTGTGCCGAGCCGTTGCTCTCGATCACCACGCGCTCGTCGTCGATCACGTTGAGCACGTCGATCAGGTAGCGGATGTTGAAGGCGACTTCCAGCGACTCGCCTTCGACCGAAGCGTCGATCATGCCTTCGTTATCGCCGCGCTCGGCGCTCTTGCCGATCACGGTGACTTCGCCCGGTTCGCCGGGACCCTTCGCCGGAGCGACGAAGATGCGGGCGCTGTAATTGCTGTCGCGGGCGAAAATCTCGGCGCGCTTGCAGGCGCGCAGCAGGTCGGTGGTGTAGACCGTCACCGCCGTGCTGTAGCTCTTGGGGATGATCGCGCCGAAGTCCGGGAACTTGCCTTCGAGCAGTTGGGTCGAAATGGTGGTGCTCTCGTAGTAGAACAGGGCGAGGTCGCGGTCGCCGGGGAGCGTGATGCCGACTTCTTTTTCCTCGTCGCCGATGATGCGGGCGAGTTCGCCCATCGTCTTGGCGGGGATCACCAGCGTGCGCTGCTCGTTGAAGCCGTTCTCAAGCTGAGCGGTGCGCACCGCCAGTCGATAGCCGTCGGCGGAGGCGAGGGTCATCACGCCGTTCTCGAAATGGGTATACAACCCGGTCAGGATCGGGCGGTTATCTTCTTTGGCTGCCGCGAAAGCGGTCTGGTTGATCATCTCGCGGATCAGCTTGGCGGGCAGCACCACGTCGGGATCGCTCGGTTCGGGGATCGGCGGGAACTCGCCCGCGCTGATGCCCTTGATGTTCGAGTTGGTCATGCCGCAGCGAACGTTGACGGTCTGGGTCGACGGGATCGAGCGACAGATCGACGCGCTCCGGCGAGAGGTTGCTGACCAGTTCGGCGAAAGTTTTCGCCGGCAGCGTGATCGAACCCGGCTGATCGACTTTCGCGCCAATGTAGGTGGTGATGCTCATTTCCAGATTGGTGGCGGAAAGCTTCAGCCGTCCGTCCTCGGTCGCCAGCAGAATATTCGCCAGCACCGGGAGCGTTGGGCGGCTGTCGACCGCCCGACCGACGATGTTCAAGCCTCTGGCGAGTTGATCCTGTAATATCGAGACGCGCATATCCCGGCTGCTCCTGCGTGAAGAATTTGCATTTTGTAATTGAGTTCAAGAGTATACATCATGAGGGTGGGGTTTTGCACGCTTTATGCTGCCACAATTGATCCGCTGGCATAATGAAATTATTATGCTGACACTTGCCCGCACCTCCGGCTGGGAGGTCGAATTGGGCTATCTGTACGAGGTTCGCTGCTTCGACAGCAGAATGGCGCTCAGGGGGCACATGGCGCACTAAGTGCCTTTCATCGATAGGGAACTCATATGAAGCGAGTAGGACTGCTGTTGATTCTGTTGCTGGCGGGCTGCCAGTTCGACACGCGCCCGTCCCTTGAAACGCCGATCAGTGGCACGCAGGGAGGGACGTTCGAGTCGCCCAGCGGACGCTACACGGCGCAGTTGTCGTTCTGCTGCGGGAGCGCCATCTCCAGCTTCGAGATCACCGACCACGAGACGAAGCAGCGCGCCCGCCAAGACCTGCTCGCTGACGGGTCGCCGGGAACCCTCCTCTTTTGGATGCCTAACGAACACTATGTTCTGATCATCAGCGGCAAGGAGAGCACTTCGCACGGTTGCGATGAACTGCTGGTGTACAGCGCCGACGGCGCGCGGCTGGTGTTCGATACCACCCATACCCTGAGCGTCTGCCGCCAGTCGATGGTCGATCAGTCACTCCGTGTAATGGCGATTTGCCCCGACGACACGATTTACGTGGAGACGAACGTTACTTATCGCATCGACCTAACGACGGGCGCGTATCGACAGCTAGAAGATGGCGATCAGTCGCATGTGATTAGCGGCGTTTCTTCGCCAGCAGCCCGCGATACAGGCTGTCGAGGTCGCGCACGAGGCGGTCGATGCCGTAGCGATCGAGCATCAGCGCGCGGGCGGGTTCGGGATCGGGCGGATTGTCGAGCGCGTCGATCAGCGCGGCGGCGAGCGCTTCGACGTCACCGGAGGGCACCAGCGCGCCCAGTTCGCCCTCGATCGAGCAGATCGGGCAAGCCGCCGACCGCCGTCGCCACCACCGGGCAGCCCGCCGCCAGCGACTCGATCACGCTGACCGGCGTCCCTTCGTTGACGCTGCTGATTACGTTGACGTCGAGGTCGGCGTAAACCGGCGCGACGTCGCGCACCCAGCCGGTGAAGACCACCGCATCGCGCAAGCCGAGCGCATCGACCTGCGCCTCTAACTCGGCGCGCAGATCGCCGTCGCCGACGATCACAAAGCGGGCGTCCGGTCGCTGCGCGCGGATGCGGGCGGCGGCATCGAGAAACAGCGCGTGATTCTTGACCGTCACCAGCCGCCCGACGATGCCGATCAGCGGCGCGTTCGCCGGAATAGCGTATTCGCGGCGGAAAGCGCCATTCTTGCGAGCAGTGTCGGCGAAGGGCTGCAAATCCAACCCCAGCGGCAGCACGGTGATCTTCGACTTGCGGGCGATGTGATACTCGTCGGCGAGTTCGCGGCGCAAGCCCTCGGTCAGCGTGATCACCGTGTCGGACATGCGGGCGGTCATCCGCTCCAGCAGGATGAAGACGCGGGTGGTGGTGGGGCTGAAGTAGCCGTGAAAGACGTGTCCGTGAAAGGTGTGGACGATCACCGGGACGCCCGCCAGCCATGCCGCGATCCGTCCGACGAAGCCCGCTTTAGCCGTGTGGGTGTGGACGACGTCCGGCTGGTACTGGCGGATCAGCTGGTAGACCTTCCAGATCGTGACCAGATCGCGCAGCGGGTTGAGCGAGCGCCCCAATTCCGGGATGATGACCGGCTGGACGCCGTGCGCTTCGGCATAGTACTGCATGTCGCCTTCATCCGCGCCAACCGTGCCGCAGACCAGCGTGCTGACGTAGGTCGGCGCGCCGAGCTTTTCGGTCAGCAGCGCGACGTGGATCGCCGGACCGCCAACGTTCAAGCGGGCGATGATGCGCATAATGCGGATTGGTTGAGGTTGGCTCATGAGCTGTGAAATCGGTGGTAGACCGCCAGCGTATCGGCTGCCATTTGCTCGACCGAGAAGACGGTTTCGACGCGATCTTGACCGAGCAAGCCCATGTGTCGGCGCAGCGGCGCGTCCGTGAGCAGCGCGGCGAGAGCGTTCGCTAGTCCGGCGACGTCGCGCGGGGGGACGAGCCGCCCGGTTTCACCGTCGATCACCACTTCGGGGATGGCGCTGACGGCGCTGCCGATGATCGGCACGGTCTGCGCCATTGCTTCGAGCATGACCAAGCCGAAGCCTTCCCATAGGCTGGGCATCAGCAGTATGTCGAGCGCCGCCAAGACCGCCGCCGAGTCATCGCGCCAGCCCAGAAAATGGACGCGGTCGGTCACGCCGAGGGCTTTCGCCTCGGACATCAGCGCGGTTTTGCGCGGTCCATCCCCGGCGATCACCAGATGAGCGTCCGGGAACTGCGGCGCGCTGCGGGCGAAGGCGCGCAGCCCGTAAGCGACGCCTTTCTGGTCGATCAAGCGGCAGACCATCCCGACCAGCGGAGTATCCGCCGGGAGGTCGAGGTCTTGGCGCAGCGCCGACCCTGCCACTTTGCGATCCAGCGGCTCGAAAGTCAGCCCGTAGTAGACGGTCGTAATTTTGGCGGGCGGCGCGCCCTCGACGGTCACGCAGAAGCGCGCGATCGACCCCGAAATGGCGATCCCGGCGCTGGTCAGCCGCCAAAGCAGGCGGTGCAGCAGCCGCACCGGCAGCAATCGGCGAAAGTTGTTGTCGTTGTGACGGCTGGAAATGACCGTGCGGAGGCGCAGGCTTTTCGCCGCCGCCATGCCGTACAGGTCGGCGTGGATCAAGTGAGTGTGGACGATGTCGGGGTGCTGAGCGCGCAGCGCGCGGCGCAGCCGACCGATCACGCCGAAATCGAGGTGGCGCTTGATCGGAATCCGCGTCACCGGGATGCCATCGGCTTCGAGCAGCGCCACGAAATCGTCGACCGGCTTAGCGGGATCTTCGATCAGCAGCAGCGAGACGTCGACGCCGCGCGCCTTGAGCGCGGGGAGCAAAATCGTCAGGTGACGCTCCGCCCCGGCGATCCGGGTCGCCTTGATGACGTGAGTGACTTTCATTGAAAAGTACCGAGTACCGAGTACTGAGTGCTGAGTAAAAGACTGCTTTTCACAAGCAGCTTAATGAGTAGCGAGTTCTGGGCAGCACCTGCCCCTATGGATACCCGGTCAGCGCCAAGCACCGCCGGATGCTCGAACCATCCGGCTAGTCGTTCAAGCCACCTGAAGGTGGCTATACCGCAGCCCGCTTGAGCGGGCTTGGTTGGGTAGCTTGACGCTTTGAGCGTCAAGCGGGGTGAGCGGTGACTCAACTTTGCCCCCGCTGCTGGAACCACTCGACGGTGCGGGCGAGACCCTCGTCGAAGGTGACGACCGGCGCAAAGTCGAGCAGTTCGGTCGCTTTGGTCACGTCGGCGCGCGAGTGCTTGATGTCGCCCGCGCGCGGATCGGCGTGAATCGGCTGGATGTCGGTGCCCAAGATGCGGTTGAGCTTGTCGACGAGGCTCAGCAGCGAGACGCTGCCGCCAATCGCCAGATTCATGACCTCGCCCGCGACGTCCGGCGCTTTGAGCGCCAGCAGATTACCGTGCACCACGTTATCGACGTAGGTGAAATCGCGCGACTGCTCGCCGTCGCCGTAGATCGTCGGCGCTTGACCGGCGATCAGCGCGCTGATGAACTTGGGGATCACGGCGGCGTACTGCGAGGTCTCGTCCTGACGCGGACCGAAGACGTTGAAATAGCGCAGCGCGACCGTCTCTAGCCCGTAGACCTTGGTGAAGGCTTGGCAGTAATGTTCCCCTGCCAGCTTAGAGACGCCGTAAGGCGAAAGCGGATGCGGGGGCATGGTCTCGACCTGCTTCTCCTCGACGACGTCGCCGTAAGCCGACGAGGACGCGGCGTAGACCACCCGCTTGACCCCGGCATCGCGCGCGGCGAGCAGGACGTTCAGCGTCCCGGTGGCATTGGCTTCGTGCGTCGAGAGCGGGTCGGCGACGCTGCGCGGCACCGAAGCCAGCGCTGCCTCGTGAAAGACGTAATCCGCACCCTTGAAGATCGGATCAAGTACGGCGCGGTCGGTGATGCTAACCTCGTGGACTTCGAGGTCACCGTTGAGCAGGGCGACGTTGGCGCGCTTGCCGGTCGAGAAGTTATCGACGATCCGAACGCGATGTCCCAGTTTGAGCAGGTGCTCGGCGAGGTGCGAACCAATGAAGCCTGCGCCTCCAGTGATAACGTATGTTTCAGTCATAGACAGCCATTAGCCTTTAGCGATGAGCCGGTAAAATCCCGATCTCAGCCAGTTAGTAGGTGAGTGTCGGTAAGGGCGCACGGCTGTGCGCCCCTACCACTACGTCCGATGGTACTTGTAGGGGCACAGCGCGCTGTGCCCCTACGATCTTTTCGCCTTAACCTGACGAACAGTACTGATCGACAAAGCCGGGCGGCACCAGCACCTTATCGATCAGATAGACGTTGCCGTTAGTCGTCGGGTAGCCCAACGAACTGGAAACAAAGGTATTGTCGAGCAGGAAGCCGCCGCTGGCAGCCCGGAAGGTATGGGTTGTGCCGGACATCGCCGGAAGCTGACCGGCATTGATCAACTGCGACGGCGTGTACGATCCGGCGACGATGTGGCTGAGCACCAGCGTCCGCAGCGCTGCCGGATTCGCCAACGCGCATTGGTAGAGATCGGCGGCGGCGACGACCGCTTCGTCGGTGGGCGCGAAGACCGTCAGCGGAAGCTGCGGATTTGCCAGCAGTTGGTCGAAGCCGACCAACTCCAACACGGCGACGATGTTCTCCGCCGCGATCAGCGTGCTGCCGCCGGTCAAGTTCAGGTCGGCGGTCAGGCTGCGCAAGAAGGTCATGGTATCGACCGGCACCCGCTGAAGCGTCCCGACGCCGAAGTTCGAGAGCGTCCCGGCGGAATAGGTGCCGTTGAGCGTGTAGAACGTGATCACGTTGGGCGCAAAGAAGCCGCGCTGAAGCTGAAACAACGTCTGGTTGGGATTGTCCGCGTTGACGGCGCTGATCCCCAGATAGCTGCGGGCGGGGACGCCGTTGACGACGGCGTGGCGATAGGCGGCGCCCTCGATCATGCGGGTGCTGCCCGCCGAGAGCGTGACCGGCGGCATCCCGGCGACGTTGTTGATCAGGACGATGCAGGCGCCTGCCGCCAGCTTGTCGGCGCAGAGGGCATCCTCGCTGATGAAAATCAACTGGAGCGTGATGTCGGTGCTTCGACCAACCACCGCCGCCGTGTAGTGACCGGGCGCGAGCAGCGGCACCGCCCATTCCCGGTTGAAGCTGTTGCCGCCGCGCGGCGCGAAGGTCAGCGTGACGAAGGTCGATTGGTTCGCCGTCAGCGGGACGTAATCGCTGGCGGAACCGGCGGCGAGATTGGTGGCGATCCCGCGCCCATCTTCCAGCCGCGCCGAGACGACGGTGCTGCTGGTATCCAGATTGAGCAGGCGCAGTGACGCGGTCGCGCTGTCCTGCGCGGCAACCGGCGCGACAGCGAGCGCAAGCGCTGCCCAAATGACGCCGAAAAGTAGTTTTCTAAGCATTATTCGCCTCTCCACTAGCGGATCGGACGGACGGTTACAGTTTTGTGATCGCGTCGCCGGTGCGGATCGTCCCGGCTTGGACGACGCGCGCGTTAATCCCGCGCCGGTTCAGGTGTTTGACCTCGTTGTCGTTGACGAAACGCAGCGCGGCGTGCCCGAACCAGCCGCGAAACTGCGAGCAGCCGGTGTGCGGGATCGCGCTGACTTCCAGCACGACCGACCCGACGGCGAGGCGCTGTCCCGGCGGCAGGTTGGCGGCGCTCAGGTCGAAATCGACGTACAGCTGATCGCCTGCCTGCGCCCACAACGCCCGATCCTGTGTGATCGCCTGAATCACGCGGCTGTTCATCAGCGTGACTTGAGTCTCCGGGTCGATCTCGCCCGCCGCTGCTTGGTCGAAGCGCTGCCGCCAGTTGTCGCCGATCAAACCGGCTTCAGCGCTGAATTCCGCTTGCTCGACAACTTGGCGTGCGCCGGTCTGCGGGCGGCAGGCGATCAATTCGACGGTGCCTTGCTGCTGCGGCGACGCACCCAAGGCGGCTAACCCGGCGTCGAGTTCCTCGATTGAGAAGTAGCGCTCCATTGTCGTCACTATGCTGCCCCCTTGATTGCTCTCAACTAACGATTACGCGCTAACTGGTATTTTCGCCGTACCCACATCATCAGCACAAACAAACTGCCCATCAAGCCCAAACCGCCCAAGCCGATCAGCAGGGCACGGTCGGGCGGCTCGATGCTGACCAGAAAGCCGAGCGTGCCGAAGAACACGCAGCCGGCATAGATCACCAACAGCGTCCAGCGCGCGCTCAAGCCGAGGCTCATCAGCCGGTGGGAGGTGTGATCCTTGCCGCCATCCAGCGGCGAGCGTCCTTCGAGGATGCGGGTGATCGTGACCAGCGGGAAGTCGATCAGCGGCAGCGCCAGCACCAGCAGCGGCACCATCCACGTCACGCTTAACGGCTGCGTCCCGAATTCGAGTTTGATGCCCAAGGTGGCGAGGATGAAGCCGAGCAGGGTCGAACCCATGTCGCCCATGAAGCTGCTCGCCGGGTTGAAGTTGTAGACCAGAAAGCCGACCGCGCTGCCCATCAGGGCGGCAGCTAAAGCGCTGACCAGCGTCAAACCTTGACTGAAGGCGATCAGGGTGAAGAATCCGGCGGCAATTGCGCTGTATCCGGCGCAGAGACCGTCCATGTTATCCAGATAATTGGTCGCGTTGACCAGTGTGACGACCCACAGCACCGTCAGCGCGTAGTCCAACACGGGTTGGTGAAAGAGTTGGATGTGGATTCCGGCAGCGATCAACACGACCGCCGCCAATGCCTGCGCCACCAGCCGAATCTGCGCGCTCAACATGTAGCGGTCGTCGAGCAAGCCGATCACCGAGAGGAAGGCAGCGCCGGAGAGCAGCGCCCCCAACTCGACGAGGTACTGCGGCGGGCTGAACAGGAGCAGCGTCAGCGCGAAGCCGACGTAGATCGCCAAGCCGCCCATCATCGGCTTATTGTCGAGGTGCAATTTACGCTGGCTCGGCTTATCGACCACGCCTAAACGCAGCGCGATCGCCCGCGAGAGCGGGGTCATGCCCAGCGCAGTCGCAAAACCGACCACCATGATCGGGACAAATTGGAGTGAGTCCATCAATTCCTCAGTCACGACATCGAGGGCAGTATACCGCAGATTCAGGGCGGGGATAAGGCTCGCCCGGTCGGCGTAGGGTGATGGTAGGCGGCGTCTGAAGATCCGATTTTGTTCGTGCAGCGCGTATAAAACCAGCTTCGCAATGTCGAAAAATCGCCCGCGCGCTCGTGCTAGCGTCGTTGTAGGGGCGAGGCATGCCTCGCCCCTACGCGAGAATCGCGGGACATTCAAATACGCGCTTTAGCCGGGTCTTACTCGGCGATGGTCGCCCGCAGGTGGTCGAAAACTTTAGCGGCTCCCGGATTGGCGTTGAGGGCGCGCAGATCGCGCTCGATGCTGTAGAGCTTCAGCCGCCGGTCGAGTCCCGCCTCGCTGAACAGGAGCGGATAATCCTCTTGCAGCCAGCCGCGCAGCGCCGGCACCGGACAGCGCAGCAAGGCTTCGAGTTCGAGTTCGCGCGGCGCGTAGACGGCGTTCTCGAAGTCGAGCAGCGCAGTGATCCGGTCCTCGTGCCAGAGCACGTGGTTGAAGGTGAGGTCGCGGTGGATAAAGCCCCAGCGCAGCGGCGGCGTGATGTCCGCGATCATCCGGCGCGTGAAGTCGGCGGCAGCCTTGATCGACGCGTAGTCGATCCCCGGCTGATCGTGCAGCCGCGCCGCCAGCACGAGGATGTCCGCCGGTAAGATCGAGGTAAACCAGCCCGGCGAGAGTGAGGGCATCCCACTGACGCGCGTCTGGTGCAGGTTGATCAAGATGGCTGCCAACTGCTGCGCCGCCGCGCGCTGCTTCGCCTCGCTCAGCGTGTCCCAGACCTCGCTGAGCAGGTCGCCTTCAACCCGCTGCTCGACGATCCAGTCGTCGCCAGAGGCGATCACCGCGGCGTGGGGGATGCCGCGCGGCAGATAGCGCTGCAGCGTCGCCATGCGCGCCAGCGTGCTGCCTTCGGGGTGGACGCGCAGCACGTAGGGTCCATAGAACCAGACCTCGTTCGCTCGACCGGCGCGTCCGTTGGCGCGCTGTTGATGCGGCACCGGTTCGAGGATGTAGAGATCGCTGAGGTGCGCCGCTTGGATGATGGCTTCAGCGCGTTCCATCGGCGTACGCTTGGGCGGTGGCTGCGTCATGAATCTTTTGCTCCGCTAAAAATCAGCACGGTCGAGCCGAATTTTCGCAAACAAGATTGTCAAAACCGACTGCTCCCCCCTATGATAAGGCGAAATGCAAGTATATGGGCAATTGGTCTCGATTTACGTCCCCAGTGGCTGCGGGGACGGACGAGCCAGCAGGAATATGAATCGATGCAAACACCCGTAGATGTACGGCAGCGCGTGCGCCACGTGCTCGTCGTGACGTTGATACTCAACTTCGCTGTTGCCATCGGCAAAATCGTCGTCGGCTTGGCGACCGGCGCGATCTCGATCACGGCGGATGGATTCCACTCGCTGATGGATGGCACTTCGAACGTCATCGGGCTGGTCGCCAACCGCATCGCCGGGAAACCGCCGGACGAAGATCACCCTTATGGACATCGACGCTTTGAGACGATTGCGGCGTTGGCTATAGGTATTCTACTCTTAATTACGGCGGGAGAGATCATCACCAGTGCCATTGAGCGGCTGACCAGCGGCGCGAGGCTGGAAATTTCGCCGGTGGTTTTTGCTGTACTCATCGCTACCTTGGTGGTCAACGTCTTCGTCAGCCGCTATCAACGGCGCGAAGGTCAGCGGTTGAAGTCGGAACTGCTGATCGCGGACGCGCAGAACACCGGGACCGACGTCTTCGTGACGATCGCGGTGCTGGTCAGCATGGTCTTGGTTTCGCTGGGGCTAACGTGGGCGGATCCGCTGGCGGCGCTGCTGATCGTCGGCTTGATCGCGCGGGCGGCGTGGCAGATCATGCGCTCGACCGGCGGCGTGCTGGTCGATACTGCGCCGATTCCCGCTGACCACCTGATCGCGCTGGCGGAGTCGGTGCCGTCGGTGCTGCGCGTGATTCGCGCTCGCAGCCGGGGTCCTGCCGATGCGGTACAGATCGACCTCGAAGTCGAAGTCGCGCCGGAGACGACCACCGATCACGCTGCCGCGATCAGCGACGCCATTCGCGCCAAGCTGCAATCCGCGCTGGAAGGCGTGGTCGAAGTCGAAGTCTATACCGCGCCCGCGCCGCGCGCCGCGCCGGATTACGCGCTGCGGGCGCGCGCCGAAGCCGATATGCTCGGTTTGGCGACGCACGAAGTGCGGGTCGCCGATGCGCCGGAAGGCAAAATCCTCGAAATGCACGTCGAAGTGCCGCCGGGACAGACCCTCGCGATGGCACATCAGCAGGTCAGCCAGCTTGAACAGCAGATCCGCGAGAATTTACCGGACGTCGCCGACGTGGTCACGCACATCGAACCGGCGTTGAACGCGGCGGACGGTGCGCCCAATCGCGCGCTGCCGATCATCGAGCGGGATACGCTGGAACTCCTGCACCGTCGCTTTCCGTCGATGGGCTGGCACCACGTCAAGGCGCTGAGTTCCAACGGCGGCTACGCGCTGACAATGCACGTCACCATGCCCGCCGACATGACGCTCGAACACGCCCACCAGATCGCCGAAGATGCCGAATTACAGGTGCGGACGGTATTCCCCGACATCGAGCGCGTGACCATCCACACCGAGCCGCCGGAACCCGATATCGCCAGCGCGTGAGCGCTACCGAGCCGGGGGGTTCAGCGCCACGTCGCCTTGAAGATCCGCAGCCAGTTCTGGTAAGCCATCTTTTCCAGCGCGCGCTGATCGTAACCCTGACGCCGCAGCTCCTCGATCAGCGCCGGGAAATCACCCGCATCATGGAGCGCGTGGGTCATGTCCGCGCCGTCGAAATCCGAACCGAAGGCAACGTGATCGATGCCGACGCGGTTGGCGATGTAGTCGACGTGCGCCGCGATCTGCGCCAGCGGTGCGTCGGGATCGAGCCGCGCTTGCGGGTGAGTGTTGATCATCTCGAAGTTGATGCCGATCACGCCGCCGGACGCTGCCACCGCGTCGATCTGGGCGTCGGTCAGGTTGCGGGTCGAGGGGCAGATCGCGTAGACGTCGGCGTGGGTGACGACCAGCGGCGCGGACGAGATCGCCGCGACGTCGAAGAAGCCGCGCTCGTTCAGATGCGCCAGATCGACCACGATGCCCAGTTCATTGCAGGCTTTGACCAGCGCCCTTCCGGCGTCGGTCAAGCCCGCGCCGGTGTCCGGCGAGTGCGGGAAGCGAAAGGGCACGCCGGATCCAAACTTGTTTGGACGGCTCCAAACCAGTCCGAGCGACCGGATCCCCTTGCGATAGTAGTCCTCTAGATTGCTCAAATCGGGCTGGATGGCTTCCGCGCCTTCGAGCGCCAGCACCAGCGCCAACACCTCGTCGGCGAAACCCGCCTCGATTTCGGCGACGCTGGTGGCGACTTTGACTCGACCGTCCGACTGCGCGGCAAGCTGATAGCGAAGTCGATGATCTGGTCGCTGTAGGCGGCGGCGTAGGCTGGATCGATGGCGCTGCGCTCGCTGACGTCGTAGCCCTGCTCGGTGAAGGTGACGCCGTACATGTTGTCGCGCTCCGGCGAGTCAGGCGGCGCGGGCGTGAAGATGGCGAACAGCCCGCCGCCGAGTCCGCCGCGTTGGGCGCGTGGCAGGTCGAGGTGTCCCCCTTCACGACCTTCGAGAAAGGCGCGCACATCCATGTCGGGGCGGGTCAGGGTGTCGTTGTGCCCATCGAAAACGATCATCAAAAGTACCTTCCATTGAGTGCTTAATGATAGAAAATTTGTTCTATTTTATCATGACTGAATGCGTATTTCCAGCCATGGTGTGAATGTTTTGTTGACGCTGGACGGGGAATTAAAAAGGGGCGCACAGCCGTACGCCCCTACAAGGCTTGAATTTAGCCGCCGCTAGAGCAGCAACTGCATCGGCGCTTCGATCAACTGCTTGAAGCGCTGCATGTACTGCGCGCCTTCCGCGCCGTCGCTGACGCGGTGATCGACGCTGATGGTCACCTTCATGCGGCTGCCGACGCCCACGCTGCCGTCGGCTTTGACGACCGGCACTTTCGTCGCCGAGGCGACCGCCAGAATGCCCGCTTCGGGCGGGTTGATGATGGCGAGGAAGTGCTCGACGCCATACGCGCCCAAGTTGCTGACGGTGAAGGTGCTGCCCGACATATCGTCGGGTTTGAGCTTGCCGTCACGGGCGCGGGCGATCATCTCTTTGTTCTGGATGGCAATCGTGCCCAGCGAGGTCTTGTCCGCGTCTTTGGCGACCACGTTGATCAAGCCGCCGTTGGGCAGCGCCACCGCGATGCCGATGTTGATCCGCTTGTAGCGGGCGATCTTGTCGCCGTAGAAGTGCGAATTCAGGTTGGGGAAGTCGCGCAGGGTCAGCGCCGCCGCCTTGACGATCAGGTCGTTGACGGTGATCTTGTGCTCGTCGTCCAAGTCGGCGTTCAACTGCTTGCGCAGCGTCAGCAGCGCGTCGACGTCGATCTCGGTGGTGACGTAGAAGTGCGGCACCTGCTGCTTCGCCTCGATCATGCGGGTGGCGATGCGCGAGCGCATCTTCGCCACGTCGATGATCTCGACGTCGGGACCGCTGGGCAGCTTGCCGTAAGCTCGGCAGCGAAAGCGGCGCTCCGGCAGCCGAGATGGTCGGCGCGGCAGCGGCGGGCGTGTAGTTCTCGACGTCCGACTTGGTGATCCGTCCACCGGGACCCGTCCCGGTGACGTTACGCAGGTCGATGCCCTTGTCGGTGGCAATCTTGCGGGCGACCGGCGACGCCTTGATGCCGGTGAAATCGGCATGGCGCGGCGCATCGGCTGCGGCTGGAGCCGCTGGCGCTGCGGGGGCAGCCTCAGCAGCGGGAGCCGGAGCCGCCGGGGGCGGGGTCTGCGGTGCGGGCGCGGGAGCCGATCCGCCATTGGCGGGGGCAGCTTCGCCGGCAGCGCCGACGTGACCGATCACCGCGCCAACCTTGAGCGTATCGCCCGGTGCGCCGATCAGCTCGATGATCGTGCCGGAGACCGGGGCGGGGACTTCAACCGTCGCCTTGTCGGTCTCGATTTCGGCGAGCACGTCACCTTCGTTGATCGTTTCGCCCACGTTCTTGATCCAGTTGAGCAGGACGCCTTCCTCAATGTCGGAACCGAGATCGGGCATCTTGATTTCTTGCGCCATTAGTACACCACCTCTTTCACGGCGTCGACGACCTTCTGAGCGTTCGGCAGCGCCATCAATTCTATGTCATGAGCATAGGGCAGCGGCACGTCCATGGCGGCGACGCGTTTGATCGGCGCGTCCATGTAATCGAACGCCGCTTCCTGAAGCTGAGCCGCGATCTCGCTGCCGAAGCTGAAGTGCGGCAGCGACTCTTCAACGACGACACAGCGGTTGGTCTTCTTGAAACTCTCGAACACCGGCTCCATATCGAGCGGGCGCAGCCAGCGCAGGTCAACGACTTCGGCTTCGATGCCCTCTTTCGCCAGCAAGTCCGCCGCTTCGAGCGCCCACTCGACGCCGCGCGCGTAAGCGACCAGCGTCACGTCCTTGCCGACGCGCTTGACGTCGCTCTTGCCGATCGGGATCAGGTATTCCTCGTCCGGGATCGGCGATGGCTTGGGGTAGAGCGCGATCGACTCGGTGAACAGCACCGGGTTGTCGTCGCGGATTGCCGCTTTGAGCATCCCCTTGGCGTCGTAGGCGTTCGAGGGGCAGCCGACGTATAAGCCGGGGAAGTGGGCGAAAATCGGCTCCGGCGTGTGCGAGTGGGTGGCAGTCGCTTGATTGCCCCAGCCGCTCGCCGCGCGGATGACCAGCGGCACTTTGAACTGCCCGTTGAACATGTAATGGATTTTCGCCGCGTGGTTGATGATCGCGTCGAAGGCGATGAAGGCGAAGTTGATCGTCATGATCTCGGCAACTGGTCGGAGACCAGCCATCGCCGCGCCGGTCGCTGCACCGGCGATCACCATCTCGCTGATCGGGGTATCGCGCACGCGCTTGGGTCCGAATTCCTCCAGAAAGCCGCGCGTGACGCGGTGCGTGCCCTGCCACTTGCCGACTTCTTCGCCCATCACGAAGACTGCTTCGTCGCGCCGCATTTCTTCCAGCAGCGCCGCCCGCAGCGCCTCGCGCATCGGGACATTTCTCTCTGCCATTATTGCTCCTTAGCTTTTCAGCTTTCAGCGGTCAGCAGTCAGCTTTCAGCACTAAA
Source organism: uncultured Chloroflexia bacterium (assembly GCA_963727545.1). Taxonomy (GTDB): domain Bacteria; phylum Chloroflexota; class Anaerolineae; order Aggregatilineales; family Phototrophicaceae; genus Flexifilum. The sequence continues at coordinate 369,996 of CAVSGS010000011.1, forward strand.
TCTTTAGCTGATAGCTGAAGGCTGATAGCTGACAGGCTTAAACGTAGATATTGCTGATCAAGTCTTCGTAAGTCGGCGCGGGGCTGTTTTCCCCGAACTCGACCGCTTCGGCGACGATTTGGTCGGCTTCGGCTTCGATTCGTTCCAGTTCCGGGCGAATGTCCGGGTCTTGAGCGAGCAGGATCCGGCGCAGAATCGTGATCGGGTCTTTCTCGTGCCACTCGTCCAGCTCGGTCTTGAGGTCTTCGCGGGTGTTGAACCACTTGTCGGAGACGCCGTGCCCCAAATAGCGATAGGTGCGGGCTTCCATCAAAATCGGTCCGTGCTCGCGGGCGTACTCGACCGCCTCGCTGACGCCTTCGTAGACTTCGACGACGTTTTGCCCATCGACGCTCGGACCTTCCTTCATGCCGTAGGCGATCGCTCGCTTGAGCAGGTCGGGCTGCCCGGAAGCATCCTTGGTGCGCGTGCCCATGCCGATGCCGTTGTTCTCGATCAGCCAGACGACCGGCAGATCCCAGACGCCGCTCAGGTTGAGCGCTTCGTGGAAGTAGCCGTTGTTGGTCGAGCCGTCGCCGGTGAAGCAGAGGACGACGTTATCGGTGCCGGTGTACTGCTCCTTGAGCGCGATCCCGGCTGCCAGCGGCAGGTGTCCGGCGACGATGGCGTAACCACCCCAGTAGTTGTGCTCGCGCGAGGCGATGTGCATCGACCCGCCCTTGCCACCGCTGGTACCGGTACGCTTGCCCATCATCTCCGCCATCACCAGCTTGGGATCGACTCCGCGCGCGATGGCGATGCCGTGATCGCGGTAGGCGGTAATCACGTGGTCGTCTTCGGTGAGCGCGGCAATGGCGCCGACGCCGGTCGCTTCAACCCCGTTGTAGAGGTGTAAGTAGACGCCCGTGATCACCTTTTCTTTGTAGAGTTCGTCGCTTTTCGTCTCGAATTTGCGGATCAGCACGATCTGGTGATACCAGTCGAGCAGCTTTTCCTTTTCAAGCGAAACGGTGTTGGTCGCCATGACCACTCCTCTCTATGCTGAGGTGACTCTCTCAGCCTTTAGTTTGTTGCGTGAAATATGAATTAGTTTACCGCAATCGGAGCGCGCGGGTCAAAAACATGGCACGGGGATTTGGTGCCACTTGCTGAGAACTCGATGAGCAATGGCAGCGTGCTTAGGACTCCGGCGGATGCCAACCTGCCAGTACCCAATTGGCACGAACGGCTAAGGCGTAAGGGTTGTCATTGAACTGTAGAACTGTGACTGTCGCGCGCCCGGTCGGAGTCAAGCCGATAATGCGGATGCCGTCTTCACTCCAGCGGAAATGTTCACTCCATCGTTGGGTGCGTGGATTAAAAAGTGGCTGCGTCTGCCCGGTTGCGGGATCGATACCAGTTGTTTTGTCGCTCTTGTAGCTGTTGCACAACGGGCAGGCGAGCCAGAGATTGGTCTCAACGTTGGTGCCGCCCTGCGCTAAAGGGATGATATGTTCAATTTCGAGAGGTGCCATGACCAGATGTTGGGGACTGAGGCAGTAGCCACAGCGATGCCCGGCTGCGTGACGGATGCGGCGATCGAGAGCAGCCGGAATACTCGCACGTGACATGACCTTACCCGAGGGGCGGCATTAATCCACGCTGCACGGCAACCCGCAGCGCTTCCGATTTCCGCACCATATCCTGCTGGTAAGTCTGCATCAAGGTATTCAGGCGAACTCGACCCGCCTCCGTAAGCTGATTCTCACGCTGGTCGGTCAGTAGATCGCTGAGTTCCTGCCGCTGACTCTCCGGCAACTGTAGTTCCACCAGTTGGCGCACCTCCGCATCGGGCAGTTGGTCGACGGGGATTTCGTTGGCGGCGCGGTCAAGCCATTCGGTGAGGACGTCCTCAAGGCGGCGCTGAGTAATCTCGGCAACGACTTCTGCCTGCCGCATCGTGTCCTCAGGGATGTTCAAGGTGATGGTCACCATTGACCGGTCTCCTATGCCTGCTTATTCCTAATTATACCGATAAAAACGGCAGATCACGTCGATCTGATGCCACTTGGTGAGAACTCGATGAGCGCTCGGCAAGTCGTCAAACAGCGTTAGATCGCGATCAAGATCGAGATGATGGCGAGCACAGCGGGCAGCCCTTGAATCAGCAGGATCGAGCGCTTGACCGTCAGCCCGCCGTAGACCGCCGCGACGATCACGCAGGCGAGGAAGAACAGCGCGAGATTGTGACCGACCGCCGGATCAGGGTAGACAGGCTCCAGAACAAGCCCGCCGCCAGAAAGCCGTTGTAGAGTCCTTGATTGGCGGCGAGCGTTTTCGAGGCTTGGGCGAAATCAGGCGAAGTGCTGAACGTGCGCATGGTGCGCGGCGTCGTCCAGAGGAACATCTCCAGCACGAGGATGTAGACGTGCTCCAGCGCGACCAGCGCCACCAAAATCTTGCCGACGGTTTCCATCATGTCCCCCTTGAGACGATTATCCCGCTAGCGTTCGAACTGCGGCGGATGCCAACCCGCTATCACCCAATAACTCCGCACAATCAGCGCGTCGGCATCATCGTTGAAATGCAGCGCTGCGGTGGTTGCCCTGCCGACGGGTGTTAATCCGATGATGCGAATCCCGTCGTCGCTCCAACGAAAATGATCCTGCCAACGCTGCGTTCGCGGATTGAACAGAGGATACATTTCGCTGGTTTCGGGATCAACGGCGCTTATTTTATCACTCTTGTGGCTGTTGCAGAGTGGGCAGGCTAACCAGAGATTAGTTTCGTCATTCGTGCCGCCTTGCGCGATGGGGATGATATGTTCAATTTCCAACCGCGCCATGACGAGATGCTGCGGGCTGAGGCAGTAGCCACAGCGATTTCCCGCAGCTTCGCGGATACGGCGGTCGAGTTCAGCGGAAATACGGGTACGCGGCACGCAGCATCAACCGAGCGACTGCATCAGTCCGCGCTCGACGGCGACCTTCACCGCTTCAGCTTTGCGAACCAGTCCGCGCCGGTAAATTTGCATCAGCGCGTCTAGCCGCGCGCGCTGCGCGTCATCGAGGGTGTTTTCGCGCTGACGGTCGAGTAGATCGCTCAATTCGTCCTGTTGTGCGGCGGAAAGCTGCATTGCCGCCAGTTGACGCACCTCAGCATCCGGCAGTTGATCGACCGGGATTTCGTTCGCGGCGCGGTCGAGCCAATCCGCCAGTACGTCCTCGACGCGGCGCTGCGTTGTCGCCGCGATCACCTCCGCCTGCCGCACCGTCGCTTCCGGAATGTTCAAGGTGATGGTTACCATCGCCCGTCTCCTATGCCGTCCTGTTCCTATTATACCTGAAAGCAGATCATCAGCCGCCGTCCGCCGCGCGCCAGCGGCGCGGGACGGACGTGCCGCCGTCGTAGGTATTCATGAAGGCGAAATCGACGCTGAGCACGAACAGGACGTAGCGATCCGCTGGCTCGTAGGGTGCTGCCTTGATCGCTCGTTCCCGCACCTGCGGATCGTCCGTCAGGGTAGCTCGCCCGTTGACGTAGAACTCGCCACCCCCGCCGCCCGAATTTTCAACCGAGCAGTGGAGCGCATAGCGCGGGTCGCGCTGCAAATCCTTGCCTTTGGGCGAGGTCGGCTCCATGAACAGGAACAGCTGATCGCCGATGATCGGCGTCACCGGATGCACGCGCGGGCTGCCGTCAGCGCGGATCGTGCCGAGGTAGGCGACTTCGCTGCCGAAGCGGGCTTTGCCGAAAGCCGCCAGTTCGGGAGCCTGCTGCGCAAATTCTTGCCAACTGGTCATGATCACGCCTCCAATCTCACTGCGAGTTACGCCGGTTCGCTTTACAGCACTTCCGCCGGATCGACGTCGACGTACCAGCCCTGCGGGATCGCTAAGCCGTCAAGCGCGGGCGTCGGATCGGGTCCGCGCAGGAGCAGCTGCCAGCGATAGATCGTGTTCTCGCGGGTGAAGAAGCAGGGCGCGGGACCGATGATCTCGGTGCCGGTCATGTCGAGCGCCTCCAAACGCTGCTTGAGCAGCGCGGCGGCGCGCTCGGCTTCGTGCTGCGCTTTGGTCTCGTTGGGATAGCGGAACAGAATCCGCACGAAGCGGCGGAACGGCGGATAGCCCAGATCGCGGCGGTAGGCGATCTCGTGCCGGTAGAATGCCGCGTAATCGTGCTTCGATGCCGCCTGAATCGCGTAGTGATCCGGCTGGTAGGTCTGCAAGATCACCCGTCCGCCGAGCAAGCCGCGCCCCGCCCGTCCGGCGACCTGCGTCAGCAGTTGAAAGGTTCGCTCCCCGGCGCGGAAATCGGGCATTGCCAAGCCGATGTCGGCGCTGACCACGCCGACCAGCGTCACCAGCGGCAGATCCAGCCCCTTGGCGACCATCTGCGTGCCGACCATGATGTCGGCGCGGCGCTCGATGAAGCGCTGCAAGATCGCCTCGTGCGCTTCGGCGTTCGAGGCGGTGTCGCTGTCCCAGCGGACGACGCGGGCGCGCGGGAACTGCTCGACCAGCGCTTGCTCGACCTGCTGCGTCCCGGCGCCGAAATACTTGATCCGCTTGGAGCCGCACTCCGGGCAGATTTGCGGTTCGGGCTGCTGAAAGCCGCAGCGATGGCAGCGCAGCGCCGATCCCTGCCGGTGATAGGTCAGCGGCGTATCGCAGCGCGGACAGGTGACGACGTAGCCGCAGTCACGGCAGAAGACGTAAGTCGATTGCCCGCGCCGGTTGAGGAACAGGATCGCCTGCTCGCGCCGGTCGAGCACGGTGGTGATCGCCTGCTGAAGCGACTTGGCTGAAGATGCTGGTGTTGCCCTGCTTGAGTTCGTCGCGCATGTCGATCACCTGCACCGGCGGCAGATCGATCATCACCGCATCGGAGGCTGCTCCGTCGGCGGATAGGTCGGATTTATCGCTGTGATAACGCGGCAGGACGCCGGTGCGCTCCGCCTGCTCGTTGATGCGCACGCGATGCCCCATGATCCGCTGCGGCAGTTCCAGCTTGGCGATCTCGCCGCGCTCGCTGCGGTAGACGGTCTCGACGTCGGGCGTGGCGCTGCCGACGATCACGACGCCGTGATTGCGGCGCATCATCTCCTCGGCGAGTTCGCGGGCGTGGTAGTAGGGCGGCAGCACCGGCGGCGACTGCTTGTAGCTGGCGTCGTGCTCCTCGTCCAAGACGATCAGCCCGACGTCGGGCAGCGGCGTGAACAGCGCCGAGCGCGCCCCAACGACGACCTGCACCAAACCCTCGCGGGCGCGTCGCCACGTGTCGTAGCGCTCGCCTTCGCCGAGCGCGCTGTGGACGACCGCCGTCCGACCGGGAAAGCGCGCGGCGACGCGGCGGACGGTCTGCGGCGTCAGCGCGATCTCCGGCACGAGGAAGATCGCCGAGCGACCGAGCGCGAGGGTCAGCTCGATGGCGCGCAGGTAGAGTTCGGTTTTGCCGCTGCCGGTCACGCCGTGCAGGAGGAAGGTGTGAGGGGAAGCGGGGCTGACCCCACCCCCGACTGTGAATCGGAAAGGGGAAGGTTCGCCAAAGGTGACCCCACCCCCGACCCCTCCCCGATTTCAGGGAGGGGAGAGTGCTCGGATCGAGATTGTGATTGCTCTTGCGCTGTAGCAGCAATCCGGCTTAGGACGCTCTTAACGTCGTGCAGAACTTCGTCGTTGGTGAAACGAATGACGCGCAAGCCGATGCTCTCAAGGTAGGCTTGGCGGAGCGCATCCTCAGCTTGGGTGTACTGATGGATTTCACCATCCACTTCGATTACGAGGCGAAGCTCACTGGAGTAGAAATCGACAATGAAGCGCTCGATCGGCTGTTGGCGGCGGAACTTGAAATTCTCGAGCTGCTTGCCACGCAGCCATTGCCACAAGGTATCCTCGGCAGGGGTCGGCTCGACCCGCTGCTGGCGGGCAAGCTGCTTCATCGCCTCGTAAATTTCTTTGGGCACAGCCCATTGTCGGGACTTTTCCTCACCTGCGTTTTTTGTACTCGCCCCTCCCTGAAATCGAGGCAAGGATGCCGTTGGATTGGATATGTCACTCTGTCGAGGCTTCTCCTCACCTACATACCCAGTCCTCTCCCCTCCCTGAAGTCGGGGAGGGGTCGGGGGTGGGGTCAATGTCGCGTTCGCTTCCAGAATCGCTCTGTTGCAGTTCCCCCCACGCCGCCGACTGCGCCGGAGTCAGCGATGGCGGCGAGACCGGGATGAACTCCTTCTGCGCCAGCGAGTCGCGCCAGCGCTGCTGCTCGCCCAGCAGCACGAGATCGGCTTCTTCCAGCTTCTTCAGGTCGGCGAGGGTGGCGTCGGCTTGGGCGTAAATCCAACTCACGTCGACCGGATCGCCTTCGCGGGCGAGGATGCGCAGAATCCGCAGCGGCTTGTCGAGCTTGCGTAGTTCGTTGAGCGTCGGCGTCACGGCGTCGCGGTCGAGCGTCAGCCGGAGCTGATCGCCTGCTTCCGCAACCCAGCCCGCTTCGATCAGCTTTTGCAGGTGTGACTTATTCGCCCGCGTCGCCTTAAGCGCGGTCGCCGTCTCGACGTCGGGCACGGTGGCGACTACCTCTAACAGGTCAGCCGCCAGCGAGGTGCGTTCGAGCGTCAGCACCGCTTCGGGGATGTCGTCGGGATGGATGGCCAGCGCGGCGGTCTGGACGATGCGCGGACGGACGCGCGGCGGCGCGAGGGTCGACTCGGTCTCGACCACGTCGTAATGCTCCAGCACTTCGACCACGCCGCGCCACTCCTTACCCGGCAGCGCAAGGTTCAGTTGATGCCCGCGCAGCGCGCCGCGTCGCTTGAGCAGGGCGACGACCGCTTCCTCAAGCTGATCGACCACCAATTCAGGTGGATAATTTTCACGCAGGCGGACGATCACGTCGCGGTGTCCGGTCAAGCCGGGGGGCAGCCAAATCCACAGGCACAAGCCAATCGGCGCGAGGTAGGCGCGGCTGAGCCACCACGACAGCGCGATCTGCTCTGCGCTGACCACCGGGCGCGGATCGAGCCGGGTGATGATCGGTTTGGTACGTTCGACCTCGGCTTCGTCATGTAGCGAGAGCACGATGGCGTGCTCCAGCGCCGTGCCGAACTCGACCTGCACCAGATGACCGGGCGCGATCTTGCCTTCCAGTTCCGGCGGGATATGGTAATCATAGGTCGCGTCGACACCGCGATTTACGGCAACATTGGCGTATTTCATAGCTCTATTTTAGCACAGATGGTCGGAAATTGAGCGATCAGCGATTAGCTTTTAGCGGTCAGCTAAAAACATCGTTAAGCATAGCTTACGGCAAAATGAAGGCATTTTGCCATCGAAGTGAGGTTTTCGCAGTCGATAACCTCAGCCATTGGTGAAAACACTGCCTGAAACGGACAATGTACGCTCCCTTCCCCGAATTCGGGGAGGGGCTGGGGGTCTGACAGGGGTAGGTTTTTAACTCTACGCTTACCTCACCCCTAAATCCCCTCTCCATTACATAGAGAGGGGACTTTAAACACCCTTTGTAACCTGTTTTTACCCCCTCTCCACATCGTGGAGAGGGGGCAGGGGGTGAGGTTAATTAAATACCTACCCTTGTTAGGGGGCTGGAGGTGGGGTCAGGTGGGGGCAAAAGGAGGCTTTATGCAGCGGATTGTCGTCGTCGGCATCGGTGGATCGGGCAAATCGACGCTCGCTCAGCAGCTCGCCGAGCGGCTCGACCTGACCATGATCGAGCCGGACGGTCTCTTCTGGGAGGCGAACTGGCAGCAAGCGGATCGAGCCGTCTTTCGCGCCCGCGTCGCCGAGGCGATTGCAGCGGAGCGCTGGGTGTTCGCCGGAAACTACAGCAGCGCCCGCGATCTGACGTGGACCCGCGCCGATACGCTGATCTGGCTCGACTACGCATTTACGCTCGTCTTTTGGCGCTTGTTCCGGCGCACGGTGCAGCGCATCCGCTCGCGGGAGGATTTGTGGGGGACGGGCAACGTCGAGACGTGGCGCAAGCAGTTCACTAGCACTGATTCGTTGTTCGTTTGGCTGGTGAAATCTTATGGACGCTACCGGCGGCAGTATCCGCTGTTGGTGCGCCAGCCCGAATATGCCCACCTGCACGTGATCCATTTCACGTCGCCGCGCGCTGCCGACATCTGGTTACAGCAGATCCAACCGACAATCGATAAGGAGCACGTATGACTCAGCCAGACTTCGCCCAAACTGTTCGTCACGACCTGCTCGATTTCCTCACCGAGACCTTCGAGCAGGTGAAAGGAATTTATCTCGACCGGAACACGTCGCTGTTCGAGACGCTCGCTACCATCAGCGCGGCAGAAGCGTCGATCCCCGTCTCGGCAACCTGCGCGACGCTGGCAGCACAGGTCGCGCATGTCCGTTTCTATATCGACGTGCTCGAACAGTACTTGCGCGATCAGCCGCCGGAGCAAGTCGATTGGGGCGAAATCTGGCGGACGGTGAGCGCGGTCACGCCGGAAGAATGGGCGGCGAGCCAAGCCGAACTCCGCGCCAGTTACGACCGCGTGCGCGCCCTGATCGAGGGCTTCGAGCAATTCGACGGCGATCGCTTCGGCAACACGCTGGCGATCATCGTTCACAGCGCCTATCACCTCGGCGAAATCCGGCAGGCGCTCTGCACGCTCCAGCAGCGCTGACTCGCCGCGAGGGACGATTAAGCTAACTCTCATCGAATATTGACGTAATGCCGATATATAGATCGTTATCTGGTGGGGATTCGGGAGTAGAATAGAAATATAGCAAAAAGCATTACAAGGAGGCTGGTACGATGCTTGAGGCAATGGCACGTAACTGGTGGACGCTGCTCATTCGCGGGATTGCCGCGATTCTATTCGGTTTTGTCGTTATCCTGTTCCCGAATCTGTCGCTCGTTTTGTTGGTCACCTTCTTAGCCGCCTATCTGTTCGTCGACGGCATCTTTGCCTTGATCGCGGCATTTAAGTCGCGCGAACATGCCCATTGGTGGTTGGTCGCGTTGGAAGGCGTGCTCGGCATCGCCGCCGGGATCGCGGCGTTCTTGTTCCCCGGCGCCGCTGTGCTGACTTTCTTCTACATTGTCGTCTTCTGGGCGATTGTGACCGGCGTGTTGGAGATTCTGGGCGCGATTGAACTGCGTAAGCAGATCAACAACGAGTGGTGGATGATCCTCAGTGGTGCTATCTCGATCCTATTTGGGGTCGTCCTCATGATCTCGCCGATTGCCGGTGTGATGACGCTGCTTTGGCTGGTCGGCATCATGGCGATCGCTTTCGGCGTCATGATGGTGATCCTCGCCTTCCGGATGCACGGTCACAGCGGATCGACCACCAACCTGAATACGCGGGCGACGGCGTAAACCTATCCCGCGCCCCGCGCGGGTGCCCAAACATCCTCATAATGATCCATAGGGGCGGGTTTCAAACCCGCCCCTACAATTTCCCCTAAATTTCGAAGCTTCACCGCTGCGTCAGCCGACGGACGATCGCTTGCAGATCGCCGAGCGTTCCGACGGCGACGGCGGCGGCGACGATGATCACGCCGGTGGCGACTCCGGCTTCATTGGGCGTGTGGGTGTTGAGCAGCAGGATCACGGCGGCGACCAGCACGACGAAGGCGACCAGCGCGGGCAGCCCGGCGACAAAGACGAACTGCGGCGTGCTCAAGTCGTCGGGGATGACGACGTGATCGTCGACCATGCGCCCGGCGCGCCGCCCGATCAGCAGCAGGGCGAGGACGTGCAGGAGTTCGTGCGGCGTGGCGATAATCCGCTGAAGCTGCTCACGCATGGGCGGTCCCTTGGGTCATAACGGCGGCTCCTGAATCTCGACATGGCTGACGGATTATAGCGCCGCTACCGGCGCAGGGGAAACGGCGTCGAAGCGTCTCGCGGATCGATCTCACCCTGTTTATAATGAGCGTAATGAGAAGACTGACGCTCGTCCGGCTGCTGATTGTGGTGCTGGCGGCGACACTCGCGGCGTGCAACTTAAGCGTGCCGGAAGTGACGCCGACGGTTGCCCCGACCCTGACCGCCAGCGCCACGCCGCCGTCAACCTCGACGACCGCGCCCACACGCACGCCGTCGCGGACGCCGACTCACGTCTTCACGGCAACTTCGTCGCCGACTGATACGCCGCTGCCGACGGACACTGGAACGCCGCTCCCGACCGCCACTTGGACGCGCACGATTACGCCAGTGCCAACGAATACGCCGCTCCCGACCGATACGCCATCACCAACGGACACTGGAACGCCGCGTCCGACCGCCACTTGGACGCGCACGATTACGCCAGCGCCAACGAATACGCCGCTCCCGACCGACACGCCAACGCCGACGGACACCGGAACGCCGCGTCCGACCGCCACTTGGACGCGCACGATTACGCCAGCGCCAACGAATACGCCGCTCCCGACCGACACACCGACACTGACCGAAACGGTGCTGCCGTCACCGCTGCCGTTGATCGCCAGCGTGACGCCATCGCCAGCGCCGACCCACACGATCCCGCCGTCGTTTACGCCGCTGCCGACGCCCTCGCTGCTGCCGCCGCCGGGGACGCCGCTCCTGCCGTTAGGCGTCCGCACCCCGACAGCGCTGCCCTCCGCCGCTGCGCCGACGCCGGTCCCGCTCGGCTTCCGCACGCCGACGCCGGTCGAGCGCGTCGAGCCGACGATCATCCTGCACGCCCCGCCCACCGTGATCACCGCCGCGCCGGGGACGATCCCTGCGCAGGTGACGCCGTTCGAGGTGGAGACGACTCCGACCGGCATCCCGCAAGGCGTCACCCTGACGGCGCTGCCGTTGGTGGCGACCCCGCTCGCGCTGGCGTCGCCGACGCTGCCGCCGATCGTCTCGGTCACGCAGATCGTGCCCGCCGATCCGCTGACGCGCGCCTTCTCGCTGAGCACCGCCGAGGGCTTCGTCACCGGGGATGGTGTCACGCTCCCCTTTGCCGCGACGGACTTCGCTCGCAATCCGGCAAATCCGAACGAGATCGCGCTCGTCGATCCGCGCGGGCTGCTCTACCTGAACGACGGCGAGTCCCGGCGGCTCGATACCAGCCCGTTCAGCAATCCTGAACCGCAGACCAGCGCCGATAACCCGACCCGCGTGACGCAGGTGGGCTGGTCGCCTGATGGCGCGTGGCTCGCCTTCCTGATCGATAGCGAACATGATGATCGGGATGGCGTTTGGCTGTTCGACGGCAGCGCCAGCCATCAGATTTTCCGCGAATGCCCCCCGCCAATCGAGCAAACTTGCACGGTCGACCGCGAAGGCGAGCCGACGCATTACAATACTTTGCACTTTGCTTGGAACAGCACCAGCACGGGCATCCTGATCGAACTCGACCTGCCGGACGAAGGGCGTCACGCCCTGACTTTAGTCACACCGGACAGCGATCCGACCCACAAGACGCCGACTTATCGCTACGATTACGGGTCGTGGTCGTGGGACGGCGCGCGGATTCTCGCCAGCGGGTCGGGTGAGGATGGGCGTACCGGCTTGCGCTGGATCGATCCGCTCAGCGGCAGCGTGCAGTTGATCTTCGACAGCGGCGCGCGGGGCTTATGGCTGCAAAATGCCGTCGAGCGCGTGAACGGGCAGATCGTCGCGCTGGGGTCGCCCAACGGCAAGGACAGTCCGCAGAGTCTCTACGCCGGGGACGGGCAGGTGCTCACGCCGCCGATTGGTGACGCGCCGCCGGTGCGGGTCGAGTGGAGTCCGGATCGAACGGCGGTGCTGGTCGTCGTCGCCGATCCGTCCGGGCTGCGCTACTACGTCGCCGAGATCAACGGGGCGGTGCGCGAGATCACGGCGTCGGTCGCCGGAGCGCTGGCGGTCGAGTGGATCGGCGCGCCGTCAGGCGGTGCTGTTCAAAGTCAGTACGGGTTGAGCGTCGGCGCGCAGGTGCAGGTTCACGCGCCGGCGGGAGTCGTCATGCGAATTCAACCCTCGACGACGGCGGCGGCGGTCGGATCGCTCAATACCTATGATTGGGTGACGATCATCGGCGGTCCCACGCGGGCTGATGGCTTGATCTGGTGGCGAGTGCAGGCGAGTAACGCGATCGGTTGGGCAGCCGAAGGCAACGGCGTTACGCAGTTGTTAAGCACCGAAGCCTTGCCTTGAATCCTATCCAGTAAGCTCAATTTTCAGGGATTCATTAAAGTTACGTGTCATTTTGCTTATTTTGTGCTACAAAATGGGGAGGCGTATCTAGGAAAGCATCATGACCAAGCACACCCAAGCTCCGCGCTCATTGTCCGAGTCGGGCTATTTCCCAAAGCCTGACTTAACTCTGTTTGCGCCGAAGAAATCGCCGGAGCCGACGGCGCAGCCGGAAGCAGTCGATTCCGACAGCACCGCTGAAATCACAGCAGGCGCGCGCGAAGGCGAAGATCGCGCCAAGAACCGCGACGACTCCGCTTCCGGCACGCGCCCGGCGCGCCCCGCCTGAGCAGCCATCGGCTGCGTCCCTCTACCGCCGCTGCGCTCCTGTGTAATCGTTTTCGGCGGGTGAACTTCCCCCTTAGAGCAACTGATCATTCCGTCGGCGCGGTACCACGCAGCATTTTGCGATACACCAGTGACCGGGTGTGGACGTGCATCCCGGCGCGCTGGTAGAGCGCGACCGCGTTGGTCAAGCTGGAGGCGTCGACGCCTAATCCCGCCCGCAGGTAGCCATGATCCTGAAACAGCCTGAAGCTGTGCTGCAGCAGCGATAATCCTAGTCCGCGTTTGCGCCACGGACGACGCACGCCGAGCGAGCCGACCCACCCCATTGCCGGGTCCTGCTCGTTGGGGCGGTTGATGCAGATCCCGGCGATCTCGTCGCCTTCCCATGCGACCAGCCACATCGAGAGGTCCTGACCGGCGTAATTGAGCGCGTAGTTGGACCATTCCTCGAAGCTGTCTCGCTCGAAGCCCCAGTGATCGGAGAACGATTCTTCGTGCGCCTCGTAGACGGCGTGAGCGTGTTGATCGCGGTCAAAGGGTCGAAGTTCGATACCGTCGGGCAGCGGAGCCGGTTCGATCAATTGAGTGAAGTCGATCCGCATCCGGTAGAAGGTGCGAATCTGCTCGAAACCCCGCTGCTCGAACAAGTGGATAGCGTCGGCGTTGCGCGACGAGGCATTCACGCGCAGTGAGAGTGATTTGTCAGCCGCGAGTTCAGCCTCAGCGCGCGCCCAAGCCCGCGCCTCACCCCAAGCGAGTAACTGGCTGCCGATTCCTTCACCCCAGTGATCCGGATGGACGACCCCCTCCATCCACGCTCGCCCCGTGACCGCGCTAAATTCGAAGTCGGCGTAAGCGACGACACGGTCGCCGCGCTGCACGATGCAGGTATCGACTTCCGGATTTATGGTGGGCAACTCGAGGAAATTTGCTAGCATTTCGGCAGTAATCCAGCGATCGACGCCGAGTACATCGTCAATGGTATGGTAAATGTCGATTACCGCTGAAAGATCGCTCAATTCGAAATGACGCGAGATTTCCTGCACAACCATGATTGACCGCTCCTGTATTCAGTACGGGTATCAGCGTAACACCTTGCCCTCAAGCTGTCAATAAGGGCTATGAGGGTTCAGGGCGGCGACAGGAATTGGAAGTAATCCGGGCTGTTCGGTGGCGGGATCAACGGTACAATAGTCTCAGTCGAGACAGTAGGATCGAGAACCTGATGGATGTGATCAACCCCTACGACAATAGTGTAATCGATACCGTCGCGGAGTCGAGCGAGGCGGACGTGCGCGCAGCGATCGGGCGGGCGGCGAACGCGGCACCGACCCTCGCGGCGCTGCCCGCGCACCAACGGGCGGCGATTCTCACCACCGCCGCCGCGATCATCGCCGACGAGACGGAAAATCTCGCCCGGACGATGGCGAAAGAGAGCGGTAAGCCGCTGAAATACGCGCGCGGCGAGGTCAAGCGCTGTGTCGAGACCTTCACCTTCGCGGCTGATGCGGCGCGCAGCCTGCACGGGGAGACCATCCCGCTGGATGCGGCGACCGGCGGCGTCGGCAAGATTGGCTACTATCTGCGCGTGCCCGTCGGGGTGATCGCCGCAATCACGCCGTTCAACTTTCCGCTCAATCTGGTGGCGCACAAGGTCGCCCCGGCGATTGCCGCGGGCTGCCCGATTGTGCTCAAGCCCGCGCCCGCCACGCCCTTGACCGCGCTGCATCTGGCGAACATCTTGCGCGAAGCGGGCTTGCCCGCCGGGGGCTTCGAGATCGTGATCGGCGGGGCGGATGTAGGCAACTGGCTGGTCACCGACGAGCGTGTCGCCATGATCACGTTTACGGGCAGCGTCCCGGTCGCGCGGGCGATCAGCAAGGTCGCCGGACTGCGCCGGATCACGCTGGAGTTAGGCGGTAATGCCGCCACCGTGATCGACGAAAGCGCCGACGTCGATGCCGCCATCAGCCGGACGGTGGTCGGCGGCTTCGCCTACAGCGGACAGGTCTGCATCAGCGTGCAGCGCTTGTACGTCCATCGCCGCCGGTACGACGAGTTCCGCGACAAATACGTCGCCGCCGTGAATAAGCTCGTGATCGGCGACCCGCTGGACGAGAAAACGGATCTGGGACCGATGCTCAACGACGGCGCGTGCCAGCGCATCGACTCGTGGGTGAGCGAAGCGGTCGCCGGTGGCGCGCAGGTGATCGCGGGGAAGCAGCGTGAGGGACGGCTGTATCACGCGACGGTGATCGAAGGGGCGCAGCCCGACATGAAAGTCATGCGCGAGGAAGTGTTCGGTCCGGTCGTCTGCTTGATCCCGTTCGACGATTTCGAGGCGGCGCTCGACGCCGTCAACGACTCGCCCTTCGGTTTGCAAGCGGGCGTCTATACGCGCGACCTTACCCACGCCATGTTAGCGACTCAAAAGTTGAACGTCGGCGGCGTGATGATCAACGACGTGCCGACCTTCCGGGTCGACCAGATGCCGTATGGCGGCGTCAAAGACAGCGGTGTCGGGCGCGAAGGTCCACGCTTCGCCATCGAAGAAATGACCACTCTCAAAATGATCGTTATCAATACCGGGATATAAATGCAGCAACATCAGTATGCCCAACAAATCATTCAAGCGATCTCGGCATGGGATGGTATCGAGACCTTCCTCCATCGCTTCGGCGGGATCGAATTTAGGCTCGGCGAGGTCGAGGTCGGTCACCTGCACATGGGATCGGGACAAGTAGACGTTCCCTTTCCCCGGCAGGTACGCGCGGCGCTGATCGTGGAGGGCGAAGCCGAGCCACATCGCATCAAGCCGGAGAGTGGTTGGGTCACACAGCGCACGCGGGGTGAAGGTGACGCCGAACAAGCGATTCGGCTCTGCCGGTTATCGTATCTCCACAAGCGCTATGCACGCGGCGCCGACAGCCGGGCGTTCGCGCAAGCGGTGGCGGAGCTTGGTTTCAGCGCCGCCGTGATCGAGAGCTTCGAGTGCCCGTTCGATGGCGCGGAAGCGAAAGTCGAATGAGCGAGACGTTTTTTCTCGTCCTCGAAGGGCTGGATGGATCGGGCAAGAGTGAAATCTCGCGGCGGCTCGCCGCGCGCTTGGCGGAAGGGCTGGGCGATGACTGTGTGCTGCTGAGCTACGAGCCGAACAATCCCTCAGCGGCGGGTGAGTATATCCGCGACGTGCTGCACAAGCGGATCAGCATCTCGATGCGGACGCTGGCGCTCGCCTTCGCCCTCAACCGCGCCGATCACAACGAGCGGGTGATTAATCCGTTCTTGAACGGGGGGGATCACCGTGTTGTCGTCTGCGACCGCTACTATCTGTCGTCGCTGGTCTATCAATCGACGGATGGGCTAACGGTCGAGGACGTGCTCGACTTGAACCGCGCCGCCCGCCGCCCCGATCTGACGCTGTTCCTCGACGCCAGTCCGGAAACCTGTCACCAGCGGATCGGCGCGCGGCAGGATCACCGCGAGTTGTTCGAAGATCGCTTCGCTGAGATGCGCGCCAAGTATCAGACGGTGATCGAGTTTCTGCGCGGGCACGGTGAGCAGATCGAGTTCGTCGACGCCAACGGCGACATCGACTCGGTGATCGCCGGGATCGTCAGCGTGCTGCAGCGCTGCGCCCCGGAGTGGGTGACGCTGGAGTAAAGCACCCCTCACCCCGGACGCGCTGACGAGAACGAAACCTCACCCCTCAACCCCCTCATCCATTGCATGGAGAGGGGGAGCTAAGCGAAGCGCAGCGGGGTGAGGTAAGCCAAAAGCGATGCTAGGTCGAGTTTTGGAACCAGCCGAAGCCGATCGCTACTTCAGCGGCTGCAAGCCCTCCACCAGCGTGACCAGCAGTTCGCCGACCGTCGGGTGGATGTGGACGGCGTTCTTGAGCACGGTATAGGGCGCTTTGGCATACATCAAATCGGCGAAGAGGTGGACTAACTCATCGCCGGACATGCCGAACAGGGTCGCGCCGAGGAACTGCTCGGTTTCGGCGTCAACCAGCACTTTCATGAAGCCCTCGGTTTGCCCGAACTCGCGCGCCCGCGCGACGTTGGTCATGGGCATGGTCGCCATCAACGCCTTGCGCCCGCTCTTGCGCACGTCGGTCTCGTTCATGCCGACCCGCCCCAGCGGGGGATCGATGAACATGCCGTAGATCAGGATCCGGTCGCTGACTTTGCGCGATCCGTCGCCCAACAGCAGCGACTCGGCGATCTGGAAGTCGTTGTAAGAGGTATGCGTGAACGCGCCGCGACCATTGACGTCGCCGAGAGCGAAGATGCCATCGACGTTGGTGCGCAGATGATCGTCCACCTTGACGAAACCCCGCGCGTCCAGTTCCAGCCCGGCTTTATCCGCGCCGATCTGGTCGCTGTTGGGACGTCGCCCGGTGGCAATCAGCAGGTGCGATCCCTTGATCCACTGGGGGTTGCGCGCGCCTTGCTGCTGGACCTGTAGGCGAATCCCGGTCCCGTGCGGCTCGGCTTTGAGCACGCTGCTGCCGTCGAGGATGCGGACGCCCTCTTCGGTGAGTACCTTATGCACCGCCTTGGAGAAATCCGGGTCTTCGTGCTCGATCAAGCGGGGCGAATGGTCGATGACGGTCACCTCGCTGCCGAAACGCCGGTACGCCTGCCCCAACTCCAGCCCGATGTAACCGCCACCAACGATGATCAAGTGCTGCGGCAGTTCGCGCAGCCCCATCAAGCTGATGTTGTCGAAGTAGGGCGTATGGTCCAGCCCCTCAATCGGCGGAATGGCGGC
Organism: uncultured Chloroflexia bacterium; assembly: GCA_963727545.1. Taxonomy (GTDB): domain Bacteria; phylum Chloroflexota; class Anaerolineae; order Aggregatilineales; family Phototrophicaceae; genus Flexifilum. Next base: position 387,219 of record CAVSGS010000011.1, read on the forward strand.
GCGCGTGCCCGTATTCAGGAAAATCTTGTCGCCCTCGATCACCTCATCGCCGACGCGGACGGAATGGGGACCTTCGAAGGCGGCGTAATGCCGGTAAATGCTGAGGTTCTTGCGGTTTTCGAGGCTCCCGATCAAGCCATCGCGCGAGCGCTGGACGATAGCATCGCGCCGGGCGGCGACGGCGGGATAGTTGGTCGTCACCTCAAGCTCGTTGAAACCGAAATCGGCGCCACGCCGCGCCATGTGGATAGCGCGGGCGCTGCCGATCATGGCTTTACTCGGTGTACAGCCGTAATTGACGCACGATCCGCCGAAAGTTCCCCCCTCGGCAATCGCGACTTTCCAGCCCTTGTCGGCAAGCGCGCGTGCCAGCGGCGGACCCGCCTGTCCCGTCCCAATTACGATGGCGTCAAAGCGCATGGAGCTATCCCCTTGTTGAGTATTACAGTGCCTATTCAGGGTAGCACATCAGGCGCAGAAATGCGATGAGACGATCATGATGAGCGCCGCGAAGAAACCCCTCTCCCCCGACCCCTCCTGTCAGGGGTAGGTTTTTAACTCTACGCTTACCTCACCCCTAAATCCCCTCTCCATTACATAGAGAGGGGACTTTAAACGCCCTTTGTAACCTGTTTTTACCCCCTCGCCACATCGTGGAGAGGGGGCAGGGGGTGAGGTTAATTAAATACCTACCCTTGTTAGCCCGACCCCTCTCCCACGCAGGCGGAGAGAGGGGAGAAAAACCGATCGGTGGGGTGCGGAGACGATCCGTTCGACGATGGTCGCTTCGCTATTTCCCGCTCCATCACGATTCGGCGGTAACTTCGGCGGTTGGCTGCGCGGATGGCTCGACCGTAGCTTCTACAGTCGCCGGGGGCGCGGCTTGAGTCGCGCTGGCGGTCGGTACGGGACGTCGTGCGGGTGCCGCTCTGACCATAGATCGGCAGGGCGGCGAGTTCGTCGTTGGTGATGTCGAATAACTGAGCCACGCCCCAGCCGGTTTGGTCGTCGTAGCCGACGAAGATCCAATCGCCGTTAGCGTTGCGCCCGATCGGGGTGACTTCGCTGTCGAACGGCACGACCAGCGTGACCGGCGCGGTGAGCTGCGGTGCATTGTGCAGGCGGACGTTGAACAGCGTCCGCAGCAGGCGCGACGGCGGGATCAGCGCGTCGCCGCTGCTATCCGGCACGAGCACCGGCAGTGCGCGCGGATCGCCCTGCACGTTGACGGTGAAGTAAGCGACCCATCCTTCGGTGGCGCTGCCCGGTGTCGTTCCGTTCAACCGGATCAAGAGCCAATCGTTTTGGCGGTTGCTGCGGGCGATCGCGGCGGCGTGCTCATTCACGTCAAGCTGTCCGACGATCTCAAAGCCGATGCCGGGACCGCCGCGAACGTTGACTCGCCCATAAGAGATCACGCTGACGTTGGCGTTGGGCGCGACGGTGCCTTCAACTGTGCCGTCCGCGATCACCGGGATGGTGCTCAGGTCGCCGTCGACGATCAGGGCGAAAGTCGGCAGCCAGCCGGTTGCGGCGGTCGGCAGCACGACGCGCAGCCAACGACCGTCGTCATCCTTCCCGTTGATCGAGACAATGTCGCCTTCGCTTAACTGACCGACGATTTGATAGCGGGTGTCGGGACCGCTGCGGACGTTGCTGGTCTGGTAAACGCTGCCGGTCACAGGCGTTGCCGTCTGCGCCAGCACGGTCGATGCCGCTAACGCCAGCAGCACCGCTGCGATGAATTTGCTCGCCAATTTCATAGGATCAGTTCGCTCCTTGCGCGGGAAATCCTTCAGCCCGCAGGCGCCTATTATAGCAGAGGGGATACCATCAATAACGAGTGAGCCGCTCAGAATCACTTTGAACCGCCGTCAATCGACTTATGTGTGGGCGGATTTTTGCGTCGTCGTGCGGTCTTTAGATTTGAATAACGTGAATTAGGGTTAAGTAATCTACGGGGAGATTTTCACCGTAGGGGCACGATATATCGTGCCCCTACACGAGCAACCACGCTTTCGAAGATCGGTTATCCACAACTGAGGTTGAATAGAAAACAGGCACTCCGGTGGCGTGCCTGTTTCTAAAGCTGCGCAGGTCGAGGCGAGGCGCTAGCGGGGGACTGTGCCCACCAACTCCACCGCGTCGATTTCGTTCCACGACTGCGTGATCGTCTGATCGAGGCTGAGCGTGACGACATCGACAGGTGTATCGATGCCGCTGACCCTCAGCGAAAAGACGCCGGGACATCCGGTCATGCCGGGGCTATCGGCGCTGTTGGGCAGCGTCCACCCTAAATCGAGGTCGAAGTTGCCAACGGCAACGCTGGTAATCGCGCCGGGATGGTAGGTCTCGTAAATGTTGATCTGGCTGGGAATGACCGGTTGGTCGAAATACAGTTTGAGCACGGCGCGTTCTACGCTGCTCGCGGATGCCCATGCGGTGTTGTGGTCGCCGCAATCGGCGGTATCGGGTGCGCCGGTTGCCTGCTCGAAACTCCAACCGACTGAACCGTATTCGCTGCTGCCACCGGCGGAGCTTGCCCACTGGCGCAGCGGCTCCGGGGGTGGTTGGATCCGCGGCAGGTTGGTCAGGTCGCCGGAGGTCGTGACGATGCTCGGCGCGACCCAGCCTACTTGTCCGTTGTCTAGCTGAACTTGATACCAGCCGGTGTTACGGTTACTGATGCCGAGGATTCGGGCAGTCGTGCCGTACGGCAGTGAGGTGATGATGCCGTAGAGCGTGCTGTCGCCCTGACGGAAGTTGCCCGCACCGCCGCCGGAAGGCGCGATAGTCACGCGCGGTGTGGTGTCCTCGGTCGGCGCGATGGTGACGACCGGCGTTTCGGATGGCAGCGGCGTGCTGTCCGGCGTGTCGAGCGCCTGAAGCGTGATCTCGTAGCTGATGGCGCTGTCCTGTGGGTTGTCCAGTTTTAGCTGGTAGTCAGCCTGCCGAGCCGGGATGAGCAGCGCGCTGCCGCTGGCTTGAGTCTGTAGCGAAGCGATAACTTCGCCGTTGGTACCCAGCAGTTGAACCGAGAGGTCGTCCTGCGGGTTGGTGGTGGTCACGTTGACGATGAGCCGCGACGCTGGATCGCCACTCACTGCGTAAACAGTCGAGGCGTTCGGCTGAAGCGTATCGGACGCCGGCTGATTCAGGGTCAGGGTCGCATCGGGTTCAGGGGGTGTGATTTCCTGCACCAGCAGCACGAACTTGCCGACGCTTCCGTTCGCGCTGGAGATGTCCAGTTGGAAAATGCCCTCGGCGTTCGGGGTGAGATCGGCTTCGAGCGATGGCGTGTTATCCGTGTTCGGGATCGACTGAACCAGCGTGCCAGCGGCGGTGTTCAAGCTCGCCTGAAGCGTCAGACCGGAGGTGACCGCGACCGCTTGCAGGTGCAGCGCCTGTTTACTGGTGACGGCGATGAAATACGAGGCGGTGGGCGTTTGCTCAGTAAGTTCGCCGCTGATAAGCTGATCGAGCTGCAAGATGGCTTGTGCGGAGGCTGATTGCAGCGTCAACAGAAGGATGATGACGATGACTACGCGCTTTTGCATCGGTCTGGTGTCCATAGCCCACGATTCCTTCACCTTATCATATTTGCGGCAGAATGCACCAGTCACGGGCGAGATTCGCCTGAAAAGGTCGTGGTCGATCAAGAAGGTCGTTTGGGGTCTCTATTTACCGCCCCTCTCCCCCGACCCCTCTCCCACGCAGTCGCTTCGCTTAGGGGGAGAGGGGAGACAAACGCGCCGAGCGGGGCGAAGCTCATTTATCTTGAGTTACTTTCTTGATGGACTGCGAATGGTCAATTGCTAGGCGCTAGAAGCCGCCCTGCAAATCAACGAAGGCGAGCGTCTCGTCGAGCGTGGGCATGTCGTTGGCGCAGCCCTGCCGCGTGACGACGATCGCGCCGGTGGCGTTGCCCATCCGCGCGGCTTTCGCCCAGCCCCAGCCCTGCAAATAGCCGTAGATGAAGCCGCTGGCGAAAGCATCGCCCGCGCCCAGCACGTTGAGCACCTCGATCTGGAACGGCGGCGCGGGGTAGACCTCACCCGACGTGGTGTAGACCGTCGAGCCATCGCCGCCGCGTTTGAAGACGACCGCCTTGCGCACGCCCTTGAGCAGCGTCGCGACCGCCGCGTCGGGATCGGCTGCGCCGGTCGCCGCCTTGATCTCGTCCTCGGTGCCGATGGCGATGTCGCAGAGCGGCAGCGTCACCCGTGCCGTGATGCCGAAGGCGCGCGGATCGTGCCACTGATCCGGGCGGTAGTCGAGGTCGATCACGACTTCGGTGCCGGAGGCGGTCGCTAACTCAGCGGCGAACTGGGTCGCGCTGCGGCTCGGCTCTTTCGACAAGCCCGTCCCGCTGATCAGCAGCAGGCGGCTGTCGGCGACCGGCGCAGCCAGCACGTCGTCGATCTCCAGTTGGATGTCGGCGTTGTTGTCGCGATAGTAGATCAGCGGGAAGCTGTCCGGCGGCTGGATGCCGAGCAGCACGGCGCTGGTGCGGCGTCCCGGTTTGGTCGGGGTGAAGCGCAGTTCGACGCCTTCGCGCGCCAGAAAGTGGCGGATGAAGTCGCCGACGCGGTCGTCGCCGAGTCCGGTCAGCAGGGCGGAGTTCAGCCCCAAGCGGTGGGTGCCGACGCTGATGTTGGTCGGGCAGCCGCCGACCAGCGCGGCGAAACTGGTGATTTCTTCGAAGGGCGCGCCGACATCGTTGGAGTAGAGGTCGATGGAACTGCGCCCCATGCACAAAACGTCATAAGTACGGGTCATGATTCTGAAACCTTTGGTGTCGCCGGAGGTTGAAATCCCGGCTGATTAAGTGCCTAGCGCCATTTACTTTACCACAATCGCTTGGCTCAGGGCTGCCAAACGCTGCTGGCGGCGCTGTAGTGAGCGCGTACCTGTGTCGCCAGTCCGTCGGCGTTCAGCACCATCATTTCCGCGACCTCGACGCCGTCGTGACGGCGGAAGTAGATCGTCACGCTCTCGACGCCGGTCAGGACTTGCAGCAGCGTGAAATGGAGTTTGCTTTCGGGCGACACGCCGCGCGCGAAATAAGCCCGCAAGCGCTCCTTGCCCTCGATTTTTCCACTTGGGTCGCCCATGAGTTTGGCGATCATCGGCGACCAGAACCGGACGTCGTCGGCGTAGTGCGCCATGATCGCGTCGAGGTCATGCGAGTTCCACACCGCGATCCAGTCCTCGGCGAAGTGTTGGGCTGCTCAGGGGTGATCATCATTCTAGGCGGTGACGTGCTGAACCGGGCGACCGAGCTGTTCGAGCATCTCTTTAATCGTTTCCCAAGTCATCGGAAAACCGGGGGTGTCCGCCGCGCCGAGATACAGCAGCGTGTCCCAGATGGCATCGGCGTTGGGTGGGCGCACATCGGACTCGGTGAACGTCACGAGCGTATCCTCCGCCCACGCGACGAGATCGTCGAGCGACTGCGCGCCGTTCAAATAAGCGATGATTTGATCTGCTAAAAGTTCTTGAGTGATCATGATCACTCCTCTGATGTCCGGTATCGACCGGGTATTTCTGATGTCGTGCAATTAGCGTACCATCATTATCGTAGATTTCTTGCACAATCGACTGAGTGACTTGCCGCGTCGACGATTTTATAGCGCGAACGCTACCTTGTCGATCAATAGCCGTCCACGTCTAGAGTTCCCAGTTGGGAAATCGTGCTCATTTTGCGCGCGAGTTGCCACGAGATCGCCTCATCGATTTTCCCCAACCGGGCGCGACGCTGCCGTACTCGATCCGTTTCGCGCCCAAGAATTTCCCCAGCGACTCGATTGCCGCTTTGATTTCCGGCGCGGCGTCGGACGGCGCGTCCGGCTCGGCGTAGACGTTAGCGACGCTGAAGGTCTCCGTCTTGCGGTCGAAGTTCGAGTTGACGCGCCCGATCAGGCGGTCGCCGTGCAGGATCGGCAGGACGTAGTAGCCGTACTCGCGCTTGTCCGCCGGGACGTAGATTTCGATGCGGAAGAAGAAGTCGAATAACTGCTCGGTGCGCTTGCGGTCGCAGATCAGGTTGTCGAAGGGCGAGAGCAGAGTCGTGCGCGGCGCGAACTCGCCCGCCTCAATCCGATCCAGCAGCGGCAGATCGTCGGCGTGGACGTACCAGTCGCCTTTCTGATCCTCGACCTGCACGCGCGCGATCTTGCCGTCTTTCTCCAGCGCCTTAAGCACCTGCGGCAGATTCGGATAGCGCCCGCGCGTGTAATGCTGCTTGATCTGCTGGGGCGTGGCTGCGCCGAGCGCGCGGATCGCTTTTTGCGCCGCGTAAGTCACGACCTGCGCGTCATCCCACTGATCGCGCGGCGTCCAGTCGGGCAGGCAGCGCTCGGCGAGATCCCAGCGCTTCTGCACGCCGGATCGCCCGGTGACCATGATGTCGCCGCGCGACCAGAGGAAATCGAGCATCCGGCTGACGTTGCGCCCGCCCGTCCAGCCGCTCGATACCCAGTGTTTCGGATCGATGCCATCGAGTTCGATTTCGCGCGAGAGCATTGCCCCTTTCTCGCGCAGTTCGGCGAGGATGAAGTCGTGCAGTGCCTGATTCTCGGCGATCCAGTCGCGCACGCGCTGCGACCACGGGTTGCCGAAGTCGGTGGAGACGTAATTGCGCATCCGCCAGTGATGCACCGGATACTCCTCGGTCAGCACAATCGAGGCGACGTGCGCCCAGTACTCGAACAACTGGCGATCCTCGTACAGCAGCCGGTCGAGGTCCGCCGGATCATAGACGCCCAACCGACTCCAGAGCACCAGCAGGTGACTGCGCGCGATGGCGCTGATCGGGTCAAGCTGCAAGCAGCCGAGATCGCGCACCACGTCGAGCATCGCTTCAGGGGTCGGGGCGGGTAGGTCACCGGCGAGGCGCTGGCGCGTGACTGCCAGACGGCGGACGGTTTGCCGCGAGAGGGTACGAGTCGTCATGTGGAATATCCCCAATTTGGATCGAACGATGACGTAGGGGCACGATATATCGTGCCCCTACAATATCCTCATGTTGAGGTGATTTAAATTCGTGCCATCAGCGCTGAGCGCGAGAACTGCTTGACGCCGAGCCAGAGCAGCACCGCGTCGATCACCCAGACGATCGCGCCGAGCAGCAGCACGAGTTCCGTGCCGAAGTAGATCACGCCGGACGCCTGACCGACCACCAAGAGCACGATCGGCAGCACCAGAATGCCGGAGGTCTGCTGCGCCGCCATAAAGGTGCTGACCCGCGACGACACCATCACGATCACCAACATGCCGAGCGCCGCGACTCCCGGCGCGACCCAGAGGATCAGCGCCCACCAATGCGGCAGCGGGAACCAGATCCGCCCCATGATCGGCATCCCGGCGACGTCGATCACGACCGTGTAGACGATGAAGCTGCCCCACGCGATCAGCAGGGCGGGCAGCCACGCCGAGAGTACTTTCGCCAAGTAGAGTTCCATGTCGGTCGCCGGGGTGTAGATCAGCGCTTCGAGCGTCTTGCGCTCCTTTTCGCCGACGATGCTGTCCGCGCCAATGATGCTGGCGATCATCAGTGGCATGATCAGGAACAGCGGCGCGAACATGTAGCCGAGGATCAGCACGATCATCATCTGATCCGGCTGCATTCCGTTGATTTCGGCTTGCAGGCTCGGCGGCAGCGCCTTGAGGATCAGACCAAGATCGGCATCGTTCGACAGGCTGGAGGTATTGACCGCCTGCGGCAGCAGCGTGATCAGCAGCGGAATGACCACGACGAAGATCACCGGCACGAGCATCGAGGACAGCAGCGCCGTCCGGTTTTGCAGCACCTCTTTCCAGTCCTTGACCGCGATGTTCCAAATGATGCGCCAATTCAGTTTCATGATTGCATCTCCGCCTGCCGCTGCAGTTCGAAGTAGATGTCTTCCAGTGAGTGCTCGCGCGGGTTGACGCGCATGATCTGCGCGTCGCTGGCTGCCACTGCCGCGATGACTTCGGGCGTGTGCGCCTCGTCGTCCACTTGCACGGCGAGCTTGAGCTGATCGGGCTGTACCTCGCGGATCGCGTCGATCCCTTTGAGGGCGGCGAGCGCCTCCGGCGTCAGCGGCGCGCGCAGGTCGAAATCGAGCCACGCGGCGCGCCATAACTGTCGTCCGAGTTCCGCCGTCGTGCCGAGCGCCAGCAGCTTGCCGTGACTGAGCACGGCGACCCGCGTGCAGAGCCGCTGCGCCTCGTTGAGGTTGTGCGTCGCCAGAAAGACGGTGCGCCCGCGCTGACTGCTCAGTTCCTCGATCAAGTCGGTCACGGTGCGCGCGGCTTCCGGGTCGAGCGCCGCCGTCGGCTCGTCCAGAAAGAGAATCTGCGGGTCGTGGATCAGCGCCCGCGCCAATGCCAAGCGCTGTTTCATGCCTTTGCTGAAGCCGCCCGCCCGGTCGCCCGCGCGGTCGCTCAGCTTGAACAGCGCCAGCAGCTCGTCGGCGCGGCGCTGCGGATCCGGTGCGTCGTAGAGCGCCGCGAACAGCCGCAGATTCTCGCGAGCGGTCAGCCGCTCGTAGAGCGAAGGCGTTTCGGTCAAGAACGCCGGTCAGCTTGCGGACTTGGCTGCCCTGTGTGTGGGCGTCCAGCCCCATGACGTGAGCGCTGCCGGAAGTCGGGTCGAGCACGCCGTTGATCAGCCGGACGAGCGTGGTTTTGCCCGCGCCGTTGTGACCGAGCATCCCGAAAACTTCACCCGGCTCGACGGTGAAGGTCAGGTTGTCGACGGCGCGCACGCTCCCAAAAGTTCGAGTTAAGCCTGTGACTTCAATTGCTGATGCCATGATTGAGTCCTATGCGTTTCGAGTACGCCCGCAACTCCCATTTTTACGAATTGCGTCTAGGTCTATATACGCAAATTGAGGGGGTTTGGATACGCAATTCGCGCCGGAATCGACCGCTATTCCGGGCGATACAGCGACGCCTCATCGAACTTGCCGACGAACTCCGGCAGGTCGGTGTGACCGAGCAGTTGGCGCACCGCCCGCCCTTCGCCGAGATGATACCAGTAGTGATAGGTCGTGCGGCGCAGCATCGTGCCGATGTTCTCGCGCATGGGCTGCCCGTCGTCGCGGGTGAGAAAAGTCGTCAGTGTCGAGGTGGTCAGGCTGTCCAGATAGGGATCAGCCGCGGCGACCGTCGCGTGCCAGTATGCCCAAACGTCGTCGAGTGGGGGCGTGCTGGCAGGCTGACCCGTAGCGAAGGCTTGTAATTCAGGCACCGGCACCTTGCCCTGCCCGACGAAGTTCCAATAGAACTGCTCCTGCGCCGCCAAGTGCCCGATCATCCAACTGATGCAGTTCATCGGCAGAAAGCGGCGGCGGGCTTCCTCGTCGGTCACGCCGGCGAGGGCGCGTCTAAATTCGCTGCGGGTGAAGCGGAGTTGATCGACCAGTGGCTGCGGCATCGAAACGCCCTTTCGGAATAGTAAATTTGTTCTGAATTATACCTATAGATCGTCGCCAGAACAAATGTCTAATCCGCTGCTTTTAGCCCTGTTCCTGTGCGGCGACCCACGCCTCGTAGTCTTCCTTTTTGACCAGTTCGCCGCCGCTGATCTTGGTTTCGGAAACTTGACGGCTCGCTTTGAAGTAGACGTCGAGTTCGACGCGCTGAAAGCAGGTCGTCCCCATGACAACTTTGTGCACCCAGTAGTTTTTGCCATCGTCGGCGAGGCTGAGGTCGTTGTTGCGGTTGATCCGCACGCGCACGACTTCGTCGCAGCCGGACGGCTTGACGTAGAAGTAAATGCCCACGTCGCCGCCAGCGCCACCGGCGCTGAACAATTTCTTTAAGAAGTCCATCTTCAACAGCTCCTTTTGAGCGGTCAGCCGGCAGCTTTCAGCGGAAAAATGAGTCGCTTGGCACAATTTGTGCCCCAACGCGCATCTAGCCTATAGGGAAAACTTCGCGCGACTGCCGATCGCTAACTGCGAATTGCTAACCGCTGATTTTTTACCCCGCCCCGCAGTGTGACGCAACTAAACCACTCCTAAACGAAATTCATATCCATTTAGAACCGTCAGAGATAGAATTTATGTTCTACTTTGTGATAGGATGATCATCCAAAATGATTTGTATGATTCCTGTTACATTGGGGAGGCTCACCGGTGACTCAGAGCGTAACGGACGTGGTTTATGATTTTATCAAGGATTACATTCAGGAACATGCTTACCCGCCAACGCTGCGCGAGATCGCGCGGGGGTGCTATATCTCGACCAGTGGGGTGACCCGGCATCTCGACCGGTTGGAGCAGAAGGGCAAAATTTACCGCGAGCCGGGGCGGGCGCGCGGCATTCGGCTGCTGGAGGAGGAATAACCTCACCCCCCAGCCCCCTCTCCATTGCAATGGAGAGGGGGAGCTAAGTACAGTGAAGTGGGGCGAGGTCAGGCGAAGGTCAGGACGCGCTGCGCTGTGACTCGCTGGATCGCAGCAAACAGATCGTCGGCGCTGACGTCGCGCGGGAGCGTGTGGATCGCCGTCGAGCGGACGTACTCATCGGTCAGCAGGATCAGCGGTTGGGCATCGACCGACAGCAGGTGTTCGTAGGCTTCGGCAGCGTAATCGAGTGCCATGTCGATTACGGTGACGTGAGGGAAAGTAGGTGATGTACATGCCCAGCGCTTGCATGAGGTGCTCCGGCAGATAGACGTAGCTGCCCGCGCGGGTGGCGACCGTCTGCAATGCTTGACCTGCTTCTGCCGCGCCAATGTAGAGAATCAAACAATTCGTCATCTCGTTGTCCCTTTGGCTCGATTTTTGGCAAATAATGCTGGGGTTTCAAAATATCGATTAGGTAGGGGCACAGCGCGCTGTGCCCCTACAATGCTGGCTAGAACTACTTGTCTTTCGCTGCGAGTTCGTGTTCCTGATCGAGCAGCGCGCGCTTACGTTCGATGCCGAGCGCATAGCCGCCCAAGTCACCGTCGGAACGGATGACGCGGTGGCAGGGGACGACCAGCGGCACCGGGTTAGTGGCGCAGGCGCGGGCGACCGCGCGGGCTGCCGTCGGCTGACCGATGGCTTCGGCGATCTCGCGGTAGCTGCGAGTCTCGCCGTAGGGGATGGCTTGGAGCGTCTGCCAGACTTTGAGCTGAAAGGCGGTCGCCTGCACGTCGAGCGGCAGGTCGAAATGGGGCAGCCAACCGTCGCAGAAGCCGAGGAACTGCTCGACCCACTCGGTCATCAGCGGGTGATCGCGCTGGATTTCGGCGGCGGGATACTCGTCGTAGAGGTGGCGCACCAGATCGTCATCGTCGTCGGCGATGTGGACGCAGCAAATTCCCGCCTCGGTCATGGCGACCAGCAGCCGACCGAGATTGCAATCGCAGATGGTGTAGCCGATGTGCATCCCTTTACCGCCTTTGCGATATTTCGAGGGTGTCATGCCCAAGCGCTCGGCGGAGCGTTCATACAAGCGGCTGCTCGATCCATAACCGGCATCGTAGAGCGCTTCGGTGACGTTGGCGCCGTCGCGCAGGCGATGTTTGAGCCGCTGCACCCGGCAGGATTCGGCGTACTCGCGCGGCGAGACGCCGGTCAGTTTCTTGAACACGCGCTGTAAGTGATAGGGACTCATGCCGACGTGATCGCCCATTTCGGCAAGCGTCGGGATCGTGTCAGGCGTGGCTTCGATATAGCGGCAAACGCGCTGCACCAAGTCGGTGTGGACTTCAACGCTCACGTCGCCCTCCTTTCCGCAAGCTCAGGCGCGGCTGATCCGCGCAGCACCAAAACGCCGGTGCTCTAGGCTGCTCGTGAATCAGATACCCCGTCGCCCACATATCGTTTGACCTCTCGTGATCTGTTGACGATGTTAGAGTACTCCAAACCGGCAGCGCATTCTATCCGATTCTTGCGCGCTGGCGAGCGGATTTAGTTAGCGGATGGCTCTTTTTTGAGCTGGGCCAGCAGCGCACGCGCGGCGGCAATCGCGTCGTCGAGCGTGACGAACATGGGAATTTGCATCGCGCCGAACTGCTTTTGACGCATGGCGTCGATGTAGAGCCTCGCCAGTTGGTGCGTCCCGAGGAAGAACGGGCGCACCGGGTGCGTCGTCGCGCGCGCTGCCGGATCGGGCGGCGTTTTCAAGAGGTCGATGATGTCTTTGAAACCGGTCTCGGCGGCGGCGCTGGTGTCAATGATCAGCACCGCCGCCGTTTGAAACTTGCCAAAGAAAGGTTTTGCCGCCTCGTCTGCCGCTTGGATGTCGGCGGGGGTAACGCGCCCGGTATAGCGAGTAACTACGATTGGCGCGTCTTCGACTTGGTAGATTTCCGTGAATGGCATCGCGTCATAACTCCGTGAATATGTTCAGGCTTACATACTTCACTGTAAGCTAAAAGCAGACGCGCCGTAGCTGGAGAATTTCTAAATTTTCTCCAGATAGCCATGCTCGACGACCTTGCCCTCACTGTCGATCAAGTAGCGCAGCGGCGCGCCGGTCGGGATGTTCAGGTCGGGGATGTCGCGCGGGGAGATGCTGTCGAGCACCATCACCAGCGCGCGCAGGCTGTTGCCGTGCGCGACGACCAGAATCCGCTTGCCCTGTTTCAGCAGCGGCAGGATGTGAGCATCGTAATAGGGCATGACGCGCTCGCGCGTGTCCTTCAGGCTTTCGCCGTTGGGCGGGGCGATGTCGTAGCTGCGCCGCCATAGATGCACCTGCTCATCGCCGAACTTCTGGGCGGTTTCGGCTTTGTTCAAGCCTTGCAAATCGCCGTAATTACGTTCGTTGAGCGCCTGATCGCGCTCGATGGGCAGGTCGGTTTGCCCGGTGACTTCGAGGATGATCCGCAGCGTCTCTTGCGCGCGGATCAGCGCCGAGGTGAAGGCTTGGTCGAAATGGTAGTCCTTGAGCAGCTCGCCGGCGTGCCGGGCTTCGGCTTCGCCTTCGGCGGTCAGCGGGACGTCGGTCCAGCCGGTGAAGCGATTTTCGAGATTCCACAACGACTGCCCGTGCCGAACCAGCACCAATTCTCCAAACTCGGTCATGGTGATTTCACTCCGAATTCACTTTAATCCGTTATGTAATGTGAATTATAGCAAAAAAGCCGATAGCTTTCAGGGGTTAGCTATCAGCTTCTCATCAAGGAGTCATTGTCGTCAGCTACAGGCGAAGCGTTATTTCTTTTCTTCGAGCACGGTCGCCAAGCGATCGAGCGTTTCGATCAGCTTTTCCTCGGTCGTGGGCACGGTCGACTGCGGCGGCGGTTCTTCGTCCTTCGCCTTCATGCGATCCACCATCGTGTTGACCGACTTGATCAAGAAGAACACCGCTATCGCGACGATCAAGAATTGGATCACGGCATTGATGAACACACCATAGTTGATGGTCGCCGCGCCCGCTGCCTGTGCGTCGGCGAGCGAAGCATAGGGTCCCCCACTGCCGAGCACGATGAACAGGTCTTTGAAGTCGACGCCGTTGAACAGGTAGCCAATCGGTGGCATGATGATGTCGTTGACCAACGAATTGACGATGGCGGTGAACGCCGCCCCGATGATGATGCCGACGGCAAGGTCAAGTACGTTGCCGCGCAGGATAAATTTCTGAAATTCCTTGATCATCTTTGCGTCTCCAGTCAGTCCCCAAGCCATAACGGCGTAATACCACTACACTAAATTATATTAAATTGACGAAAAATCTGCTGAATGCGGCGCAAACAAGGGCGCAGAGAATCAAAAAGCGGTCAGCTCTATGACCCCACCCCCAACCCCTCCCCGAATTCAGGGAGGGGCGCGTACTTCGTTCGTCTCACTTGTGCGTGATGACGGATGACAGCGAGAGGGAAAACTGGCGAGTTTCTAGGCTGACCGCTGATAGCTAACAGCTAATCGCTAACGGCTATCGCTAGAAGAACATCTTGGCGACTTTGAGCATCCCCTGATTCCACGGGACGCGGTGCGAGACGCCGCTCTGCCCTTCGAAGGACTTGAGGTTGTCGAGATACCACTCGTAATTGCGGACCAGCGCGTCCTTGTTCGAGTATTTCGGCTTATAGCCGAGCACTTTTTCCGCCTTCTCGATCGAGACGAACGAGTCCTTGCTGGCGGTCTCGTAGACCCACGCATAGAGCGGCGACATGTGCATCGCTTCCAGAATTTTGAGCAGGAAGATCGCCGGACCGGCGGGCAGCGGGCGAATTTGCTTGCCGAACCCGGCGTAATCCAGCACTGCTTGATAATCCTCGCGCATGGTCGTGAATTCCTTCGCGCCGATGTTGAAGGTGTCGTTGACCTGATCCTTCGGCAGCGTCGCGCATAGGTAGATCGCGTCGTCGAGGTCGTCCACGTCGAGCAGTTGATACGGGTTGTTGCCGCTGCCGAGCATCGGGAAGCCCTTGCCGTCCTTCGCCCAGTCGTAGAACAGCGCGAACACACCCAAGCGCTCCGGTCCGATGAACGACTTCGGGCGGATGATCGGCACGCACATCTTATCGCGGTAGCTCTCGCAGAGCGCTTCCGCCTGAATTTTCGCCTTGCCGTAGGGTCCCACGCCGATCAGCTTGTCGGTTTCGTAGAGCGGGTGATGATCGGGCACGCCGTAGACCGCCGTCGAGGAAATCTGAATGAAGCGCTCGACGCCGTGCTCCAGCGCCGACTCGATCACGTTGCGGGTGCCGTCGATGTCGGTCGAGAAGATGTCGGCTTCGCTGTAGAGCGGCAGGGCGGCGGCGGTGTGGATGACGATGTCGATGCCCGCCATCGCGTGATCGACGGTGGCGCGGTCGCGGATGTCGCCTTTGTAAATGGTCACGCGGTCGCGTTCGGGGTAGTCGAAGTCGGCGATGTCGAGCGAGGCGACTTTATGCCCGCGTTCCAACAGGTAGCGGACGAGATTAATGCCGAGAAAACCTGCGCCCCCGGTGATTAAGTAGGATTGTTGTTCAGCCATTGGGGAACCTCTTTGCACGTCAAAACTCTTGTTATTGTAGTCACGCGAAGATGAAATGAACAGATAAGGTTGATCAGCGGTTGATCAGCGCGGCGATAAGTCCAAAGTGAGTTACAGCATTGCTTTAGGTGATTTTCACTTCTATGATCGGGAATAGTCTAAATTGGCTCGAATATAACCAACCTATGATCGTGATCGCTGGCAGCGCCTGCTGCGCTCTTCGATCACCACGCGAGGAGTATGCTGTGAGCACTGCCGCCGCTGTGCCGCCCAAATCTGTGGGCTATATCGCGCTTGTCCGCCACAATAAGAAGTTCCGCCTGCTGTGGCTCGGTCAGATTGTGAGTTTGCTGGGCGACTGGTTCGACCTGATCGCCTCGGCTTCGCTGATCGCCATCCTGACGCAGTCGGGTGCTGCCGTCGGCGGCTTGTTCGTCGTTCGGATGCTGGCACCCTTCCTGATCAGTCCGATCGCCGGGGTCGCCGCCGATCGCTACAATCGCAAGCGCCTCTTGATCATGACGGACGTCATGCGCGGGCTGACGGTGTTGGGGTTCCTGCTGGTCCGCAATCCGAGCGACATTTGGCTCGTCTACGTACTGACCGCGCTCCAAATGGGCATGAGCGGCTTCTTCTTCCCCACCCGCAACGCCATTCTGCCGGATCTCACCACGCAGGCGGAGCTAGGGACTGCCAACGCCTTGAGCGCCTCCACTTGGTCGGTGATGCTGGCATTCGGCGCGGCGCTGGGCGGGATGGCTTCCGGGACGTGGGGCGTCTATCCCTCGTTTGTGATCGATGCCGTCACCTTTTTCGTTTCCGCTCTGTTTATCAGCCGCATCGTTTATGCGCCGCCGCCCGGACTCCATGCCAGCGAGAAGACGGTTCGCGCGGCGCTGCATCAATACGTCGATGGACTGCGGTATCTGCGCCAGCACCGCGACATTTTCTTCATCGCTTTGAACAAGGCGGCGAACAGCCTGTTCGTCGGCGGGGCGTTTCAGGTTTTCCAAGTGACGATTGCCGAGGGGATTTTCATCATTGGCGACGGCGGTGGCATCAGTCTCGGCATGATGTATGCCGCCATCGGCGTCGGCACCGGCGTCGGACCGATCATCGTGCGGCATTTCGTCGGCGACCGTGATCTCTCGATGCGTCGCGCCCTGATCCTCGGCTACTTGACGTCGGCGCTCGGATTGCTGCTGGTGGCGACGCTGGCGAACTTTCCGGTCGTGCTGCTGGGGTCGCTTTTGCAAGGCGTCGGCGGCGGGATCATCTGGGTATTCTCCACGCAGCTTCTGCTTGAGCATGTCCCGAACAAGGTGCGCGGACGCATATTTTCAACCGAGTTCGCCTCGTTTACGCTGATGAGCGCCATCGCCGCGGGTGCGGCTGGCGGGCTGCTGGATTCGGGTTCTGGTGTGGGGACGCTGGTGGGTTGGCAAGCCGCGCTGACCCTCATCCCGGCGCTGCTGTGGGGCTTGTGGGTCTTCTATGGCAAGCGCACGACTCTCGCCGCCGATCAAGCTGAGGCGCTTGAAGAACAAACCTGAAACATATGCCGGTCAACCCCGGCGGATCGCGTGGAGCACGAAGCGCAGGTTCGCCGGGTTCTCGCCGATGCGGCGCACGGTATATGCCCACCACTCCGTCCCGAAGGGCGCGTACAATCGCAGACTGTAGCCCGCGTCCACTAACGCCTGCTGAAGTTCCGGGCGCACGCCGAGCAGCAGCTCGAACTCGTACTGGTCGGGCTGCCAGCCGTTCGCCTGCGCCAGCGGCTTGATCGCCTCGATCATGTGGTCGTCGTGGGTGGCGAAAACCGGATAGACTCCGCGCTCGCGCCGCGCCGGGTCGAGCAGCAGTTCGGCTAAACGCAGATAGCTCGCGTCGATGTCCGCCTTGCGCGTCCATGCGATGCTTTGGTCCTCCGCGAACGCCCCCTTGACCAGCCGGATCAGCGCGCCCTGTTCGGTGATGCGGATCAGGTCGGCTTCGGTGCGGTGCAGATATGCCTGTAAGGTGATGCCGACCGCGATGCCCTGATCGCGCAGGCGCAGGCACAGGTCAATCGACTTGTCGGTGACCTCGTGATCCTCCATGTCGATCATCAAGCAGCGTGGGCGCGACTGCTGCATCAACGCCTGCCCGATCCGCAAGCGCGTTCTGCCAGCCCAGTTCGTCCGAGATCGCGTAGCCGATCTGGGTCGGATCGACCGAGACGTGCAGCGCTTGGTCGGCGCTGCCCAGTGCGGCGATCATCGCCAAAATGTGGCTGACGTTCTCCTCGACCAGCGTCGTCGTCGTCACGTACTCGCCCAAATAGTAGCCGGATACGTCGATCCCGCGCTGCTTAAGCTGCCGCTGCCGGTCGAGCAGGGCGGCGCTGTCCCGTCCGGCGACGAACTGCTGCGCCAGTCCCGTCGTCAGCGGGTTCGACTGCATGAAGCGGCGGATCGCGGCGCTGCGCGCCAGCGCGATCATCGTCTGCTGCCATAAGCGATTTTTGAGGCTCATGTCGGTAACCTACCCTGACCGAAAATGCCTAATGGTAACCGCCAATTCGGTCGCTTCGCTGTGATTTTCCGCTTACGACTCAGGGACGAATGATAGTTCATCTGGCGCGACTCAAACCGGCGCTGGTCGGGTAAAAGGCAAAAAAATAGGGGCAGAACTCAGTCCTGCCCCTAGGCGAGAAATCGGATTGGGAAACTGGCAGCGTTCGCTTAGCCGCAGTCTGACGGGCAGGTCGCGTAGGTTTCGCCGGTATCGCAGACGTAGTTGCCGCAGGTTGCTACGCAGTCCGCCGAGCAGGTGTTGCTCGATTCGCCCGCGTAGAATTCGCATACGCCATCGCCACAGGTGGTGCTGTTGATTATATAGCAATCCGACGGGCAGGTTTGCGCATCCTCGCCCGGTTCGCAGATGTAGTTGCCGCAGACCGGCAGCGGAGTCGGTGATACGGTCTGGATATAGACCGTCGCTGACGTGCCTGCCGAGGTGTTATTCGCGCCGGTTGCCGTCAGCGTGTAAGTGGTGTCCACCGTCGGACAGACCAACTGCGAGCCGCTGGCAGCGACCGGCTGACCGTCGAGCAGGACGGTGAGCGCGTTGGTCGTCGACCACATCAGCGTGGCGCACTGCGGCGGCAGAATCGACGGCGGGCTGGCGCTGAGGCTGACGGTCGGCGTGGGGACGGTCGTCGGCGTCGAGGTCGTGGGTGGCGGCGGTGGCGGCACGTCGCGCGGTACGCGCAAGACTTGCCCCGCGAAGATGCGATTCACGTCGGCGATACAGTTACCGCTCGCCAGCGTGGTGGTGCTCACGCCTGCGCGCTGGGCGATGCCGGAGAGGGTATCGCCGGGGTACACGGTATAGCGGAACAACCAGTCGGTGCGCGGGACGCAGTTGGGGACGAGCGTCGGCGTTGGCGTCACTTCGACCACTTGGGGCGATTGATCGAGCAGAATCAGCGGCGCGCGATCGATCACGCGCTGGTTGTACGGCTCCGGCTCGGACGGTGGTCCGATGACGTGCAAATTGTCATTCGTGCCCAGCGGCACCAGTACCTGCATCCCCGGTTCGACGATTCGCGTCGTCCCGAAGGCGCTGACGGTGCCCTGACCTTCGATGATCCCCAGCGTCAGAAAGCGATTCTCCTGAGCGGTCACGTAAGCCGTCGAGCCGAGCGTTACGTCCGCGCCGTTGAGATTCATGGCGACTTCCTGCCCGCGCGGGGACTGGATCAGCACCGCCGAATCGGGCGCGTTGGCGCAGTCGAAGCCGCCGATCCGCGTGCTGACGACGACGGCGTGCATGTCGGGGGTCGGGTTATCGACGGTCGTATCGCCAAAGAGGATGAAGGTCACGTTTTGACCGGGCAGCGATTTGGGCAGATTTGCCTGCGCCTTGAGCACGGCGATCCCCCAGTTCTGGTTCGCCAAGTCGAGCGGCGCGGTGCTGATCTGCTGGACTTGCAGCAGGTCAACCGTGTCGCCGGACTGGTTGAAGACCAAGTTCGAACCGGGCTGGAAGGTGACGTCGACCAGTTGATTGCCGTAGCAGGCTTGATTGCGGCTCATGCTGTCGCACTGGGCGTTGACGCGCGCTTCCGCCTCACTGACGAGACTCGCGCAGAGGGCATCCGGCGTCGGCACCTGCTCGACCGGTTGGGCAGCCGCCACCTGAACCGGCGCGGAGTAGCCGACCAGCAGCAAAACCGCGAGCAAGAAAAGCGTGAACAGGTAAGTTGACTGTCGCATAGGCTTAATCTCTCTAGTGAAGGCTTATATTCTTCTATATTTTATCGCCAGACGCAAATCGCTGCGTGACTGGGAGTGGGGAAGATCGCGGATACGCTTCCAGCCCCTCCTAACAAGGGTAGGTTTTTAACTCTGCGCTTACCTCACCCCTAAATCCCCTCTCCATTACGTAGAGAGGGGACTTTAAAGACCTCTTGCAACCTGTTTTCACCCCTCTCCACATCGTGGAGAGGGGGTAGGGGGTGAGGTTAATAAACGTGAATTATGGTTAAGGAATTCACGAGGAGATTTTCACCGTAGGGGCACGATATATCGTGCCCCTACACGAGAAAACTCGCTTGCACAATCGTCTTATCCATAACTGACGTTAATAAAATATCTACCCCTAACACAGCCCCATTCCCCCGACCCCTCGCCCCTACCTGAAACGGACGTTAGGTGTATTGGGCGGAGTTGCTGCTCAAACTAACTCGAAATCGGCGAAGATCGGATAGTGGTCACTCGGATAGAGTGGCGCGGCGTGATCGCGGATGATGCCGGAGGCGCGTACCTGCCAGCGCTGCGCGCCGTCGAGCGTCAGCAGCCAGTCGATACGTCCGGCGAAGCCTTCGGCGGGGTCGAGGACAAAGTGATCGCCTTGGAAGCCGTGAAAGGTGTTCGACTGCGCCGAGTCGCGGTTGCCCGCCGCGAGGTAGCTATCGACGAAGCCGCTGTCGATCAAATAGCGATAGTTTGGATCGGCGAGGGCGGCGTCTTGATGGGCGTTGCAGTTGAAGTCGCCGGTCAGCAGCGCCGGTTGATCGCCGCGCAGGTCGTTGATACGGCGCACCAGCAAGCGACAGCCCTCCCGCCGCGCCCAATCGCTGCGGTGATCGAGATGGGTGTTCAGGTGCAGGAAGGTCGCGCCGCCCGCACGCTCGCGCAGGCGCACCCACGTCGCCGCGCGCACGCAGTCGGTGTTCCACAACTCGGAGTAGACCTCCGGCGTCTCGCTGAGCCAGAACTCGCCCGCTTCCAACTGCTCGAAGACCGTCGGCTTCCAGAAGATCGACCGGTACTCGCTGTGATCGCTGGCGTCGTTGCCGAGCACGAATTGATAGTCGCTCAGTTCGGCTTGATAGGTGCTCAGGTTGCCGCTTTGCAGCTCTTGAAAGCCGATCAGGTCGGGCGCGTGCCGCTGGATGGTCGCCACGTTGAGCGCCGCGCGCTGCGCCCAGACATTCACGCCGTCTTGGGGATGATCGCTGCCCCGAATGTTGAAACTCATCACTCGAAAAGCCATGATTCGCTCGCTGTTGTCCTTTGGGGATCCTTTCGCCGACCAGTATACAACCGCGACGCCGCGCCTGCCGAGCAAGCTCGAACGGTGGACAGCGGAAACGGATCAAAATCAATTTGAACCGCCAAGACGCCATGCAACCTTCGGTTGCCTTCGCCAAGTAAGACAAGTTTTTTGAAGCCATTTGAATATTCCGTATTTCTCACAGGGGCGCACAGCCGTGCGCCCCTACTTGGCGCGCTTGGCGTCTTGGCGGTTCATGATTGGATGTGGGAAATTGCTACTTTTGCTTTTGCGCGGTCGATCACGCGGCTGACATAGAGTTGGTATGAAAAGGTGATGGAAAGTGAATTTTTTCCGCAAAATCAACGCTTGACTCACGGATCTTGTCTATAATTTAGGGTGGAGGGTATGACTGTTCCCAAAAGAAGGACGTGGTATGATCGCCGATGATCCCACACTCCCACCGCGCTATGTCTGTGAGAACTACCGCCGCGCCTATAACGTCGTCAACGGGCGCGAACCCGCCGTGCGTTATATGGGCAATCACTGGTATAACGTCAACGGCGAGATCGTCTACCGTTCCACGCTGATGGAGGAGATCGCGCGCCTGCGGAACATGGCGCAGCGCCAGCGCGTCCCGCAAGATCGCAGCGTCATCCAGCGTTTGATCGCGCGGCTGCGCAGCCTGTAGAGCGGTTAGGGGACGTGCTCGTTCAGCACGTCCAAAAGCGCCGGGAAATCGGTCAGATGCCCGGCGCGACATTCCAGCAGCTTTTCCCCTTGAGCATTCCAAATCGTCAACACGTGCCGATCCGCCTGTAAATCGTAGTGCCAACGCTGCATCGCCGCGAAGCGGTGATACGCGGGCACGTGAATCCGGCGGACGATGCCGTCGGGCAGCACGTCAACGCCCTCTTGCCAGAAGTAAAACGCCGGGGCGATCATCAGCAGCGCCGGGACGAGGAACCGCGGGTCGAACAGCGCCGGGTCCACCCCGCGCTGGAGCACGATCGTGGCGACGAACAGCAGCAGCGGCACGATCCACATGACCGTCAGCCCGACGCGGTAGCGCGGTGGCAGCCGGTGACGGCGGATGACCTCGCGGCGGTCGGGCATAGGCTTAGACTTCGACTTGGAAATCCATCAGCGGGACGACTTGCTCGGAATCCGTCCCCACGTCGAGCACCAAGCCCGCCTTGCTGCACGTCTTGGAAGTGATAAAACGGCGGGATGCCCTGCTGAAACTCCGCCCGCGCCTGCGCGATCAGCGGGGCGGGATCGGCGGCGTGGGTGAGGACGACGAACCGATCCTTGCGAACGCCGACGAAATCGTCGGGCGTGCCGTGCGCGCTAATCGCCCGCTGGATGATCTGTGCCGCGAAGCCGAACACTTCGTCAGCCGCCATGAATCCATAAACATCACCGTAGACGCCGAAGTTTTCCAGCTTGAGGATCACTTGATGATGCGGCGTGTTCGCACACTGGCGGGCGGCGATCTCCTCGGCGACCAGCGATCCGGTCGGTAAGCCAGTGCGCGGCTCGTGCAGGCTCTCGCGAGTGGCGCGGCTGATCGATCCCTGTACCCGCAGGCGCAGCTCATCGACGTTGAAAGGCTTGGTCACGTAATCGTCGACACCCAGTTCCAGCCCCTTGACCCGGTTGGCGCGCTCGTCGCGCTGGGTGAGGAAGATGATCGGGATGTAGCGCGTCAGCGAGGTCGCCCGCAGGTCGCGGCAGACGTCGTAGCCGTCGATGTCGGGCAGCATCAAGTCGAGCAGGATCAAGTGGGGGAAGTGAGCGCGCGCCAGATTAATGCCGTCGCGCCCCAGTTCGGCGTGGAAAACGTCGTATTGATAGGCGCCAAAATAGATCAGCAAGAGTTCGGCGACGTCGGGGTCGTCTTCAATGATCAGCAGCCGTTTGCGACTCATGAGCGTTCAGCACCCTACTCGTCGTCGAAGATCGCGTTGACGCGGAACTGGTTATCCAGCGCGTCGGCGGCGTTGGCGACGACTTCTTCCGGGGAGAGGGGATCAGCGGCGACGTCCGGGCGGAAGACGTTCTTCAGCGGCAGCACCGAGGCGGTCGGCGCGATCTGCGAGGTATCGATCTCCTGCAAGCGCTGGAAATACTGGAGCACGCTCGAAAGCTGCCCCGCGTATAACGCCACCTCATCGTCGGTCAAGTCGAGCTTTGCCAATTCAGCGATTTTGCGTACTTCGTCGTGAGAAAGTTCCACCGGGATTACTCGCTTACTCCAGCCGGTAATAATCTGCCTAGATTATAGCACTGTTAAGGATAGCTTTAGGTAGGGCTTTCGTCACCTGTATCGCGGATCTTTGACGATAATGTTGTGAATGCTTTATCAACGGATCGGTATAAGGAAAATCAGTTATAATCAGCGTATGAAAAAGCTCGCTACTCAAGAAATTGTTGCTGCTAAACAAGATCGCGTCGCCCAGCGCAAGGTCGAGACGCCGCTGGACGCGATGCGCGCGCTCGCCGGGATGCAGAAGCGTCCCGAACCGCTGCTGAGCACCGTCACCAACGACCGCCGGGTGATGTTGTTCGGGCAGATTCGCTACGGCAGTCCGGCTTACGATCCGGTGGCACAAGCGCTGCGCTACACGCGGATGGGCATCGACGGCATTGCCCTGTTCACCGACAGCACCATCTACCCCAGCGGGATCAATGACCTCGCGCTGATCACGCGCGCGGTGACGACGCCGATACTGCTGCAAAACTTCATCCTCGACGAGTATCAGGTGGTCGAGGCGCGGGCGGCGGGGGCGGCAGCGCTGACGCTGGTCGCCAAGCTGGTCGAGCGCCCGGTGCTGCGGATGCTGGTTTCGACCACGCAGCGCAACCGCATGTCGGCATCGGTGCGGGTCAAAGACGCCGACGAACTTGCTTACGCGCTGGAACTCTGCCCGGCGGTGATCGAACTCGGCGGGCGCGACCCGGAGACCGGCGAACTTGAACTCGACCGGATCACGCATCTGCGCGAGCAAATCGGTCATGACAGCCGCGTGCTGATCTATGACCGCCTGCGCAGCTTTGCTGAGGTCGAGGCGATCGCGCAGCTTAAGCCCGACGCCACCCTGATCCACGACTCGCTGCTGGCGGAAGACAACGCGATCGCGCAGTTGCGCGTCCGCTTCGGCGGGTAACGAAACTACAAGAATGTATTTTGTAGGGGCACGATATATCGTGCCCCTACAATTCCCCGCGAGGCGTCATCCTCCTATAATCATCCCTTCTGGGGTTTGCCAACTGCCCCAAGCGGATTACACTCGTCATCAAAACGGCGCTACAGGAGAAAATTCATGGCTAAATACGATCCTTTGCGTGATTTTCTGACCAACGTTCCGCCGCAGCAAAACGACATCACCCTTTCTTTCGCTCAGGTTGAACAAATATTGGACTTTTCGCTTCCGGCAAGCGCGTCAAAGCACTCAGCTTGGTGGGCTAACGAAGTCAAAGCAACGCGCCCAAATGTGCGCGCTTGGATGTCAACTGATTGGAGAGTCGATGGATTCAGTCAACAAGATCAATGGGTGCGCTTTCGCAGACAACGGTAAAGGTAAGTTATGACTCAAAGCAGTTCAGCCCCGTGGTGGCAGCGGGGAATCATCTACCAGATCTATCCGCGCAGCTTCATGGACAGCAACGCGGATGGCATCGGCGACCTACGCGGCGTCGCCGACCGGCTCGATTATCTGGCGTGGCTGGGCGTCGATGCGATCTGGCTTTCGCCGATTTTCCCCTCGCCGATGGCGGATTTCGGCTACGACGTCGCCGATTACATGGACATCCATCCGATCTTCGGCAGTCTGGCGGATTTCGATCACCTGCTGAGCGAAGCCCATGCCCGCGACATCAAGATCATCCTCGACCTCGTGCCCAACCACACCTCGAACGAGCACCCGTGGTTTCTCGAGTCGCGCTCGTCGCGGGATAACCCCAAGCGCGATTGGTACATCTGGCGCGATGCCAAGCCGGACGGCAGTCCACCGAACAACTGGCTCGCCTACTTCGGCGGGGCGGCGTGGACGTGGGACGAGACGACCCAGCAGTATTACCTGCACAACTTCCTGCCGGAGCAGCCCGACCTGAACTGGCGTAATCCGGCGGTCAAGGAAGCGATGTTCAACGCGATTCGCTTCTGGCTGCGGCGCGGCGTCGATGGCTTCCGCGTGGACGTGATCGACCGGATGATCAAGGACGATCAGTTCCGCGATAACCCGCTCGATCCGGCTTACGTCGAGGGCACCAGCAATCCGGCGTGGAAATATCAGCGGGTCTACAGCGAGAATCGCCCCGAAGTTCACGCGCTGATCGCGGAGATGCGCGCGGTCTTCGACGAGTTCCCGGACACGGTGATCATCGGTGAAACGCCTTACGCGACCAATCCGACGGTGATGACCGCCTTCTACGGCAGCGATTCCAAACCCTTCGGCGATGAACTGCATCTACCGTTCAACTTCGCGCTGATCCTGCTGCCGTGGGAGCCGAAAGTCGTGCGCGCTTTCGTCGATGCTTACGATGGAGCGATCCCGTCCTATGGCTGGGGGGATTACGTGCTCGGCAACCACGATCAAGCGCGCGTCGCCAGCCGCGTCGGTGGGGCGCAAGTCCGCAATGCCGCCCTGCTGCTGCTGACGCTGCGCGGGACGCCGTTCATCTACTACGGCGACGAACTGGGCATGGCGGACGTGAAGATCGAACCGGCGCAGTACCAAGATCCGCAGGGGATCAACCTCGGCATCAGCCGCGACCCGGAGCGCACGCCGATGCAGTGGGATGCCTCGGCAAACGCGGGCTTCTCGGCGGGTGCGGCGACGTGGCTGCCGGTCGCACCGGATTACGCGCAGGTCAACGTCGCCGCCGAGCAGGACGACGACCGCTCGATGCTGACCTTCTATCGCCGCTTGATCGAACTGCGGCAGGGCGACGAGGCGCTGGCGTTGGGCGCTTACCAATCGCTGGATGCGCCGGACGGCGTTTACGCCTATCAGCGCGGCGATAAATACCTGATCGCGCTCAACTTCACCGACCAACCCCAGCCGACCGCCTTCAGCGGCGAGATCGTGCTCTCGACGGGGTTGGATCGCAGCGGTGCGGTCGAGTCGCTGGAACTGCGCCCGCACGAGGGCGTGATCTTGTGCCGGTGATGCGGATCGGCTACGTTGCGCGCAACGGGGTGTTGGACTGCACGCCGTCCAGCACCTTTCGACTGGCGTCGTACAGCGCGGAGCGGATGCGCCGGGCGATTGCCAACAATCTCGACTGCCTGCGACAAATTTTCGAGTTCAACGTCGCGCATGGGGTGTTCTACTACCGCATCTCGTCGGACACGATCCCATTCGCCTCGCACGAGGTCTGCGATTTCGACTGGCAGAGCGAGTTCAGCGCCGAGTTCGCCGCCTTGGGGCGCTACATCCGCGCGCACGACCTGCGCATCGCGGTGCATCCGGGGCAGTATACGCTGGTCAATTCGCCCAACGAGCAGACGTGGCAGAACAGCAGCGCCGAACTGGACTACCATGCCGCGCTGCTCGATGCGCTGGAACTCGACCTGACCGCCAAGATTCAGCTTCACGTCGGCGGGATTTACGGCGACAAAGCCGCCAGCATCGCCCGCTTCATCGAGCGGTTCCCGCTGCTGTCGGAGCGCGTGCAGCGCCGCCTTGCCGTCGAGAACGACGAGCGGCTCTACGGCGTCGCCGATTGTTTGGCGATCGCGCGGGCGGTTGGTATTCCGATCATCTTCGACGATTTCCACTTTCGGCTGCTGGACGATGGTATTCCTCACGCCGAAGCGCTCGCCGCGACCGGCGCGACGTGGGGATCGGCGGATGGCGTGCCGCTGCTCGATTACAGCAGCCAGCAGCCGGATAAGCGCTTCGGATCGCACAGCGCGACGCTCGACGAGGCGGATTTTAACGCCTTCCTCGACCGGCTGGACGGGCGGAATGTCGACGTGATGCTGGAAATCAAGGATAAGGATCGCAGCGCTCTGCGCGCGTTGGCGATCCTGAAAGCGAGAGGTTTAGCATGAACCATCGAGTTCGGCGGGCGCTGTTGTTCATGCCCGGCGACGACCGCCGCAAAATCGAGAAGGGCGCGGGGTTCGGCGTCGATGCCGTGATCATGGATTTGGAAGACGGCGTGGCGCTCAACCGCAAAGCGGCTGCCCGCGAGACGGTCGTCACCGCGCTGCGCGAGGTCGATTTCGGCACCACCGAGCGTTTGGTAAGGATCAACCCGGTTGGCAGCGTCTTTCATTCAGATGATCTGTCGATTATTGCTGCCCATCCCGACGGAATTGTCCTGCCCAAAGCCGAGTCGGCGGACGCGATCCACGCCGTCGATGCGCGTTTGACCGCCGCCGAAGCCGAACACGGCTGGACGCCGGGCGGAATCGCGCTGTTGGCGATTGTCGAGACGGCGCGCGGAGTCGTCAATCTCAAACAAATCGCCGCCAGCAGCCCGCGCCTGCAAGCGCTGATCTTCGGGGCAGAAGATCTCGCCGGGGATATGGGCGCAGTCCGTACCGCCTCCGGATGGGAAGGGTTCTACGCTCGCAGCGCGGTCGTGCTGCACGCGAAAGCCTACGGGCTGCAAGCGATCGACACGCCCTTCGTCCACCTTTACGACGAGCACGCGCTGATCGCCGAGACCGAGCAGGCTTTGTATATGGGCTATACTGGCAAGCTGGCGATCCACCCGCAGCAGGTCGAGCCGATCCAGCGGACGTTCACGCCAACCGCCGAGCAGATCGCACAGGCGCAGGCGTTGATCGCCGCCCACGCTGAGCATCAAGCCAACGGGACGGGCGTCTTCGTCTTCGCGGGCAAGATGATCGACATGCCGATGATCCACGCCGCCGAAGCGGTGATCGCGCGGGCGCAAGCAGCAGGACTAATGAAAGATACGAATTCGTAGGGACTGACCTCACCCCTAAATCCCCTCTCCATTATATGGAGAGGGAACTTTAAAAACCTTCTGCGAGCTGTCTTTACCCCCTCTCCACATCGTGGAGAGGGGGCAGGGGGTGAGGTCGAATCGAATATTTCGAGCCAAAAATTCTTATTACGAGTCGACTTTTTATTGTCTAGTGGAGGTTTAGAGCAGATGGCAGTAGCAATTCCCGATCAATTCAAGGACCTATTCGAAAAGCCGGTGGTGGTCGCGCTGGCGACGGTCATGCCCAACGGTCAGCCGCAGGTGACGCCGGTCTGGATCGACTACGACGGCACCAACCTGATCGTCAACACGGCACGCGGTCGGCAAAAGGACAAGAACATGTCCGTCGGCGCGAAAGTCACGGTGCTGGCGCTCGATCCGAGCAATCCCTATCGCTGGGTCGAGGTGCGCGGGCGGATCATCGGCGAAGACGAGTCGACCGGACTGGAAGTGATTAATCGCCTGAGCGCCAAGTATCGCGGCGAGCCGGATTACTACAAAGGTAATGAATCTCGGCGCGGACAAGAGACGCGCGTCACCTACACCATCGAGCCGATCCACGTTACACCACAATAGCGACCTCACCCCCGCTTGCCTTCGGCAAACGCCCCCTCTCCCAAGGAGAGGGGGAACGGCTCGCGTTTTAAAGTCCCCTCTCTTAGGGAGAGGGGATTTAGGAGTGAGGTTTGAGGTTGCCTCCAATCCCTGACTGGCGTATAACCTTAAGGGATAAGCCCCAGTGGAGCAGATGATCGATGTACGACGATCTGATCGGCAAAACCCTCGGACAGTTTGAAATCCTCGAAGAAGTCGGTCGCGGCGGTATGGCGAGCGTGTATCGCGCCCGCCAGTCCTCGATCAACCGGATCGTGGCGATCAAGGTGCTGCCAGCGTCGCTGCTGCACGACCCGACTTTCTACGAGCGCTTCACCCGCGAAGTCGACGTGATCGCGCATTTGGAGCACCCGCACATTCTGCCGATCTACGACTACGGCGAGGTCGATGGCACGCCCTTTATCGCCATGCGCTACCTTGCCGGGGGCAGCTTGGCGCAGTGGATCCGGCGCGGCTTGCCGCCGCTCGATCAACTGGTCAAGCCGATGGAGCAGATCGCCGCCGCGCTCGATTACGCGCACCAGCAGGGGGTGATCCACCGCGATCTCAAGCCGGGTAACATTCTGCTCGACGAGAATAACAACGCCTACCTGAGCGATTTCGGCATTGCCCGCGTGCTCAACAGCAGCTTGACCGGCAGCTCGATCATCGGCACGCCCGCCTACATGAGTCCCGAACAGGCGAACGGGCTGCCGCTCGACGCGCGCTCGGACATTTACTCGCTGGGCGTCGTCCTCTACGAGTTGATCACCGGGCGCGAGCCGTTCGAGGCGGAAACGCCGGTCGCGCTGCTGCTCAAGCACATCAACGAGCCGATGCCCTCGGCGCGCAGCATTCGGGCGGAACTGCCGCTGGCGGCAGAAGCGGTGATCGCCAAGGCGACCGCCAAACGCCCCGACGATCGCTATGCGTCCGGGGCAGACCTCGCCGCTGCCTTCGCTGCCGCGCTGCGTCCCAACGCCGCCGAAACCGAAGTCCACGACGAAATGGCAACGCTGATCGACCCGGTGGCAACCAGCGGTCGCGTGGTTGGTGCTGCTTCCTCAGCGACGCGCGCGCCGGTCAGTGCCGTGAGCGAAGCCGCTGCATCGTCGGCGAGTTTGCCCGATCCCGGCGTCAGCCAGCGGCGCATCAATCCGCTGCTGATCGTCGTGCTGCTGGTCGTCCTCGTGGTCGCGGGCGGCGGCGCGGTGGTCTTGCTTACCCAAACGCCGCCGACCCCTACGCCCGTGCCGCAGACGGCGGCGATCCCGACGGCGTTCGCCTCGGCGTCGACGCTGATGCGCAGCGAGTATTCGATCTCGGTGCCTGACGGCTGGAGCTTCGCCGACCTCTCCAACGACCTCGGCTTGGTGCACGTCTGGCAGTTGGACACGCGCGCCTATTTCGCGCTCTGGATCGTCGACAAGACCAAGCTTTCGAGTGACGCGGCAGCCAATTTCGCCGATCTCGTCACCGCCTTCGACGCGCAAGAGACCGATACCAAGCCTTACTTGACGCCGCTCGACCGTTCGACCGCCGACGATGGCTCGATCCGCCACAGCTACCGGCTCGACGGCGCGAACGATCAAAACTTCCCGCCGGGGCAGACCGATAATTTCTATCTGGATCGCGGCAAGGATCTGGTCGTGGTGCAGATGTACACGTCCTACGCGACTGGCAACGACCTCGTGCCGACCTTCCAGTCGATCCTCGACTCGGTGCGGGTCAGCCAGACCTAGACGCAGCGGTAGGGGCAGGTTTCAAACCTGCCCCTACATAATGATCTGCGCGTGGTGGCGCTTTCCTTCGCGTGCGCTTTGCGCTATCGTTGACGAATTACCAAACAAAGGAGCAGAACCATGTCGATTGAGTCCGAGCGTGACGTTGCGGGCTTGCTGCGGATCGGGCGGATCGTCGGCGAGGCGATTCAGGCGATGCGCGACGCCCTTGAGATCGGTATGACTACCGCCGAACTGGATGCGGTCGGCGAGCGCTATCTGATCGAGCGCGGCGCGCGGTCGGCACCGCAGCTTGCCTATAACTTCCCCGGCGCGACCTGCATCAGCGTCAACGACGAGGTGGCGCACGGCATCCCCGGCGCGCGCGTGATCCAGCCCGGCGACGTGGTCAACATTGACGTCTCGGCGGAACTCGACGGCTATTACGCCGACTCCGGTTACACGGTGCTGGTGCCGCCGGTCAAGCCGGAAAACCAGCGCTTGGTCGATTGCGCGCAGCGGGCGCTCACCCACGCGATCGAAGCCGCCCACAGCGGTAACCACGTCAACGCCATCGGGCGCGCGGTGCAGTCGCAGGCGGAAAAGTGCCACTTCAACATCATCCGCGAACTGAGCGGGCACGGCGTTGGTCGGCACATCCACGAGAAACCCTCGGTGCCGAACTATTTCACCAACCGCGCCAAAGATCACCTGACCGACGGCTTGGTGATCACGATTGAGCCGTTCCTGACGCCGGGCAACGGGCGGATCTTCACCGCCGACGACGGCTGGACGATCAAGACCCGCGACGGCGCGACCTTCGCTCAATTCGAGCACACGCTGATCGTCACCGACGGCAAGCCGATCCTCGTGACGGCGGTGTAGGGACAAACGCTAGGACTGAGAACTTCAGGACTGAGGACTGAGCAAGAAACTTTCTTCGCTCTGGAGTTGGCTCACTGAGCAGTGGTTTTCTCGGTGTAGGGGCAGGACTAGTCCTGCCCCTACGCTTCCGCCTAGCTAGGCAAACAAAAAGGGCGCACAACCGTGCGCCCGTCCGATTCTCTCGTCGCTTTGTTTTTACTCAGTCACTCGGTACTCGCGCCTAGTCTTTTTTACTCCCCTTCTTCCTCGTCGTTGAAACGCGTGAGGCGCATGAAAGCCCGCTCCTGCGGCGACATGTCGACCGGATACTCGGTCTCGTCGTAGGCTTCGAGGATGCGGTAGCCCTCTTTGATGTAACTGCGAATCGTGTGCAAGCTGATGCCCATCTCGTCGGCGGCGAGGTGCGCGGGCATCCCCTTGACCACGCACAGCTCGATCGCCTGCCGGATGCGTTCGGTCAGTTCGGGATACTCGCGGCGCTTAGGAACGGTCGCGGCGTGATGCACGCGACTGTTAAAGACTTGCTCGCTTGCCCGCTCGATGCCGGGGCTGATGATGAAGTCGTGGTCGAGCGCGAAGACGATCGCCCACGCGATTTGCAGCCGCACCTCACCTTTGAGCAGGAAGCCGCGTGCGCCGGCTTCTGCCGCTGCCTCGACCATGGTCGCGTCCGGTTCGCGGGCGAGGCAGATCACCATCACATCCTTGATTTTCTGACGCAGCCGCTCGACGTGATAGCGCACGCCGTTCGCCCCACCGATTTGCTCGGCGTCGAGGATGACCACGTCCGGGAGTTCCGCCAGCGGCGTGCGGTTGATGTAATTCCACATCTCGTCGATGCTCTCCGCCATGCAGGTGACGCGCGTGCGTCGATCCCACGCGAGATAGCTGTTGATCGCTTGCAGCGCGTAGTAGTCGATGTCCATCACCAGAACCTTGAGGTTGATGTTGGAGATAATCGGGTTGCTCATAGCATTGACCTCACCGCAGCATGACGCAGTGACACATTCGGTGCCAGTAAATGATCACTTTTGCTTGCTCAATTGCGCAGTAAACGATTTTTGGTCGTTTCGGCTGTTACCAGTATACGCTGTTTTGCCGGGGAGGTTGTTAAAGAGCCTAAACGCTTGGTCCCGGCACGCAATCAGTGCTCGGAGTATATTGGTCGCTGACAGGGGGTGAGGTTAATAAAATATCTACCCTTGTTAGGGATCGGTCGGTGCCGAAATCGAGCGGATTCACGCTCTCCTCGATCTCAGTAGCTAATCCTTGACGCTCTAGCGTAAAAGCAGCATACGAAAATGGCGCACCGGAGTGCGCCTGATGAAAGCAATGTTGAATTACGGGTCGGAGCTGGGCGTTCGCGCTAAGCGAGTACCGGATCGCGCGGCGCTTGGTGTACGGCTGCGCGCTGCTCGATGCGCATTTGCAAGCCGCCGAGTGGTCGCAGCGTGATCAGCGGGTCGAGTTTGACCTTCTCGCCCGGCAGTAGTCGCAGTTGATACTGCTGCGCGATCGTCGCCAGCATCAGGTTGGCTTCCATGATGGCGAAGCTGTTGCCGATGCAGACCCGTGGACCGCCGCCGAAGGGTAGATAGGCGTAATGGTGGATGTTCGGCTCGTTTTCCGGGCTGAAGCGCTCCGGCATAAACCGCTCCGGATCGTCCCACCAGCGCGGATCACGGTGGGCGACGAAGGTGAAGATGTTGATGTCGGTGTTGGCGCGGACGTCGTAGCCGCCGATCGTCGTGTCCTCAATCGCCATCCGTCCGAAGCTGTAAGCCGGTGGATACAGCCGCAGCGATTCCTTGACGACCATCTCGGTATAGGGCAGCCGCCTTCAGGTCGGCGAGGGTGGGGGCGCGCCCACCGAGCACGGCGTCGAGTTCGGCGTGCAGCTTGGCTTCGACCTCCGGGTTTTCCGACAGCAGCTTGAACGTCCAATTGAGCGCGTTCGCGGTCGTCTCGTGCCCGGCGAGCATCAGCGTGACGGTTTCGTCGCGCACCTGCTCGTCGTTCATCCCCTTGTCGTCTTCGTCGCGCGCCAGCAGCAGCATCGAGAGCAAGTCGCCCAGATCCTCGTCCGTGCGGCGGCGCTCGGCGATCAGTTGGTAGATGATCTCGTCGAGATCGCGGACGGCGCGGTTGGTGCGGAATTTGCCGGGAGTCGGCATCCAGTTCGGGATCAGGCTGAACCCGCCCATGTGATGCTGAATCACCGTCAGCGCTGCCCCGATGCGATCCGCCTTTTCGCCTTCCATGTCGACGTTGAAGAGCGACTTGGCGACGATCTGGAGCGTAGCGTGCATCATCTCCTGATCGATGTCGAGCGTTTCCTGATCACGCCAGCGCGCGAGCATTCGCTCGGTCACGCTGACCATCGTCTCGGCGTAGGCTTCGATGCGCCGGGCGTGGAGCGCGGGGGCGGTCAGCTTACGCTGGCGCTTCCAGAACTCGCCGTCGCTGGTCAGCAAGCCGTTGCCGAGAAAGCGTGCCAGCCCGCGCTGGCGATCCCGGTAGTTCTTGCCTTTGTAAAACTGAGCGTTCTTGGTGACCAGTATCTCGTAGATCGCGTCGGGATTGGCGACCATATACATCCGCTCGCCGCCGAAATCGAGCTGGAAGTAATCACCGTAAACCGCCATTTCTTTGCGCGCATAGGCGAGAAAATCGCCATCGACCTCGTTGAAGAAGCGCAGCGTATCGACGATTCCCTTAATCTGCGGGGGACCCGGTGGGACTCGCATAGTAGACACTCCATCGTTTTCTGTACATCGTGTTCAATAACTCTTATAATATGAGCCTATGCCGACCTGTCAACCAGCAATCGGATCGGCGTGTCGGATAGTAGACAGGTGTCTAAAAATGACGCAGGACCCCCCCAAACGCGACCGCCGCATCGAGCGCACCCGCCAGCTTTTGAGCAAAGCGTTGATGGAATTGATCGTCGAGCGCGGCTACGACCGGATCACCATTCAGGACATCACCGACCGCGCCAACGTCAGCCGGACGACCTTTTACCTGCATTTCAAAGACAAAGACGAGCTGCTGTCCACCAGTATGCAAGCGATCTACGACGGGCTGCTGCGCGGGCACGAAGTCAAGCCGCCGATCGACCTCGATCCCGACGAGGTGAAAGCGAGCGACTGCAACGCCGAGGACTTCGAGCACGTCGCCGAGTACGCCGATTTCTACCGGGTGATGCTGAGCAACGACGGCTCGATCGGCTTCGTCTGGGCGGTGCTCGACTACCTCGCCCGGATGATCCAGCCGCTGCTCGAAGGGGGCGCTAACGGTCAAGCGCTGAAGCTGCCGCCCGACATGATCGCCGCATTTCTGGCAGGCGGGCAGATCGGCATCACCAAATGGTGGCTGGAACACGATATGGAATGCTCGCCGCAGGAGATGGCGCGGATGCACTTCCTGATCGCCTCGCTGGGCTATCGCTGGGCGCTGGGCGGAGAAGAAAACGGGCAAAAGCGTGGCAAATGACGTATGCTTGAAGCGCTTGACGGCATAGACAGCGGAGACGCTCATGCCCACTCTCGATAAGCTGCGCGCGGTTCAGATGACCGGGCTGGATCGCGTGGTGGCAGTGGTGATCGTCGTCCTCCTCGCGTTGATCGGCGCGACAATCCTGCTTGGCGATCATGTCGGCGTGCAAGTGGTGCAGGTCGCGCCGGTCGACAAGGCGCACAGCACCAGCCCGATCACCATCCACTTCAAAGAATTGATGGATCACGACAGCGTGGCGGCGCACTTCAAGACCGATCCCGCGCTGGACGGCACGTTTAGCTGGGACGGCGCGGCGATGACTTTTCGCCCTAGCGCCGCTCTGAAACCGAGCACTGACTACAGCGTAGTTTTAGAGCCGGGCGCAGCCAGCACCAGCGGGCGCGAAGTCCTCAACGAGGTGCGCTACAGCTTCACGGTGACGCCGCCGCGCGTCGCCTATCTCGCTCCGGCAGATGGCATGATCCAGAACGTCTGGATGGTCGACCCGGCAAATCCCGATCACGCGGAGCAGGTCACCGACAGCAGCGACGGCGTCTTCAACTTCAGCGTCAGCCCCGACGGGACGCGGATCGCCTACACCGAGAATCATCGCGGCTTGGGCACCGCCGACATCATGCTGCTGAACCTCGAAACCGGCACGAAGACGCCGATCACCCACTGCGCCAACGCTTTCTGTGCAAGCCCGGTTTGGCGACCGGACGGGCAGATGATCGCCTACGAACGTGCCGAGATCGACCCGGTGCTCGGCACGACCGCCGCGCGCATTTGGCTGATCGACCTCACGACGTCGCCGATTTCAGCGCGGCAGTTGTTTGAGGACTCGCAGATTTTGGGCTACGGGGCGCAGTGGTCGGCGGATGGCAGCCGGATCGCGGTCATGGACAGCAATGCCTCGCTGATCCGCGTCTACGACTTCAACAGCGACCAGACCTTCAGCGTCAGCAACCGCTTGGGGACGTCGGGCGCGCTCTCGCCGGATGGTAAGCATCTGCTCTACCCGGAGATGATCACGCAGAATGACGAGCCGCGCACGGTGCTGCGCAGCGCTGACCTCGACACAGAGGACTCGGCGCTGGTGAGCGATCCCGATGGCACCACCAGCGATCAAGCCGGGGCGTGGAGTCCCGACGGCACGCAGATTGCCATCGCGCGGCAGGACGACGCGGTCGCTCGCGGCACGCAGATCGTGCTGCTCGACTTGCGCACGGATGCCGTCGCCTCGCTCACGGACGACCCGCGCTACTCCAATAGCTCATTCTGGTGGGATCCGACCGGCACGCAGTTGGTGATCTACCGCTTCCCGCTGTTAGGCGAGGATCTGAAACCTGATCCGCTGGCGCGCCCGGAAATCTGGACGCTCGACGTCGCCAGCCGTGCGTTGACGAAGGTCGCCAGCAACGCCTTCCTGCCGTCGTGGGTGCCATAAGGGACAGTGCTGAGTACTGAGTACTGAGTGCTGTTACCCCTCATCCCTCAGTCCCTTCTCCTTCTCCCCGCTCTGTGTGGGAGAGATGACGGCTCAACCGTGTTGAGCAGGGTGAGGGGATATTAAGCGTGTCAGAGCACGATGCCGGTGTGCGGATAAATCACGAGGTGGTAGACCGCCGAGCAGACGATCAATCCGCCAGTGACGGCGGCGGTGATTTTGAGAGTGGGCACGGCACGCGGCACGAGATCATCGCCCGTTGCGGCGGCGTGCTCAGCGCGCTGTTGGCGCTGTTTCCCGGATGCCGCTGCCCCGACTGTCGCCGACAGCGGGATCGCCGCGCAGAAGATACACATCAGGTTTTCCTCCCGGTTTCTCCACCCACAATTTTACATTTGTTGTAGGGACGCCGCAGCGGATATTTCCGCGTAGGGGCAGACGTGCAACCTCCGGTTGCCTGTGTCTGCCCATCAAGCAAGGGCGCACACGTCGGTGCGCCCCTACGACAATCACCACCCCGGCGGTCGAGTCTCAATCCAACAAATCTTCCGCCGGGATCGTCCGGTGCTGGAAGCTGTGGATCACCCACGCGACGATGAACAGCGCCGTGCTCGCCAGCACAATCGCCGCGCCGGACGAGACGTCGGCGTAGAACGAGGCGTATAAGCCGATGATTCCCGACGCCACCGCGATCAGCACGGCGATGGCGACCATGCGCGGCAGGCGGTTGGTCAGCAGCGCGGCACCAGCGGCGGGCGTGACTAACAGCGCGCTGGTCATGACCACGCCGACCACCTGAATGCTGGTCACGACCGTGAACGCCAGCAGCACCAGCAGCAGATAGCGCAGTCGATCCGCGTTCAAGCCGATCACCTGCGCGTGCACCGGGTCGAACGAGGTCAGTTCGAGTTCTTTGTGAAACAGGAACAGCAGCAGCAGCGTCACTGCCGTGATCACCGCGATCAGGATCAGGTCGTCGACGGTCACGCCGAGGATGTTGCCGAACAGGATATGCGTCAGGTCGCGGAAGGAGCGCACCGTGCTGATCAGCAGCACGCCGAGCGCGAACATTCCCGTGAACATGATGCCGATAGCGGTATCCTCGCGGATGGCGTCGCGGCGCGAGAGCCAGCCGATGCCCAGCGCCGTCAGCACCCCGGCGATCAACGCGCCGACGAACAGGTTCATCTGGTTCAGGTAGGCGACGGCTAAACCGGGCAGCACCGTGTGGGCTAAAGCATCGCCGATGAACGCCATCCGCCGCAGCACGACGTAGACGCCGATGCTGGCGCAGGCTAAGCCGATCATGATCGCCGCCAGCAGCGCGGTTTGCATGAAGCCGAAGCGAAAGGGCGCGATCAACCACTCGATCATGTTAGCAAACTCCGATCTGCGAGCCGACGAAGGCTCCCGGCGGCGAGGGGACTTCGCGTCCTTCGGCGAGGTAGAGCGCGCCGTCGAAATCCGTCTCCAGCCGTCCCAGATCGTGGGTCGCGGTGACGACGGTCTTGCCCTGCCGCCCCAAGCCGTGCAGTACGTCGGTGATGATCTGGCGGGTGGTCACGTCGACTGCATTGAGCGGCTCGTCCAGCAGCAGCAGATCGGCGGATTGAGCCAGCGCGCGCGCCAGCAGCGCCCGCTGCTGCTGCCCGCCGGAAAGCTCCCCGATCTGGCGGTCGGCGAGGTCGCTCAAGTCCATCTGCGCGATCATCTGGTCGGCGATGGCGTAGTCTTCGGGTGACGGTCGCCGCAGCCAGCCCAAATGAACGTAGCGCCCGGTCAGCACCAAGCGCCGCAGTGAAACCGGGAAGCGCCAGTCGATCTCGCCGCGCTGGGGCAGATAGGCGACGCGCTGCGGGCACGCGCCAATCGGATGCCCGTAGATGGCGACGATCCCCTGGCGGATCGGCAGCAGTCCGGCGACCGCCTTGAGCAGCGTCGATTTGCCCGCGCCGTTGGGACCAACCAGCGCGACCTGCGCGCCCACCGGGACGCAGAGGTCGACGCTGTGCAGCGCGAGTCGCCGCGTGCCGGGGTACTCGACGCTGACGCCGTGGAGTTCGAGCGCGGGCGCACCCGCAACCGGCTCATGCGCGCGACGGCGGCTGTAGGAAAGATAAGGTAGAGCCATGAAGTTATGAAATCCTCGTCGTAGGGACGCAGCCTGCCGCGTCCTTACGTAAGCCAATTCTTCGCTCATTAACCCCACCCCCGACCCCTCCCCGACTTCAGGGAGGGGAGAGTGCCCGTCGTTCTTTTGTTCGCGCCCTTCCCTGAAGTAGGCAACCAGAGGTTGCACGGAAGGGAGGCGAGGTGCTCAGCGAAGCTGAGCCAGTGAGCGGGGATGGATGGGGTCAGTTCTACACGTTCGCAACGCTATTGTAAGGCTGTAACGATGCTGTCGACATTGTAGCGCATCATGGCGATGTAGGTCGGGCAGGGACCATCCGCCGGAGTCAGCGCATCGCTGCACAGGGCTGCGCCGACGGTCACACCGGCTTCCTGCGCCACCTGATTGATCAGCGCGGCGTTCTCGATGTTCTCCGGGAAGATCGCGCGTGTGCCCGCGTCTTGGATCGTGCCGACCAGATCGGCGATTGCCGCTGCCGACGGCTCGGCACCCTCGGTCGAACTCGATCCCAGCGCCGTCCCGATGATCGTGAAGCCGTAGCGCGAGGCGAAGTAACCGAAAGCGTCGTGATCGGTCACCAGCTTGCGTTGATCGGCGGGGAGAGTCTGCGCCTGCTGGATGATGTAGCTGTCGGTGTCGAGCAGCTCCTGCATGTAGGCGTCGGCGTTCAATTGATAGGTCACCGCGTTGGCGGGGTCGGCGGTCGAGAGGGCGTCGCGCACCATCTCGGCAGCATGGACGAAATTATACATATTCTGCCAGATGTGCGGGTCGATGTCGCCGGCTTCTTGCCCCACCGAGATCGTGCCGGGGACGATGCCGTCGCTGACGACGATGCGCTGTGCCGTCGAACCGGAGGCGCTGTAGAGGTCGTCGAGCCACGTTTCATAGCCTAAGCCGTTCTCGAACAGCAGATCGGCACCGCCGAGCGCGACGCTGTCCTGCGGGACGGGTTCGTAACTGTGGGTGTCGCCGTCCGCGCCGACCAAAACGGTCAAGTCGATGTTAGTGCCGCCGATGTTCTGCACCACGTCGCCGAGAATGCTGTAGGTCGCCACCACCTTGAGCGGCTGATCCTGTGCACTCGCCACCGATCCGCCGACTACCAGCAGCAAAACGGTGAGCACTCCCAAAATTCGTAAGCGCATCCTGCTTCCTTCCTTATAAATCCAAGCGTCTTCACCCTATCGTTTAATGATACGTAGTATCACTATAAATATTGATACCATGTATCAATTAGACTGACAAGGGTCAGCTTGGAGCAAAAGTGATCCGGTGAGCAGCCGTGACGATTCAGACTGGAACGTCGGCGCGATTCTTACAACTCGGCGGCACTTCCGGCAGCGATCCGGGGGACGCTGAAGTACCGGATGCGAACAAGCGTACAATAGAATAAAATCGGGCTGTATTCAGCAGCAGGACGAAAGGAACGACCTCATGGGCGCGCCAGATCACCGCGAACTCGCCGGGAAGCAGCCGGTCACGCTAGCGATCGTGACCGTCAGCGACACGCGCACGCCGGAAACCGACGTCAACCGCCAGTACATCGAGCGGCGGATCGACGAACTCGGTCATCAGGTCGCCGCTTACCGGCTGATCAAGGACGAGCCGGATCAGGTCGCGGCGGCGCTGGACGAACTCGCCGCGCTGCCGGACGTGCGCCTGATCCTGTTCAACGGCGGCACCGGCATCAGCCCGCGCGACACCACCTACGACGTGATCGCCCGGATGCTGGAAAAGCCGCTGCCCGGTTTCGGCGAAATCTTCCGCATGTTGAGCTATCAGGAGGTTGGCGCGGCGGCGATGCTCAGCCGCGCGACGGCGGGTGTCTACAAAAAGACGCTGGTCTTCTCGCTGCCGGGCAGCCCCAACGCCGTACAGGTGGCGCTGGAAAAGCTGATCCTGCCGGAGATCAATCACTTGGCGTGGGAGATCGTGCGGAAATGAACGCCAGCCCGCTGCGCCGCATCGTCGAGGGCGTGACCATCACCTTGGTAACGCTGTGCACGGTCAGCGGTTATCTCGGCTTGCGCGCGGTCGTCTGGCGACAGGACTACATGGTCGCCGCGCTGATCCAAAGCGGCATCGTCGTCAGCGTGATCGTCGCCGGTGGGGTCGGCGCGATCTACGTGCTGCTTGGATCGTGGGCGTGGCGGGTGCTGCGGATCGATTGGCTGAGTATTCAGTTCGGGGCGGTGCTGGGCGCGCTGATCTACGGCGGCTACAACGCGGTCGCGCCGCTGGTCCCTGCCAGTCAAATGGAGGCTCCGGCGTGGCGCGCGCTGCAAGGCGGCGTCGACGGGCTGCTGATCGGCGCGCTGACCGGCGCGGCGGTGATGATCATCAGCGGGCGTCCGCTGCACTTCGACCGCTTCGGCTTGCAGCGCTATCTGCTGCTGTTCGTGACCGTCGTGTTGTTCGGCGGCGGAATCATCCTGAGCGAAAATGTGATCCACTTCGGCGACGCGGTCGGGATCGCGGCGGCGGTGCCGCTGCTGATTGTCCTGCGGCTGGTCGTCAGCTGGCTGGATAGTCGCTATACCCCGGTTTACGACGACGGCGCGGATTAAATCGCAGCATTCTCGTAATCATTGTCCGTAGGGGCGTTCAATTGAACGCCCCTACAATCTATTTAACGTCAATTATGGATAAGCCGATTGTGCAAGCGAGTTTTCTCGTGTAGGGGCACGATAT
This sequence comes from uncultured Chloroflexia bacterium, assembly GCA_963727545.1. Taxonomy (GTDB): domain Bacteria; phylum Chloroflexota; class Anaerolineae; order Aggregatilineales; family Phototrophicaceae; genus Flexifilum. Next base: position 427,612 of record CAVSGS010000011.1, read on the forward strand.
ATCGTGCCCCTACGGTGAAAATCTCCCCTTGAATTCCTTAGCCATAACTCACGTTATTTATGGCGTCGGTTCCGGCGTCACTTCAGGCATGACGAATTGGACGGTATCGAGGATCGACTGCAATTCCTGCGTGGTCGCTTCGTCGTCCATCGCCGTGATCGGGTCGGTGTACATGTAGAAGACGAAATTGACGTTGAACTGGCGCAGCCCGGCGAACCAGCCGCGCGTATCCGGCAGTTCCGGGCAGTCGACCGCCGCGAACTGCGTCCCGGTTGCCTGCAAGCCGCCGACGCTGTAATTACGCCGTAGATCGGTGCCGACGTTGCAGCCCTGCTCGACAATCGCCAAGCGGAGCAGGCGGGTCGCATCGGTCCAGACGTCGGGCTGAAGCGCGCCCGTCCCGCCCGCCGAGCCGACGTTGACGAGGTTGGGGAAGCCCCAGAGCAGCACAATGTAGCCTGCGCCACCGCTGACCGGTCCCTGATAGATCGCAAACGGGATCGGGCGGATGCCGTCGATGTCTTGCAGCACCAGCGAGTCGTAAGCGTAGCCCCAGCCCGACGGGAGATCGATGGTCAGCGGCGGCGCGATCGGATCGTGCGTCAGCGGATCGTAGGTGTAGCGATCGAGGTCGGCGGTCGCTTCCGGCGTCGCCTGCGTGAGACTGGCTGCCAGTTGATCGTTGGCTTGCTGCAAAGCGAGGTCGATGGTGTATTTGAGGCTGTCGGCGTCGGTCAGCGAGGGGAGATCGTTGACCATGACGAAGGGCGTGGTCGTGAAGCTCGCCTGACTGCTCGCCGCCTGCGCCGCGTCGTCGAGGATCGTATCCGGTCCGCTGCTGGCGAGGCAGGAACTCCACTGCGCGCGATCCAGCCCGGTGGCGTCCGCCCCGCTGACCAGCCGGTCGCCGGAGAAGGCATCGGTGCCGTATTGACTCTGCCACGCGAACAACTGATCGGCGTACTCCCAGAACCGCCCCTGCTCGTTGGCGCAGATCGACGCCCGCGCCGCCGCCCGTCCGCCGCTGATACTCCCCGCGCCGAACAACGGCACGAACACCAAGCGGATCTCGCCGTTTTGGACGCGCGGCAGCAGTTGATCGACGCTCTGCTGCCAGAACTGCCCGGACGCCGGATCGTCAAAGGCGGCGTAGAGCGAGACGTTGACCAGCGCGCTGGGGTAGCCGAGGTCGGGGAAGCCTTGCAGCGATTGCGTCTGCGGCAGCGCGGCATAAGGATCCGGCGTTTGGGCGGCGAGCGGCGCAGCCGCCAACAATCCCAAAACGCCAATCATGAGAACGAGAACGACCCGCATCCGTCGCTGTTGGGTCAGGCAACCGGAGGTTGTACCATGTCTCGCCCCTACGGGCATGGCGATCAAATTATTCCAATCCATATCCCTGCCTTTGAACATTTACCAGTTCAATTTTACGTCACGCCGCCAATAGCGCAGAATCAGCGATCCGCCGGGGGCTGCCGCCGCTAAGCGATAGAGCAGATCCCAGTCGTCATCTGCCAGCACCCGCCCTACCAGCACGCCGATCCCGTAGACCAGCGCCCCGCCGATCATGCCGACCAGCGGGTGGAGCGAGCCGAGCAGCAGCATCGCCGCCAGTGTGACGCCAGCGACCAGCCCCAACCGCGCCAAGCGCGGCAGCAGCAGCCCCAAATCGAAGCGGAAGTCGCGCGCCAGCACGACCAGCACCACCAACTCCACGCTGGTTGTCGCCAGCGCCGCACCGATCACGCCGATGCGCGGCAGCAGGAACAGGCTCAGCGCCAGCTTGAGCACCAGTCCGCCAACGCGCACCGCCACCAGATAGCGCTGGCGGTTCTGCACGTAGAGCGCTTGCGCAAACACGTTGACGACCATCGCCGTCACCGCGTACCAGATGAGCACGCTCAAAATCGGCGCGGTGGCGGTGTACTTCGAGCCGAACAGCAGCACGATAAAGCCCGAATATAGGCTGAAGACCAACCCGATCGGCAGCCCGACGATCAGCGAGAAGAACGACAGCTTCTCGCCCATGAAGCGGAAAGTCGAGTCCTGACCGTCGCCGCGAAAGACGCGCGACATCATCGGATAGACGGCGGTCAGCACGGTCGTGCTCAGCACCTCGACCACGCCGGTGATGATCACCAGCGCGGCGTTGAGGTGTCCGGTGTCGGTCTCGGTCAGCAAGCCGGTGGTCAGCAGTTTGTCGATCTGCGTGTAGGTGATATTGATGACCGCCGCCAGCGCCAGCGGCGCGCTGTTGATCAGCAGCGGGCGCGCGACCGACCAATCGACCGGGAAGTGCGGCTTCACGCCGGTGCGCCGCAGGATGACCCACAGGGCGACTGACCGACCGATCCCGCTGAGGATGGTCACGACGTAAACGCCGATCAAGCCGAAGCCCGCCCAGAGCACGAGCGCGGCGACGCTGATCCAAATCACGATCTGCGTGACGTCGATGATCGAGGTGACGACCATCCGCTCCTGCGCCAGCAGTTGATCGTATGCCATGCTGCCGAGCACATCCACGAACAGGCTGATGGCGGCGACGGCGGCGTAACCCTGAATCGCGCTGTCGTAGCCCTGCGCTGCCGCGTTGACCCCGGCGTAGGCGATCCCCGCTAGCACCGTCTGGATCACCAAGGTCGCCGAGAGGTAGCGTCCGGCGAGTTCCGGGCGACGGGCGACGTCGCGGATCACAATCAGACCCATGCTGAAGCTGGTGATCGTGATGCCGATGCCGAACAGCGCGCCAACCGTGCCGTAGATGCCGAACAGCGCGTCGCCGAGCACGCGCCCGAGGATCAACTGCCAGATGAGCAGCAGCCCACTGCTGAGGATGCGTGCGGCGGCGATCGCTCCGGCGTTACGGGCGGCGCGGCGGGCTTCTGCCCCGGAGAACATGTCGGAAGGGTTTTCGGTCATCGGAGCAACCACACTCGATTCGCTGCGCCGCCGTAGGCTCAAAGCCTACGGCTACTCAAAACAAGCCCACTGAAGTGGGCTGTCCAACCCATGTAAGTCAGCAGCCTGCTTCAGCAGGCTTGAATAACTAGCTACCGGCTTTGAGCCGGTGGCGGCATCAAAATGGCCGCCACTCTACTGCTGGGCGCGTGCCGCCCGCACCCAACCGCGATGCACTGCGCGGGCTTCCTCGACGGCGACAAAAGCGTCGTCGTGCGTGGCGCGAATCACGTTGATCATTTTCGGGACTTCGCGGTTGACGACCACGCTGCGCAGCATCGTCACCGCGCCGTCCTTACCTTCGCCGATCGTCTCGGTGACGGCATAGCCGTGATCGCGCAGCGCAGCGGCGATCTCGTGCCCGCGCGACGAGGCGATCACGTTGACGGTCATGAAGCTGGTGATAAAGCGCCGCTCAATCATCATGCCAACGTAGTTGCCAACCGAAAACCCGCCGCAGTAAGCGACCAAGTTCATGACGTTGTTCAAATCAGTGGCGACGCTGGAGATCGTCACTGCGAACAGCAGCGCCTCGAAAAAAGCGAGAAACGCCGCCAGCAGGCGCTGCTGCCGCGTGATGATCACCAACCGCACCGTGCCGATCCCGGTGTTCAGAATTCGCAGCAAAAAAATCGCCGCCGCGAACAGCAGTGCATCCGTTGATAAGTCGAGAACCATACTATGCCATCCGAACGTTAAGTCCTGCCAAAGAATTTTCAGCCTATCATAGCACGCCCTAGAGTGCAGCCATTAGCTTTCAGCGATCAGCTTTCAGCTTGATCACGCATCGTGATGTCCGAGTAAGCCATCCGGAAGATCGGTTGAAGTGCCGATTGACCTCACCCGCTGCGCTCCGCTTAGCTGCACGACCGTCAGGTCGGGGTGAGGTGTCTTTAAATCACAAGCAACCTGCTTGATGGTGTCCTAGCTGATCGCTGACTGCTGACTGCTGAGAGCTTCTCGATAGACCGCTTCGATCTGTGCGGCGACCGAGTCCCACCTGAACCGATCGCGGACGAGCGCCCGCGCTGCTGCCCCCATCGCCGTCCGTCGATCCGCCTGTGTCAGCAGATCGCGCAGTGCCGTTGCCAGCGGCTCGACCAGCGGCTCGACGATCAGCCCAGCGCCGGAGGTTTCGACTTCAGGCAAGTTGCAGCCCGGTGAGAGCAGCGCCGGTAAGCCCGCCGCCAGCGCTTCGAGCGCCGCCATCGACAAGCCCTCGCCGGTCGCGGGCAGGCAGAACAAGTCCGCCGCCGCCAGCGCCGCCAGCCGATCCGCGCCGCTGAGGTAACCGGTGAAGATCACGCGCTCGTCGGCGAGCGCGTGCAGCGTGGGCAGCATGCCCTCGTCCGGTCCGGCGATCACCAGCCGCGTCCCGGCGACGTTCGCTCGCTGGAAGGCTTCGATCAGTACGTCCGCGCCCTTGCGCGCTTGCAAGCGTCCCATAAACAGGCAGACCACCGCATCGCCCAAGCCGTAGCGCGCGCGAAAATCATCGCGCCCGCTCAAGTCGGCGAACTCAGCCGGATCGACCCCGTTCGGTACGACGGCAAAGCGCGCGTTCGCACCGAACGCTGCCCACAGCGCGCGGGCTTCGTCGGCTTCCGCTCCCGTCAAGCCGACGACAGTGGCGATCCGCCGCGCGACCGACGGCGAAAGCAGTCGATCCCATGCCGACTTGAGCGCGCTGCGCCCGGTCGTCAAGCTCAGCGTACCGTGCGGTGAGAGGACGACCGGCACGTGATGGTGGCTGGCGATTGGCGTCACGATCAGGTTTTCGACGGTGCGGAACTCGTGGACGTGGAGCAGATCGGCGTGTGCCAGCAGATCACGGGCGGCACTGCCCATGCTCAGCGGCGTCGAGAGGTTGAGCCGCCCGCGCAGCCAGACGGATCGGTTGGGGACGCGGACGATGCGCACGCCGTCCTGTATGGTATCGAGCGCGCCGCGATAGCGCTCGGTTTGGCTGAGCGCGTCAGTCGTCAAAATGGTGATGGTATGTCCGCGCGCCGCCAGCGCCCGCGCCAGCCCCTCGACGGCGCGAGTCACGCCGCCGAAGGCGTAGGCGGGCGCGTAATACGGCGTGAGCTGGACGACGTTCACGGAGAATGTGGCGGCAGATATGCCTGTACTTTGAATGCCGACTCGTTGGCTTCCGAAACGGTCGGGTCGGGGTAGTTGGCGGCGATAGCGGCTTCGACGGCGGCTAAGCCGCGCTGCAAGTCGGCATCGCTCATGCGCCACGTGCTCGACCAGCGGCGCTGGCGCAGCGAGTCGAGATATTCCGCCGGTGAGCGCTGGATCGTGAAGTGGTGGGTTTGCACGCTGCCCCGCTCGCGCCAACCGTTATCCGCTAGAAACGTTTGGCGCTGCTGCCACGTGATCGCGCCCTCGGTCGCCCGCGAGTCGTGGGTCGTTTGATCCCAGACCGATTGCAGCTTGTTGGTCGCCATGCGGTCGTTCCAGCCGTGCAGCAGCAGTGCGCCGGGACGCAGCACCCGCGCGACCTCGCGCAGCACGTCACGCCACGCCGGGATCAGGTGGAAGACGTGGACGGCGATCACGGCGTCGAAAGCGGCGTCAGGATAGGGCAAGCGAGTCACGTCGCCCTCAACCAGATAGACCGGCTCTTCGGCTCGCTTGGTGAGCAACCGCTCCATCATCGGGCGGGCGAGGTCGATGCCGTAGTAGGCGTGGATGTGCGGAGCGACCGGCAGCGCGATCCGCCCTGTGCCGACGCCGATCTCCAGCACGCGGCTGGCGGCGGTCAAGCCGCCGGTCTTAACCATCAGCACACCGATCTCCGCCTCGACGCCGGGCGGAAAACCGCGCGTATTGTCGTAGTAATCAGCAGCGCGATCGAAGGCTACCGAGTCGTTGGACATGTCGATTTCCTCTACTCCTAACGACCGTTCATTTGCAAACCAAAGGTTCGCTTACAGCTTACCCAATCCCGGCGCGAGGTGCTAGCAGGGCAAACGCACCAAAATCAATTTGAACCGCCAAGTCGCCAAGATCGCCAAGAAAGACGATTTTTTAGAGGCTTTTATGCTGCTAATAGCCTTTAAGTATGTCCTTTGATCGAGTGAAGTAGGGCTTTTCAATGTTTCTTCTTGGCGTCCTCTGCGTCTTGGCGGTTAACGTATTTAGAAATTTGATGCGTTTGCCCTAGAGGTGCTAGGCTTTTTGGCGATTAGCGGTTCTTCTGGTAGGCTACATCATTGTTTTTTAGACATTAGTTGTGAATTACAAAAGTCGAGACGCAGCCGCGCGCGACAAGGAATAAAAAGGAGAACCCATGCCTTCAAAACGAGCTTTGGGCTTGCTCGCCGCAACCCTGATCATCATGATGCTCAGTCTAAGCTTTCGTCCGGTTGTGCAGGCGGATGCTTTGCTGCAGGATGTCCCTCGACTTGACGGCATGAATATCTATTTCACTGAAGCCGCTGGCGAAGCCAGTCGCTTCGATCGCTCCGACGTCGGTCTCTCGCGCTTCGCCGGACTGCTCTCGCAGTTGGGCGCGAACCTGTTCACGCTCGAATGGCGTACCGGCTTCCCCAGCGATGCCGACTTGATCGTCATCGCCGGACCGACCAGCGACTTCGCGCCGGATCAAATCGCGCGGCTGTGGTCGTACATGAACAACAAGGGGCGGGTGCTGCTGTTAGCCAATACCGACAGTGAGACCCGCCGCGCGCTGCGTCAAACCAGCGGCTTGTTCGAGTTGATGTGGTCGGATATGGGCATTCGCGCCCGTGACGACGTGCTCGTGACCGAAGGCACCGAGCCGATCTACGCGACGCCAGAGCCAGCGGCTACCACCGAAGCAGCGGCTGCCACCGCCGAAATGCTCGCCGCGACGCCGGAAGTTGTCGGTGAGCGCCCGGTGCTGATCTCGGACTTCACCACGACTAACCTCAACGCGGCTAGCCCGATCACGAGCGGGCTGACGGACGGACTGAGCTTCTTTACTGCGCGTTCGCTCGAAGTCGATGCGTCAATTCAGGGCTACCAAGTGATCCCATTGGTCTTCACCAGTGAGCAGTTCTACGGTGAGAGCGATTTCGCTACCTACCTGAGCGATGGGACGTTCCGATTCGACATCGGCAGCGACACCACTCGCAGCGCGCTGCCCATCGCCGCCGCCTTCCAGAACGACACGACCGGTGTGCGGATCGTCATCATCGGCGACCGCGAATTTGCGACCAACGGCGCGGGCTTGCAGACGTCGCCCTCGAACAGCGCGGGCTTCGTCTATCCTGATAACGCCCGCTTCTTGCTCAACGCGACGACGTGGCTGCTCGATCAAGCGCAGGTCGATCTCGCCTTCCCGTCGCCGGCACCAACCGCGACCGCGACGATCACGCCATCGCCGACACCCACCCGGACGCCGACGCCGCTGCCGACGCCCACGGGCGAAGCAACGGCTGAACCAACGGCAAGTTCATAGCTGAGAATAGATGCACAAGTTCAGCCTGTTATGCCTACTCACTCTGCTAGGCGTGGGCGCGCTGAGTTTCAGCGCGCCTAGTTTGGCGCAGGAACCAGTGCAGACTCCCCTCGTGGTCTTTATCGAGGAACCAAGGAGCCTTGTCACGGCGTCGGTGACGGATAACGGTCCCGACGGCTTGACCCGGCTGGCAGAGGTGTTCCAGCGCTTAGGTGCGCGGACTGAGTGGATACGCTTGCGGGATACACTGCCGGAAGACACCAGCGTCGTCGTGCTGGTGCGTCCGCGCCGGACCATGACGCCCGCCGACTTAGCGTGGGTCTGGCAGCGCGTCGGCGCGGGCAACAGCTTGCTGGTCGCGCTCGATCCGCAAGGGGATCAAGGTACGCGCACGGAGACGCCAACCGGCGGCTTGAGCACGCTGACGACGCTCGATCAGGGTATCACCTTGGGCACCGGCATCCTGATCGAACCGTGGTTCACCAATAAGTCGTTGAGCGAGCTTGACTCGTCGGTCGCTTTCGGCTACGCCGACCCGGTGCCCAATCCCGTGAGCGAACCGATTGCGCGCTATGATCTGCCGGTGGCGCTGTGGGGCGCGCGTCCGCTGCGGGTCGAGCCGTTCGGCGTCAACAGCTTTGCGTGGGCGCTCGTGTCCGCATTGCCGGAATATGTCGAAACAGCGACGGATATTTTCCCCAGCCGAAATCGGACGGCGTACCGTTCGAGCTGAACCTCGACACCGACCAACTCGGTCAGGTTCACGTGGCGGCGATTGGCGAAAATACGGCAGCCGGATCACGGGTCGCGATGATTGGCGACGGCGAATTCTTCCAGAACGGTTACGGGCTGTCGCTCTCCGCCGACAGCGGCACGCCCCAGTATGCGGCGAACACCATTCTCACCCAACAAATCGCGGCGTGGCTGCTCAAGCTGCCCGAAGACCAGTACCCCGCGCTGCCGTCGGGCATGACATGGATCGCTATCGACGGCAGCATCGACGACTGGGCGGACAATGCGGCGATCACCGCCGACAGCCCCGACGATGCCTCGATCCTGTCGCTCAACATCCAGCAGACGCGCGCTATCCGCAACGACAGCTATCTCTACATGACGGTCGAGATGGTCTCGCAGGCGAACCTTGATGCGCAGGTGACGCTCGAACTGGATACCAATCGCAGCGGTCAAGCCGATACCACCGTCACGATGACGCCGGGACAAACCCTGCTGCAGCAGGGGGACGGCGCGCCGACCGTGATCCCCGATGCAGCGCTGGCGATCGGCGACGTGATCGAACTGCGCCTGCCGCTGCGCGTCACCGGTGCTGCGCCGCAGATCACCAGCCTGTGCGTCAGCAGCGCGCGACCGCTCGCCTTCCCGCCGCCGCCCGACTGCATGGACACCGCGATCCAGATTGCTCACGTCAATCAGATCGATCCCGCGCCGCTGCGCTTCACCGATCAACCGCTGGTGGTGATCCGGGGCGACAACGCCAATCGCAGCAACATCCGGCGCGCGCCTTCGACCGACGCCGCCGTCGTCACGACCGTGCCGTATGGGTTGGTGCTGGCTGCCGTCGGGCGCAGCGCCGATAGCAAGTGGGTGCAGGTGGAAAATGCCGGCTTCGAGGGCTGGGTCGCCGTCGAAGTGCTGTTCACGACCGGCGATCTCTCGATGCTGCCGGTGACCGGATAGGTGTATGTAGAGGCAGGACTCAGTCCTGCCCGATACGCTGCGGTTTGACGAGCGCTTACATGTCGTTCTTGCGCTTGTAGGTGTCGCGCTCGATCTCGTCGAGCAGGGTATCGTCGGCTTGTAGTTCGACTTTCAATCCGCCGATCCAGTTGGCGGTACGGTTGTAGAAGAAGGCTAGGATCGCCCCTTGAATGCCGCCGCCGATCGCGCCGACGACGACCAGCACGCCGTAGAGGATGCACGACCCGACCAATCCGCCGGTCATCAGCATGGAAGCGTTGCCACCGTAACCATACGGGCTTCCCGCATAGCTGCGCGAGATCAAGCTGAGCAGCGCACCTTGAAACAGGACGTAAACCAGCCCGAAAACCAGCATCATCAAGCCATACAGCACGAAGCCAACCCGAAAAGCCGAACCGACATCGATACGTTTGATCGTGTGCATCGAGGATCCCCCAGTTATTTGACCAACACTGACTCTATTGTAAGAGACAAACGATTTTGGAAGCCGAAACGATCCGCCGCCTGAACAGCATCAACCAGCAGTTTTACGCTGCGGTCGCCGCCGAGTTCGACCAGTCGCGCCAGCGTGCGTGGCAGGGCTGGGATCGGCTGCTGCCGTACCTCGCGCCGCCGCTCTCGGTGCTCGATGCGGGCTGCGGTAACGGGCGGTTCGGCGTCTTTCTGGCGGAGCAGTTCGGCGCGGATCGACTGCGTTATCACGGCAGCGACAGCAGCGCCGCCTTGATTGCGCGGGCGCAGGCGGCGCTGTCGACCGTGACGGCGACTTTCGACCAGCGCGATCTGGTCGAGCAAGCGCCCGACGAGTCGCTGGGACAGTTCGATTTGGTGGTGCTGTTCGGCGTGCTGCACCACATCCCCGGCGCGGATCGGCGGGAAGTGCTGCTGCGGGCGCTGGCGGATCGGGTGACGCCGGGAGGCATCCTCGCCTTCACCGAATGGCGTTTTTACGACGAACTGCGCTTCCGCGAGCGGATCGTCGCGTGGGATGCCGATCTCGACGTCGAGCCGGGCGACTATCTGCTCGACTGGCGGCGCGGGGCGCAGGCTTTGCGCTACTGCCATCACGTCGACGACGCCGAGCACGCCCGCTTGATCGCGGCGACGGGACTCCCGGTGATCGCGGAGTATCGCGCCGACACTGCCAACTTCTACACTATCCTGCGGAAACAAGCTCAATAAGCTGCCCCATAGCTTTGACAACCCGGTATGCCCTTGATTCGCGTTTTCACGTTAAGATAGGCGAGGTTCCAGCGTTTAATCACCGACAGCAGCGTGAGGAGAGCCTAGCCTTGAATATTGTCAACCCGATCGAGGCGATTATCGCCATGACACCGCTCAATCCGTTTGACCGGTTTCCCGATGGTCGTCCCCACGTTCCCGACGACCTGCTCGAACGCATGAAAACGATCACCAGCGAGCAGGCGTGGGGCATCCTTGACCGCGAAAAATATTATTTCCAATTTGAAGGCAATTGGTTTCGTACGCATCCCGAAAAGATTTTGGTCGGTCGCGCCGTGACCGCGCAGATGCTCCCCTACCGTCCCGATTTTCACGACGTCGTGCAGAAACAGGGCGAAGCTGACGGGCGCATCGGCGGGCAAAACTCGTGGGTGATCGACACGCTTGCAGCCCAACGACGTGATGGTCGTCGACCTGTACGGCAAAATCCGCGAGGGGACGTTCGTCGGCGATAACCTCTCGACCTCGGTGCGGGCGCGGACGAAGGCGGGCGCGGTGATCGACGGCGGCATCCGCGATTACGACGGCGTGCGCGAGCTGACCGACGTCGCCTTCTTCTGCCGGGGACTCGACCCGACGCCGATCCGCAACACGACACTGGCAGGCATCAACCTGCCGATCCGCATCGGCGGCGCGACCGTGCTGCCGGGTGACATCGTGCTGGGCACGCCGACCGGAGTGACCTTCATCCCGCCGCACCTCGTCCAAGAGATCGTCGAAGTCGGCGAAAAAGTCCAACTGCGCGATACGTTCGGCAAAATGCGGCTGGCGGAAGGCAAGTACACCCCCGGCGAGATCGACGTGGGCGTCTGGCGTGAGGACATCCAGCAAGATTATGAGGCGTGGCTGGAGGCGAGAAAGGATAACCCTCACCCCGCTGACCGGCTCAGCTTCGCTGAGCTTAGGTCAGCCGCCCCTCTCCCTAGGAGAGGGGAAAAACAGGGCGTGGTCAGGTTAAGTTCCCTCTCTTGTAAGCGAAGCGGCGGAGAGGGGATTTAGGGTGAGGTTGTAGGGGCGTTCAAGGCGAAACGAAGTTTCGCACAACGCCCCCGTGAAAATTCGCTCCGCTTACGCCCCAAGCGCCTCGTTCACCAGAATCAACTGGACATTCCGCCCCATATTTTCCGGCTCCTGCTCAATGATCAGAATTTTCGCCAGCACAGCGCCGGGGAACCCAAACGCCCGCATCCGCTCATGCTCTAATTCCAGCGAATACTCGCGAACGCGGCGCAGCGCGGTGTCGAGCGTCGGCACGATTTTCTGCGTGCCAGCGACCCACAGAACGTTCTGGCTGGAATAGGCATAGGCGGGCAGTTGGCTGCCGGTGCCGCTGCCGACCACAATTTCGCCCGTTTCCGCAATCGCATGGACGCTGCCGAGATACCAAGGCGAGAGGACGCTTTTGACGCGAAGCTGCATCTGCAACGCCGGATCGGTTTCCGCCAAGATTTCATCTTTCAGATTGACCCAAGGATGCTGCTTATTGATCAGTTCAGCTTCCAGCCCAATTTCCTGAAGGGTTTGCGACATTCCGGTCATGATGGTTGCGCCTGCCGGGATCAGGTGGTGAACTTTAGCGAGTGCCTGCGCGGCACTCTCGACCTGATGCACCTTGATGCCGCGTGCGCGCAGGGCTTCGACGGCGCGGACAACGGCGTCGGCGGAGGCAGGCTGGCTGAAATCAATGACAGGAGCCTGATGGGTAAGTAGGGTCATGAGTGATTTTCCTTTGCTTGAACGGTATCGAATACAGGTGGTGCCAGCGCTAAAGTCTCCAGAGTTGACTAAGCAACACCTGTCGCTTACCATAGTAGGAGTGCGGCGAAGCGAAGGCAATCAACAAGAAGCCGATTGTGTTTTCTAAGCGACAAAAAGGGGGAATTGTTGCCAAAAGATACGGCAAAAGTCGATCCGCGGGTGCGCCGGACACGCCAGATGCTTCAGCAGGCAATGCACGAATTGCTGCTCGAAAAAGACCTGTCGGATATCAACGTGCAGGAAATCACGACTCGCGCCGAACTGAACCGCGCCACGTTTTACAAGCATTTCTTCGATAAATACGACCTGCTCAACGTCATTATCAGCGAGCGCTTCCAGACCTTACTCGCTGCCCGCCTGCCGCCGGAGTCCACCCTGACCGCTGCCCATTTGAATATCCTTATTCAAACAAGCTATGATTGCATCAATTACTTTGAAGGCTATTGCCGGGGCATTCGCGTCCACAGGGAAGAGAGTGCCGTGCTGCAGCACATGCAGCAGAACATTTATCAGGTGCTTTTGAACTGGTTGCAAAACGTCGCCCTACGATCAAAACTGTCGGGGAATTCGCCGGAGCCGCTCGCCTTAGTGGTCAGTTGGATGATTACGGGACCGCTCCTGCACAGCTCGTATGACCGACCTCAAGCCGCCCAACAGGAGGTGATGCAGCAGTTAACGACATCGGTGCATGAGACACTGGAGAAGTTTTTGCTGGAAAATTAGATCGTGCGCTGCTTGGCAGATGCGCGTTCCGTGCAAGCCACATAAAGAGATAAGCCCCAGTTATTTTCAGGAGAAATAATGTCCGACTCAACCTCGCTCGAACAGAACGTGAACACCAACTCGCGCCCATCCGACCTGCGGATCACCGACCTGCGGGCGATCTCGCTCTGCGGGCTGCCGATGGACTGCTACATCATCCGCATCGACACCAATCAGGGTATCTCCGGCTACGGCGAGGTGCGCGACTGGGGCAGCAAGAATTACGCGCTGATGCTCAAGAGCCGCATTCTGGGCGAGAACCCCTGCAACATCGACAAAATCTTCCGCAAGATCAAGCAGTTCGGGCATCACGCGCGACAGGGCGGCGGCGTCTCGGCGATTGAGATGGCGCTGTTCGACCTCGCCGGGAAAGCCTACGGCGTCCCCGCCTATCAACTGGCGGGCGGCAAGTTCCGCGACAAAATTCTGTGCTACGCCGACACGCCGACCGAGAACGATCCACAGGCGATGGCGGCGCAGTTGAAACGGCGCGTCGGGCAGGGTTTCCAGTTCCTCAAGATGGACATCGGCATTAACCTCGTCACCGACATCCCCGGCACGATCAACGCGCCGCCCGGCATGGTCGGCACCAACGACATCATGCACCCCTTCACCGGCATTCAACTGACGACCAAGGGCGTCGACCACATCGTCAACTACGTCGGCGCGATCCGCGACGAGATCGGCTACGAACTGCCGATCGCCGCCGACCACTTCGGGCATCTGAACCTCGAATCCTGCATCCGCTTGGGGCAGGCGCTCGATCAGTTCTCGCTGGCATGGTACGAGGACTTGATCCCGTGGCAGTTCACCGATCAGTGGCTGCGGCTGGCGCAGTCGGTGACGACGCCGGTCTGCACCGGCGAGGACATCTACCTGAAAGACGGCTTCAAAGACTTGATCGAGCAGCGCGCTGTCGCCGTGATCCATCCGGACATCATGACGTCGGGCGGCATCATGGAGACCAAGAAGATCGGCGATTTCGCGCAGGAGCACGGCATTGCCATGGCGATGCACATGGCGGGTACGCCGGTCGCGGCGCTGGCGAGTGTCCACGCGGCGGCGGCGACTCAGAATTTCCTCGTGTTGGAGAATCACTCAGCCGACATCCCGGCATGGAGCGATCTGGTGGATGGGCTGCCGAAACCGATTGTGCAAGACGGCTATATCACCGTGCCGGAGACGCCGGGACTCGGCTTCACCGACCTGAACCTCGAAGCCTGCGAGCCGTTCCTGCATCCCGACGATCGCGGCGTATTCGAGCCGACCGATGAATGGTCGAAGGAACGCGCGCACGACCGGCTGTGGAGCTAAAATACTGACCCCACCCCCAGCCCCTCCCCGAATTCAGGGAGGGGAGAGTACGCGTCCGTTTCTGGAAGGGTTACCGGGTGGGATGAAGATTTGATCGAAGCGAAGGCACAATGCAACAAAAGCCAGTTTGTCGGTTCAATTTCTTTTGAAAAGTTCAACTGAGTCGGATGTGTTTGCGCCCCTCCCTGAAGTCGGGGAGGGGTCGGGGGTGGGGTGAGTTATGCGTGTCCTAATTACAGGTGGTACGGGGTTAATCGGCAAGGCGACGGCGGAGCGGCTGCTCGCGCACGGCTGGGAGGTGCGCAGCATCGACTTAAAGACCGCTGCCGATCACCCCAATGGTGGTTTCGTCGAAGGCGTCGAGTACGTGCAAGGCGACATCCTGCGCTACGACGATCTGCACGCCGCGCTCGACGGCTGCGACGCCGTGATCCACATGGCGGCGCTGCGCGGACCGAGCCTCGCGCCGGGGCAGGACGTCTATCACGTCAACGTGCAGGGGACGTTCAACCTGTTCGAAGCGGCGGCGGCGCACGGGATCAAGCGGGTGGTGCAGGCGAGTTCGATCAACGCGCTGGGCTGCTTCTACGGCACCGACGACCTCCACATCCGCTATCTGCCAATCGACGAGGATCACCCGACCAATACGACCGACCCGTACTCGTTCTCCAAGCAGACTATCGAGAGCATCGGCGAGTACTTCTGGCGGCGCGATGGTATTTCCAGCGTCGCTTTTCGCTATCCCGGCGTCTACGAGCCAGCTTTCACGCAAACCGAACGCTTCAGCCAGCGGCAGATCAACGCCAAGCGCCTGTTCGACGCAGCGGCGGCGGTCCCTGCCGACGAATGGCGCGCGCGGATCGCCGAGCTGCGGACGCGCTCGATTGCCTACCGCTGCGAGCGCCCGTTCGAGTATCCGCAGCAGTCGCCGCAGCACCAACCGCTCGCCGCCGAGCCGACCGATGAGGAACTGCTGTTTCGCGCCTACACCTTCGACCGCACGAATTTCTGGGCGTTCATCGACGTGCGTGACGCCGCGCTCGCCAACGAGTGCGGGCTGACGGCTGATTACGAAGGCGCGCATCCGCTGTTCGTCAACGACCGCGTCAACTACCTGAACTACGACGCCAAGACGCTCGCGCGCCTGTTCTTCCCGGAGGTTGACGACCTGCGCGGCAGTCTCGACGGCGCGGCGGCGCTGGTCAGCATCGACAAGGCGCGGGCGCTGATCGGCTTCGAGCCGGAGCACTCGATTGCGAATGCTGGGGCAGAGCGTAATCAACCTCACCCCCGCTGACCTACGGTCAGCCGCCCCCTCTCCGTAGGGAGAGGGGGAACAAATGCGGCGTATCTGCTCCAATTAGGGAACGGGTGCGTCCCTACCAGAGATTTTTGTGGAGACAAACTATGATCAAAATCGCCGAAGTTTTCTCGGCGCACGACAAATCCCTGATGGCGATGGCGCAGCAGTGCGGCATCGATCACGTGGTCGGCGTGATGGATTTCGACCGGGCGACGCGCGGCACCGACGAAGCGCCATGGAGCTACATGTCGCTGGTGCGGCTGAAATCGGCTTACGAGGATGCCGGTTTCGCCTTCGACGTGCTGGAAAGCCGCCCGCCGCTGGATAAAGCCAAGCTCGGCTTGCCGGGGCGCGACGAGCAGATTGACACCGCCATCGAGTTGATCGAGAACATGGGCGCGCTCGGCATCGGCGTCTGGTGCTACGAGTGGATGCCGGTTTTCAACTGGATGCGCACCTCGACGACCATCCCCACGCGCGGCGGCGCGCTGGTCACCGGCTTCGACAACGCGCTGATGAAAAATGCCCCGCTGACCGAGTACGGCGTCGTCACCGAGGATCAATTGTGGGACAACCTGCAATATTTCCTCGAAAAGATCGTCCCGGTCGCCGAGCGCGCGGGCGTCAAGCTGGCGATGCACCCCGACGATCCGCCGCTGTCGCCGATTCGCGGCTTGGGGCGGATCATGCGCAGCGTCGAGAACTTCCAACGGCTGATCGACCTCGTGCCCAGCCCGGTCAACGGGATCACGCTGTGTCAGGGTAACTTCGCGCTGATGACCGACGACCTGCCCGCCGTGATCCGCCAGTTCGGGCGGCAGGGGAAAATCTTCTTCGTCCATCTGCGCGACGTGCGCGGCACGCCGGAGAAATTCCAAGAAGCCTTCCATGATGACGGGCAGACCGACATGCTGGCGTGTCTGCGCGCCTACCGCGAGGTCGGCTTTGAGGGAGTTTGCCGCCCGGATCACGTGCCGACGATGATCGGCGACAGCAACGAGCACGCGGGCTACTCGTCGATAGGGCGCTTGTTCGCGATCGGCTATCTGAAAGGGCTGCGCGAAGCAGTCTACGCCGAGTGAGTCCACTAGCCTTGCCAGCGCGCCGCTCCCGGCGCTGGGGAATGATCTTAGTCCAGAAGCATTTCCAGACGTTCAACGCGGCGGTCGTAGGTATGCTCGGCGTAGGCGTGCGCCCGCGCTCGCTGCGCCATCTGCTGGCGTTCGTCGTCGTGCGCGAGGATGTAGCTGACCTTCGCCCGCAGGTCGTCGAGATTGTCATAGGTCAGCAGCATCGGCTGTCCAGCGATCTCCGGGAACCATTGGCGCGTGCCCGGCAGGTCGTCGGTGATTTGACAGATACCCGCCCCCGCGACCTCGAATAAGCGCAGATTGCCGCCGTAGAAGACGAAATCGCCGTGCGTGTTGAAGCACAGCTTCGCCGCCGAAAGGATTTTCAGCATATCCTCGCCCAAGGCGCGCCCGCGTACAAATTGCTGGAGGCTCGGCGGCACCTCGTGGACGCTCCAGATGCCAAGGTCGAAATCGCGCAGGGCTTCGAGCGCTTTGACCCGGCGACTGTACAGGTGATCGGGCACGAGCGTGCCGACGAAAGCGATGTCGCAGGCGTAAGCGGCACGTTCTTGATCGCTGAGCGCGTAGGGATGGTGGAATTCGGGGTCGCAGCCGGAGATTGGCAGGCATTCCATCCGCTTGGCGCCGAGTTCCAGCAGTTGGATGCCGTGATAGTAATCGTTGACCAGCACCAGATCGTAGAGCGGCATGGCGACCCGGTCGATCGGCTGGCTGAAGACGATCGGCGACGTACCGGAGGCATAGACTAAGGTGCAGCCGATCTCGCGCTTGATGGTCGCCAGCGTCTCCGGCAGGATCACGCGGTTGTCGCCCACCATCCAGAGCAGATCGGGCTGGAAGGCGCGCGCCCGCTCGATCAGCGCCGCATTGCGCGACCGTGCCGCCGGGTTAAGCTGCGGCGGAATCCGGTTGATCGCCGCGTTGATCAACTTCTGCGGCGTGATCCCGGTGCTGAAGCGCTGCGTTTGCCCCTTTTCGCCGGGGTTGTTGCGCCAAAACACGTCGAGCGTGTGCCCGCGTTTTTTGAGCGCCTGCTCCCAAAAATGCTGTGCCATGGTGGGCGGGAACAGCACGTCCGGCTGCTTCGCGCGGGCGGCGCGCAGCGCTTCCGGGTGATGCAGCGATCCGACAAACAGGATTTTCATACAACCTCACCCCCCAGCCCCCTCCTGGCAGGGGTAGGTTTTTTATTTACCTCACCCCCTGCCCCCTCTCCACTACGTAGAGAGGGGGTAAAGACAGCTCGCCAGATGTTTTTAAAGTCCCCTCTCCATGCCATGGAGAGGGGATTTAGGGGTGAGGTAAATATCAGCATTTTGTCATCTTACAAATTGAACCGAATGTGTACGATGTCGCCGTTCTTGACGACGTACTCTTTGCCTTCGAGCCGCAGCTTGCCGGTCGCCTTGAGCGCGGCTTCGCTGCCCCCGGCGATCAGGTCGTCGTATGCCATCACTTCGGCGCGGATGAACCCCTTCTGCAAGTCGCTGTGGATCACGCCCGCTGCTTCCGGCGCGGTCGCGCCGATGCGGACGCTCCACGCGCGCACCTCGTCCTCGCCGACGGTGAAGAACGATTGCAGCGCCAGCAGTTCATACGATAGGCGGATGACCTTGGCGGCGCTCAGTTCGGTGATGCCGTACTCCTCCATGAAGACTTCGGCGTCTTCGGGATCAAGCTGGCTGAGTTCCGCCTCGATGCGCCCCTTGAGCGTCTCGATCCGGCTCCACTGATGGTCGTAGGTGATCGACACGTCGCCGCTGTTCTCGTCGGCGTTGAGGACGATCAGCACCGGCTTGAGCGAGAGGAAGCCATAACCCCGCAGCGGCTTGATCTCGTCTTCGGTCAAGCCCATATCGCGCAGGGGTTTTTCGTCTTCCAGCCACGCTTTGAGGCGCAGCAGCATCTCCTGCTCGTCGAGGATCACTTTTTCAGTGTTGCGACCCTTACGCCGCATTTCGGCGTCGATCTTTTCCAGCCGCGACTCGATCATCACGAGGTCAGTCAGCAGAAATTCGCCGTCGAGGATTTCGACGTCGCGCTGCGGATCGACCGTCTCATAGGGGTGCGGGACGTTCTCGTCGGCGAAGGCGCGCACGACGTGGACGAAGCCATCGACCTGCGCCAGTTCTTGGCGGAACTGCCCCTTGAGTCCGCCCTCGCCGACACCCTTCTCCAAGCCGCCGATGTCGACGTAAGTCACCTGCGCGTAAATCGTCTTTTTCGGGTTGTACATCGCCGAGAGTTTATCGACGCGCGGATCGGGCACGTTGACGACGGCGGTGTGGATTTCGAACTGACCGCTGGTCGCCGCGCCGGTGGGCAGGTCGCCGTTGGTGAGCGCGTTGAAGATGGTGGTTTTGCCGCTGTTGGGTAAGCCGACAATGCCTAATTTCATGAAATGCTTCCCCGTCTATTTTTGCGAACGCAATGGGGAGAGTATAGATGAAAACCGGCGCGGAACGTAGGGTCGGCATGTAGCGATCGCCTACGAGCTAGGGTCGCATTTTATTAATGCGCTGGGTAGCCGTTTCTTAGATAAATTCTTAATCTTTCAGTAAGTTATGATGTTTGTCACATTTTGCTAACTTGAGCAATTTATCACAATCCTTTAGCTTTATCCTTCCGCAATGAAACTATACTGATCTACGGGGATTTGAACTCTGGGAGAAGACTATACAGCAAGCAACGATCAACTTTGAAGTTTCACTGCATCTAGAACGAGTCTACGCATAATGAAGGCAAACCATGAATCAAGAGTCAACTAGAGAGAATTTGGCTGAAGAACTCAACCAAGCCAAGCAACGAATTCGTGAGCTTGAAGCGAGCCTTGCTGCCCAGTCTCCGAACTTAAAGCCAGAGCCGCAGCGGTCCCAAGCCGAGTTAGTCGATGCGGCGAAACTGTTCCAAAGCGTGCTCGACACCATCCCCGCACGTATCTTCTGGAAAGATCGCGATTTGGTCTATCTCGGTTGTAACCGGGTTTTTGCTCAAGACGCCGGTTTTGATGGTCCCGAAGACGTAATCGGCAAGACCGACTACGAAATGGGTTGGCATGACCAAGCCGAGGCGTATCGCCGGGACGACCAAGCGGTTATCGACAGCGGAATTCCTCAAATCGGCTATGAGGAACCGCAGACGACCCCTGACGGCGACACAAATTGGTTGGAAACCAGTAAAATTCCACTGGAGAATAACGCTGGTGAGATCATTGGCGTGCTGGCGACCTATGCGGATATTACCCCCCGTAAGCGGATTGAAGCGGAACGCGAGGATTTGCTGGCGAAACTCGAGACAACCGTTTCCGATCTGCAAATTGCGACGCGAATTGCCAATGACAACGCGCGCTTGAAGTCTGAATTCTTGGCGACCATGTCCCACGAACTGCGCACGCCGATGAACGCCATCGAAGGCTTCACCAGCATCATGCTGTCGGGCATGGGTGGCGTGGAGTACAACGCCAAAACTTCCCGTTATATCGAGCGGGTCAATGCCAATAGTAAACGTTTGCTGGCGCTGATTAACGACTTCCTTGACTTGTCGCGGATTGAGTCGGGGCGGTTGGAACTCGCCGATATGCCGTTCTCGCCGCGCAGCCTTGCACCGATCTGGTTGCAGGAAATCGAGGTCCTTGCTCAAAAGAAAAATCTCCAACTTGAGAGCGAAGTATCCTCCGAACTTCCGGAAACTCTCTACGGTGACCCTGAAGCGATTTCGAAAGTCGTGTTGAATCTGCTGAGCAATGCCATCAAGTTCACCGAAAGCGGTTCGGTTTCGTTGAAAGTGGAATGCGATGCTGAGAACTGGCAGATCGCAGTTAGCGATACCGGCATCGGGATTCCGTTCCATGCCCGTGAATTCATCTTCGAGGAATTCCGTCAGGTTGACCAAAGCTCCAAACGACTCTACGGCGGTACCGGCTTAGGCTTGGCGATCTCCCAGCGCTTTGTGCGGAGTATGGGTGGCACCATTACCGTCCAGAGCGAGGTTGGTGCAGGGCAGCACCTTCACGGTGACGCTGCCGCTCAAGCTGGAAGCGAGCAGCCCGAAAGTAGTTCCAGCATGACGATTTTACCCCGAAACCTGCTCGATGATTGGGACGTTGTCGTCATCGACGATGAGGACGACAGTCTTGAAGTCGCGCAGATTATCCTCGAAGAATACGGTGCCGATGTCCGCCTCGCGGGCAATGGCAAAGAAGGCTTGGAACTGATCCGGGAAAAACGTCCCATGCTGGTGATTTCGGACATTTCCATGCCCGTCCTAGATGGCTGGGGCTTGATCTATCAGTTGAAGAACGATCGCGCGTTGATGGACGTTCCCGGTGATTGCGCTGACTGCTCACGCCATGATCGGTGACCGGGAACGCGCCATCGGTGCCGGTTTCCATAACTACCTGACCAAGCCGTTGACGGCTACCACTTTTATCGACGATCTCGTGAAGCTGCTGGTCGAAATTCCCGATCTGGCAGCCGAACTGCAATTCTAAGGAGTACGTTTCATGAGCGGCAATAACTGGCATCTTTTGGTCGTCGAGGATGACCCTGACGGTCAAGAGGTTGTGGCGACTATTCTCAGCCATCTCAACATCTCGATTGATACGGCGTCCACCGCCGAAGAAGCGGAAGCCTTTTTGTTTGACGACCGGCGGGACTATCACGCCGTGATCATCGATCTCGCGCTGCCCGGTAAAGATGGCTGGGAACTGCTGGCGGAGATCCAGCAGGATCCCGGCACCGCGAACCTGACCTGCATCGCGGTCACGGCTTACCATAACTCGAAGCTGCGCGAACAAGCGCTGACGCACGGCTTCCACGCTTATTTCCCGAAGCCGCTGGACGCGACCCGCTTCGCCCGCGCCCTCGAGGAAGTTCTCTAGTTCATTCGATCATTCGCTGTCCGTTTTCATAACGCGACAACAAAAAGCAGCCGATGACAGTCGGCTGCTTTTGCTTTACGTGAGATCGGTTCAGCTTACGCGATGGTCACACTAGTATGAGTTCGCTAAAAAGAGAACGTCAAAAATTGATTAAAAGCTCGCCTGCTAATAACTGGATGAAATTCTTGACTTATCACGAATAATTTTCATTGCAAAAATCTCAATGGTTCTATTGGGCAACCATTTACCATATTTGATAGTCAAATACACATTCAAATCATATTTTCCGCGTGTTTCTTCCCTCAAAGACGCAATGAAGAACATATGTTTGAATTGAGGCTGCTTTGTCATGATACAATTGTTGACGTGAATACAATAGGAACGCCCAACCTCTTACACAGGTGGGCGTTCGCAAAATGGGTCTTGCTGGTTGCGTTGATTTTCAACCAATTCCCAATCCCATTGTAATTGGAAATTGACGCAACTGGCAACCCAATCTTCGTGTCCTCTTAGATTGGGAGGTCAGTTATGGGCGTTCGCCCGCGTTTCGTGGGGTGGCTGATTGCTGCCTTACGCCTCTTCATCTTGCTGCCGATTGTTATGCTGCTCTTTGTCGAGCAGCCAACCTTCGACAACGCCGCCCGCCTTCTGCTCCTGCTGATCGACTTCCTCCGATCACGGGAGCGGTAACAGGCAACAAAAAGGGCGGGATTCAATCCCGCCCCTACAGCATCGATGTTATTGTGACTAACCCACCTTACGCGATGGTCACGTCTTCGCAGAGGTAGACGTCCTGAATGGCGTTGAGCAGGGCTGCGCCTTCGCTCATCGGACGCTGGAACGCCTTACGCCCGCTGATCAAGCCGGTGCCGCCCGCGCGCTTGTTGATCACGGCGGTGGTGATGGCGTCGCCGAAGTCGTTCGCGCCGCTCGCGCCGCCGCTGCTGATCAAGCCCGGCGCGTCCCATGTAGGTGTTCGCCAGTTGATAGCGGGTCAGGTCGATCGGGCTGTCGCTGGTCAGTTCGGTGTAGATGCGCTCATCCAGCTTGCCGTAGGACGAATTGCCGGTGTTCAGCGCCTTGAACCCACCGTTGACCGTCGGCAGCTTCTGCTTGATGATGTCGGCTTCGATGGTCACGCCGAGGTGGTTCGCCTGACCGGTCAGGTCGGCGGCGGTTTCGTAGTTCACGCCGTTGACCTTGAAGGCGTTGTTGCGGGTGTAGCACCACAGCACCGTCGCCATGCCGAGTTCGTGCGCCTTGTAGAACGCCTGCGAGACTTCGATCAGCTGGCGGGTGCTCTCCTCGGAGCCGAAGTAGATCGTCGCGCCGACGGCGACCGCGCCCATGTTCCACGCCTGCTCGACCTGCCCGAACATCACTTCGTCGAACTTGTTGGGATAGGTCAGCAGTTCGTTGTGGTTGATCTTGACCATGAAGGGGATTTTGTGGGCGTATTTGCGCGCCACCACGCCGAGCACGCCGAAGGTCGAGGCGACCGCATTGCAGCCACCCGCAATCGCCAGCTTGACGATATTTTCGGGATCGAAATACTGCGGATTCGGGGCGAACGACGCGCCCGCCGAGTGCTCGACGCCCTGATCGACCGGCAGGATCGACAGGTAGCCGGTGCCGCCCAGCCGCCCGTGATCGAACATCGTCTGCAAGCTGCGCAGCACCTGCGGGTTGCGATCCGAGTTCAGCCATACCCGGTCGATAAAATCGGGACCCGGCAGATGCAGATTTTCTTTCGGAATCGTGTGGCTGGTGTGGTTCAGCAGTTCATCCGCTTGGCTTCCCAAAGCATCGGCAATTTTGTCGATGCTGTACGTGGTTTCTGGAGCACCTATCATCGCTATTCTCCTCGGTTGTGAATGTGATCGAGTATAACACGCTCACATGTCAATTCGAAGATTTTACTCCTTTTGCGCGTATAATCACTAGGTAATGTAGCACGCGAGAGCCGTTACAATAGGCGTAAATTTATCCACCCCATGACCGAAGAGAGTTCAACACCCGTGTCCTCGATGCAGCAGCCTTTAAAGACAGTAGCGCGTTATGTTCGTCCGTTCGCCCAGTTCATCATCAATCCGCTGGATCGCGTGCTCGATCCGGCACTGCGGCGACAAGCTCGGCTGCTCAACTACCTGCTGATCCCGATCTACGCTGTGCTGATTTTCCTGTTCAACTGGAGCGGCAGCCCTGACGATTACATGCTTTACTGCGCCATCAACCTGATCTTCATCATTGCTGCTTACGTCCTCAACCGGCGAGGCTATTACGTGGCAGCCGCGAGCGTTGTCGTGCTGTTGATCTCGGCGTCGGCTTTCCTCAATTTTGCCATCAAGATCGACACCGGCGCGGCGCTCGCCGAAATCAGCTTACTGCGCGCTGTCCCCGCCCTGCTGGTTGCCTATTTACTGCTGCCGCTGCGCGGCGTGATCGTGTTCTCGACGGTCAACGTGCTCGGTGTGCTGATCGCTTTGCTGCTGATTCCTCGGGGCGATCATCCCTTGGCGGCAACCGCTTTTTTCTTCTCGCTGATCGTCGCGCTGCTGGAGGTGATTGCAGCGCTCTCGCGCAACAGTTCGGTCAAGCAGATCGAACAGCAATCGCGCGAGTTGATCGAAACGGACGAGCGCTATCGCAATTTGCTCAATGCCTCGTTTGAGACGCTGTTGGTGCATATCGACGGCAGGATCATCGACACTAACCCCTCGGTTGAGCAGTTGATCGGCTATCGACCCGAAGAAGTCATCGGTACGTCGGTGCTCGACTACATTGAACCGACCTATCACCAGCAGGTGATCGCCAGCTATCGCAATAATATCGCCGATCCCTATGAGACGCTGCTGCGGCACCGCAACGGCGCCTCGATCCATGTCGAAATTCGCGGCAAAGCGCAGTGGTATCGCGGTCAGTTGGTGCGCGTCGCTGCGATTCGGGACGTTACCGAGCGCAAGGTGCAAGAGGAACTGGGCATCGAGCGCGAGAAAGTGCGCGTGCTTCAAAATTTCATCGCCAACCTCTCCCACGATCTGCGCACCCCGCTTTCGGTGATCAACACCAGCATCTACCTGATCGACCGGCTGACCCAAGACCCGGATCGCCAGCGGCATCACATTGATGTGCTGCAACTACAGGCGACGCGAATGCAGCGCTTGCTGGAAGACCTGATCACCATGGCGCGGCTCGATAAAGCCGACACCAGTGACTTCCAGTTCCGCTGGATGAACGTCAACGAGATCGTCGAACAGGTGATCCGCGACAATCAAAATCTGGCGCTGCGCAAGCAGCAGGTGTTGAGTTGTGACTTGGCAGACGCGCCGCCCGAGGTGCTGCTCGATCCTGAGCAGTTCGGCTTGGCGCTCAGACATCTGGTGCTGAATGGCTTGGGTTTTACGCCGGAAAAGGGAGCGGTTAACATCGTCACTCGTGCCGAGGCGACCGACGTCGTCGTCGAAGTCCACGACAATGGCATCGGCATTCAGCCGCTCGACCTACCCCACGTCTTTGACCATTTTTATCGCAGCGATCCCGCGCGCGGTGAAGCGGGTGGCACCGGGGTCGGGCTGACGCTCGCCAAGAAGATCGTCGAGGCGCATGGCGGTCGCATCCGCGTCTCCAGCCAGCCGGGAGAGGGCAGCGTCTTCACCATCTATCTACCCATCCCCCCGGACTCGCGGGTGTAGTGAGCGCTACCGGAATCACAATCCTTTGACTACGAAATCAAGCCCGCTGAAGCTGATTGGATGTGGTTTTTCGGTGTCTTTGGCGCGTAGTTGAATATTCCGCAATTCTCGCGTAGGGGCGAGGCATGCCTCGCCCCTACAACCACGCCATCATGAGAGTGTAGTCAACTTTACCAATGCGCTCTTTAGATGACTTGCGATGGGTTAATCGACCAGCGCGACCGTCTCGATCTCGACGGCGATGCCCATCGGCAGGTTCGAGACTTCGACTGTGCTGCGGGCGGGCGGCTCGCCGGTGAAATAGGTCGCGTAGACCGCGTTCATCTCCGCGAAGTCCTTGATGTCGGTCAAGAAGACCGTCGTCTTGACCACCTTGTCGAGGCTCGACCCGGCGGCTTCAAGGATCGCCTTGATGTTGGCAAACACTTGCTGGGTTTGGGCTGCTACGCCCCCTTCAACAATCGTTTTCGTGCCGGGGATTACGCCGCCTTGTCCGGCGGTGAAGACAAATCCGTTGGCGATGATACCCTGCGAATACGGTCCGACGGCAGCAGGCGCTTGGTCCGTGCTCACGACTTGACGATTACTCATTGCTGCTTGCTCCTCTAGTTCGAGATGTCTATTTGAACGGCTTGTCACCGCTCTGCTAAGCAAGGATAACGTTCTTCGGCAATTAGTGCAGCGCGCTGTGCGATTTGCTCCGGCGCATTGAGCCGAAGCAGCAGCACCGTGACGCGACCTTCAGGCGTCAACGGCTCGATCACCCCGCCATCCAAGCGAAAATGATCCGCCCAAGCTTGGCGGCGTGGGTGAAACAGAAACGTTGCCGCGCCGGTTACCGGATCCGCCGAAGCGATGTCGCTGCCTTTGAACCCATTGCAGCGATAGCACGCGAGACACAAATTATCAGCGTCGGTCGCTCCACCGTGTTTTTCCGCGATGATATGATCGATCTCGAACGGCAGCAATCGATCTTCGGTCGCCATGCGGCAGTATTCGCAGCAGCCGCCCGCGCGCTCAATCACGGTGCGACGCAGTTCGGCGCTAATGTACGTCATGCTTTTCCAGAGAGTTTCAGGCGAGTTTTCGCTTTGAGGAGCGTCATCATGTCGTCGGCGCGAATGAAGTCATACATTTCGAGTTCTTCATCAAACGTCAGCCGATCCGCGCGCTTGAGGTCGAGTAAGTGCCGGGCGCGCGTCTCCAATTCATCCGGTAGATGATAGTCGAGGATCGCTTGCGGCGCGGGGTCTGACGCCAAGAAATCCGTGATCACGTCAAAGACAGTACGTACGGGGGCTGGCTGCATGACTTTTTGCTCCGCTACTTCAATCTAACTATTTTACCATGTCACCCCCTGCCACAACCACGAGTTTCGACAGGTTTATTGAAATACTATTGCCCTACGATTATAATCAGTCCATGACTTCAGGGAGCAGGCATTCATGAACAAGCTGATCAGCTTAGCGATTGGTCTGGGCGTTGGGGCGCTGTTCGGCGCAGCGCTGGTGGTGCTGTTCGCGCCCGTCTCCGGCGACCAACTGGTCAAAAACCTCAAAGACGGCTATGCCGAGGCGCTGGAAGAAGCCCGCACCGCCGCCGAAACGCGCCGCAGCGAGCTAGAGGCAGAACTCAAGGCGCGGCAGGGTGCCGCCACCCGCGCGATCCAGAAGGTCTAGAACCGCCGCCGAGCGGTTGCTCAACCGGCTTTTTCAAAGCTTATTATTGACCCCTCATGGGCGATTTCCATTAATTTTTGCTGCGCGGGCTTCGCTGCACCAAGCGGCGGCGCTTGATAGGGCGTCTCATTAATGGCATAATCGCCGGTAATTCGAGCTAAGCCAACCCTACGGGACAGACGATGCCAAACGAAATCACCGAAATTGCACCCTTGAACGTGTTCATCACCGGCGCGACCAGCGCCTTAGGGCGCGAGCTTGTCCGCCGCCTCAGCGCTGCCGGACATCACGTCGTCGGCGCGACCAGCGGCTACGAGAATGCCGCGCTCGTGCGTGCCGATGGGGGCATTCCGGCTTTCCCCGATCTCATGCGCGCGGGTGAACTCCGCAGCGTGATGGTCGGATCGAAAACCGACGTGGTGATCAACGCGGCACCGCAGATCGCCAACCACCTGCCGCAGCACCCCGCCCACTGGGACGCCGCCCTGCTCGACGCGGGGACGGCGGCAGTGGTCGAAGCAGCGGCGGCTGCCGAAGTCAAATATCTGATCCACACCAGCTACGCTTTCGCCGACGCTCACGTTGACGACCACGACGAGCATACCGCTGACCTCGCCCAGCTGCTCACCGCCGTTCGCGCGGGCGAACAGCACGTCCTCGACCAGAAAGTACCCGGCTGCGTGCTGCGTTTCGGCTTCCTCTACGGCGCGGAGTCGCCGGAACTGATCGCCGTCCGCGATACCCTGACCATGCGCCGCCCGCTCGACAGTGGATCGGCTGACAGCCATGCCTTGTGGATCGACGTGCCCGACGCCGCCAGCGCGGTGATCGCCGCCCTGACGGTACAGCCGACGGGCGCGCTGCTGAACATCGTCGACGATCAGCCGCTGTCGCCGGCGGCTTTTCTGAACTACTTCGCCCAGAGTCAGGGACTCGCCGCGCCGGAACCGCCGCCGCGCTTCGCTTTCTGGGCGCAGCCGAAACCGGCACAGGTGGCGCTGATGGCGCTCAGCCCCCACGCCGACAATGCCGAAGCCAAAACCGTGCTCGGCTGGTCGCCGCGTTTCCCCACCAGCGAGCAGGGGATTGAAGACCTGCTGCTGACGTGGCGCGCCGGTACGTCGGAACCGGACACCGCTGTCGAGCCGGTAGTTGAGGGGAATTGATGCTCAAAGGTGTGCTTTTTGATCTGGACGACACGCTGCTCGATTGGAGCGCGTTCGATTCGGACTGGACTGATCTCGAACACGAGCATTTGCAGGGCGTGTTCGACTACATTCGCGCCGAGGTCTATCCGCTGGACGACCCGGACGACTTCTATGCGGAGTTCCGCACCCGCACCAACGACGCTTGGATCGCCGCGCGCACCAACATGCGCGCGCCGCACCTCGGCACGATCCTGATCGAGTCGGCGGTTGCCTGCGGCGTGCCTGCCGGGAAGCTCGACGCGCGGCGCTGCCTCGAAGCCTATCAGTGGCGGGCGCATCACGGCACGAGCATGTTCCCCGAAGTCCCGGCAACGATCGAGCTGCTCCACGACCATCACATCAAGGTTGGCATTGTCACCAACGCCTATCAACCGATGTGGCAGCGCGACATCGAAATTCAGGAGTATGGGCTGTACGACTACTTCCCCGACTGCCGCATCTCAGCGGCGGACATCGGCTATTTGAAGCCGCATCCGGCGATTTTTCAGGCGGCGCTCGACCAGCTTGATTTGCAGCCCGCCGAAACCGTGTTCATCGGCGACAGCCTCGAAGCCGACATCGTCGGCGCGCAGCGCGCCGGTATGCGCGCGATTTGGCGCGAACTCGCGCATCGCAGCCACCCGAACAGCGCCATCCGCCCCGATGCTCAGATTTCTTCGCTGGAAGAAGTGCCCGCCATCCTCGATGCTTGGTATCCCGGCTGGCGGCGCGGCTAACGCCGCTTGCGTAAATTCGGTAGGGGCAGGACTCAGTCCTGCCCCTACGGTTGTCCATCCGCTTAGTTGAGAAACCTGCGCTAGCGATGTCCATCAACGCCATTGACCAGAATTTGATCTTGACCGGGTATCTGGGTCCCGGTCAGTTGATCATTGCGCGGCAGGTCGCCGAACGCCTGCGGATGCCGTTTGTCGATTTCGAACTGGTGCTCGAAGACCGCGCCGGGTTGAGCGGCGAAGACCTGCGCATCCGTTTCGGCGAAGCCCGCCTGAAGACCCTCGAAAGCGAACTGGTCGACGAAGTGGCGCTCTATCGCGGCACCGTGATCCACATCAGCGGCAAGACCTTGCAGCAGAGCAGCCACTATGCCCGCCTGAGCGAGACCGGTCCGGTGATCTGCCTCGTCGCCACCCTCGACGCCGTGCTGCGCCGGTCTGCATCTGGCGCTGGGCGCGCGCTACCACGATCCCTACGAGCGCGACATCGCCCTCGGCACGCTGCGCCGCGAGTGGGCGATCCGCCAGCGCGAAGGGATCGTCGAGATCGACACCTCGTATCTCAGCGAAGATCAGACGGTCGAAGCCGTCGCCTCGACGTGGCGCGAACAGACCGGCGTCCTCGACTGGCGCGGGCTGTGAGCAGCCGGACTTGGATACTCACGAAGATCGACAGCGGCTTTGGCGGCATCCCGATTTTGTGAAATTGTGGTCGGCGCGAACGATCTCATGGCTGGGATCGCATATTTCGTTTCTCGCCATCCCTCTGACGGCGGTGTTTCTGCTGGACGCGACGCCGTTGCAAATGGGTTTCCTCACCGCAGCCGAAATGCTCCCTTATCTCCTGTTCGGTCTGTACATCGGCGCTTGGGTTGATCGTCTGACCCGACGTCCGCTGCTGGTGATCGCGGACGTCGGGCGAGGATTGCTGACGTTCGCTATTCCGCTGCTGGTACTGTTTGGTGGACTGTCGATTGAACGCCTGATCCTGATCGCTTTCTTGGGCGGTATCCTCACCGTTGTGGCGGACGTAGCTGAAGAAGCCTACCTGCCCGCCTTGATCGGGCGGGATCGCTTGGCAGAGGGTTACGCCAAGCTCTCCGCCAGTAGTTCGGCGACCGAAATGATCGGACCCGGCATCGCCGGATTGCTCGTGCAGTGGTTATCTGCGCCGATTGCGGTTGCGTTTGATGCCGTGTCGTTCCTAATTTCCGGCTTGCTGCTGCTGCGCATCCGAACACAGGAAGCGAAACCGATCCGCACCGCCGACCAAACCGGTATTTGGCGCGAAATCCGCGCGGGACTCGGTTTTTGTTTTCGTCACCGGACGCTGCGGGCGATTATCGCTACCTCGGTGACGCTTCAGCTATTCGGCGGCATGATCGACGCGCTGTTAATGCTTTACATCTCCCGTGATTTGGCGCTGTCGCCAATCTTCACCGGTATGATTTACGTGATTGGCAGCATGAGCGGGCTAGCTGCCGCCGGGTTTGCCGAACGGCTGATCGCCCGTTTTGGTCTTGGGCTGATCACGATTGCTTCAGCGGCGCTGATTAGCATTGGCTGGTTGACTATTCCGCTCGCGGGTGGGGTGCTGGTTCTGCCGATCATTGTGCTGCCGGTTTTCGCCGGAATGCTGCTGACAGGTGCCGGAAACACCCTGTTCAACGTTTCTACTCGCACGCTGACGCAAACGCTGACTCCCGATCAAATGCTCGGTCGGGTCAATTCGAGTTCATTGTTTCTGGGAATGGGTGTGCTGCCGTTCGGATCGCTGGCGGGTGGCGCATTAGCAACTTCGATCGGGACTCAGGCGACCCTGATCGTCGCGGGCGTTGGGATGCTCTTTGGCTGGTTGTGGGTGCTGTTTTCGCCGCTGCGTTCCATGTCAATGTCGCTATCGTCAAATTAGATGATAATGTAAAAGGAAAATTTGATGTCGTAAGCGCTGCAAGACCTCGGTTTGCCCGCCGGGATGTGCTATGGCTGTGGCTCCGCCAACCCGGATGGGCTGCACCTTAAGAGTTACTGGTCAGACGACGGGCAGTTCGTAATAGCGACCTTCCAGCCGCAGCCGAAATACACGTCCGGCTTCAAGAACGCGGTCTACGGCGGCTTGATCGCCTCGCTGATCGACTGTCATTCCAACTGGACGGCGATGGCGTTCGGCTACCGGGCTGAGGAGCGCGAACCGGGCACGCTGCCGCTGATCGTCTCGGTGACGGGGACGCTGTGCGTCAAGTATCTGAAGCCGACACCGCTCGACCAGCCGATCCACCTAAAGGCGTGGGTCGAAGGCGAGATCGGGCGCAAGACGCGCGTGCTCTGCGAACTGGGCACAGCAGAGACGGTCACCGCGACCGGCGACTCGGTTTTCGTGCGCGTCGATGCGTCACAGTATTTAGGGACGGAGTAAAAAAGTACCGAGTACTGAGTGCTGAGTACCGAGTAAAAACGGTTACGCTGGGCTGGTGGTCAGCACTCCTAACGGATCGTTTCCGGCGAAAACCGACGCAGCTCGTACTTGACTCAGCACTCATTGCTCAGCACTCAGCACTGTTTTTAGGGAGTAAGGAATCGTGGCGAAACTTAAGATTACGCTCGCTCAGATGCAGGTCGCTGTCGGCGACGTGCGCAAGAATACCAGCGTCGCTGAGGAAATGATCGCCGAAGCCGCGCTGCGCGGCTCGCATTTGGTCGTGCTGCCCGAATTGTGGTCGACCGGCTATGCACTCGATCAAGCGCGCGATCTCGCCGCGCCGCTCAACGTCGGCACGTTCGCCCAGTTGGGCACGTGGGCGACGCAGAACAAGATCAGCATCGTCGGCTCGGTGCTGGAAAAACGCGGCTTGGAAGTCACCAACAGCGGGACGTTCTTTGCTCCCAACGGGCGGCTGATGGGCGTCTATCGCAAGATTCACCTGTTCCGGCTGATGGACGAGCATCGCTGGTTGCAGCCGGGCAACGCGCCGCTGATCATGGACCTGCCGTGGGGGACGACCGGTATGGCGATCTGCTACGATCTGCGCTTCCCGGAACTGTTCCGGCGCTATGCGGTACAGGGCGCCAAAGTGATCGTCTTGCCCGCCGAGTGGCCCCTCGAACGGATCGATCACTGGCGGGCGCTGCTTCAAGCCCGCGCCATCGAGAATCAATGCTATATGGTGGCGACCAACTGCGCCGGACCGAGCGGCAATACCACCTTCGGCGGGCACTCGATGATCGTCGATCCTTGGGGCAAGATCGTCGTCGAAGTCGGCGAGCAGCCGACCGTCGTCACCGCCGAGATCGAGGTCGATTATGCCGATACGATCCGCAACCGCATCCCCGTGTTCGAGGATCGGCGCACTGACGTCTACGGCAGTTTCTAGAGATTGGTACTCGTTCGCTAACGCTGTGACTGCTCTCGTGCTGCGCCCCATTGACACCAAGTTAAGGAATCGCCCGCCTTTTGAGAGCGTGTTCGCGGCGTGTCGCCAGAGGCTCGAAGCCTCTGGCTAAGCATTCAAGCCGCCTGAAGACGGCTAAAAACCATTTCCACCCGTCATGCAGCTCGCTTCAGCGAGCTTGATTTGGTAGCCGGGGGATTTGATCCCCCGGCGGCACGAGCAAAAACGTCGGTCAAATCGTTTAAGTTGGTACGTATGGGGCGCAGCGCGCTGCGCCCCTACGATGACAATTCTCGCTCAGTTTCTCACCCTTAGCCGACATTAGCCGTGACCGGCGCGCGCAGCGTTTGCAGGGCGGTCGCCCAGCGCTGCAGTTCCGCCAGCATGACGTTGGCGGCTTTGGCTTGCATCTCGCCGGGATCGAAGCTGCCGGTCTCGGCGTTCAAGTGCTGCATGAAGAACGGGATCGCGACGGCTTCCGCCATCGGCATCATCTTGAGCGAGGTGACGTACTGCTTGGTCATTTGCACGCCGCGCGTCCCGCCCGAAACACCCCCGTAGCTGACAAAACCGACCGGCTTGTATGCCCATTCGTTATGCAGATAAACCAGCGCGTTCGTCAGCGAGGGCGGCGTCCCGAAGTTGTACTCCGGCGTGACGAAGATGAAGGCATCGGCGCGGGCGATGCGCTCGCTCCACGCTTTGGTGTGATCGTGTTCGTACTGCTCCAAGCGCGGGTGCTTCGCTTCGTCGAACAGCGGCAGATCGACTTCGGCGAGGTCAATCAGTTCGGCGTCGAAGCCTTCGAACTGGTCGGCGATGTCCATGAACCAGCGAGCGACCGCGCCACCTTTGCGCTCGTCGCGCGTGCTGACGAGGATAACGGCTAGTTTGAGCATATTTACCTCCTTAGAATGAGCGGAAATCGAAGCGCCGTCCTTCGCCTGAAGGACGGCGCGATGAAATTGCGGTTTAGCGACGGGCGGATCGAGCTGGAAGCTAGACCGACGCAGCGGCGGCAGTATCGGTTTCCGTCTGCAGCACGGCTTCGACGTCGATGCTGATCTTGATGTCCTTGCTCACCAGCACGCCACCGGCTTCAACGGCGACGTTCCAAGTCAAGCCCCAGTCTTCACGGTTGATCTTGGCAGTGGCGGCGAAGCCTGCGCGCTTGTCGCCGAAGGGGCTGTTGAGCGCGCCGAGGTATTCGACCGTGAGGGTCACGGGATGCGTGACGCCGCGAATGGTCAAATCGCCGGTGACGCGGGCTTCGTCGTCGCTGGTCACTTCGACCTTGGTGCTCTTGAACGCCATCGTCGGGAAGTTCGCTACGTCGAGGAAGTCGGCGCTGCGCAGGTGATTATCGCGGTCGGCGACACCCGTGCTGACGGTCGTCGTGTCGATCACCGCTTCGACGAAGCTGTTTTCGGGATGTTCCGGGTCAAAAACCAGCTTGCCGGTGGGGGTGCCAAAGCTGCCACGCACGGTCGTGACCATCATGTGTCGCGCCGAGAAACTGACGCTGGTGTGCGCCGGGTCGAAGGTCCAAGTTGCCATGAGCGTTACTCCTGAGCCGTCTCACAATGGAAACGGACTGTAGTCCGGTTAATCTCTTATAGTATACCTCAGAGTGGGCAGAAGTGAGATTAAGAGATGATAAGTAAACGGACTGTAGTCCGCTTTATGATCGAGGGGGATAAGCGCAGCGCCTACTCAACTTTGTTTTCACTGCCCACAATCACGGATGGTAACCCGGGGCGGATCAAGACGTGTACACATCGTCCATTGCTCGCAGATGCCCCACTCGGTCACCGTGAGCTGCCACGTCGTCAAATCAAGCTGGTTGTCGATGTCGAGTCCGTATTGATTTCTGATCCACAAATCATAGGTGACTGCCGTTAGGAAGTTGGCATACTTCCATTCGCCAACCGACGCGCTGGTGATCGTCCCCAAATCGCAGCTGCGCCCGCTCTGGCGATCAACAATAGTGAGGGTGGACATCGGCACAGACGCAGCATAAAAGCGCACCTGCCGATCCCATCCCAGATCGAACTGGTGAGTCGAGCCAACGCTGCTGGTCGCCGGGGGCGGGTAGGTCGCTTCGACCGCGCTTCTTGTCCACACGTAGGCGCTGGAAAACCGTTGATCCCATACGATCTTGGTGACGCCCGCCAGAAGAATCAGCAAGATCGTCGCCAATATGATTGCTTCCAAGCCGATTTTGCGTCTCATCCGGTGTCCCGATGGTTCGCGATGAAGATTGGGCGTACCGCCCGGTCGAAGTTCAGTCGAGCAGGCTGTCGAGCACGCGGATCAAGTTCGCGCCGATGTGGACCGCGCTATAGCCGTGAATTTCCATCTGAAACTGGATCGTGCGGGGGTTGAGCATCACGAAGATGAGGTCGGCAGCGTACTCGACATCGACGACCGGATGGAGTTGTTGGAGCAAGCCCCGGATCGTCTGCCGCCACCAGCGGTGCGCCGGATGATAGAGGCTCGTGTCTGACGCTATCGTAAAGAGGATTTCCTGATTCCGCACAATGAAGGCGATAACCTCGCCCACATACCATTCGAGATCCGTTCGAACGTCCCCGCGCTGGCGCAGCCGCGCCAACGCCCGGTTCTGGAAGTCCCGCTGATCTTCGTCGATCAGCACTTGGCAGAGTTCAACTTTGTTGGCGAAATGGCGGTAGAGCGTGCCTTTGCCAACTCCCGCTGCCTCGGCGACTTCGGACATTGTTACGGCTTCAACACCGTTCTGCGCGAACAAGCGCTGGGCAGTGTCCAGCAGCAAGGCGCGGTTTTTCACGGCGTCAGCCCGGATGGGTCGGGGATCAGGTAGGATAAGGTTGTTGTCCATGCGATCACCCATACACTAAACTTCTGTTCTAAGTTAAAGTATATGTCGTTTAAGCTTAAACCGACAGGTAAAGTCTTGTGCGCAAATGGGTGATGTTCTTCCTGTTTTTGCTAATCTCGCTCAGTGCTTGCTCGGTGAGCGTCAATGCGCCCGCTGACAGCGGCGGCGGTCCTCCCGTATCCGGCGACAGTGCCAGCGTCACCCGCGTGATCGACGGCGACACGATCGACGTGGAGCTGAACGGCGTCGGCTATCGCGTGCGCTACATCGGCATGAACACGCCGGAGCGTGACGAGCCCTGCTATGCCGAAGCGACCGCCGCCAACGCCGCGCTGGTCGCCAACCAGACGGTCACGCTGGTCAAGGATACCAGCAACACCGACGTCTATGGTCGGCTGCTGCGCTACGTCTATGTCAGCGGCAACGGTGTTGCTAACGATTTCGTCAACGCCGACCTCGTGCGCGACGGCTGGGCGGAGAACGCCGAGTATCCGCCGGATACCAAGTACGCGGCGACCTTTCGCCAGTTGGAGGCGCAAGCCGCCGCTGCCGACATCGGCTGCCACCCGACCGGCATTTTCGACGATGGCAGCACCACCCGCTGAGGCATATCAATCTCCTGCCGGCGATCTTGTAGGGGCGAGGCATGCCTCGCCCAAGAGCCTGCCTGATCGATCCCCTACAATCCATGCGATCTGAAGTTTTCAGATACCTCTGAATGTGAAGCGAAAGGCTGAATCCCATGCCGAATATCGAAGACGCGATTTTGCTGGCGACCGAGAAGCACCGGGGGCAGGTCGACAAGAGCGGCGCGCCCTACATCGTCCATCCCTTGCAGGTGATGTGCCGGATGCGCACCGAGACCGAACGGATCGTCGCCGTGCTCCATGACGTGGTCGAGGACACCGACGTGACGCTCGCCGATCTGCGCGGGCTGGGTTACAGCGACGAGATCGTCGCGGCGATCGATCACCTGTCGCGGCGCGAGGGCGAGAGCTACGAGGAATTCATCCAGCGGATCAAGCCGCATCCGCTGGCGGTGCGGGTCAAGCTCGGCGATTTGCAGGACAACATGGACATTCGCCGCGCCGGGAAGCTCGGCGCGAAAGACCTCGAACGTCTCCAGCGCTATCAGGCAGCGTGGTTCGAACTCACCGGCGAACGCGCGCCGTAAATATCACGCCGCTGCGCTGCGGTCTGAAACTCCGTTTCAGCACTTCGTTTCGCGCTCTCCAATGCAGTCGGACGCTCCCCCTCTCTACGCAGTGGAGAGGGGGCTGGGGGGTGAGGTTAGATCATTTCCAGCGTGAGACTCAACCCCAGAAAATCGGCGAAGCGCTGGGCGGCGGCGTTGATCGCGTCCTGCTGCTCGCTGCTGAGCAAGAAGAAGGGCTGAAGCTGCACAGTCACGGCGGCTTTCTTCAGCGTTCGTCGCCAAATCCCGACGACCTGACCATCGAGCACGATGGTGTGGTTGAACAAGAAGTTGCCGCGCGCGTCGAGGTGGCGGTCGTGGATCGCGTCGTAGATCAGCCCACGGTCGGTGTAGCCGACGATGTACTCGTCATAGTTGGGCAGCAAATAGGCGCTTGACCCGGCGCCGATCTCCGCCGATGTCTGCTGACCAGTAAGTCGCGCCGTCGATCTCGGCGCTTGCCAACTCGCCCGCCAGTGACTCGATCCCCTGCTTCGCGTCGGCGACGGTCAAGCCTGACCACCACGCGAAGTCCTTGAGCGTCGCCGGTGCGTGTCCGCTGAAGTAGCGGCGCGTCAGTTCGGCGAGCGCCTCCTCGCGAGCTAGCTTGGTCGCGTTCGGGGCGCGTTCTGCCAACAGCGCGTAGGTCTGCTGCTTGCCTCGCCGCGCCCCGCTGCCGATCAAGCCGCTGAGTTCGGCGTGCATCAGGAAGTGAACGAGCCGTTGGCTGTCGCTGGTGTCGATCTGCCCGACTTGCAGCGCCTCGGCGAGTTCGGATCGCGTGCGGTGGTGACCGTCCGCCAGCGCCCGCTCGATGATCCCGAAGGCGCGGCTCAGCAGCGCGTCGTCGATCTCAAGTTGGCGGTCGTAGTAGGCGACCTGCTGCCGAACGCGCGGCGCGGTCAGGTCGAGCAGCCAGCGGATGTCGGCGGGGGTGACGAAATGCCACGTCGGGCGCAGGACGTGCGTCCGCAGGATCGCGCCGTCGTCGAACGCGCGCTGAAGACTCGCTTCAGTCGCGCCGATCAAGCGCTGCCCGACCGCCCATAACGCCATGCCGTAATCCTGTGCTTGCATTGCGCCGAACCAGCCGACCACCGCCGCCGGATCGCTGCGGGTTGGCGGGTTGAGGTGCTGGTTATGCAAACGTTGATCGGTGATAAGCATCAGTTAAGTCTCGGCTGTAGATGACAGGTTGAAGGGGAGCAGCCCCTTTAGTTGTGGGTGTTCGGATCAGCGTTTTATGCCGGTTCGCTGCCGATTCGTGAAACGAGTCGGCAGCCATTCCATTGCTGGAGAATGATGGGCGCATCTGTAGGGGCGCACGGCGGTGCGCCCGAACTCCCCTCAAACCGGGACAGCAGCACTTAGTCCGCTGTCCGGTTATGGGGCACGAGCCACCCGTCCCGGTACCACGCCATAATCTGCTCTGGCTCGATGCTGTGCGCCCCCACATCCGCGAAGCTGAAGCCGTCCGGGTGAGCGTCGAGCAGCGCTTCGAGCGCCGCATCCTCGAGATACGTCACCAGATAATCGTGATAGATGCCCTTCGCCCCCGCCCGGTAGCACCAGATCGGCAGGCGCGAACCGCGTTAATCCGTTGATCCGTTCAAGGCGATACTGCATCGGCTGCGCTGGTTTCGCCTTGAGGATCGTCTCGGCGTAGGCGTTCAATTGCTCTCGATGCTGAAATGCTGGTGCAGATAATCGAGCGTCGCTGCGGGCGTGCGTCGCTTGCCGCGCAAAATCCCCGCCGCGACCGCCGCCGCCGTATCGTGATCGCCGAAATCGACCTTGTCGATCAGGGCATCAGGCAGCAGTTCCCGATGCGTCGAGACCCGCGCCACAATCGCGGGCGTGCCGCAGCCCAGCAACTCATAAGGCACGTTGCCGAACAACTCGACGAAGCAGCCCAGCGCCAGCGTCACCTGACCGAGGCTGTAGTACTCCGGCAGCAGATCGACCGGAATCCAGTCGTGAAAGACGAAGTGATCGACTAGCCCGCGCGCCGCGATCGCCTGCTCGACGCGGGCGTACAAGTCTTGCACGCCGGGATCAGCGGCGACGTTCAGCCAGCGCGGGACGAGCACGCGCAGGTTGCTGAAGCCGTACTGCTTGACCAGCCGGTCGGCGACTTCGATGGTCTGCCAGATGCCCTTGCTGTCTTCGGGGCGGTGCGGATGCAGCACGATGGTGTGCAGTTCCGGGTGGATCGAGGGCACGAGGTTGAGGATGCGGTGCGGCTTGGTCGGCTGGAACTTCTCCCAGTCGATGCTGTTGCGGATCACCTTCATGCGCCCCGGCAGTTCGGGGAAGAAGCGCCCGACCGTCTGCAAGAAGAACTGACGCGCGTACTCCGAGATGGTGATCAGCGTATCGCCTTCGAAGTGGAAGGCGCCCTGCGTCGTCTCCGGGTAGACGTTGTCGCGCAGCCCGACCACCGTCGGTTTGTCGCGGTAGACGTAGGGAAAGACGAACTCGCCGTCGTGGATGTAAAACCGATCCGCCCACTGCATCTGCTCGCCGACGTCCTGCACAATCGCGGCGATGTTGTAGGCGGGCGTGTCGTAGGGCGCGGGGAAGGGCTGCTTGAAGCGCAAAATCGGCAGCACCAGCGCGCGCTCGTGCCAGCGAAAGGGCGCGTTCGTATCGTCGCGGCGCGTGCAGAGCAGACGAATCTCGTGCCCCTGCTCGGCGAGGTGCAGCGCAATCGTCCGCAGATGTTTCTGCCCCCCGCCCATGTCGTGATCGGGGAACAGCGGCGTGATCGAAAACATCAGGATGTTCATAGGCGGCGGTCAGCTTTCAGCAGTTAGCGATCAGCTAAAAACTTACCGCAAAGCCGAACAGACGCAAAGATCGAGTACAATGAAGGTTAGCGATTGTGGAAGATGAGGTCACAGCCTGATGGCATTTGGTGCGCCGAACAAACAGCATGAGAACGCGCCGCGCGTCATTTCCATTAAGCTCGGCGCTAACTTCAACGAGGAATTTCAGCGGCAGATCGAAGACGCCGTAGCTTCAATGACCCCTGAGCAAAAACTCGCTTCCCTGATCCTTCTGGGTCTGTCTTTGCTCGTGCAATTTCAGGATGAAACTGTGCTGGACGAGCAGCAAGATGAAAGCGCGTTTGCTTGGAGCTATTTATCTCGATTGCAAAAAGAACTCCCTGAAGGCGGGTCGCTCAGCGATCTGCTGCGTGAGGCGAACATCAAGCTGTTGGTAAATGATCAACCCGTAGATTTGAATCGCCTCTCGAAAAGCGCAGAAGACCTGACGATTCCTTCGAAAACTTCAAGCGCGGCTGGGATGATGCAATGAATGGGCGCACGATGAGCTTTGAGGAATTCGAACGTCGGATGTTGGAAGATGCCGACTAGGGTCGTTGTTGCCGATCAATTTGCGCGCGATGCCCGCAAACTCAAACGAGATTACCCCCACATCTTGAATGACGTTCGAGCGCTCCGGGGACAGCTTGAGGCAGGCGAAAGACCCGGAGATCGCCTCCAAGGGCTGGAACACGTCGCTTTCAAAGTCCGAGTTAGAAACAGCGACGTTCAGCGGGGCAAAAGCGGCGGTTATCGGGTGATCTACTACCTAGCGTTAGCCGACCAAGTCGTCCTCATCACCATCTACAGCAAGAGCAACCAAAGCGACATTCCGACCGATAAATTACGCCATTTTATCGCGGAGTATAAGTCGCAAAATCCTCCCACCAAATAAACGTCGTACCAGCAATATATAAGCGCTTTCAGCTCTCAGCGTGCTTGCTTGGCAAGCCAAAAACTTACCGCATCAGGGCGGGTAAATCGAGCGTCGACGTAAAGCAGCGCGGTCGATGCGCCTGATCCGTCGAAGCGCGGCTGGTATCGTAACTTTCTAGAATTATTCTCGTAATCTATTCTAAATTGGGATATGCCATTGATCACGATCATTGAGATCCAAGTCAATGAAAATCATCAATAGCAGTCAAGAAAAGGCGAAATGAAATGAATACGGGTAACAAAATTTCTAGGATTTTAGGCGTTGCCTTTCTATTTCAGTTTGTGACGTCTTTCAGCAGCGGCGTGTTCCTCCAAAACGCATTGATTGTCCCCGGCAGCATCAGCGAAAGTATGATCAACATTGCGTCGAATCCCGCGCTGATGAGAATTTACATTTTGGTTGATATGCTGACGGCTCTAGGAATCATCTTTTTGGGAGTCGTTCTTTTCCAGACCCTCAGGAAAGGGAATGAAACCGCTAGCCCTCGCTGCCCTCGGATTTTATATCCTCGAAGCGGCATTGCTGGCAGCGAGCAGGTTAGAGGCTTTTTCGCTCCTGAGCATGAGCCAAGCTTACGCAGCGGCGGGGCAGCCTGCTGCTTTGGAGACGATGGCAGACGCGGCGCTCAAATCCATGAATTTTGTTGGATCGACGCTGCACATGCTGGCTTTTTGTCCGGGGGGCATCATTTTCTATTATCTGCTCGACAAGTCCGGGCTGGTTCCGCGTGCGCTATCGCTCTGGGGGCTGATCACGGTTTTGCCTTGCCTAGTCGGTACCATGCTGGTTGTGCTCGGCTATGAAGCACCCACGTTTTTATATGTTCTCTATATGCCTTTTGAACTGGTCATCGGCATGTGGATTTTGGTCAAAGGCATCCATGAGACTTCAGCAACAAACCAGCAGCCGACAGCCGTCTATGCGCCCGCCTGATTAGATGCCCTACATACGGGCGTTATGGGCTGGTACAGCAAGCATAACGCCCCTACAGAATAGTCCGTACAACTGAACCGTTCTTAGCAAACGGCTCAACGCTCGCCTACACGCGCGGACGCAGCACCGAGAGCACGCGCCCCTGCACGTGGCAGTTGGCGGGATGCACGTAGATCGGCTCCATCGTCGGGTGGGCGGGCTGCAAGCGCACCTGCGTGTCGCTCTCGCGGTAGAACTTCTTGAGCGTCGTCTCGCTGCGGTCGGACAGCCACACGGCGACCATATCGCCGTTATGCGCTTCTTCCTGCTTGCGGAAGATCACAATGTCGCCGTCGCTGATCATGGCGTCGATCATCGAGTCGCCCTTGACCTTCAGCGCGAACACTTCCGACTCCGGCGCGCCGTTCAGCATCGACGGCATCACCTCGATCGGCTCGTCAGCGTAGCCGCGCTCCATGTCATCCGGGATCGAGACCGGCGCGCTGGCGACGATCTGCCCGACCAGCGGCACGCGGACGAAATCTAGCGTGGCGTGGATCGGCTGGGGCGTGTTCTTGCTCTTGCCGTTCTTGACCAAGCGCAGCCCGCGTGACGCCCGCGCCTCGCGCGAGAGATGCCCGGCATCAACCAACTTGTTCAGGTTGTAATTGACGACCGAGGTCGATTTAATCCCCGTTGCCTCGCCGATTTCGCGGATCGTCGGCGGAAACCCATGCGTATCGAGGTAGGTCTCCATAAAGCGCAGTATGTTGCGCTGCCGGTCAGATAGCTTACTGCGGTCTTTCATGGCTGTGCTCCAACTCAATCGTCTTTAAAAAACCAAACATATTTTCGATTGTAGACGAACAATGGTTCTAAGTCAAATATTTGTAGAACAGTAATCACCAAAAATGGTTTTCTGTAGCAAATCCAGTTCAAGGTATAATGAACACTGACACAATTCGTGAACAATTCGGCTTCGGAGCAAACCATGTCATCAGACCAATGGACAGCGGTTGATCGCTATTTTGACCGCCTATTTACGCCGCCTGATTCTGTTCTAGATACTGCTATGAAAACCATTGAGGGCGCCGGGCTGCCCGCGATCAGCGTCACGCCGCAGCAGGGCAAACTGCTCAACCTGCTGGCGCGCGCCCACAACGCCCGCACCATCTTGGAGATCGGCACGCTGGGCGGTTACAGCACGATCTGGTTGGCGCGAGCGCTGCCCGCCGACGGCAAGCTGATCACGCTGGAGATCGATCCGCAGCACGCCGAAGTCGCGCGCCAGAACTTCGCCCGCGCCGGGTTGAACGGGCGTATCGACCTCCGGCTCGGCTCGGCGCATGACACGCTGCCGACGCTGGTTGACGATCCCGCCGCGCCCTTCGACCTCGTGTTCATCGACGCCGACAAAGTCAGCACGATCGCCTATCTGCAATGGGCGCTCAAGCTGACCCATCCCGGCAGCCTGATCTTCTTGGATAACGTCGTCCGCAACGGCGGCGTTGCCGACCCGAACAGCAGCGATGCCAACGTGCAGGGCGTCCAGCGCGGCTTGGAATGGCTCGCGAGCGAGCCGCGCGTCACTGTGACGGCGATCCAGACCGTCGGTGAAAAGAGTTATGACGGCTTCGCGCTGGCGCTGGTGACGGCATGACGACCGCCGCCGTCCCTCTGCTCCCGACCGTGAATGCGCTGCGCAGCGGCGAACTCGATCTACTCGACACTATCGATCAAGCCCTCGCCCGCGTCGCGGCGCAGGAAAATCAGCTGCAAGCGCTCGTCCCGGAGCCGGATCGCGCGGCGCGGCTGCGCCAAGCAGCGCGCGATCTGCAAGCCCGCTACCCCGATCCCGCCAGTCGTCCGCCGCTCTACGGCGCGCTGCTCGGCGTCAAGGACATCTTTCGCACCGACGGCTTCCCCACCCGCGCCGGATCCGCCGTGCCGCCGGAAGCGCTCGCCGGAGCCGAGGCATCGAGCGTGCGCCGCTTGCGCGCAGCCGGGGCGTTGGTGCTCGGCAAAACCGTCACCGCCGAGTTCGCTTTTGCCGATCCCGGTCCGACGCGCAACCCGCACAATCTCGCCCACACCCCCGGCGGATCGAGCAGCGGATCGGCTGCCGGAGTTGCCGCCGGTTACTTCCCGCTGGCGACTGGCACCCAGACCATCGGCTCGGTGATCCGCCCGGCGTCGTACTGTGGCGTCGTCGGCTTCAAGCCGAGCTACGGACGCATCGCCACGGACGGCGTGCTCCCGGTCTCGACCGCGCTCGATCACGTTGGCTTGTTCACGCAGGACGTGCTGGGGCTGGAACTGGCGGCGTCGCTGCTGGTCGATGGCTGGCAGAGCTTGCCCGCTGCTGCCGATTTGTCGC
This sequence comes from uncultured Chloroflexia bacterium, assembly GCA_963727545.1. Lineage (GTDB taxonomy): Bacteria > Chloroflexota > Anaerolineae > Aggregatilineales > Phototrophicaceae > Flexifilum. The sequence goes on from CAVSGS010000011.1 coordinate 470,878, forward strand.
TGCCGGTGCTGGCGATCCCGGTCGGCGCGTATCTCGACCTCGCCGAGCCGGAAGCCCGCGCCGTCTTCGCCGACCAAATCGCGCTGCTTGAGGCGGCGGGCTACACCGTCAAGCAGATCCCGATCTTCGACGACATGGCGACCATCGCCGATCAGACACGCCGTTTGATGGCGTTCGAGATGGCGCAGGCACACGCCGATCTCTACCCGCGTTTCGGCGATTTGTATCGACCGCGCACGCTGAGCCTCGTTCAGCAGGGGCAGGCGGTCACGGATGAGCAGCACGCCGCCGATCTCGCCATGCAGCGCGACGCCCGCGCGACCCTGTTATCCATCATGCGCGATCAAGGGATCGACCTGTGGATCGCGCCGGGGGCGACCGGCGCCGCTCCGGAGGGGATTAAATCGACCGGCAACTCGGCGCTCAACCTGATTTGGACGCTCGCCGGACTGCCGACCGTCGCCTTGCCGACCAGCGCTCGCAGCGCCGCCGGACTGCCCTACGGCGTGCAGATCAGCGGGGCATCCATGAGTGACGAGCGCGTGATCCGCTGGGGCGCAGCGCTCGCGGGGGTGCTGGCGGCAGGGTAAAGCGACGCCTCAGGGAGCAGCAGCTAGAATTGCAGTTGAGTATCGATCTTGATCTGCCACATGCCTTCTGTCGTCCAGCCATTCTCGGCGATGCGGGCGCGCAACTGCTGCTGGAACTCCGGCATGATCTTCTCGCTTGACGGGTCGAGCGTCTGAAACAGGGTATCGAGGTTGATGCTGGCTTCGCGCAGCCATGGCATTTCTTGAACCAGTGCCACGAGCTTGGCAAGCGCGTGCGGTAGTTTGCCCTGTTTCACCAGATAATAGGCATGATGCATTCTGAAGTAGGCGCTGTCGTAGAATTCTGCCTCGCCGAGCTGCCAGAAGGCGTCGACCTGCTGGGGATCAGTTAGTCGCTCGCCGACCTCGATGGCAAGCACCGGAGATGGCACCGCGCCAGTCTCAACGCTGAAGAGGTCGGCGAACAGCGTATCGACATTGGCATCGGCTGCCTTCTCGGATGCGGCAGTTGGCGTCAGTTCCGCGTAAATCTGGTCGGCTTCGTCACAAGCGCCGGTCATGTAGAGCAGATCGGCGCGGCGCAGGCGGATGGATCGCTGCTCATGGTACGGGGGCTGTGCCTTGTCCAGCCAGTCGAGCGCTTCGGCGGGTCGCTGCAAATATTGCAGCGTGCGCGCATAGGTTTCGTAGAAATTTGCCAATTCGGCAAAGGTTGCTTCATTCGCTTCCGGCACTTCCGTCTTCTGAAGTAGTTCGAGCGCCAGATTAGGTGCGCGTGAGGCAACCATTACGTTAGCGATCTGCCAAGGTGTCAGCGACTTGCTCATCGTCTTAAGCAGGAACTGAAAAAACACTCGCCGACGATCCCAGAGCGAGTCTACTTTGCGCCAATCGGCGAAGGTTGCGCCCAGCCCCTCATGAGGGGGCATGATCGCTCCGGTTCGAGGATGGGTGATGTCGAAACGCATCTCTTTGATGCCCGCCACCCGCTGAAATCGGTTGAGCGCGGCAAACCACTCTCGATCAAACTGAGCGCTTTGTGCTGGATCGCTCCCCGGTTTTGCCGCTTTGCTGCCAAACAGCTTGTTCAAGATACCCATCTCTTACCTTTAACTTAAATACTTGATCATATTTACGAATGTAGCATCTCATAGAGCATTCCAGTGTAAAGGAATCCGGCAGGATGATCGCCGTGTAGCTGGGGGAAGCAGGGCAAAAGCGGCACTTTTTTCACGAAAATTTCTTTCGACGTTATAATCAGTTGCAACGGATTGGTTCACGCTGAATAGAACGGTTTATGACCAGCATTTTACGCACCCTACGCGAAAGCGATCCCGCGCTGCTGACGATCTTGGCGGATGTCTGGAAAGTCAAGCTGGAAGAAGACGAAGACGTCGCCCAGCGCATCGACATCATCAGCCGCGCCATGCTCGACCCGGCGAAGGCGGAAGCCGTCTGGGACGTGCTCGACGACAAGGAGCGCGGCGCGCTGCAAATGCTGATCAGCGTCAAGGGCAAGATGCCCGAAGCCAAATTCGAGCGGGTCTTCGGCACCATCCGGCGGATGGGCGCGGGGCAGATGGAGCGCGAGCAGCCGCACAAGCACCCCGAATCGATCGCCGAGGGGTTGTACTTTCGCGGACTGATCGGGCAGGCGTTCGAGAATGCCGACACCGGTCCGCGCACGATCATCTACATCCCTGACGACTTGGTGCAGATTTTGCCCGCCCACAAGACCGCCTACGAAAACCTCGAAGCCGACGCTGACGCCAGCGTCCAGTTTCCGACCGAGGGCGTCGGCGCGCTCGATCCGCTGGACGACGTGACCGACGTGCAGCCCGCCGATACCTCAATCGTCGACGACCTGACCACGCTGCTGGCGTATCTGCAACTGCACGCGCCGCTGCTGCAAAGCGACTCGCTGGCGAGCGGCGACGCTGACGCGCTTGAACCGTTCCTGCTGACGCCGGGACGCGACCGGATCGCTTTCCTGCTCGGCTTGGCGGTCAGCACCGACCTGATCGACGTCCAGAACGGTCGCGCCATTCCCAAGCGCGCCGAAGCGCGCCGCTGGCTGAGCGCTTCGCGTCCCGATCAGGTCAAGTCGCTGGCGCAAGCGTGGCACGACTCGACCGCGTACGTCGATCTGTGGCACGTGCCGGGGCTGCATCCCGAACCGGAAGCCGGGACGATGAGCCACTACAACCCGGCGGCAGCGCGCGGCGCGGTCTTCGAGATCATGCAGCCCGCGCTCCCCGCCAGCGAGTGGTGGTCGCTGGAAGATTTCATCTTGCTGGTGCACGAGGACAGCGCCGATTTTCAGCGCCCCAACGGTGATTTCGACAGTTGGTACATCCGCAATGACGCCGGTGAGTATCTCAGCGGCTTGCAGAGTTGGGATGCGGTCGAAGGCGCGCTGCTCGAATTCCTGATCGCGTCGCCGATGCACTGGCTCGGCTTGATCGACCTCGCCGAAGACGAGAGCGCCGCCCGTTTGACCGCTTACGGGCGTGCTTTCCTCGGCTTGAGCGCGTGGCCCCAGCAGCCGGATCAGCCGGACACGATTGAGGTGACCGACGAGGGCGCGGTGCTGATTTCGCGCAAGTCTGCGCGGATCGACCGCTTTCAGGTCGCGCGCTTCACCTCATGGGGCAAGCCGGGCAACAGCGCGGCGGGTGGCGTTTACACCTATAAGCTCGATCCGGCGGGGATTGAGCAGGCAGCGCAGCAGGGGATCAACGTCGGGCACATCGCCGCGTTTCTGACGCGGGCGCTCGGCGACGAGCCGCTGCCGCCGTCGGTCGCGCGGCTGCTCGATAACTGGAAGGGCGGCGCGACCGCGACCGTCACCTTCGAGCGCCTGCTGGTGCTGCGCACGACCACGCCGGAGACGCTTGACTTCATCATGGACACGCCTACGATCCGCCGCTTCATGGGTGCGCGCTTGGGTCCAATGGCGGCGGTGATCCGCAGCGACGATCTGCGCGAACTCCGCGATACGCTCGGCGAGCACGGCATTCAAGCCGAAGTGCTCGGCGGGTAAGGGCTGACCCCACCCCCAGACCCCTCCCCGAATTCAGGGAGGGGAGAGAACCGACATCCGTTTTACCTGAAATTTCTGAAGATCAGCGAAGCGTAGCGCGGAGCGAGCTTTCGAAACCATCGTACTGTGTCCGTCGGAATCCCCCAATGCCTCTGCTGTAAACCTACTCTGTTGCCGATACATTCTGTTTTGCTGGCAGATTAATGAACACGGAAACGGCGAAAGCACTCTCCCCTCCTTGAATTCGGGGAGGGGCTGGGGGTGGGGTCAGTACTTACTCCCCAGCGCACTCAAGTGCTTGAAGGCGGCGCGCGCTCCCGCGTACCCTGAGACTGCATCCAGTTCGCAGTCTTTGGAGGTCGCATGGAGCGCAAAACCTTTGCCCTGTATACGCTGATTGCCGGAGCGGTCGTCGGCATCGCCGCCGATTTGCTGTTTTACGGCAAGCTGATCGGCGTCTCGTTCCCCCTGTTCATGCTGATCAGCATGCGCCGTCGTGCTGGTCTCGGATGGGCTGCTGCACAAAGATCAACCGCTCAACTGGCGTAACCTGTGGGTGCTCGTCCCGGCGATGCTTCTTCGCGGCGATGGTCGCCGTGCGCGCCGAGCCGGGCAGCGCTGCGCTCAACGTGCTGGCGTCGCTGGCGCTGAGCGCGCTGGCGCTCCACTACCTGCCGCTGAGCGAGCGGATCGACCTCGAAACCGTCTGGGATCACGGCGTCGGCGTGGTCGAAACCGGCGTCAGCGTCCTGTTCGCGCCGATCTTTGAACTCTACGACGCGGGCGGGCTGCTGCTCGACCGGATGCGCGGCGATTTTCACACCGTCGTCGCCGTCGGGCGCGGGCTGGTGATCGCCGTGCCGGTGCTGCTGATCTTCGCGCTGCTGTTCGCCTCGGCGGACGCGGTCTTCGCCGGATACGTCGAGCGCGTCTGGGCGATCTTCAACGTCGTACCGGACGAGGCGCTGATCATGCAGGTGCTGTTGATCGGCGGTGTCGCGTGGGTCGCCAGCGGGACGCTCGCCTATGGCGTCGCCCGCCGCTCCAGCACGCCCGCCGACGATGCCGACGCCAAACCGAAGCCCAAGCTGCCCGCGCTGGGCATGATCGAAGCCAGCATCGTCCTCGGCACGGTCGATCTGCTGTTCGCGCTGTTCGTGATCATCCAGTTCGCCTATTTCTTCGGCGGGCGGGCGACGCTGACGGTCAACGACCTGACCTACTCGGAATACGCGCGGCGCGGCTTCTTCGAGTTGGTGGCGGTCTCGGTGCTGACGCTGGGGCTGGTCAACGCGCTCGACTGGGTGACGGTGCGCCACGCCCTGCGCCACACCCGCATCTTCCGCCTTTTCGCGCTGATCCTCGTGGCGCTGACCGGCGTGATCCTCGTCTCGGCGGCGCAGCGGATGTCGCTGTACGAGGATCAATTCGGCTTCACGGCGCTGCGGGTGCAGACGCACGTCTTCATGCTGTGGCTGGCGGTGCTGTTCGGCTTCTTCCTGCTGGCGCTCTTTCGCGTCCGCCAGCGGATTTTCTCGCTCGGCGTGCTGATCGTGCTGATCGGCTACGTTGGCACGCTCGACCTGATCAACGTCGAGGGCTACATCGCCGAGCACAACGTCGCCCGCATGGCGGAGGGCTACGGACTCGACTTCGCCTATTTGAACACCTTCTCGGTCGATGCCGCGCCGGTCATGTTCGATCTGTTCCAGACGGCGCAGTCGCCCGCGCTGCGCAAGCAAGCCGGACAGTGGCTCACGCGCAAGCAAATGGAGCTAGACTATCAGCGTCGCACCAACGGATCGACGATCTTCTCGGCGAACCTCGCCCGCGATACGACGTGGGCGGCGCTGAACGCCATCGCCGATCAACTGCCGGAGTACGATCCGAGCTACGACGTCACGCCGGTGCCGTATCCAAGCTACGATTGAGCAATACTGACCTCACCTCCCCGCACCTGTCGGGGTAGGTTTTTAATGGTAGAAGCAGACGCCTAAAAATGGGCGAGGCAATGCCTCGCCCCTACAGCGATGGGTTCAGATTCAGTGATGGTTCCGGGCAGCTAAAATCGGGCGCACGGCGGTGCGCCCCTACAAAAACACCCGACTTTTGCTTGGGTTGAACATAAGTCAAAACAGAAGGCGAACGGTCAATTCTGTGCCAGCACCACCTGAATCCCATCGGGATCGCTGACGGTGGCGATCTCGCCGGTCACGGTTGCGCCGGTGCGCTCGACCGCCTGCGCCCACGCCAGCGGATCGGGGATCGTCACGGTGAACGACTCCAGCCCGACGGCGTTCGCCGGTGGCGGCATCCGTCCCGCCCACGTGTTGACGCCGAGGTGATGGTGATAGCCGCCCGCTGACAGGAACAGCGCGCCGGGATAGCTGCGCTGGACGACATCCAAGCCGAGCAGCCCACTGTAGAACTGCTCCGACTGCGCCAAGTCGCTGACGTGCAGATGCACGTGCCCGATCACCGTGCCGGGCGCGATCCCGTCCCATGCTGATAAGTCAGCATCAGCCAGCACGCCGTCAACGTCCAGCGCTTCGGTCGCCATCGCCACCGAGTCGCCATCCATGCGCCACTCGCTGCGCGGGCGGTCGCGGTAGATTTCCAGCCCGTTGCCGTCCGGATCCGCCAGATAGAGCGCCTCGCTGACCAGATGATCGGCTGCGCCTTGCAGCGGATAGCCGAGGTCGATTAGGCGATGCAGCATCTTGCCCAGCGCCGCGCGGCTCGGCAGCAGGATGGCGACGTGATACAGCCCGGTCGAGCGCTGCGGCTTGCGGATCGCGTCGGGGTGGACGGTCAGCCGCAGGATCGGCGCGGCGTCGGGCGAACTCGCCAGCGCCACCGTGTCGCCCGGCTGATCGACCACCGTCAAGCCGAGCGTATCCCGGTAGAAGTCGAGCGCGCGGTCGAGATCGATCACGCGCAGGTGCGCGCCACCGATGTGCGCGGTGTCGGGTAAGCGAAAGTCGGTCATGCCGCCACCTGCATCAACTTCAAGCCAGCGCCGGGACCCATCCCCTGTCCATACGCCATTTCGATGATGAAGAACGCCAAGTTTTCTAAATGCCGCGCGTTTTTGGCGGGACCGGCATCGACGGCGTGATAACCTGCCGCCTCGATCCACTGGGCGGCGATCTGCTTGGCAGCGGCGTCGTCGCCCGCCATGAACACGTCGGGGCGCTGATCCGCCGGAGCCGGTGCCGCGTGAATCTGCTGCCAGAAGACGCCGTTGAAGGCTTTGACCACCCGCGCCCCCGGCGACCACTGCATGATTCGCTCGGTTGTCGAGACGCGGGTTGTTGTCCACGAAGTTGTTGGTGATCTCGATCACGACCTTGCCCGCCAGCGATCCGAGATCGCGCAGCACCGCTTCGGTCCGGTCGAAGGGGGTCGCCAGCAGCAGCACGTCGGCGAAATTCACCGCGTCGGCTTGGCTTCCGCCGTGCGCGCCGCTGCCGATCTGCGCTGCCAGCGCTTGCGCTCTCGCCGGGTTGCGCGAGCCGAACATGATCTCGTGACCGGCATCCGCCCAACGCTTGCCCAGTCCGCTCGCCATCCGCCCGGTACCAGTGATTCCGATTTTCATGGGTTTACTGCTCCCTTGCTGCGTTAAGTGACAGCAGGGGCACGGCACAATCCGGGATTGTCTGCCGTGTCCCTGTCAATCGATCTGGCTTGTGCTTTAGTCGTGCTAATCTGACGCTGCGAGGGCGTGATTTCTTAGGCTGACCGCACTGATCTGCGACTCGCCGCTGGATTCTGCGTATAGCTTTATAGCGCAAATTAATCGCACGCAAGGAGAACAACGATGCAGTGGGAATACCTGACGACCTTCCTTCAGGCGGACGCCCGCCTCGAAGAAGATTTTCTGACCCAGTACCGCGACTGGAAGGACGGCATTCCCGTCTACACGCCCGAAGCGCTGATGCCACGCCTTAATGCTTATGGCGAGCAGGGTTGGGAACTGGTTCACGTGCAGCCGGTCGCGGCGGGGAACAAGTCGGACGTGTTGATTCAGGATGCCGGCTCCGGCTCGCGCTTCTGGTCGAACACCTATTTTTGCGTCTTCAAGCGACCGAAAACCGAATAGCACCGACGCGATTCATATATAGATCGCGTATAATGAGAGTCACATGGGGGTGAACTAGGATCGATGCGGTGCGCTGTCCGGCGAGGTAGCGAGAAGGCGTATCAACCGACGCGAAAACCGGACGGCTTGCGTCCAACCAGTTGGACGACAAGCATGGCGCACGGCAGACCAGCGTGCAAATCGCTGCACCTCCACTTCAACAAAAAAGACCCGCTGTGATGGCGGGTCTTTTGATTCACGGATTTCGAACGACTTACGAGTTCGCGGCGGTGCTGCTCAGGTCAACGCGGACGCCGGGACTCATCGTCGAGGTGACGACGGCGCGTTTGACGTAAACGCCTTTGACGCCGGTGGGCTTGACGCGGTTGACCGCTTCAAAGACTGCCTGCGCGTTCTCGATCAAGCTTTGCGGCTCGAAGCTGGCTTTGCCGACCGGAATGTGCAAGTTGCCCGTTTTGTCGTTACGGAACTCGACGCGACCGGCTTTCAGTTCTTCGACCGCGCGACCGAGGTCTCCCGGCTGAACGACCGTCCCGGCTTTCGGGTTCGGCATCAAGCCGCGCGTACCGAGGATACGACCGAGACGACCGACTTTCGGCATCATGCCCGGCACGGCGAGGGTCGCGTCGAAGTCGAGGAAGTTCTCCTGCATAATCCGGCGGATCACTTCGTCGTCGGCGATGATGTCGGCACCGGCAGCTTCAGCGGCGCGGGCGTCTTCACCTTCGGCGAAGACCAACACGCGAACGGTTTTACCGAGACCATGCGGCAGCAGCACGGTGCTGCGGACCTGCTGGTCGCTGTGGCGCGGGTCGATGCCGAGCCGGAAGTGAACTTCAACCGTCTCGTCGAACTTGGCATTCGCCATGTTCTTGACCATGGTGATCGCCTCAGGCAGCGCGTAGTTCTGGTCGCGGTCGAATTGTTTTTCGAGGGTAAGGAAACGCTTACCGTGTTGAGCCATTATCTTTTCTCCTGTGGTTCTGCGGGCGCGCCGCGCCCTCCCACGAACGATAATTTTGCGATGTGCTGTAACGTCCAGCAGTGGCTAATATATATAAGCTGACTGCTGACGCTAAGCCATTTAGATAGTTTAATCAGTCACTTCCACGCCCATTTGCAGGGCAGTACCTTCGAGCTGGCGAACAATCGAGTCGATGTTCTGGGTGTTCATGTCCTTGCGCTTGACTTCGGCGATCTCCGCCAACTGCTTGCGCGTGACCTTGCCGACCTTCTGCGACTGCGGCGTCGAAGAACCCTTGTCGATGCCGGCTGCCTTCATGATCAGGAAGGTGCTGGGCGGGCTTTTCAGTTCGAAGCGGAACGAGCCATCGGTGTAGATGGTGATTTCTGCCGGGACGATCTCGCCGATGCGGTTCGAGGTGCGGGCGTTGTAGTCCTTGCAGAACGCCATCAGGTTGATGCCGTGCTGCGCCAGCGCCGGACCAATCGGGGGAGCAGGATTAGCTTTCCCGGCGTTGATTTGCAGGGTGACGATTGCTTTGACTTTCTTTGCCATTGCGTTTTTTCTCCTGTGGTTAGCGGGTGGTTCGCACCCTCCCACGAACGATAGATAAGCTGTCAGCGGCTAGCTGTTAGCTTTCAGCTTCTAAGCTTACAACGGGTGTGCATCTCTTTGTAGGGCAAACTTTTGTGCTTGCCTATGTTTCGCAAAACAGGGCGCAGCACGCTGCGCCCCTACAAATTCATACCCTACGGGAATTGTTTCCCCAGTATTCAAGCTGATAGCTAACCGTTGAAAGCTGGTTGCCAGCTAAATTTTCTCCACTTCCAAGAAGTCGAGTTCGACCGGGGTATCACGCCCGAAGAAGTTGACCATCACGCGGACTTTCGACTTGTCGATGTCGATTGCCGCGACGGTGCCGGGGAAGTCGTTGAAGGGACCGCTGACAATGCGGACGCGCTGCCCGACCTTGAACGACACCTTGACCTTCGGCGCTTCGTCCGACATGCGGTCCATGATCTGCTTGACTTCTTCCGGTCGCAGTGGGGTCGGCTCGTTGCCCATGCCGACAAACCCGGTCACGCCGGGCGTGTTGCGGACGACGTACCACGAATCCTCGTCCATCTTCATTTCGACGAGGATGTAGCCGGGGAAGACACGCTTCTCGACGGTCTTGCGCTTGCCTTCTTTGACTTCAATTTCTTCTTGGGTCGGGACGATCACGTCGAAGATTTTGTCCCGCATCCCCATCGTTTCAATTCGCTGCTCGATGGCGTGACAAACCTTCTTCTCGTAGCCCGAATAGCAGTGAATGACATACCAGAGCTTTTCGCTCTCCGGTTTCGTCTTGGTGCCGTCGTCTAGCAGCGACATACCCTCGGCGTCGTCATTCTCGTCATCGAGATAAACGGGTTCCGGGTCGTAATCGAATTTCACGTCATCAGCCATAACAATAAACTCCTAAACCTCTCGCCGGGGCGCGTCTTACTTTAGTAAGGCGAACCTTACTTTTAGTAAGGCGATGATTGCCCCTTGTTGTAGCGGTTGAAGATCAACCCACCGCCGACGGCGATGACCATCACACCGATCAGAAGGATCGGATTGCTGAGACCCGCTTTGAACAAGTCGGTGAAGAGCAGGCTGATCGCGCCGAGCACGACGGCGGAGGCGATCAGAGTCGCCAACACGATCAGGGTTAAGCGCCACGTCTCTTCACGGGTGGGCCACACGACTTTGCCGATTTCAGTGCGGACGCCCTCGATGTACTCGCGCACACCGCCGACGCTGCGAGTAGCGATATTGCCGCTGTCTTCTTCTTCGACCTGCTTGCGGCGGCTGGGAGTTGCACGTCCTTTGCCGACGGTCAAGCTGCGATCTTCGACCAACTCAGCTTCCGCTGCTTCGGTCGCCTCAGGGCGACGCCCCGGACGACGGCGACGTCCGGTCTGCTGTTCATCCCCTATCGTTTTGTCGGACATGGATTACTCCTTATAAACGCCGCGTTTGGATCTTTTGCTGGTTTTATGAAAGACACCGCCGCAATGGGCGGTGTCTTCAGGTGTGAGCAGGGGCACTAGGACTCGAACCCAGAACAACGCTTTTGGAGAGCGCTATGTTACCATTACACCATGCCCCTAAGTTGAAGCGCCACAGTGATATTCTACTATGGCAAGGGGTGCTCGGTCAAATTACTTCGTCTCGCGGTAGATCACGTGATGACGAACAATCGGATCGTATTTCTTGAGTTCCAACCGCTGAGTATCGTTGCGGCGGTTCTTCTGCGTGTAGTACATGTGACCGCTCTCGGTGCTGCGCATCTTGACGAGCAGCCGGTTGCCTTTTTTCGCCATCGTTCTCTATTCCCAACTCATCAATTGATCTCAAACGGTGTCTGAAGCTCCAAATGGGGCTTGAACCCATGACCTCTCCCTTACCAAGGGAGTGCTCTACCACTGAGCTATTGGAGCGAATTCCAGAGCGCGACTTACTCTGGAACAGTGGGCCGGGCAGGACTCGGACCTGCGAAGGCTTCCGCCAGCGGATTTACAGTCCGCCCCCTTTGCCGCTCGGGACACCGACCCAGATTGTTAAAGGGAGTTCGCTAGCCGCCGAAGAGACTCGAACTCTTAACCGTCCGCTTACAAGGCGGATGCTCTGCCATTGAGCTACGGCGGCGCACTGCTGTGACGATTGTATCACGCGCCTATGCGGTGCTTCAAGCCCGTAGCGGGACGGCAAAGCAAAGGAATTCTAATGGACACAGAACGAGATGTCAATCCATACTTGGAAAACAAGGTCGAATTACAGCAGATCGTCACAGAAGGAGATTAGCTTGTGATCGAACCTATCATCATTGATCTCGAAGAAGGCATCGCAGCAGTTAAGCACGAGGGCAATTGGCGTTTTTTCCACGATAACGATTGGATGTTTCTACTTGACTATCGCGCCTATGCCTATGCCCCCGACGAAACACCAAGACCGACTGACCCCCGCAGAAATACACTGGTTGTCAATGAGAACAACGCCGAAGAGTGGATGAACTTATTGGCGGGCGAATTGACCTTCGAGCAAATTCCTTATGCGGTGTACGACGACGGCGCACAAGCCCCGCTGATGTTCGTAATCGACTTCGACGAGAAGCTGTGGATCGGTCACAGATGGCACATGGATCAATCCGCCCTCGATGATTATCAGCCAGCCGATTGGCTCGCCGATGAGGACGATGTTTTCAAGTATGTGCCGGAGGAAATCGCACACTTATGGGACGGGCAGTTGGTTGCCGAAGCCGTCGAAGTGCGTTTGAACACTGTTCTCTATCCGCTGATCCCTGCCGGACTTCGCCCCTATTGGTGGGATAAATTGTGTATTCCCTTTGCGGTGGGAGAGCATGGGGCGCAACAAGTCGAAATTCGTCAGGGCAATGATCGCCTCGCCAAGCTCACACTTGACCAGCTTCCGACCGATCAGCCGTTCAATCTGTGCTTTGATTACACGCTCGACCGCAGCAAACGCCTCAGGGTAGACATCGTGCGTCGCAAGCTGAACTCGTCAATCGTCGCGGATGAAGCTTATGCGGATATTGGACCGTTTGCCCTAAGGTAGAGGCGCACACATCGGTGCGCCCCTACCAAAACAGCGACCGTTTTCGCTCTTTGCGTCTTTGCGTTGAGTTTTTATCTTTTTACTCAGCCTACATCGCTTGCGCGAGGGCGGCGAGCACGGCGGGCAGCAGCTGCTTCTTGCGCGACATCATCCCCGGCGCGTCGAGCAGCTCGTCCTCGATGTGGGTATAGGGCAGCGCCGACATGATCCGCGGCAGCCCGACCGTGACCAAGCGACTGTTGCCGCGCACCACGTCGGTGACCATCAGCAGCGCTAGCGATAAGCCGTGCGCCTCGCGCAGCCGTTCCAGCGCGGCGCGGATGTCGTCCAGCCGCGCCCCCAGTTCGGAGAAGTTGGAGACTTCGACCTGCGCGACGGCGACTTTGAAGCTGCTCTCCTCGTAGAATTTGATGTCGCTGTTGACGATCTCGTCTGCCGCGCGATTGCCCAGCCCGGCGCTCGCGCCGAGCAGCGCCTCCCCTAGCTCGTTGATCGACTGCATAACCTGTTCTTCGGTGGCGTGCTCCGGCGGCAGATTTGCCATCCGTGCCAGCCGCAGCGCGGCGGCGCGGTCGCGCGGCGTCGCTGTCGGCGAGCGGAAGATCAGCGTGTCGGAGAGGATGCCGCAGAGCAGCACCCCGGCGATCCCCGACGGGAACGACTGTCCCAGTTCGACGCTGCGTTCCAGTACCAGCGTCGAGCAGCTCCCAACCGGATCGACGTGGAAGCGGATCGGCACGGAGGTCGGGATCGTGCTCAGGCGGTGGTGATCGAGCACCTCGACGACCTCGGACTCTTCCAATCCGGCGACGGCTTGCGCCAGTTCGTTGTGATCGACCATGACGATCTTGCGGTGCGGCGGCGACATCAGCGCGGCGCGGCGGCACAGCCCGACGTAGCATCCATCGGTATCGACCACCAGAAAGTCGTCCTGCTCGGTGCGCATGACCTGACCGAGCACGTCGCGGACGAAATCGTCGTCGTTGAGCGTCGCCGTCTGCGAGTCGACCGCGCTTTCGGCGGGCAGGTCGAACTCCTTCGCCAGCGCCAGCACCGAGGTCGAACTCAGCGCTTCCGCCAGATGCGCGAATAAGCCCGCGCCGGTCAGCAAGCCGACCGGTTTTTGCTGCGCGTTAAGCAGCGGCGCGGGGCGCTGCGTCCGCGCGATCGTTTGGCAGGCGTGGAGCAGGGTTTGTCCCTCGTGCAGGAAGGGCAGCGACTCCGTCAAATCGCCGACGCGCGGGCGCACGTCCGTGACCAGCATGGGCGGGTCGATGTGGAAGCGTTCCAGCGCAAAGGCAGTCTGGGCGTTGACTTGTCCGGTGCGTCCGGGGATGTAGTTGGCGCTGTCGGTCTCGTTGAGCAGCCACGCATAGGCTACCGCCGACGCGATCGCGTCCATATCGGGGTTGCGATGTCCGACGACCAAGATGCTTTCGGGAATACCCATCGTTGTGTACCTCAATTGAGCGAATAGCGGTTAGCCGTCAGCATTCAGCGTTCAGCACTCAACTTGCCGCCAGCGGCTGCGCAAGCGACAACGAGATTCAGAGCATGGCTGAAAGCTAAAAGCTAATTGCTGATAGCTTCTAATCATAAAAGATTTTACGTCGCAAATACAGCGTGCGCCGAATCGGGGGTCGCGCTACAATGCCATTATGCTGACACACGGAGATCGATCCTTGAAGCGACTGATCCTTTTCGCGCTGCTGGGGCTGCTGGTGGCGTCCTGCTCGACCCCGCGCGGGCTGCAGCCGCAAGATATCCCGACGCGCGCCTCGATTAACGACATCTCGACCAGCGTGCCGCTGACCGAAAATGCGCCGCCCGCGCCGATCAACGGCTTGGTGACGGATTTCAACGAGATCGACAACCACCTGACCGACCTCCCCGGCTGGCGCTACGTCGTCCAGTTGGAGTTCACCGGCGTCTTCGCCAACACCCCGCGCGAGGCGAGTGCGTCCGCCCGCGCGGAGGTCTGGTTCAATCAACTGGCATCGGCGCGCCGCGTGCAGGTCAGCACCTCCGGCGATTTGCTCGGACAGCCGGACAACAGCGATTCCAGTGCCTACGAAGCCGTGCGCCTCGGTCCCGACGCTTTTCTCGTTCGCGATGGGACCTGCCAGAGCAACGCGACCGAAGCCGCCAAGACCGCCGCCAACCTCCGCGCCGGTGAACTCGTCGGCGGGGTGACGCGCGCCACGCCCGGCGGACGTCACGCGACCATCAACGGCACCGACGTCTATTTGTTCACCTTCGACGGGAGCGACTTGATCCTGCCCTCGATCCGTATCGGCGACAATGGCTCGGTGACGCTGACCAGCGGCGAACTCTGGCTTTCGGCGGAGAACAACGTCGCCGTCCGCTTCTACCTCAACTTGGATGTGGAAAACGTCGTGATTTTCGACCGCCAGCTTCCGGTCAGCGGGCAGGTCTTGATGCGCTACGATCTCTATGACGTTGGCACCGAGTTCAATATTACGACGCCTTTCGGGTGCTAGTTCTGCTAGCTTTTAATCGATTTCTGGGCGCGCCAGCTAATGATTGGCGCGAGTTGCCAATTTGCGGAAAGTTTTTCGTAGGGGCGCACCGCCGTGCGCCCCTACCGCCGGCAATAACTGTAGGATTCAGAAACCGGCACCCTGCCTTGATTAAGCGCTGACGACCTATTCCCCGCGTTTCGGACGACTTACATACGAAATAGCTTAGAGAATTCGCTTCAGCAGCAAAAACTATGCGAGTATATGATAAGCCGACCGTGACAACAGAATAGGGAGATCGAAGATGACAGAGGAAGTCTTTGTCACCGAGCACTTGGCGAACGGCAAAATTGCCTGCTATCGCTTTATCAGCACGGGAACGGAAGCCTCGGAAGCATGGTTTCACGAAGTCGTCAAGCTGTTCAATGGCTGGGATTCGGACGAGCCGCTGCTCCTGCTGATCGATTTGTCGCAGCCGGACAACCAGCTCAGCGCCGAAGCGCTCAAAGCCGGGCGCGAGGCATCGCAGACGCGCCCCGACGTTCCCGGCAAAACCGCCCTGCTGATCGACCCCAACGAGCCGAGTCAAAATGTCACGGCGCTGGTCGAGCATGTGCTGGCGGGCACCCGCGAGCGCAAAATCTTCTCCTCTGAGGCGGAAGCGGTCGCTTGGCTGTTGGAAGCATAGGCGACCATCCCGTTCAGCCGTTCGCAGCCGGCGAGAGTCTCTTAGGGACCTTATAAGAAGTGTTTTAGAGCGTGTATTTGAATAATCCGCATTTGTCGCGTAGGGGCGAGGCATGCCTCGCCCCTACAACTACATCATCACAAGCGCACCGCCGATTACGGGAGTGACGTTCCCCCTTCTCCCGCTTGTGTGGGACAAGGCGATCCGGGATCAAAGAGCGACTTTTTCAGCACACCTACAAAGACATTCGCTCATCTCCGCAAAGAGCGCAGTACCCAACACTTCTTCCCAATTATCACCTTTTTCTTACACAGCGGCTCTATAGTGTAGAGAATGTCTATCGCTAGGGATGCACGCTATGCAAGGATACGAAGCTCTGGTCAGAAAAGTCCAGCAAGCCGAGGGTAAAGCGCGCGAGGATGCTTTCGGCGAGTTGATCGTCCAGTTTGATTCGGTCGCGCATGGGTGGGCGTACAACCTGCTCGGCGACGTTCACGCCGCGCAGGACGTGACGCAGGACGCCTTCATCGCGGCGTACCAGAAGATCGACGACCTGCGCGACCCGGCGGCGTTCCCGGCGTGGCTCAAGCGGATCGTGCTGACTTACAGTCACCGCCGCACGCGCCGCAAGACGCCGTTTCTGCTGCCGCTGGAGGATGAATCGCCGGTCGGCGCGCCGGTCGTGAACGACCCCGCCGTGACTCACGAAGCCCGCGAACTGAAAGAACAGGTCAACCGGGCGGTGCGAGCGCTGCCGGAGCACGAGCGCGTCGTGACCGAGTTGTTCTACATCACCGGCTACTCGCAGCGGGAGATCGCCGAGCAGCTGGCGCTGCCGCTGACGACGGTCAAGAAGCGCTTGCAGTATGCCCGCGAGCATCTGCGCGCGACCATGCCGCCGATGAACACGCTCTACCAGCAATCGATCGATGCCGAAGCGGATAGCGACCTGCTGCGGCTGCTGATGCTGGTCTATCCCGATTTGCTGGCGGTGGCGTAAGCGCCTGTAAGCATCGTCGTAGGGGCGGGTTTCAAACCCGCCCCTACCGCTTTTGGATTCATGTGTGTTGGTAATTTGATGAGGAGTGGTATTGTGCCGATCTCGAATGTAATCCCGATGGTGATCGAGCAGACCAGTTACGGCGAGCGCGCCTACGACATCTATTCGCTGCTGCTCAAGGAGCGCGTGATCGTGCTTGGCTCGGCGGTCGAGTCGCAGATGGCGAACCTGATCGTCGCCCAACTGCTGTTCCTCAACCGCGAAGACCCGGATCGCCCGATCCAGATGTACATCCAATCGCCCGGCGGCGAAATCTACTCCGGTTTGGCGATCTACGACACCATTCAGTCGATCAGCGCGCCGGTGAGTACGACGGCGGTCGGCATCACCGCCAGCTTCGGGACGGTCGTGCTGGTCAGCGGCACGCACGGGATGCGCTATGCGCTCCCCAACGCGACTATCCACATGCACCAGCCGTTGATGTCCGGCAGTATGCAGGGGCAGGCGTCGGACATCGTGATTCACGCCAACGAGATTCAGCGGCTCAAAGATCGCATCTATGATATTTTCGTGCGCCATACGGGGCAGTCGCGCGAGGTGATCGAGCGCGACGGTGACCGCGATCGCTACTTTGACGCGCAGGGCGCGGTCGATTACGGGTTGATCGATGGCATTTCGGGGAAGCAAACCGAGTCCAAGGCGCTCAACGGCAACGGGAAACACTAGAGGATGGTGGTTGTAGGGGCGTTATATATAACGCCCCTACGATTTTGCGGATGATTAGCTACCGGCAGTCGCCACGAAGTCGATCTGGAGCTGCACGTCTTCGGAGACGTTGGCGACTTGCGGCACGCTGGGGATGTTCAAGTCAAAGTCCGACCGCTGCACGGTGGTGGTCGCCTTGCCGGTGATCTGCGTGTCCGAGTCCGGTGTCGCCGTCACGTCAAAGGTGACCGATTGGGTGATGTCGCGGATGGTCAGGTCGCCGGTGATCTGGAAGGTGACCGGTTCGCCGACTGTGATCGAATCCGGCAGTCCGCTGATCGCGGTCGGCTGGAAGGTGATGAACTCGTACTGATCCTGCGACGACTGCAAAATTTGCCCGCGAATGGTGCGGTTCCGCATATCTTGATCGGTTGCCAGCGTGCGCGCGTTGATGCGAATCTCGCCGACCTGAGCGGTCGTCTTGGGATCGCTGAAATCGACGGCGATCTGCCCCGCGACCTGATCGGTGGTCCCGACGACCGTCGTCGGCACGCTGCGCAGCTCCTCGGTGAGCGTGAAGCTGACCTGTGACTGCGTTGAGTCGATGTTGAAGACGGTGAGTCCGCTGGTGCTGCTCGCAGCGGCGGCTGCGTCGGTCGTGGCTTCCGCGGTTGCCGCCATGCTGTCTTCAGTCGCTTCGACGGTTGGTGTAGTCGTTGGGACGCTCGCTTCGGCGGCGGATACCAGTTCTAGGGTCGGCGCGCTGATCGGCGCGCTCGCTTCGCCGGAACCCCCACTGATGTAGATATACGCAAAGACGCCCACGCCAACGAGCACGACTAAAACGACCAGACCTAAGATCACACGGACAGTTCGGGACATCGAGTACGCTTCTCCATCAACTATCGCTAAGACGAAAGTCTCATGATATAGGAGGTTTGCTCGATCTTGAGCGCTTACTCACCGAGCCTTAAGTCTGTTTCTGAGCTATGCAACAGGTCTGTGCAGACTAGATGAAAACGCCGTCGCGCGGCGTGTGCCGGGCGCACAAAACAAAAATGCGGATGAGAAGATTTTAAAGATCCGTTGAATCCTTCGTTAGTTCTCCTAAGGTGGATCATCGAAAGAAATCCACGAGAGTCGTGTGGCTCCGTAGGGGCGCAGCACGCTGCGCCCCTACAAAAACATTCAGACACTCACTTTAGCCGGAATCCGAAAGTTGCGTGGATTGTGCTCTAGACCGGGTATGGTGTAGGGGCGAGGCACGCCTCGCCCGTTTTCATGATCTTCTACCAGTGACTTAGGGATACCATCAATTGCGCGTTCACAATCGTTGCCCCGCGCGGAATCAAAAGCGACGAGGCTTTCACACCTCGTCGCTTCGTCGTTGTGCTGATAAATGGAGCGTTAGTCGCCCGCTGCGACAGTTTCCGCGTCGGTTTTGGCTTCGTCCAGCGCTTGCAGCAGATGCTCGCGCTCGCCCAGCCAGTTGATCGTCATCAGCGCGGAGGCGCAGCCCTGACCCGCCGCCGTGATCGCTTGGCGGAACACGTCGTCGTGGATTTCGCCACCGGCGAACACGCCCTCGACGTTCGTCCGCATCCGGTTATCGACCACCGCATAGCCGTGCTCGTCGGTGTGCAGCTGATCGCCGAAGACCTTGCTGTTGGGGTCGTAGCCGATGAAGATGAACACGCCGTCGATCGGCTGGTCCTCGACCGTGCCGGTCTTGAGGTTGCGCAGCACGACGCCGTTCACCGAGCCGTCCTGCCCCTTGATCTCGTCGATCACGCTGTCGTAAACGAAGTGGATGCGCGGATTGCTGAAGGCGCGGGTTTGCAGCGCGACACTGGCGCGCAGTTCGTCGCGGCGATGGACAACCGTCACCGACTCGGCGAACTTGGTCAGGAAGATCGCTTCTTGCAGCGCGGAGTCGCCGCCGCCGACCACGATGATGTTCTTACCCTTGAAGAACCAGCCATCGCAGGTGGCGCACCAACTCACGCCGCGACCGGTGTATTCCGACTCGCCGGGGACGTTGAGACGGCGCGGGCTGGCACCGATGGTCACGATCACCGCGTCGGCGCTGTAGACGTTGTTCTGCGTCTTGACGGTGAAGGGCGGACCCTGCGTGAAATCGACGTCGGTCACGAGGTCGTAATCGAACTCTGCGCCGAACCGCTCCGCCTGCTTCTGCATCCGTTCCGCGAGTTCGGGTCCGGTGATGCCTTCCGGGAAACCGGGGAAATTGTCAACG
Source organism: uncultured Chloroflexia bacterium (assembly GCA_963727545.1). Taxonomy (GTDB): domain Bacteria; phylum Chloroflexota; class Anaerolineae; order Aggregatilineales; family Phototrophicaceae; genus Flexifilum. The sequence continues at coordinate 490,274 of CAVSGS010000011.1, forward strand.
TCGTGGGTCGTGGCGATCTGTCCACCTAATTGGCTGCCGGTAACCACGACGGTGCTCAACTGCGCGCGCGCCGTGTACAGCGCTGCCGTCAACCCGGCGGGACCTGAACCGATGACGACTACTCTTACTTTCTTCATTGATCTGTTTTCCCTGCTTGTACTTGTGAGATGAGACCTTGATTTTCTGCGACGACAATCGATAGGAGTGCTTGGAATTCTTCGCGACAGTCGGGACAACACGAGATGTGCTGCTGAACCGCCGGAAGCAGCTGACTCATATCGACGCCCGTGGCGACCAGTTCGACCAGACAATTGAACTGTCGGCTGCATTCCTCGCAGTCGATGTCGCCGTCGGAATGAGTATCAAAAATGCAATTCACGAGTTTCTGTAACTGATCGTCCACTGGCTCGTTCACCTATTGCTTAACTGCTATTTGGACGAGGGGATCAAGCCCAATCTTACGTGGCACTCTTTGGAGTAAATAGACGTGCTACACTGTCCTTTTAACGGCGTAATTTGCATGACCTATTCGCGGCACAGGTGCTGACATGACTGCCACGTTGGTGAGGTTGAAACGGGACCATCTGCCCTTGATTGGGCTGCTCGGCGTGCAGCTGCTCGCCGGCATCATGCTGACGCCGTTGAACAACTTTCGCGGCATTTACCTCAACGAAGTGCTGGAATACCCGCTGGCGCAGGTGGCGCAGGTGATCGCGCTGGGGCAGATCGTGGGCATGTTCGCCTCGATTGTCAGCGGCAGCCTGAGCGACCGTTGGGGGCATAAATGGATCCTCGCGCTGGGTGTCGGCGGGATGGCGATCAGCAGCCTGCTCTTTTTGACCCATGCGCCGGGAGTTGTGATCGCGCTCTGGTGTGTTGCCAGTGCCGGTCTGGGGCTGTCGGCGGTCAGCGGGCAAGGGTACTTGACGCTGGTTTCCGGCGCCGGGATGTTGGGGCTGGCGTCGGCGCTTTACAACTGGGGCTATACCATCGGCGGCGCAGTCGGGACCCCATTGGCGACGGTGATCTTGAATGACGATAATTACGCCGCGATGGGGCTGGTGCTGCTGGTGATCGGGCTGGTCACGATGGTGATCGCCGGACTGCTGCCGCGCATCCGCTTGAACCCCGCGCCCCGTGCTACGACGCCGGTCGCCGGGGGCTATGGCGTCCTATTCCGTCGCCAGATCGCCTTGTTGGGGCTGCTGCGCTTTTTGCCGACCTGCTATTACGGCGTGACGACCCTCTTTCCCCTGCTGATCAAGCAGCAGAGCGGCAGTAATGCCGCTGTCGCCGGGTACGTGACCGGCAGCATGATTTTCGCGTCGCTGGCGCAGCTCGTCGCCGGGCGCGCAGCGGATCGCTATGGCGTGCGGCTGCCCACGCAAATCGCCTTTGCGACGATTTTGGTCGCCGTCGTCGGCACGATCTTCACCGGGCAATCGCTCTGGGGGCTGTACGTCTTCGGCACGCTCGGTGTGAGCGCGGCATGGGCGTTATCGACGCTGCTGCCGGGTTTGGTCACACGAGCCGCCGAGCCGGAGATTCGCGGGCGGGTGTTCGGAGCGCTCCAACTGCTCTGGACGATTGCCATGGCGCTGGGCGCGCTGATCGGCGGCAACCTGCTCGACGTCGATTTGCGCCTGCCGTTTATCATCGTCGGCGCGCTCAACGTCCTCGCGCTCGGCTTGACCCGACCCTTCTTCCGCCTGACCGAACCTCAGCCGTGATCCGCCTCGATTGAAGTAAATTGGCTGCGAAGTCTGAGGAGAATTTTCGCTGTAGAGACGTACAGCCAGCGCTCCTAAGATGAAATTTCTCGCTCACATAACTCACCTTAGATTAGTGAAATTTCTCGCTTTCCGGCGTCGTTCGACCGTGTCTCCCCTTACTCACGTGACAAAACGTCTTTATTTGAGAAGAAAATCACAAACTTTCAGTGTAATTTTCCCTTGTTATAACTTCGTCTTGGCGTTAAAGCATATAATTATGGAGGTAGTAGAGTTTGATTTATTTACTCCAAAAAGGATTTTTAGATGCGCCCGCTTGATTCACTCGAAAATGCTCTGATCTACTTAGTGTTGGGGATCGCCATCGCAGGCATCCTTTATGCGGGCTTCCTCGTCCGCCAAATCCTGAGCGAAAGCAAGGGATCGGCGAAGATGCAGGAAGTCTGGGGTCACATCCGCGTTGGCGCGAACGCTTACCTCAGTTCGCAGTTCCGCATCATCGCGGTCCTGATCGTCGTCCTCGTCGTCGTTCTGTTCTTCAGCGTCTACGTCGTCAACCCGACGCCCTACGCCATTGAGAAATTCTGCCCGGACGTTGCGACCGCTGCTCGCGCGACCATCGATGCCGGTGCGGTTGAGAATGGTGTGGAAGCGCAGAATGCCAGCCTCGTGGAACGCGCTGCCCTCGGTGAGCAGGCAGCCGCCGACGAACTGGCGTTGTTGAAAAATAACGCCGTCGTCTATGCCGAAGAAGCGGCGATTGTTCAGATGGGCATCCTGCCCGCTGCTGATGGTGGCTGCGACAGCGCGCGCATCAACATTGCGCTCGGTCGTGCGGGTGCCTTCCTGCTCGGCGCGATCTTCTCGGCTTCGGTCGGTTTCGTCGGTATGAACATGGCGGTGCAGGGGAACGTCCGCGTCGCGGCAGCGGCGGTCGATCCTAAGCGCGGCTACGCCGATGCGCTGCGGATCGCCTACCGCTCCGGCACGATCACCGGTATGCTGACCGACGGCTTGGGCTTGCTCGGTGGCACGGCGATCTTTATTATCTTTGGCATTGCCGCGCCGGATGCGCTGCTGGGCTTCGGCTTTGGCGGCACGCTGATCGCGCTGTTCATGCGCGTGGGCGGCGGTATCTTCACCAAAGCGGCGGACGTCGGCGCTGACCTTGTGGGTAAGGTCGAAGCCGGTCTGCCGGAAGACGACCCGCGTAACGCCGCCGTGATCGCCGACCTCGTCGGTGACAACGTCGGTGACTGCGCCGGTATGGCAGCCGACATCTTCGAAAGCTACGAAGTCACCATCGTCGCCGGCTTGATCCTCGGCTTGGCGCTGGCGACCGTCACCCGCAGCCCGGTGTGGATCGTCTTCCCGCTGGTTGTGCGCGGCATTGGCGTGCTTAGCTCGATCATCAGCACCTATTTAGTCAAATCCTCAGCGGGACGCGACGCCCTCCACGCGATCACGCGCGGCTTCTACAGCGCCGCCGCGATCAGCGTCACGCTGTTCGCCTTAATGACCCTCGTCTACATGCACGATGAGAATATCAACAGCGGCGGAATCATCTGGCAGCCGTTCGCGGCAGTCGTGACCGGTATTCTGCTCGCCATCGTCATCGACCGCGTGACCGCCTACTTCACCGACGTCGAACACGCGCCGGTGCAGGAGATCGCCCGCAACACCCAAACCGGTCCGGCGACGACCATCCTCAGCGGTCTGTCGAACGGGATGGAAAGCTCGGTCTGGGCGATCCTCGTCATCGCGGGCAGCATCCTCGCCAGCGTGATCATCTTCACCCTGTTCCCGATCACCGACGGCAACGGCGTGCAGATCGTGGACAGCTTCACGGCAGTCCTCTACGGCGTCGCCATGACCGGTATCGGTATGCTGACGCTGACCGGCAACAACGTGTCGATGGACGCTTTCGGTCCCATCTCCGACAACGCGCAAGGCGTGGCGGAACTGGCGGGCGAGAGCGAAGGCTTCGGCGGCGACACGCTCAACCAGCTTGACGCGGTCGGCAACACCACCAAGGCGATCACCAAGGGTATCGCCATCGGTTCGGCGGTGATCGCGGCGGTCGCGCTGTTCGGCTCGTTCCTGACCGACACCCGCGTCGTGCAGTTGGGCTTGGGCGTCCGGCTCGAAGATACGCTGTTCGGCACCGGCATCGACATTTCGACGCCGATCGTCTTCATCGGTATGCTGATCGGTGGCGCGCTGATCTTCCTGTTCAGCAGCCTCTTGATCCGCTCGGTCAACCGCGCCGCCTTCAAGATGATCGCGGTGGTGCGTCGTCAATTCCGCATCCCCGGCATCATGGAAGGCACGGTCACGCCCGACTACGCCGAATGCGTCAGCGTTTCGACCAAAGCGGCGCAACGCGAGCTGCTGCCGATTGGTATATTGGCGGTGCTGACGCCGATTGTGGTCGGCTTCCTGCTCGGCGCAGCGGCGCTCGGCGGTTTCCTCGCCGGGATCATCCTGACCGGGCAGTTGATGGCGGTCTTTATGGCGAATGCCGGTGGTGCGTGGGATAACGCCAAGAAATACATCGAGGACGGCAACTACGGCGGCAAGCACTCCGAGCCGCATAAAGCCTCGGTCGTGGGCGACACCGTCGGCGATCCCTTCAAGGATACGGCGGGTCCGGCGCTCAACCCGATGATCAAGGTCGTCAACCTCGTCGCCCTGCTCGCCGCCCCGCTGATCGTCTCGGCAGCCGCCCCGACGACCCCGGATGGCACCCGCGTCGTGATCGTCATCGTGATGCTGGTCTTCATCGGCGTCATCGGCTGGGCGATCCGTCGCAGCAAGCAGGAAGACACCGAAATGCTGCAAGTCGAAGAAGCGGTCGCCAGCGCCAGCGCTGCCGACTAAGCTGCGAATCTCCGTAGGGGCGCACAACCGTGCGCCCCTGTAACTTCACAAGTATCAAACGGGGCACGATCGATCGTGCCCCGACTTATATCCCCGTCTTGGTTATTTTACCGTCGCAGCGTTATATTTCCCGCTTGAACTCCACTTGCCGCAATGGATTTTCCCGACTATGCCTGAACCCCTGCTTCGAACTGATCAACTGACGCGCGAGGTCGGCGATCACGCGATCGTCAATCGCATCAGCCTTGAGGTGCAATCCGGCGACTTTCTCGCCATCATCGGGCGCAGCGGCGCGGGCAAGTCGTCGTTTTTGCGGCTGATCAATCGCCTCGACGAGCCGACCGGTGGCACGGTCTTCCTCGACGGACAGGACTATCACACGCTCGCCCCGCGCGACCTGCGGCGGCGCGTCGGCATGGTCATGCAGCAGGCGTACTTGTTCCCCGGCACGATTGCCGATAATCTGCGCTTCGGTCCCGCCCAGCGCGGCGAGACCTTCGACGGCGCGGCGATCGACTCGCTGCTCGATCAAGTCGGGCTGAAAGGCTTTGCCGACCGCAATGTGCTCAATCTCTCCGGCGGCGAGGCGCAGCGCGTCTCGCTGGCGCGGACGCTGGCGAATCACCCGGACGTGCTGCTGCTCGACGAGCCGACCTCGGCGCTGGACGCCCACGCTGCCCATGAGATCGAGGCGCTGCTGACCCGGATCATCCGCGACCGGCAGCTCACCGCCTTGATGATCACCCACGACAGCGCGCAGGCGGCGCGCATCGCCAGCCGTGCCGTGCTGATCGACGCCGGGAAGCTGATCCTCGCCGGGAGTGTGGAGGAGGTGCTCGATGCTGACCCAAGTCTTTAGCGATCCGATTGCGCTGCGGGCGGCTCAAGCGCTCTGCGCGGCGATTTTCGCGCTGATCGTCGCGTTTGCCGCGAATCGGCGCGGGATCCACGTCGAGCGCGACACGGTGATCGCGCTGGCGCGCGGCATCGTCCAGATCGTGATTGTTGGCTATCTGCTCTCGCTGGTGCTGACCGCCGAGAACTGGATCAGCGCAGTGGTACTGCTCGCCATGATGATCGCCGGATCGTACATCGCCAAGCAGCGAACCAAGCACATCCCCGGCATTTGGCAGGTGACGCTGAGCGCGATTCTGCTCGGCGCGGGCTTGGTGATCGCGGTGATGGTCTTTTTAGGGGTGATCGACATCATCCCGGCGTCGCTGATCCCGGTCGGCAGTATGCTGACCGCCAACGCCATGAACACGACCGCGCTGGCGCTCGATCGCTTCCGCGCCGAGGTCGAAGCGCACACCGGGCAGATCGAGGCGGGGCTGGCGCTCGGCGCTGCGCCCAACGTCGTGCTCGCGCCTTACGTGCAAGCCTCCGTAACGGCGAGCATCATCCCCAGCATCAACAATTTGCGCTCGTTGGGCATCGTCTGGATCCCCGGTTTGATGGCAGGTATGGTGCTCGCTGGTACTGATCCGCTGCAAGCGGCGATTTACCAGTTCGTAGTGATCGCCATGCTGTTCGCCACCGCCGCGACCACCGCCATGCTCTGCACGCTGCTGGTGCGCTCGCACGCTTTCTCGGCGGCGGAACAACTCACGCTCCGCCCGCTGCAGGGGTAAAACAAAACCTCACCCCCCGACCCCCTCTCCGTGAGGAGAGGGGGAGCCAGAGAGCGAGGATCTGCGTCGGGGCATGATGATGTTCTTGCCAAATTGATATGGAGTTTATCTCACCTCGAACGCAGTTTTTCGCCCCTCGCCCCGCTTGCGTGGGAGAGGGGCAGGACGCATCGCGTCCGGGGTGAGGGGTTGTAGTTTCAGCTTATAGCTCAGTCCAGCACGCGGGCTTTCATCCAGTCGTTGCTGTTGTGGAAGTCGGCGACAGCGTTGCCGGGATGCACCAGCGCGTCGAACAGCGGGCGATCCGCGTCATTCAGCGTCTGGTCGGCGATGGCGAGCGCGTCCTCGAAGTGCGCCATCGTGCGCGGTCCGATGATCGGCGAGGTGATCCCCGGCTGATCCTTGCACCAGAGCAGCGCTAACTGCGCGGTCGTCAAGCCGCGTTCCTGCGCCATCGCGCCGACCTGCTGGGCGACTTCCAGCGCGCGGCTGGTGATGCGGTCGCGGAAGGTCTGGTTGCTGCGGTCCCCGCGCGATCCTTCGGGCATCTGCTCTTTGCTGTCATAGCGTCCGGCGAGGATGCCGCCCGCCAGCGGCGACCACGGCAGCAGCGCCATACCGTACTGCTGAGCCAGCGGCACGAGTTCGTTCTCGATGCGCCGGTCGACGAGGCTGTAGGGCGGCTGTTCGCTGATGTAGCGGGCGATGTGCTCGCGCGCGCTGATGCTCAGGGCTTCCATCACCTTCCATGCCGGGTGGGTCGAGCAGCCGATGTAGCGCACCTTGCCGCTGCTGATCAGGTCGTCGAAGGCGCGCAGCGTCTCGTCCTGCGGGATCATCGCTGACGGGCGGTGCAGTTGGTACAGGTCGATGTGGTCGGTTTGCAGGCGGCGCAGCGAGTCTTCGCAGGCTTTGATGACGTGGTAGCGCGAGGCTTCGTGCTCGTTGACGCCCTCGCCGACATTGCCGAAGACTTTGGTCGCCAGCACGATTTCGTCGCGCTTGCCGTTGTCCTTGAGCGCCTGCCCGACGACCTTCTCGCTCTCGCCGCCGTTGTAGACGTTGGCGGTGTCGATGAAGTTGATTCCGGCGTCGAGCGCCTTGTTGATGATGGCGATACCTTCGTCTGCCGGGGTCACACCGCCGAAGTTCATCGCGCCCAAGCACAGCGACGAGACCATCACGCCGGTGCGTCCTAATGGTCGGTATTCCATAAGCTTTTCCTCTAAATGTCTCTTTGATCAGTGATCTCTATGGTACTGAACAAGCGCCCGAACCAACAAACGACCGCGCCGAACCAATGTGGAAATAAAAGAGAAAAGCACAACGCAAAGGCGCAAAGAAAAGCAGGGGCGCACGCCGTGCGCCCCTACAAACCTCACTCCCGACCCTCTCTCTCACGCGAAGCGGGGTGAGCAGAGGGGGTTACCGGTCGCGCTCTTTGCGGCGCTGGAGCAGCTTCCCGGCGATATTTTCTTCGGGTTCGTTCAGCTTCTTGCCCTTGGGATCGGGGGCAAAGCGCGGGCGATTTGGCTTGGGCGTCGGGCGGTCGCCGGATGGTGCAGTGGGCGGCGGATTGACCCCCGCCGGATCGCGGGCGGTTTGCTGCTGCGCGCGCGCTTTCGCCCCCATCAGCGACGAGAAGCGCGGCGCCGGCTCGGCGGCGACCTCGGCGCTGCGCCGCGAAATTGCCGCCCGCAGCCGCGCCAGATCGCTGCGCGTGATCAACAGGCGGCGCACTGCCACGTCGAACGGCAGCAGCAGCAGCGCGATCAGCAGCAGCAGCGGCGCGATCGGCGTCATGCTCGGCTGGCTGGCGAGGTCGTGGACAAAGGCGGTCGCCGGATCGTCCACGCTCAGCTCCTTGCCGCCGGTCGGTTCGGCGATATTGCTCAGGACGACCGTCCCGGCTTGCGTTGGCGGGCGGTACTCCGGCGAGTAGCTCATCACCCAGCCGGTCGTCTGCTTGATCGTGCCGTCGGCGGAGGTGGTGGTCAGGAAGTAAGCGCCCTCGGCAGTCGGGTCAAAGGCTGCCTCGTAGCGCCCCGGCGCGACCTGCTGGAGCGTCAGCGTGGTCGCCGTGCCGTCGGGTGCCAGCAGCGAGGTGGTTAGCTGCTGCCCGTTGAGGAAGCTGCCATCCGGATTGCGGGCGTCGATCACCAGCTTGGCTTGCTCGCCCGCCGTGACGACCTGCGCCTCGACGTTGGTGTTGGTGCCTTCGGTGATCGTCCAGCGGACGGCTTGACTCCAGAAGCGGGCGAAATCCGCCCAACTGACCCAGTTCGCCGACCAGCGGGCGGTCGCGTCACTGGTGAAGGCGACCGAGCGCCCCAAGCCGTACTGCCACGCCGCCAGCACCGGATCGTTGAAGGCGTCGCCCGTCCGCAAGATGACCTGCGCCGTCTGCTTGGGCGTTGTCGCCACGTAGCCGAGCAGTGACGGCGCGCTGCTGATGCCGTTCATGATCGGGCTGATGGCGGTCAGCGTCGGGACAAACTGTTTCTCGATGATGTACGACCGCGTCGCCAGCACCGTCTCTTGGGTGAAGATCGTCGGGATGTTCTCGACCACGTCGGCGACGTGGTAATTGCCGCCACCCGCCGCCGCCATGTCTTGGAGGAAGGGGGCGGCACCCGCGCCGATGGCGATCACCGAGGTGGTCACGCCGTCTTGCTGGTTGAGTTCGGTGGTCAGTTCGAGCAAGCCGTCCTTGCTCGATCCGCCGTCGGTCAGCAGGATGATGTGCTTGAGATGGGATGGTTCCTGCCGCATCGCTTCCGCCGCCATCCGCATTCCGGCGAGGATGTCGGTGCCGCCGCTGGCGCGCAGCATGGCGACCTGCGTCTGTAAGCTCACGCGATCCAGCACCGGCTGCGGCTCGGCGATCCAGATGCCGTCGGTATCGAAGCTGAGCACGCCCGCCCGGTCGGTCGGCTGCAAGAAATCGAGCGAGCGGATGATCGCCTCTTTCGCCAGATCGATGTTCTGCACGCCGCTCGCCCCCAGCGACGCCATACTGCCGGACCGGTCGATCACGTAGAGGATCGTGATCTGCGGCAGGCGCTGCTGATCGCGGATTTGCATATCGACCGGCAGCGTCTCTTCGAGCGGGGTCTGGAAGTAGCCGCCGGGACCGTAAGCGTCGGGACCGCCGACGGCGATCAAGCCGCGTCCGAGGTCGCGGACGTAAGTTTGCAGCGCCGTCATGCGGCTGGGCGTCAGCTGAGTCGCCGGTACGTTGTCGAGGATCACGCTGTCGTAGCCGATCAGCGCCGCGACTCCGGTCGGCAGTCCATCCGGGCGGGTAACGTCGACGGTCAAGCCCTGCTCGGTCAGCGCCTGCACCAGATAGCGCAACTCGTCGTCATTTTGTGAGACAACCAGCACGCGCGGCGGACCGACCACCTGATTGAAAGCCGAAAGCTGATTGTTCTGATAGAACTCATCGGCGCTGACTGGATCGACCTGCACACGGAAATCGCGGAAGCCGCCGTCAGCACCCGCTTGCAGCGTCCGCGCGTAGTGATTGACGCCCTGCCGCAGATCGACCTGATCGCGCAGGATGATCGTGCCGCCGGCGAAGATGGTGATAGTCGCGGGGGTGGCGGCTTCGGCGGTGATGGTTGCGCTGAGGTCGAACGACTGCCCCGCGCCGACCGAACTAGGAACGCGGATGTCGCTCAGTTGGACTTCAGGGGCAGCGGCGCGGGTGAAAGGCACGTAGTCGATCTGCACGCCGGTGGCAGCGGCGCGCCGCGCGGCAGCGTCGGCATCGCCGACGGTCGGCTGTCCATCGCTGAGGATCACCATCCGCTTGGCGGCATCTGCCGGAAACAGCGCCAGCCCCAAGCCGATCGCTTCTTCGAGGTCGGTATTGCCGCTGTTGGGCGTCGAGCGCAGCGGCGCGAGTTCGCGGACGCTGCTCATCGGACGCTCGACCAGCGCGTTCCCGCCAAAGACGATCACCGCCGCTTGGTCGTCGGGCTGCATCGCCGCCAGCGAGTCGCGGACGTAGGCGGTCTCGGCTTCCTGCATCTGCTGTCCGACGCTGTCCGAGGCGTCGATCAGGTAGACGACCGCCAGCTTATCGGCGGAGCGGACGATCTGCGTGCCCGCCAGCGCGAGGATCACCAGCGTGACGATCGCCGAGCGCAGCAAGAGGCTGGCGACGTCGCGCCCGCGCCGGAACTTGACGCGCGGCAGCCCGACGTAGATCACGACCGGGAGGACGATCAGCAGCAGTAGCGCCAAAGGCGTCGTAAAAGTCATCAGCAGGACTCTAAACTCGCTTTTCTACCTGCATTGTACTCGATCAAGATTGTCTGACCCCTCACCCCCGACCCCTCTCCCACGCAGGCGGGGAGAGGGGAGAAATTGCCGGGTTATCAAACCAACTCTTTGCGTCTTGCACTTTCCCTTTGCGCCTTTGCGTTAAGTTCTTGCTTTTGAGCTTCGCAGCGGCTTAAAGACGGTCGGGGCGCGCATCCGGCGGTGATAGACCACCCACTCGATCAGCAGCACCAGCAGAGCCAGCGCCGCCAGCAGCGACCAGAACTCGCGCTGCCCGATCTCGGCTTCGGTCGTCTGGGTGACCGTCGTTGCGCCGAGCGTGATCGTCGGCTGCGGCGCGATGTCGCTCTCGCCCGCGTCGAACAGGTTGACCGCGAAGGCTGCCGTCTGCGTGACCTCGCCGCCGCGCAGCACCTCGACCGTGTACAGCCCCGGCGTGGTCGTCTCGGCGAACGAGAGTGACGCTCCATTTTGGTCAAAAGTCGAACGTCCGCGTCGAGCCGTCCGGCAGCGTGATCCGCACGCTGTCGCTATCCGCCGCCGGGTTGATCGCTACTGAGTCGCCGACGGTCAAGCCGTTGGCTGCCGCTTGGTCGATCACGTCCTGCGGCGAGAACCAATTCAGCAGCGCCGACATCAGGATCGGGTACTGGATTTGCAGCGGCAGGTCGCTGTCGCGCAGGTCGAAAGTCAAGATCGCAATCTGGCGATCCTCGGTCGTGCCCGCCAGCAGCAGCGGTCCGCCATCGACCGCGATCAAGGGCTGCGCCCACGCCGCCCGCACCTGCTTGAACTTGAGCAGATTGACGCCGCTGAAATCGACGAAGGTCATACGCGGATCTTCTTTGCGGACGGTCGGGTTGGTGGTCTGCTCGCTGGTCGCGCCGACGGTGTAGAGCGCCGTTGACTGCGGCGGATTGACGATCAGCAGGTCGGCGCGCGGCAGGATCGGCGGCGTCCAGCCATCGAGGACGTAGAGATCGTAGTCGGTGGCGGGCAAGCCGCGCTCGGTGTCGCCGACCGTCAGCTCAACTCCCGGCAGACTGCGCAAGACCTGCTCCAAGAACAGGTTGCCCCCGGCGGACATCAGCAGTACGCGGCGCGTCCCGCTGTCGGTCGAGACCGTCCACGCGCGGTTGTCCTCCGCCAGATAGTCGGTGTAGGTCGAACTGACCGGGATCGTCAGCCCGGCTTGCAGCGTCGTGAACTGGTCGGGCAGCACAAGATCGGGGATCGCGAGCTGGCTGTGCGCCGGGACGACCTGCTCGTCCGCCTTGAACAACTCGCCGTCGACGCGCAGGTCGAAGATCACGCGGGCGTCGTCGCTGCCGTAGTTGGTGATCTGCGCGAACAACTGCGGCGGCTGACCGGGCAGCGCCCGCGTCGCCAACGCCGAGATCGCCAAGTTGTCGCTGGATCGCCCGATCGGGACGTAGCGCAAATCGCCGGGAATGGCGGGCAGATTGACGGCGCTGCCCAAGCCACCGTCGCCGATGATCACGGCGTTGAAATCGGCGTCGCCCGCCGATCCTGCCGCCGCGAGGGTCAGCGCGGCGTTCCAGTCGGCGCTGGCATCGCTCGGCTGGGCGGCGCTGATGGCGTCGCGGAGTTGGGCGCGGTCGTCGGTGTAGGGGATCAGCACTTCTGGCGACCCGGCAACGCGGATCACGGTCATGCTGTCGCCGGGATTCATGGTATCGACAATCGAGAGCGCCTGCCGTTTGGCTTCGTCGAAGCGCGTCCCGTCGCTGACGTCGGTGGCGTTCATGCTGGCGGAGGCGTCGAGCAGCACGGCGATCTGCCCGGTGCTGACCGCCGGGACGGTCACGAACGGGCGCGCCAAGGCGATCACCAGCAGCGCGAGGATGATCAACTGCAACAGGAGCAGCAGGTTGCGGCGGAGTCGCTGCCACGGCGTATTCGCCTCTTTGTCCTGCAAAATCTGCTGCCAGAGGAAGGTGCTCGAAATCGTGACCTCGCGGCGGCGCAGGCGCAGCATGTAGAGCAGGATGATCGGGATCGCCAGCAGCCCGCCGATAAAGGCGAGCGGTGTCAGGAACGACATAGCATGCCTTCAAAGCTAAAAGACAAAGATTTAACGCAAAGGCGCAAAGGCGACAAAGACGCAAAGGAGAAGTTTCATAGATTGTTCACCACACGATG